>NZ_JAPWHZ010000003.1:0-716173 GCF_030587265.1 Janthinobacterium sp. SUN137 | reverse complement strand
TTTCTGCGCCCGGGGGGTATAGCTCAGCTGGGAGAGCGCTTGCATGGCATGCAAGAGGTCAGCGGTTCGATCCCGCTTACCTCCACCAACAGCGCAGAAACAGGTAGTAAATGGTAATGAATAAATCAAAGTCGCCTTGAGCGGCTTTTTTTATTTCCGAAGCATTTGTTGTTATGCCTTTCGGGGAAGTATGGTTTAACTGTTGGGGTGTTTGTATGGCAGGCAAGAGGCGAGTGTTCGATCCCGCTTGCGTTTGCCAATGGGGTGGAAATGGAAATACATCAAAGTCGCCTCGGGCGGCTTTTTTTGTACCTATTGGTTGCATGGGTATAACTGACAGTGATTTGCGGAGTGGTTACATTTGGCAGGCGGCTTGATTTCATCATGCCCGCGGATAAAAAATGGACCATTACACTGAGGAGACAGGATGCACCGCGTATTTGCCAGTTTTTTTCTTGCTGCCGTTATTCACCTTCCTGCGCACGCGGAGGCGCCGCCTGCGGCGAAATTCGATCCCGGTGCGCTGAAGTTGCAAAAGGGGCCGTTCAATGACGTGCTGGTGCTCGGTTCGCCCCATTTGGCGCAATTGCCAACATCGATTGATCCGTCTCAATTGAGCTTGCTCAACGAGCGCCTGGCGGGCTGGCGGCCGGATGCGATCGCGATCGAGGCGCTTTCCGGCTTGCAATGCGCTTACTTGCGAGCCTATCCGCAGCGCTATGACGATACGGTGAAAGCGTATTGCTATGACACTTCCGCCGCGCGGGCCGCCACGGGACTCGATGTGGTGGCGGCCACGGCGCAGGCGGAACGTTTGCTGGCCGCCTGGCCGGCGGCGCCGTCCGCCGCCCAGCGGCGTGCATTGGCTTCCCTGTTCCTGGCCGGTGGCGAGCGTGCATCGGCGCTGGTGCAATGGCTGCGCCTGCCCGCGGATGAGCGGCGCGCCGGTGACGGCGTGAGCGAGCCCCTGGCCGCGAACCTCAATTCCCTGCTGGGGCAGCGCAACGAGAGCTATCAGATCGCTGCCGTGCTGGCGGCGAAGGGCGGGCACGAGCGGGTGCATGGCATGGATGACCATACGTCCGATATGCCTGTCGGCGATGAAAAGGCGTATGCCAAGGCGATCAGGGCGGCCTGGAATAATTCCTTTTCGGCCGAGCGCAAGCGCATCCATGCCGGGTTTGAGGAGCAATGGAATACGCCTGCCGGTGTGCTGGCGATCTACCGCGCGTATAACGGACGCGTAGAAGCGGACCTGGCCTTCCGCGGCGATTTTGGCGCGGCGCTGGAAGAGCCGTCGCCGCAGCGTTATGGCCGCAACTACGTGGCATCCTGGGAGGTGCGCAACTTGCGCATGGCGTCGAATATCCGCGAAATCATGGCGGCGCGCCCGGGCATGCGCGTGCTGGTCATCGTCGGCGCATCCCACAAGGGCTACCTGGAGGCGTATCTGAGTCAGATGCATGACGTGCGCATCGCCAATGCGGACGATATCTTGCGTTAAGGAATGCTTTTGCCGCGCCAGGTGGTTGGCGCGGTTTTCCCTGCGTGCCTGGCGTGCCACTGCTTTCCATATTTTCCTGCCATCATCCTGTCTCCATAGGGGGGCGATGATACAAATAAGGTGGAAAAAAGAAGGCCGGCAGTTGATTTCGTGAATCGCTTCGTGTTAAACTTCGCGCACGCTTTTTTGAGGGGCTAAGCAAAGCCTTCAACGAAGAGTCCGCTGAGAGTAAAGCCAGCACAGGTCCCCATCGTCTAGAGGCCTAGGACATCACCCTTTCACGGTGAGTACAGGGGTTCGAATCCCCTTGGGGACGCCAGGATTTAGTTGTAAAGTAAGAGTGCAGTGCTGAATGGGCCTGACAAGTCAGGCTTTTTTTGTTTCTGCAATATTGCTGCAGTACCGGGTCAGGATGCAAATAGTGCATTCAGGACAGATTTCTGTCCCCATCGTCTAGAGGCCTAGGACATCACCCTTTCACGGTGAGTACAGGGGTTCGAATCCCCTTGGGGACGCCAGATTCGCAAGCAGTAACAGGTCGGGATGCGGAATAGTGCATTCAGGACAGATTTTCTGTCCCCATCGTCTAGAGGCCTAGGACATCACCCTTTCACGGTGAGTACAGGGGTTCGAATCCCCTTGGGGACGCCAGACCGGCTGAATCAGCCAACAAAAAAGCCGCCTGGTAACAGTGCGGCTTTTTTGTTATGGGCTGCCATATCACGTTTTTTTCTTCCCCTTTGAATATGCCATTAGCTACCGATCGCGCGCCAACCTTGGCCATCTTCTGCAAAGTCGTCGACAACTACGGCGATATCGGCATTTGCTGGCGCCTGGCGCGGCAGTTGAGCGGCGAGCATGGCGTGGCCGTCACCCTGTGGGTCGATGATTTGCCGAGCTTCCGGCGCATCTGCCCGGAAATCGACGTGACGGCGCCAGTGCAGCAGGCCGGCGGCGTCACGGTGCGCCACTGGCGCGATCAGGAGGGAGAGTTCGCCCCCGCCGACATCGCCGACATCGTCATCGAATTCTTTGCCTGCGACATTCCGCCCGGCTATATCGCCGCCATGGCGCAATGCGCGCCGCATCCCGTGTGGCTGAACCTGGAAGGCTTGACGGCGGAAGAGTGGGTCGAGGGTTGCCACGCGCTGACGTCGCCGCGCCACGGCATGATCAAGCATTTCTTCTTTCCCGGCTTCACAAACAAGACGGGCGGCCTGTTGCGCGAAGCGGCGCTGGACGAGAAAAGGTTGGCGTTCCAGGCCGATGCGGGCGCCATGGCGGCATTCCTCGGGCAATTCGGCGTGACGGCGGCGGAAATGTCCGCCCTGAAGGTGTCGCTGTTCTGCTACCCGTCCGCGCCGGTCGCTGGGCTGTTTGCGGCCTGGCAGGCGGGCAGCGAGCCCGTGACGTGCCTGGTGCCGGAAGGCGTCGCGTTCGATGCCGTTCAGGCGTTTATCGGCGACGATGCGGCGCTGGCCGGTGCGGCGCGCAGGCGCGGCGCGCTCACCGTGCGGGTGTTGCCGTTCGTGCCGCAAGACGATTACGACCGCCTGCTGTGGGCTTGCGACGTCAATCTCGTGCGCGGCGAGGATTCCTTCGTGCGCGCCCAATGGGCTGGCCTGCCGTTTCTCTGGCATATCTATCTGCAGGATGAAAATTTGCATCACGTGAAATTGCGCGCCTTCCTGCAGCGCTATGCGGCCGATGCGGACGGCGCCATCGACAGCCTGGTGCAGGCGGCGTTGGCCTGGAATGGCGCCAGCGCGGATGCCTTGCCATGGGCGCAGCTGTGGCCCGCTCTGCAAGCCGACCTGCCGCGCATCCGGGCGCGCGCGCAGGCCTGGCAGCGGCAGATGCAGGCCAATGGCGATCTGGCAAGTAACCTGCTGGCGTTCGCTGGCGCGACGAGATAGGCGCTTGCCAAAAATTAAGGTAAAATGCCCGGTTATTTCTAACGTATTTTTAACCGATCAAACGCAAGCTTGCGGCGCCGATGGCGCACAGGCGGCAGATGGTCTTCATGCAACCCACTTTTTACGTACATTCCTATGAAACCCGCAAAAGAAATTCGTGTTGGCAATATCATCATGGTCGACAGCAAGCCAATGATCGTGTTGCGTTCTGATGTCAACGGTTCGAGCCGCACGGGCTTCACCTACAAATGGAAGATGAAAAATCTTCTGACGAACACCCCGATGGAAAACGTGTTCCGCGGCGACGACAAGTTTGACGTTGTTGTTCTGGATAAAAAGCCAGTGACGTATTCGTACTTCGCCGACCCGCTGTTCGTGTTCATGGACACCGAGTACAACCAGTACGAAATCGAAGAAGAAAACCTGGGCGAAGCGCTGAACTACCTGAAAGATGGCATGGAATGCGAAGCCATTTTCTACGACGGCAAAGCTATCTCCGTTGAACTGCCTACGACCATCGCCCGTCAAGTGGTGTACTCGGAGCCAGCGGTCAAGGGCAATACTTCGGGCAACGTCCTGAAAGAAGCCAAGATCGAAAACGCCATCGACGCACACCGCCACACCGTGCAAGTGCCGCTGTTCGTGGCACAGGACGACGTCATCGAAATCGACACCCGTACCAACGAATACAAGCGTGTCGTACGCAACTGATAGATTCTTGCACTGCGCTGCGCGCATGGCCCGGCAGATGCCGGTCTGGTTTGTCTCAGTGCTGGATCACCAAGAAACGCTGCCTTCGGGCGGCGTTTTTTTTGCTTAAAAAATAATTCCCTTCAACAACAATTGTGTTGCAAGGACTGCTATGCTATGGCTACAACATTATTGCGGTAGAAACATTGAAGTTTCCTGGAGATAGCATGCAGCGCAGTCAGATGTTACGCAGTGGCGCGTCCCGGGGCGTGGCGCGTCCCGTATTGGCCCGTGCCACGGCGCCCGCCAGCCCCATGGCCCATCTGCTCGATGCGGGCGTGTTGCCGCAACAGCAGATGATGCAGGCAGGCAAACTCAGTTCCCATGCGCTGACGTCGCAGTACCTAGGGCGTATCCGTTCCCTGTGCAGCATCGGCGCGCGCGCCTATCCCGGCATTGAAATCAACCCCGATGCGCTGAAAATCGCCCTGGAAATGGACCGCGAACGGCAGGTGCACAAGGTGCGCGGTCCCTTGCACGGCATTCCCGTCGTCTTGCGCGACAATATCGCCACGGGCGACCGCATGAAGACGCGCACGCAGGCGCCTCTGGCCACGCATGCCAGCTGCGATTCCTTTGTGGCGGCGCGCTTGCGCGCGGCCGGCGCCGTCATTATCGGCAAAAGCAATTTGCGCCAATGGGCCGCCGTCAGCGTGCCGCATGCCAGTGCCAGCTGGGCCGGGCTGACCATCCTCGCCGTCGACAGCGCGGCGGACGGTTCCATCGTCGCGCCGGCTTCAAACTGCGGCCTGGTCGCCATCAAACCCACGGGCAGGACTGCCGCGGGGCAGGGCGGCGAGCCAGCCACGGCCGGACCGATGGCGCCCAGCGTGCGCGAGGCGGCCTGGCTGCTCGCGGCCCTGAGCGGCGAGCGCCTGGCCGATGGCGTGGTGTTGGATGCCGCCGGCTTGCATGGGCGCCGCATCGGCGTGGCGCGCAGCCTGTTCGGCCTGTGCGCCGGGACCGATGCCGTGATCGGGCAGGCGCTGCTGGCGTTGCGCGAGCAGGGCGCGGAATTGATCGAGATGCCGCCCGCACCTGAACCCGGCGGCATCGAAGCGCTGCTGGGCTCGCACAGCCTCGATGCGCTGGTGGGGCCCACCTGCCATGGCGTAGCGCAGGCGCCGTCGGCCTTGCCGCAAATTACGGTGCCGGCCGGCGTGGCCGGGGGCTTGCCGGTCGGCTTGTCCTTCATCGGCCCTGCGCACGGCGACATGCAACTCATTGCGATGGCGTATGCCTATGAGCAGGCGACTTTGCACCGGCGCACGCCCGCGTTGCCGTCGAGCATTACCCTGGCGTTGCGCCTGCCATGATGATTCTTTTCGTTTTCTTTCGGTAAACTATGCTTGCAACCTTGCTGCTGACTGCGGCCGTGACGGCCATTCCGACTCCTTTTGATGCCGCGCAATTGTCTGGCAGCTGGTCCGACAGCGTCAATACGAATAGCGTTTGCGAAGAAGCGCGGCACTTTACGCGCATGCAGCTGTCTGACGATCATCAGCGGCTGGCGATCTTCAGCGACCGGACATGGAAAAGCAAGCTGGGGGAAACCAACCGCTTTGCCGCGACGGTGGTGGCGGAAACGGAGCACAGCCTGACTTTGCGCTATGACAATGAAACCCGCCTCAATGCCGCTGGCAAGCTGGTGGAGTGGCAGTTGATCATCGTCGCGCCCGGCGTGTACCGCTGGCGCGAGACGGGATGGGCGGAAGGCAAGGTCAACGGGGTCGTCGGTATCCGCTGTTCTCCCTGAGACGGGCGCGCAAGCATGCCATTCTGCTATGCTGCCCGCATTACTGTATGCTTTTAGGAGATTGCATGTCCGCACGTTTGTTCCTGCCCCTGTTCCTGGGCGCCGCCGTGGCGCTGGCCACCTTGCCGGCGCACGCGCGTACGCCGCAACTGTCGCTGATCGAGCAGGCGCAAAGCTGCGACGGCGGCCACACCTGCCCGTACTTCCCCGACGTCTACAAGGCGGACTACGCCTTTCGCAAGGCCTTCAATATCGGCCTGAAGAAGGCTGGCCTGAAGCGGCAGCGCTGGGTGCCGAATGGTGTGGCGAGCCCGCTCAAGCCCGTCGAGATCGACGGCAAGGCGCGTCTGCTGAGCAGTGTCTGCGAGCCGCACAATTGCGGCCACCGCTACTCCATCCTGTACGACCCGGCCGAGCGCAGCATGACGGGCGTGTATATCGGCAGCGATGGCAAGGGCGGCTCGCGCACCGTCTACTTCGGCGAACCCAGCATCGCCGAAGCCGATATGTTGTTCAAGAACTGATGCACGCGCCACTGCGCATTTCCAGCGAACGCGGCGAGCTGGACGTGGCCATGATCCACCGCTATCTGAGCGAGCAGTCGTACTGGAAGCGAGGCGTGGCGCTGGAAACGGTGCGCAAGGGCATCGCCAACGCGCTGTGTTTCGGCGGTTATGTGGATGGCCAGCAAGTGGCCTTCGCCCGGGTCATCACCGATTACACGGATTTTGCCTACTTGCGCGACGTGTTTGTGCTGCCGCAATACCAGGGGCGCGGCTATGGCAAGCAGATCGTGGCCGCCGCGCTCGGGGATGCGCGTGTGCGCGATGTCGTCTGGATGCTGGGCACCGATGACGCGCATGGCCTGTATGCGAGCTTTGGTTTTGCGCCACTGGAGGCGCCACACAAGTACATGCGCCGTCCTGTGGCGTGAGAATTATCAAAACAACCTTTAGGTGTCAAGAGAACTATTAACATTATTGTACGCAATAGTGTTGCATTGATAATGACATCATGTCATTATGCGCGCTCTGCAGCTTACGCAGCGGTGCGTTGCTGGTGCTGTGCTTTGCCGTCGCTACCTGGCGGGGCAAAGGTGGTGAGCGGTCCGATTGGTCGTCCCTGGCACGTTTTCTCGTCACTTTAAAGGAATACATCATGAAACAATATGGCGCCGAATTTCTCGGCACGTTCTGGCTGGTCTTCGGCGGTTGCGGCAGCGCCGTGCTGGCCGCCGCCTTTCCCGGCCTGGGCATCGGCTTTGCCGGCGTAGCGCTGGCCTTTGGCCTGACGGTGCTGACCATGGCTTACGCCATCGGCCACATCTCGGGCTGCCACCTGAATCCTGCCGTCTCGATCGGCCTGTGGGCCGGCGGCCGCTTCCCCGCCAATCAACTGTTGCCATACATCATTGCGCAAGTGCTGGGCGCCATCGTGGCCGGCGGCGTGCTGTACGTGATCGCCAGCGGCCAGGCCGGTTTCGATGTCAGCAAGGGCTTTGCCTCGAACGGCTTCGGCGCCCATTCGCCGGGCGGCTATTCGATGCTGTCGGCGCTGGTCATTGAAATCGTGCTGACGATGTTCTTCCTGATCGTCATCCTGGGCGCCACCGACAAGCGCGCACCGGCCGGCTTCGCCCCGTTGCCGATCGGCCTGGCGCTGACCCTGATCCACCTGATCAGCATTCCCGTCACGAACACCTCCGTCAACCCGGCCCGCAGCACGGGCGTGGCCCTGTACGTGGGCGACTGGGCCACCAGCCAGCTGTGGCTGTTCTGGCTGGCACCCATCATCGGCGCCTTGCTGGGCGCGCTGGCCTACCGCTTGATTGCCGGCGAAAAAGAATCGGCTTGAACATGTAAAAAAAGCAGCCCGCGGGCTGCTTTTTCGTTTAGTCGGCGGCGCGCCACTCGCTCAGGTAATGCTGCGGCGTGCGGCCCAGGATGCGGCGGAACATGGCGCTGAAGGCGCTGGGGCTGGCGTAGCCCAGCGCATAGGCGATGGCCGCCACGCCTTCGCCCCGGTCCAAGCGGCAGAAGGCCTCAGCCAGGTGGACTTGCTGCAGCCATTGGCGGTAGTGCAAGCCCGTTTCCTTGGGGAATAAGCGGATCAAGGTGCGGGCACTGGCGCCCGCGTCCTGCGCCCAGTCCTCGATGCTGCGCCGGCTGCCGGGCGCGCTCATGATGGCCGAACAGACGGCCACCAGGCGCCGGTCGCGCGGCCAGGGGATGGCGATGGGCACGGTATCGGCCGCCGTCAGTTCCGACAGGATCAAATGCGCCAGCCAGTCGCCGCGGCCCGCCAGCGCATATTCGATCGGTTCGGCCAGCAAGGCCAGGATCAGCTCGCGCAACAGCCGGCTCACTTCCAGCACCTTGCAATCGGCGCCATACGGGGCCGCCACCTGCGCGTCGATGTACACGGTGCGCATGCTCAGTTCGCTCAAGATGTGGACTTCATGCACCACGCCCACGGGGATCAGCAAGGCGCGCCGCGGCGGCAGGATCCACACGCCGTGCTCGGTGGAGACGCGCATCACGCCTTCCGTCGCATACAGCAGCTGCGCCCGCACGTGGCTGTGCGGCGCCGTATAGTCGCCCGCCGCATATTGCCTGGACATGGCCGTCACGGGGCGCGGCACGTGCTGGTAGTCGTGCGAGCTGGTGCTGCGGCTGAACGGCACGCCATCGGGATGGGTCTGGGCGGGTTGCTGGGTGTACATGTGGGGCGCGGGCTTGTCTCTTGGTTGTCACTTGGGCGACGATTATTGGAAGTTATCAGTTCAGTGACCATACTATACTGGCTTCTTTGCCGGGCCGCCCGCCGTGCCCGATTATTGCGGATGAGACATGCACACAACCACACCTGCCCCAGCATTGGCCACGCCTGTGCCGGCGGCGCCCTCGCTTCCTAGTTCCCAACAACAATCCGGTCTGGCCATGCACATCCTGGGCGCCGTCGCCTTCGTGCATTTGCTCAATGACTTGATCCAGGCATTACTGCCGTCGATTTATCCGATGCTGAAAGCCGAGTTTTCACTCAGCTTTACCCAGGTCGGCCTTATAACCCTGACGTTCCAGTGCACGGCATCGTTGCTGCAGCCCTGGATCGGCTTGTACACGGACCGTCGTCCGCTGCCGTTCCTGTTGCCTGTCGGCATGTGTTTTACCCTGGCCGGCGTGCTGATGCTGTCCATCGTCTCGACCTTCCCGACCCTGTTGATCGCGTCGGGCCTGATCGGCGTCGGTTCGTCGACTTTCCACCCGGAAGCGTCGCGCGTGGCCCGCATGGCGTCGGGCGGACGCTACGGCTTTGCCCAGTCGCTGTTCCAGGTGGGCGGCAACGTCGGCTCCGCCCTGGGTCCGTTGCTGGCGGCCGCCGTCATCGTGAATCGCGGGCAGGGCAATATCGCCTGGTTCAGCTTGCTGGCCGTGCTGGCCATCGGCGTGCTGTACAAGGTCAGCCACTGGTATAGCGGCCACCTGGCCAGCTTCAAGCCGAAGGCGGGCGGCCATGGACCGAACTTGTCGCGCAACAAGGTGATGGGTGCCCTGGGCGTGCTGGCCTTGCTGGTGTTCTCGAAATACATCTACATGGCCAGCCTGTCGAGCTATTACACGTTTTATTTGATCGACAAGTTCCACCTGTCGATCGGCGCGGCGCAACTGTACCTGTTCCTCTTCCTCGCCGCCGTGGCGGCCGGCACCTTCATGGGCGGTCCCATCGGCGACCGCATCGGCCGCAAGCGCGTGATCTGGATTTCCATCCTGGGCGCCGCGCCATTTACCCTGCTGCTGCCGTATGTCGACCTGTTCTGGACGGCTGTATTGACGGTGATCATCGGTTTCGTCATTTCTTCCGCGTTTTCCGCCATCGTTGTGTTTGCGCAAGAACTGGTGCCGGGCAAGGTGGGCATGATCGCGGGGATCTTCTTTGGCCTGATGTTCGGCGTCTCCGGCATCGCCGCGGCCGCCATGGGCCACCTGGCCGACGTATCGGGCATCGCCTATGTGTATAAAATCTGCTCCTACCTGCCGCTGCTTGGCATCTTGACGGTGCTGCTGCCGCATATCGAGCAGGCGAAAAAATAAGACAGTGGCGCCGGCGGGCTTGACGGCCAGCCGGCCCGCATGCGATATTCTCTTCATGATTTCTTCCATCTTCCATCCAGTCCTTGCATACCGCCGCGCCGCCGCTGCGCTGTGTCCGTGTACCTGGCTTCGTGAGGATGCGGCCCGGCGCCGTTAAATTTTTACTCCTCATTCCGATGGCCACAGTGTTGAAAAACCTGTGGCCATTTTCTTTTTCCGCAGCGTTCACGAGAGTCCCGCATGACACTACACCTGTACGACACCTATAGCCGCAGCCTGCGCCCCTTCGACCCTCTCGCCCCGGGCCAGGCGGGCCTGTATGCCTGCGGTCCCACCGTCTATGACTACGCGCACATCGGCAACCTGCGCACCTATCTGTTTGTCGACGGCTTGCGCCGTGCGCTCGAATTCAACGGTTTGCAGGTGCGCCACGTGATGAACATCACGGACGTGGGCCATCTGACGTCGGATGCGGACAGCGGCGACGACAAGGTCGAGGCCCGCAGCGCCCGCAGCGGCAAGTCCGCCTGGGATATCGCCGCCGAATTCACCCGCGCGTTCGAGGGTGATCTGCGCCAGTTGAATATCCTGCCTCCCACCGTCTGGTGCCGCGCCACCGACCACATTGCGGAGCAGATCGCATTCATCCTCGACCTGGAAGCGAAGGGTTATACCTACCGCACGGACGACGGCATCTATTTCGATACGATGCGCCAGGACAGCTATGGGAAACTGGCACGCCTGAACCGCGACGGCCTGCAGGCAGGGAAGAGGGTAGACCTGGGCGAGAAGCGCGATATCTGCGACTTTGCGCTGTGGAAGTTCAGCGGCGTGCCGGGCCAGCGCCAGATGGAATGGGACAGTCCCTGGGGCCTGGGTTTCCCTGGCTGGCATATCGAATGCTCGGCCATGGCGGAAAAACACCTGGGTGCGTATTTCGACATCCATTGCGGCGGCGAAGACCACGTGGCCGTCCACCACAGCAACGAGATCGCGCAAACGGAAGCGCGCCATGGCACGCGCCTGGCCAACTTCTGGCTGCATGGCGCTTTCCTGAAAACGCAGGACGCGAAGATGTCGAAATCCTCGGGTGACTTTTTACGTTTGCACAGCCTGGTGGAGCAGGGCGTCGATCCGCTGGCCTACCGCTACCTGTGCCTGGGTGCCCACTACCGCAGCAGCCTCAATTTCACGGACGACGCCCTGCGCGCCGCTGCCAGCGGCCTGGCGCGTCTGCGCGTGGCCGTGCATGGCCTGGGTGCTGCGGACGGCGAGGCCGATCCTGCATGGCATGAGCGCTTCATGAGCTGCGTCAACGACGACCTGAACTACCCGCGCGCGCTGGCCGTGGCCTGGGAGCTGCTGAAAAGCGGGCTGCCCGACGGCGTGAAAAAGGCGACGATGGCCCGCTTCGATACGGCCCTGGGACTCGATCTGCTGGCCTGGCAGCCGGCGCTGGTGGAAATGCCGCAGCAGGTGCAGGCGTGGATGGCGGAACGGGCTGCCGCCCGCCTGGAGCGCCAGTGGGCCGAGGCGGACCGCTTGCGCGCACTGGCGCGCGCGGCCGGCTTTGAGATCGACGATACGCCGCAGGGGCAACAGGCGCGGCCTTTGTGAAGATGTCCTGCATAATGGCCGCCTGATGAAACTGGAGATGCCGTGAAGCGTCGTTTGCTGCTATTGAGTTTTTGCCTTGCCTTGTCTAACTCCGTCCAGGCGGCCAGCGCCTGCCCCGGTTTTCCCGCGCTGGCTACATCGAGTGAGGCGTTGCTGGCGCAAGTGCGCGCACTGCCGCCCGTCGGCGTCGACCGCGAACGGCAGGCGTGTGCGCCGGCGACCGTCATCGATTTCGCCTACAGCGGCGGAGTGCTGTGCAGTTTTGGCGGTGAGGTGGAGGCGGCGACGGCCGCCGTCACGCGCCTGGCTGACGGCGGCGAACTGGTCGAATACCTGTATCTGTTCCCGTATGCGCCGGCCTCGCACGCGCGCTTGCTGGCGCTGCTGGCCGCGCGTTTTAATCAAGTCGACAAGGCGGCCTGGCCCGGCTTCCTGCAAGGTGCGACGCCTGGCAAGGAAACCACGGCCCTGTTCACGCACGGCGGCTTTTATATCTCGTTGGGCAAGCCCACCGAAGGCGATCCGGCCGAATGGTATTCGAATGTGATCTTTGAAAAGGTGGATAAATCTGCGCTGGGCGTGCGTAAAGTGTGCCAGGAGGAGCGCGATGCTTGAAGCAGGTGCCTTTCCGGCGGCATTGGCCGGCACTGTGGCGCAGCTGCTGCCCGCGCTGGGGAGTAGCCAGGCACACCCGCCATTTGCCGTATGCCAGGATGGCGAGGCCTTGCTGATCCCGACGCGCACGTATTACGACCGCCAGCGATTGCTGGCCTGTACGCGGCTGCCCGGCGACGCGGGCGTGATCGCCCTGTGCCTGGGCACGCGCCACCACGATGGCCATCTGCGCGAAACGTGTTTAAAACTGCTGTTGCTGCAGGAGCGGGCGTGGACAGTGCCGTTCGTCGTGCACCTGTGCGGTGAATACGTGCTGGAGATCGTCGAGAGAATCGGGGCGGCGCTGCCGGCCTGGAATGCGCAGGCGCTGGCGCGCTACCTGCGGGAGAACCCCGCGTATGTGGATACGCTGCAGCGGCGCGCCGTCAGTTACTGGAGCTGTTACTACCGCGAGCAATACCCCGTGTGGAAGGATTATCCGGGGTGCAGGGCCATGGCGGCCCTGCGGGCATTACAGCGGCTTACGCCTCGATAAAGCGCATCTTGAAGCTGCGGCCCTTGATGTTGCCGAAGTCGCGGCCCAGGGAGTTACCGGCGTTGAGGCGCTTGAAGGCCGCTTCGGCCACCTTGCGGTCGAGCGCCACGTAGGTCATGAACTCGAACACGTTGATCTTGCCCACTTGCTCCTTGGTGAGGCCCGCGTCGCCCGTCAGCGCACCCAGCAGGTCGCCCGGACGCAGCTTGTCCTTCTTGCCGCCCATGATGCACAGGGTGACCATCGGCGCCGGCAGCGCTTCCATCCCGTCATCTTCCGCCAGTTCCTTCAGGTCGTGCCATTCGGCGGCGCTGTTCTGGTATTGCTCGATCAGCTTGACCCATTTTTTCTCGTTCGGCGCGCACAGAGACAGGGCCAGGCCCTTCTTGCTGCCGCGGCCCGTGCGGCCGATGCGGTGGATGTGCACCTCCGTGTCCTTCGACACGTCGACGTTGATCACGGCGCCCAGGTCGGAAATATCGAGGCCGCGCGCGGCCACGTCGGTGGCCACCAGCACGGAGCAGCTGCGGTTGGCGAACAGCACGAGGATTTCATCGCGCTCGCGCTGTTCCAGCTCGCCGTACAGTGCCAGCGCGGAAAAGCCCTGCTGGCGCAGTTCTTCGGCCAGTTCGCGGCAATGCACCTTGGTGTTGCAGAAGGCCAGCGTCGATTCCGGCTTGAAGTGCTTCAACAGCTTGCCGACGGCGCTATTGCGTTCGTCGAAGCCGATTTCATAGAAGCGCTGCTCGATCTTGTCGTTGTCGTGCTGCGCTTCGACCGTCACTTCCAGCGGATTGACGAGGAACGACGCCGTGGCGCGGCGGATGTCTTCCGGATACGTGGCCGAGAACAGCAAGGTCTGGCGGCGTACAGGGCAGGCGCTGACGATGCCGGCGATTTCCTCGTAAAAGCCCATGTCCGTCATGCGGTCCGCTTCATCGAGCACCAGCGTCTGCACGTGATTCAGGTTGATGGTGCCGCGGCCCAGGTGGTCGCGCAGGCGGCCCGGCGTGCCGACGACGATGTGTGCGCCGTGTTCCAGCGAAGCGATTTGCGGACGCATCGGCGCGCCGCCCGTCAGGGTCAGGATCTTGATGTTGCCGGCCGCTCGGGCCAGGCGGCGCAATTCATTGGCCACCTGGTCGGCCAGTTCGCGCGTCGGGCACAGCACCAGGCCTTGCACGGCAAACCAGGCCGGATTGAGCTTGTGCAGGATGCCGATGCCGAAGGCGGCCGTCTTGCCGCTGCCTGTTTTCGCCTGGGCGATCAGGTCGCGGCCATCGAGCACCGCCGGCAGGCATTGCGCCTGGATGGTGGTCATCTCGTGGTAGCCGAGCGAATCCAGGTTGGCCAAAAAGGCGGGCGTCAGCGGCAGGCTGGCAAAGGAAGTGGTGGTGTCGGTGGTGGTGTTCATAGGGGCGGAGCCGGTAAAAAGCGGGTGGATGGGCACAGTCTACAGGCGTTCTACGCCCTTGTGCGGATGGTGGTGTGGAAGCCGGCGGCAAACGGCCGCCGGCATGGAGTGTTAATTGTCGGGCGCCCAGATGGGCAAGCCGGTCAGATCGAGGCCGGCGTCGCGCGTCCACACGGGCAGGCCCGTGGCATCGGTCGGCTCCAGCAATTCGAGCTGCACCTGCTTCAAGGCCACCTTGCGCGCACGCGCGCGGCGCTGCGGTTCCGGCGCCGGCTCTGGCGCCTCGGGCGCTGGCGGCGGGCCGAAGCCGGGCAAGTCGATGGTGGCGTTGTCTTTTTTATCTCTCATTTGCTAACCTCTGTCCCTGGCTTGCGATGGCCAGGGGGCGGGCAAGGTGCTACCCGCCTATGTCTATACGCTTTAACTTCATCCACAAAACAAAAGCCCGGCTACTGGAGTCGGGCTCATTGTTGGGATAACCTGCAGGAAAACTTGTCCTGCGGATTTAAGTGCGGCACGCAGTGTATCACAGGCGTGCCGCACTGTGTGGGGCTTAGCGGAAGCTCAGCGCACCCGTCAAGTCGCCTGGCGGCAGCGCGCCGCGTGACGCGAACGCGTCATTACGCACCTTCAGGCCTTCGAGCAGCGGCAAGTCGTGCAGGCGCGTGATCAGGCGCAGGATCGACGTCGTGTCATAAAAACTGTGATCGACGGCGCCTTTCTTCGCGTAGGGCGAGACGACGATGGCGGGAATGCGCGTGCCCGGCCCCCAGCGGTCGCCCTTCGGCGGCGCCACGTGATCCCACCAGCCGCCGTTTTCGTCAAACGTGATCACCACGATCATGTCTTTCCACTGCGGCGATTCCTTCAGATGCTGGATGACGTTGGCCACGTGCTGGTCGCCCGATTCGATGTCCGAGTAACCGGCGTGCAGGTTCAGATTGCCCTGCGGCTTGTAGAAGGTCACAGCCGGCAGCTTGCCCGCCACGGCCGCGGCGAGGAATTTGTTCGAAATCGGGCTGTCGCCCGTGCCGCCGTCGCGCAGGTGCTCCGCGCGCGCGGCCGTGCCGGGAGCGAACTGCTTGAAATAGTTCAGCGGCTGGTGGTGGAACTGGAAATTCGGCTTGCTGCCGCCGCCCTTGTGGTCGAGCGCCGCTTGCCAGCCGCCGCCATACCACGCCCAGCTGACGCCCTTGCGCGACAGCAGGTCGCCGATGGTGTCGTAGGTTTGCGGCGGCAGCGTATTCGCGTCGGCCGGGTCGGCATGCAGCGGGTCGCCGTCGAAGGCCGGGCGGATGTAGCTCGGTTGATATGGCGGCGCCATGGTGTTGACGGCATAGCCATCCGGCGTGAGGGCGCCGTCGTTGACGTATTTCGGCTTGCCGTCCAGCGCCGAGGCGGGGCAGTCGGGCGAGATCGCCAGGCGCACGCCTTGCGGGCCGTCAGACAGCACGGCGATCTTTTTCTTCGCCGCCGTCTCGGAAGCATTGAAATACTCGTTGGCGCGGCCCGTGACGAGGAACTGGTGGTTCATGTAGGAGCCGCCGAAGGCCGCCATGAAGAAGTTGTCGCACAAGGTGTACTGTTCGGCGATCTGCCACAGGTTCAGGTTTTTCGACGTTTCGCCGTAGTGGCCCATCACCAGGCCGCCGCTGTCGGCCCACGCGGCAAAGCCGTCGTTCTTGCCGCCGTTGATCTGCATCTGATTGTTATAGAAACGGTGCACGAGGTCGCGCGTGATGATGCTCTCGGGCAGGGGCTTGCCGGCCGCGTCGCTCAATTTGTAGGGCGCGTTGGGCAGGCCGGAAATCTGGTCTTCCTTGATCAGGTAATCGATGCCGCCGATATTCTGCTGGTTCGGCACCAGGCCGCCCCAGATCTTCGGCAGGGTGGCCAGCGGCTTGCCGTCGCGGTCCAGCTGCTGCGCCTGTTCCGCCGTGACGGCGGACAGGGGCGCGCTGGTGCCGGGGAAGTTGGCGAACAGGTTGTTGAAACTGCGGTTTTCCAGGTAGATCACGACCACGTTCTTGACGTGCGCCTTGAGTTTCGCGTCGAGCGAACCCTGGGCGATGGTCTTCCTGGCTGGCGCGGCGTCGGCCAGCGCGGGCAGGCTGGCGGCCAGGCCGACTGCGGAAGCAGCCTGGAAAATGCGCCGGCGCGAGGGATTGGCGGGTTGGTCGGCCGGATCGGCTGGCAGGGCGGGGGCGAGGTCCTTCACACATTCTCCTTGGGTGTCATTCGTTTGCTGGTGCGCGAAAATTGTATCACCGTGGCATGGCAAATGTGAAATTTCACGGCTGCCTGGAGGGCGACGTTGCCGCATGGCGCTGGCCGTTCGTCCTGCGCCAGGCTAAATAATCCATCCGTGTCGCATGGATTCAAGCCTGCCTGGCCTGCGCATGAAAAGATGGGGCATCCGAATGGCGATGGTCGCCATTCTCGTGGCGCGACGTCCGGCGTCATTGCATGGACGTCTGCGCGCACCCATACACGCAGGGAGGCGCTCATGTGGCTGGTCTTGAAGTTATTGCTGTTTATCTTTTTTGTCCTGCCGTTTGCCTTCGGCTTGACGCTCATTTTTTTACCCTATTCCATTCCCGTTCTCCTGTGCCTAGTGTGGTGGTGGCGGTCGCGTGTGCGCGCGGAGCGCGCGCGGGACAAAGTCGTCAGCGTCGGGGGGATAGCGGGGCGGACGTGGGTCCTGGAATCGGCGCGCTTCACGATGGAGCTCGATTATGCCAGCGCCCAGCTGCGCATCCGGTCCAAGGGCAAGCGCTCCTACGTTACCTCGGGAGCCAAACGTCAGGTGCGGCGTGGCGCTTTCGACGTGTTCTTGCCTGCTGAAAACATTTTCATTTATGCATCTGAGAATATGGTAGAGCATTACCTGACGAAATGGAAACCTTCAGTTGAAATCACCGATCGCGGCTTCGAGCATGTGATCGTGGATATGCCGGACGGGGTGCATACGCAGGGAACCGGGAATTCTGATTTGACAATCACGTCACCCATATTTTCGGGACATACATTGGCTGGACGGCGCTTGCGCGACAGCGAGGCACAGGGACCGTTTTCGGCCATCTTTCTCCGCATGCCGCTCGCCACGGCCGTGTGTGTCAAGGAAGAGTGGCAAAAGGCCCGTGCGCGGCTGCAGGAGCTGCAGCGCCAGCGCCCGGCGGCGCCAGGCCAGGCATCGACGGGCATATAGAACATTTTAATGTTTCCAAAAATACCATTTAGTGATGTTTTCATTGTATTATGGCAACTAACGAACGCGGTATCGTGATGCAGGCCTGACCGGGCAGACAGATGCCTGCGGCCCCATCACCGAAGCTACAGGATGCCAGGAATGTCGAACTCGCTTGCGTATCACGTGGTTGTCCATGCACTGGAAGGGCGGGCCGGCTGGACGCCCATGGCGCGCTTCGCTTCGGCCGTCTCGCACGTGATCCAGGGACATTTGCCTTATCAGCGCTACCATGCCGCCGGCATGGCCAGGAGTCCCAAAGGATCGGCGCCAGGCGTCATCGAACGCCTGGTGAATGACTTCCTGGCGACGGACATCAATCCCAGCTATCTGCTGCTCTCCTCATTCCGGCGCGAAGCCGACGTGTTCGTCGCGTTCAATGCCTATAACCAGTCTGCGAACCTGGGCGTGCAGACCAGTCTTGGCGGGCAAGGGGCCGGCAATGTGGCGCGCGGCGCGGCGCGCGCTTCCCGCGTGGCCGCCAGCGACCCCGATAGCTGCCGCCATGGCACCCTTGCCATCATCGACACCATGCTGGCGACCACGCGCGCCAATGCGGCTGCGCCGGACGGCGCACCAAAGCGCAGCCTGGGTGCGCTTGCCCTGTTGCTGGGCATCGAATCGTCGACGGCGGCGGAAGTGGCGTTCGTCTTTGAAAACGAAGGCCACTTCCCTATCGGCCAGCTTGCCGGCAGACTGGGTTGCCATCAGCGCACGCTGGAACGCCGATTGCGCGAAGTGGGCATGACGGCGGAGGCGTTGCGCCAGGCCGCGCGCCTCGTGCGTGCCGCGCATCGGCTGCCGTCCGCCGATAGCCTGACGATGATCGCCGCCGACGAGGGGTTTTCCGATCTTGCCCACATGACGCGCGCCTTTCAGGCCGCGGCAGGCATGCCTCCCAGCTTGATCCGCAAGCTGGGCAAGGGTCAGAACTGATAGCGCACGGTCAAAGCCACCTTGCGCGCCGGGCCATGCATGCCCGACAACCACCAGTCCGACACGGAAGCCGTGTACTGCTTGTCGAACAGGTTGGCCACGTTGACGGTGGCCGACAGCTTGTTGCTGACGTCGTAGCGCGCCATCAGGCTGGCCACCGAGTACGCCTTCTGTTCCCAATGCAGGGTGCGCTCGACCTGCCACGCATCGATGTCGGAATACACGCGGCTTTGCCAGTTCACGCCGCCGCCCACCGTCAGGCGCTTGAATTCGCCGGGCAGGCGGTAAGTGGTCCACAGTTTCACCAGGTGGCGCGGGAAGGTGGTCAGGATGGTCTTGCCCGTATTGTCTTCCGTCTGGCTGTACGACCACGAGGCCGAGATGTTCCAGTCCGGCGTCAGTGCGCCCGTCGCTTCCAGATCCACGCCCTGGGTCCTGGCGCCTTTGATGGCGCGGTTGGCGGAAATCTTTGTGCCAGGCACGTAATAACCCGGATCCGATTCGGCCAGGTTGCTCTGGCGGATCTGGTACAGCGCGGCAGCCGTGTTCAGGCGGCCATCGAGCCAGCCGCTCTTGACGCCCGCTTCCAGGGTCTTGCCTTCGCGCGGCGCCAGCAGCTTGCCATAGCGGTCCTGCGATGCTTGCGGCTGATAGATGGTGGAATAACTGGCGTAGGCGCTGTGCGTGCCGTCGATGTCGAACACAAGGCCGCCATATGGCGTGAAGACGCGGCTCTCCGAGGCTGGCGATGTACTGTAAAACGGGTCGGAAGGCACGCCAAAAATGTAATTCTCGCTGTAGCGCAGCACCTTGGCGCCAGCGATCAGTTTCAGGCGCTCGGAGAGATTGAGGCGCGTGGCGGCATACGCGCTGGCCTGGCGGCGCGTGCTGTCGTAGGGAATGCTGGTGCTGCCAAACACGGGCGTCGCCGTGCGATTCCAGCGGTACAGGTTGACAGGCGTGCGCTCGATGCCATTGTCGAAACGTGCATCCGTCGTGCTTTGAAATTCGTTGTAGTCCATGCCCAGCACCAGTTCGTGCTGGCGGCCGAATGCGCTGAACGGTCCGCGCACGTTGACGTCCACGCTGTTGACCTGGAGCTGGTAGTCGCGGTAGTCGGCGTTCAGGCGCAGGCCATCGCCCGTGGTCTGGTCGGGCAAGCCGCCGCTGACGTTCAGGTAAACGGAGCGCTCTTCCTGCGACGACTGCACGCGGTTGGCCGAGATTTTCAGCTTCCAGTCGTTCGCCAGCGCGTGTTCCACAGTGGCGAAGACGTCGGTCGAATTGGTGTCGAAGCGATTCGACGTGGCCGCCGGGCTGAAGGAGCGGGGCAGGTTCGTCATGCTGCCATTGCTGTAGAACAGGGGAAAGCCCAGGTAGGACAGGGATCCGTTCGAGCGCTTGCGCTGGTGCGTGACGCCGGCCGTCAGTTTCGTGTCGCTTGAGATGTCCGCCTCGAGCACGCCGTAGACCACTTTCTTGTCGCGGCTGTAGCCGTCGACGATGCTGTCGCCTTCCTCGTACACCGTCACGAGGCGGCCGCGCACCGTGCCCGCGTCGTTGAGCGGGCCGGCAACGTCGGCCATGGCGCGCCGCTCATCGTGGGAACCCAGCTCGCCCTCGACGGAGGCCTGGAATTGCGCCGTCGGCTTCTTGCGCACCATGTTGATGGCGCCCGAGGCATCGCCCGCGCCCGTCATCAGGCCCGAGGCGCCGCGCAGCACTTCGATGCGGTCGTACAGCGCCATGTCGGCCAGGCTTTGCGACGGTATCGCATCGAGGCCCAGGTTTTCCGAATGCGTGCTGACGCCATCGAGCTGGTAATTGGTGATCGAGTAGCCGCGCGAAGTAAAGCCCGTGCGTTCGCTGCCCAGCGAGAACAGGGTGATGCCCGGCGTTTGCGCCATCACTTGCGCGATCGTGCTCAAGCCCTGGTCCTGCATGCGCTGCTGCGTGATGACGCTGACCGACTGCGGCGTTTCCCGGATCGACAGGCCCAGCGGCGTCGCGGTGGCGATCGGCAGGGTGGAGACATACGCGCCCGAGCCTTCGGTGGCATCCTGCTGCGCCTTGACCGACACTTCCGGCATCATCGACAGCGCTTCGCCACCCGCCGCGGCATCGGCCGGGCGCAGCACATAGCTGCCGTTGGCGCTGCGCTCGGCCTTCAGGCCCGTGCCGCGCAGCACGCCGTTCAGGGCGGCCAGCACGTCGTGGCGGCCGCTCAAGCCGGCCGACGTCTTGCCGCGCGTCTGCTCCGGCGTGAAGCTGAGGATGACCCGCGACTGGCTGGCGACCTGGCGCAGCGCCGTCGCCAGGTCGCCGGCCGGTACCTGGAAGTCGAGGCTGGCCGCTGGCGCTGTTGCGCTTTCCTGCGCCAGGGCTGGCGCCTGGGCGTTCAGCAGCAGGGCCGAACCGAAGAAGACGAGTTGGATGGCATACGCCATGCGCTTGATGCGCGGCTTGGAGTGAATGGCAAGAGACATGGTTACCTTGTGGTGTAGTCGTCAAAAAGGACGTTGCCTACACAGGTCACGCGAGAAGCGAAAGCGGGTACCTTTTTTTTGCGTCGGCCTCAAAATAAATGGTCAGCGCTGCTGGCGCGCTTCCACCTGCACCCAGTAGCGCGTGCGCAGGCGCACGTCCACCGGCAGGGAGTCGGGCAGCGACAGCAGCACGGCGTCCAGGTCGGCCAGCGGGAAGACGCCGGAAATGCGCAGGCCGGCGACGGCGTCGTCGCAGCCCAGCAAGCCGTGGCGGTAGCGGCTCAGTTCATGCAGGAAGTCGCGCAGCGGCATGGCGTCGGCCAGCAGCAAGCCCTGGCGCCAGGCCCAGATGTCGGGCGAAACGGCGTGCGCGGGCAAGACCTGCTGCGCCGTCATGCCGCCGCCCTGGCCAGCGCGGAGGAGCAGATTGCCATCGCCCTGGCGCGGCAGCAGCCGGACGGCGCCTTCTTCGACGGCGACCTCGGTGCTGCCGTCCGCCTGGCGCACTGAGTAGCGCGTGCCCAGCGCCTGCGCGCGGCCGTGCGTCGTTTCGACGAGGAAGGGGCGGTAGGGCATGTCCGTTTCGCGGGCGGTGGCGATGAAGACTTCGCCCTGCACCAGTTGCAGCAGGCGCTGCGTGCCAGTGTAGCGGATGTTGACGGCGCTGCCGCTGTTCAGGTGCAAGCGGGTGCCGTCGGGCAGGGTCAGCTCGCGGCGTTCGCCCACGCCGGTGGACAGGTCGGCCAGTGCGGCGCGGGCAAAGTCGGGCGCGTATTCCGAGCGCGCGCCGAACCAGCCCGTGAGGCCGATGGTCGATGCCCACGCCAGCAACCGCAGGCTGCTGCGCCGCGAGACCGGGAGCGCGTTGGGACGTTGCAGCAGCGCCTTGCGGCTGGCCTGTGCATCGAGTTCCCGCAGGCCGCCGCTGACGCTTTCGATGTGTTTCCACGCGCGTTCGTGGTCGGGATGCGCCTGGCGCCACTGCTGCCAGGCCGTTTTTTCCGCCGGCGTGGTGGCACCGCTCATCAGGGTGGCCAGCCATTCTGCCGCCTGCATGGCGATGTCCAGGTCGATGGGCTGGCCCTGGGCGTAGACGGTGGCGCCGCGCATGTCAGGGGCCGGCAAAATCGGGCACGGCAAAAAAGCACAGCAGGTTGGCCTTGCTCAGGTATTTTTTGACGGAATGCGTGGTGGTATCCAGTTCGGCGGCGATCTCGGCATAGGTCATGCCGTCCAGGTGGGCCAGCAGGAAGGCGGCCCTGGCCTTGGCGGAAAGCTGGTCCAGCGCGCGGTCGACCAGTTGCAGCGATTCGAGCAGGAGGGACATCGCTTCCGGCGACGGCGTGCAGGCTTGCGGCTGGTGCAGCAGGGCGTCGAGGTAGGCCTGTTCGAGCGCTTCGCGCCGGCAGTGGTTGGCCAGCAGGCGCTTGGCGATGGTGGCCAGGAAAGGGCGCGGCTGCGCGATCCCGGCACTGCTGCGCGCAACGAAGATCTTCAGGAAGGTATCCTGCGCCAGGTCGCCCGCCAGCCCCGCATCGTGCAGGCGGCGCTTCAGCCAATGCAGCAGCCAGGAGTGGTGCTCGGCATACAGAGACTGGAAATCGGACGGCGGGGAAGGGGCGGACAGCATGCGTACGGGGTGGCTTAATCTAAATGAGAATTGTTCTCATAATAACGTAGCGGCGCCCGCCAGGCAATCGGGAAAACGCGGCGTTGCTGAAATGCGACTGCCCTCCAAGTCGTGTGCGGCGGTGGATTTGCGCCCGCGCACGGCAGATGTAAAAGTTTCCTTGGCGCAAGCTTTCATGTGAGAAAATGCGGGCTGTCGATGTGGTGCGGAGCGAAAAATGATGTGGATGGTTGGCGGTGCCCTGGTTCTCCTGGTCGCCCGATTCTTATGGTTGGCCTTTTTCCACCGGGTCAACGCGATGTCGCGCCAGGCGGAACTGATGAACTGGCTCGACATCGGCCGGGTGTCGAATGCCGATGGCGGCAAGGATATACTGTTGGCGAGAAATGAGCGCGGCGCCCGGATCGACTGGCGCACGGGCGAGGTCTGGCTGATGAATCCCAAGGTGGCGGAGCCGTTTGCCGATTTCCTCGCCGTCGAGCGCTGGCTGACCCTGCGCGACATGCCGCCAGCGGACAAGCCGGCCGCAGCCGCGCCTGCGCCAGTGGAGCCGGAACCCGAAGCGGCGCCGGACGCCGGCCCCGTGCGCGATACCTTGCCGGCCTTCCAGCAAAAGGTCGATGCGTGCCTGGCCAAGGCGGAAGGCGGCCAGGAATTACTGGAAACGAAGCAGGCGTTCGAGGCGGGCAGCGAGCCTTACCTCGAAGCGTCGACGGAATTGAGCAAGGCCGCGCTGGAACTGGAAGTGTCGCCGGCGATGGTGGCCACGTTTCATATCAGCGCCTTTGCCGCGCTGGCCGAAACGGCGGGAGCCGACAAGCTGGAGCGGGTGGCGGCCAGCCTGCATGCGGCGGCCAGGCAGATCAGGGCCAGCGTCGCCGTATAAAGGCGGCCAGGAATGAAAAAACCGCTGAATCCCTTGCAGGAATCAGCGGTTTTCAAATATTGGTTGCGGGGACAGGATTTGAACCTGTGACCTTCGGGTTATGAGCCCGACGAGCTGCCAGACTGCTCCACCCCGCAGGCGAATTATAACCGAGTTTGTTGCATTGCGAAAGAGCGGAGCGCAACCGGGGGCATTTGGCTTGCATGGGGGGCATTGGCATACCGCGCCGCAATAGAAAAAGCCGCTGGTCCCTTTGCAGGAATCAGCGGCTTTCATATATTGGTTGCGGGGACAGGATTTGAACCTGTGACCTTCGGGTTATGAGCCCGACGAGCTGCCAGACTGCTCCACCCCGCAGGCGAATTATAGCGGGGTTTGCTGCAATGCGCAATGGCCGGGTTTCAGACCCTCGATTATGCCGCCGCCAGGCGCCACAGCGACGTGACTTCCTGCGAGCGGGCCGCGTGCAGGCTGTCCGTCGCATCCTGTGCGCGCGGGTGCGTGGGTTTCACGTCCAGGCGGTCGACGACTTTCAAGCCCGCTTGCGCTATCCATTCGAGCAATTGCGCGCGCGGGCGCAGGCCCAGGTGCTCGGCCAGGTCGGACAAAATCAGCCAGCCTTCGCCGCTGGGCTCCAGGTGGTCGGCCAGGCTGGCGAGGAAACCGCGCAGCATGCGGCTGTCCGGATCGTAGACGGCATATTCGATCGGCGAGCTGGGACGGGCCGGCAGCCAGGGCGGATTGCACACGACCAGCGGCGCGCGGCCGGCGGGGAACAGGTCGGCCTGCACCACGTCGACCTTGCCCTGTAAATCGAGGCGGGCCAGGTTTTCGCGCGCGCAGGACAGGGCGCGCGGATCCTGGTCGGTGGCGACGATGCGTTCGATGCCGCGCTGCGCCAGCACGGCGGCCAGCACGCCCGTGCCCGTGCCGATATCGAAGGCCAGCTTGGCGCGCGCAGGCAGCGGCGCTTCTGCCACCAGGCCCACGTACTCGCCGCGGATGGGCGCGAACACGCCGTAATGCGGGTGGATGCGCTGGCCCAGGGCCGGCAGTTCCACGCCCGTGCGGCGCCATTCGTGCGCGCCGATCAGGCCCAGCAACTCGCGCAAGGAGGCGACGAACGGTTCTTCGCCGCGGCCATACGCTTCATTGCAAGCCAGTTTCACGTCCGGCGCGCGGCGCAGCGGAATCGTGTAGTCGGCGTCGAAAGGCAGCAGCAGCATCGCCAGGGTGCGGGCGCGCTGCGACTGGGCCTGGCGGTGCAAATGGAAGGCTTCCGTGGCGGATGGTTCCGGCTTGGCCAGCTTGGCGGCCTTGGCCTTCTTGCTTGGCTTGTCGTTCTTGTGGTCGGCGCGCCGCGCCAGCGCCTGCAGCAGCTGGCGCGCGTTCTGGAAGTCGCCGCGCCACAGCATGGCCGTGCCTTCGCAGGCCAGGCGGTAAGCCTGGTCGGCCGTCGTGCGGTCATCGGCGATGACGACGCGCTTGGGCGGAGGCATGCCGCTTTCCGAGCGCCAGCGGGCCGAATGCTCGGCGCCGTTTTCGCTCCAGTGGATCTGCGGATGAACGGTAGGTGAAGAAGTGTCGGACATGGGATTCAATCGATAGAAGGGGGCGCGCGGCATGGTCGCCTGCGCAGGCCGTCTTCCATTATACGTCGCCAGCCGTGCTGTTTGCCGTGTCGGTGCCATAGGCGAGGGCCAGCGCACGGGCGCGCGCCTGCTCTTCCGGCGTGGTTTCCACGGCTTTCCTGTCGACTTTGGCGGTCTCGGTGGCATGGTCCGGCTGCACCAGCTTGAGCAAACGCAAGCTCAGGCTGCCCGCCAGGTCGCCATCCTTGCCGCTGGCGCTGGTGCCATCGGACGTGGCCTGATGGAGATTGCTTTGCAATTGCTGGCCCAGCAGCTTGAACAGGTCATGCAGGTTGCCGCCGAAGTGCGTGGCGGGCAACTCCCTGGCGGGCAGGCTGGCGTCATCGGCGGAGCTGGCTTCTTCGTCTGCTTCTTCGTCTGCTTTTTGCGTTTGCTCAAGGACGCCCGCGCTGATGTTCGATTGATATTGCACTTCCACTTCGAAGTCGAAGGTCTGGCCATCGGCCGTCGTGATCTTGCCCTTGCCGATGAAATGCGCGTTTTCATCGAGGCTGAAGGCGGCTGCGCGGCTGCTGCCGTTGGCGCCCGAGACGCTGGCGCTGCCACTGCTGAAGCTGGAGCCGGCCTGCAAGTCGACGGAATCGAAGGCGACCGTGGTGCCGTCGCCGAACAGCTGGCGCGTCATGCTGGAGAGGAAATCCTGCGCCACGTCGACCGTGGCGTTGCCCAGCGCATCGGTCCGTTGCGACAATCCCTTGGCCGACAGGTCCAGGCCATTTTTCGACAGCGCCACCAAGTCTTGCGCCGTGCGCTGCATCAGGGGCGAAGCGGCCAGGCCGGACGCGCCGGCGCCCGCTTTTGGCGGCGCCTGTCCTGCCAGGGGATTGGCGGCGGGCTGGCGCGAGCCGGAAAGGAGGGCGGGGAGCTGGGACATGGTCGGTTCAAATGGGGAAGATAGGCGAATTAACGGCAATATCGCCCCATTCTTTAACCATTAGTGGTGGTGCGACCAGCTACCGTCTGCCGATTCCAGGTAGGACTTGACGGCATCGGCCTGGCCCGTGGCGTGACGCTTGAGTTCGCCGCATGCGCAAATGCCCTGATACGGCTGGATATGCGAGCAGGCGGAGACTTTTTGCAGGTAAACCTGCATGGATTTGTGACATTTTACGCACTTGAAGGTGAGGCTGCGGGCGGCTTTCATGGGGTTCCTTGAACTGTTGCGGGGCGTAGGCGGTGCCTACGCGAAGGCGCCGATTTTAACGCACTCCGGCCATGGTTACACGTTGTTGCATCTGCGCCACGCGCACGTCAACTGAATCCGCGCCGTGACGTTGAACGTATATAGGAGGTCGTCTGACCGCCATTGAAGAGGTAGCACCATGGACAAGCGTGACAAGGAAAAGCCTGTACAGCCCGCCAAGGAGCTGGTGAGAAAATGGTTGAAAGCGGAGCTGGAACAGCGCCGGCCCCCGCCCGACCCCGAGCAGATCCGCCGCGAACTGGGCTGGGATCTGCTCCGGCTGGGCCGCGAACCGCTACCTCGGTGACGCCTTTGCCACGCCCTTAGAGCCTATCCCGGTAGATGAATACATCCCCTGCTGGCGCCCGTCAGAAGCGGGGACTGCGTTGCTCGTCGTCGCGTGGCTCGCCACGCGTCCTCCTCACGCCTTGTCCGCGCTCCTGATGCGCTGCCAGCAGAAGACGCTCGCTACCGGGATAAGCTCTTAGCGCACCGTCACCACGCTCTTGCCGCCGGACCCAGGCTGCACGAGGATGCGGGTGGCGATGCGCTCCGTCATTTCCTGCACGTGCGAGATGACGCCCACCTTGCGGCCCATCGCTTGCAAGCCGTCGAGCGCATCCATGGCCACGCGCAGGGTTTCCGTGTCCAGGCTGCCGAAGCCCTCGTCGATGAACAGCGATTCCACGCGCACCCGGTTCGAGGATAGCGAGGCCAGGCCCAGCGCCAGGGCCAGCGAGACGAGGAACGATTCGCCGCCCGACAGCGAGTGCACGGAGCGCAGCTCGCCGCCCATGTCCTGGTCGCGCACCATCAGGCCCAGCGACGGTTTGTTCGGGTTGTCGATGCGTTCCAGCTGGTAGCGGCGCGCCAGGTGGGCCAGGTGCGCGTTGGCGTAGCCGAGCAGCACTTCCAGCGTGAATTGTTGCGCATAGTTACGGAAGGTTTTGCCATCGGCGGAGCCAATTAGGTCGTCTAGGCTGGCCCAGCGCCGTTCGATGACGGCTTGCGCCTCGATTTGCGCCAGCATCGCTTGCGCGCTGTGGCGCCTGGCGTCGTCCTGCGCGATGGCCAGGCGCAGCCGCGTCGCTTCCTGGTTGGCCGCCTGGAGTTCGGCGCCCAGCGCGTCGAGCGCCGCCTGCAGCATGGCCTCGTCCATTTCCAGTGCTTCCGGCGGCTGCTGCACATGCGCGGCCAGTTGCTGCCGGCGCTCGGCCAGCACGGAAACGGCCGCCGTGTGGCGGTCGGCGATCACTTGCAAGGCATCGCGCTCGGCGCGCATGGCGTCCATGGAGATGGCCAGGCGCGCGCGCAGCTCGTCGAGCGTGGCGGGCGCGTGGCCGGAGTGACGCTGCCGGAATTGCTGCAGCCAGTCGTGCAGGGCGACGGTGGCGGCGTGCTCCTGTTCGCGCAGGGCGGCCAGGCGCTGCCCCAGCTGCGCGCACGCTTCGTCGAGGCGCGTGCGCTGCGCGCTGGCCGCGTGGGCCGCCGCCTGCTGCTGCGCCAGCTGGTCTTTGGCCTGCGCGATGGCCGCCGCCAGGCTGCGTTCCACCTCGGCCACGCTCTGGCCCAGCCACAGCGCGTTGCGCTCCGCTTGCAGTGCCGTGAGTTGTTTGTCGGCGGCGGCAAAGGCGGCGTGGGATTCCTGCGCCGCTTGCCGTGCCTTGCCGGCGGCCAGCTGCGCCGCTTCCAGCTGCGCGGCCAGGGTCGCCAGCGCGTGGCCGCGCTGGTCCTGGTCCGCCTGCTGTTTCAGCCACTGCCGGCTTTCCGTTTCGCGCGCCGCGCGGAAGGCGGCGGGGCCGGCGCGCCAGTTGTCTTTCCAGCCTTCGGCGCCTTCCACGTCGGCAAACGCGGCATCGAGCTGCGCCAGCAAGCCGCCAAGCGCGCCGCGCGACGTTTCCGCCTTGTCCAGACTGGCCGCCTGCTGTGCCTGCAATTGCGCCAGGCGCGTCTGCGTTTCGGCGACGGCGCTAGTGCAGCGCGCGTGTTCGGCGCCGGCCAGTTCGTGCGCCGCCTGCGCCTGCTCGCGCCGCGCGCCGGCCTGGCGCAGCGCCGCCTCCTGCTGCGCCAGGGCCTGCAGGGCTGCCGCATTAGCCGTCAGCTGCTGCGCGAACCAGTCCGCGCGCTGGTTTGCCGGCGGCAGTTGCAGGGTGTCCGCATGCGGCTGCCATTGCGCGTTCAAGCTGTCGATGGCGGGCGGCAGGATGGCCAGTTCCGCATCCGTCTGCACCTGTTCGCGCGCGGTCGCGGCCAGCGCCGCCTTGTGCGTGGCCAGCCGTTCCAGATTGCTGCGCGCCTGCGCGCGGCAAGCCAGTACTTCATCCTGCAAGCTGGCCAGCATCGCCTGCAGGGCGTCATCGGCGTGGCTGTACGGGTGTTCCAGCGCACCGCAGACGGGGCAGGGCTGCTCGTCCTGCAAGGTGGCGCGCAGTTGCTCCACGCTGGCCGCGCATGCCGCTTCCGCCCTTTTCAAGGATTTTTCCGCTTGCGCCAGGCCCGCTTCCAGCAGCGCCGTTTGTGCCGCCAGCGCCGCCAGCGCCGTCGTTTCCGTTTGCGCGGCCTGCGCCAGTTGCGCCGCCCTCGCTTGTCCGTGCGCCAGCTCCTGCTGCTTGCGCGCCAGTTCCGTCCACGTCTTTTCCGCCGCGTTCAACTGGCGCGCATGGTCTTCCAGCTGGCCGCGCTGCTGCTGCAGCAGCTGACCATCGATGGCTTGCACGGCGCACTGCGCCTCGCGCCGCTGCGCATCGTGTGCGGCGAGCGTGGCGGCGGCCGCCGTCAACGCGGCCTGTGCCTCCTGGCCCGCGACGCCTGCCGCGCGCACCAGCTGCGCCGCGTCGGCCGCCCTGGCGTCGGCCGCATCGGCTTGCACGGCCGCCTGGCCGGCCTGGGCGAACAGCTGGTCCGACAATTGCCACGACGCGGCCAGCGCTTGCCAGTGCTGGTGCGACGCCAGCCACAGGCGGCCCGTTTCCTGCTCCGCCTGCATGGCGTGCTGGTGCTGCTGCAGCTCGTGCAAGGTGGCGCGCGCCGTTTCGTTGGCCTGGTCCGCCGCCAGCGCGCCATCCTGCGCTTGGCGGTGGGCAGGCAAGTTTGCCGCAATGCCGGCATCGAGCGCCTTGGCTTGATCGAGCAGGGGCGCCGCGTCGCGTTGCGCCGCTTCCCTGGCTTGCAAGGCCGCCGTCGCCAGCTGCACGCTGGCAGCCAGTTGCGTTTCGCTGGCCACGGCTTGCGCCGCCTGCGCGCGCGACGCTTCCAACGCGGCGCCGGTGCCAGCGATGTCGTTCGCCAGGCGCGCCACGTCGTCGATGAGGGGCCGCGCCGGCTGCAGCAATTCCCACTGCGCCAGCGCCGTGCGGCGCGCTTCGGCCGCGGTGCGTTCGGCATCCGCGCCATCGAGCGTCTCTTGCGCCGCCGCTATCTGGCTTTGCAGCTTGTGCGTCTCCTGGTGCCAGCGCTGCTGCAGCTCCAGCACCGCCTTGCGCAAGTCGATGGTTTGCAGGGCGGTGTCGGCAGCGCCGCACAGCGCCTCGGTCTCGGCCCGCTCTTCCGGCGACAGGGGCCGCTGGTCGGCCAGTTTTTCGCCCAGGCGTTCGAGGATCTGCTTTTCCTTTTTTGCCCGCTCGAAGGCGCGCATGGAAATGTCGGTATAGATGCTGCTGCCCGTCAGGGTTTCCAGCAATTCTCCCCGTTCATTGTCTTCCGTCTTGAGGAAGGTGGAAAACTCGTTCTGCGCCAGCAGCACGGCGCGCGTAAACTGGTCGAACGACAGGCCGATGCGCTTTTCGATCTCTTCCTTGACTTCCGTCTTGGTGCCGCCAATGGGCTGCAGCGCTGGCAGCTGGTGCAAGCTCATGGCGGTCGCCTGCAGCGCGCCTTCGGCCCGGGTACGCGAGCGGCGCACGCTCCAGCGCGCGCGATAGTGACCGCCGTCGTTGCCGACGAAGTCTACTTGCGCGTAACCGTCCGGCGTGCCGCGGCGCAGCAGGGTGCGCGTATCCTGGGCGTTGACGGTTTCCTTGCCCACGTCGGGCAGGGCGCTGCCCCGGCCCAGCACCTTCAGCAGGCGCGGCGTGGCGTCGTACAGGGCCAGGCACAGGGCGTCGAGCAGGGTGCTCTTGCCCGCGCCCGTGGGGCCGCTGATGGCAAACAGGCCGGAGGACGCCAGCGGCTCCTGCTGGAAGTCGACTTCAAATTCGCCGGCCAGCGAGGCCAGGTTCTTGCCGCTGATTTTCAGTATTTTCATGGTTCTTCAGGTACCGTCAGGCGCCGGGCAGCAGCAGTTCGGCCAGGGCCGACAGTTGTTCGGGCGGCGCGGGCCGGCCGTATTTTTGCAGGTACAGGCGTCGGAAGATGTCGTCGGGCTGCAGCTGGCTCAATTGGTCGAGCGTCATGTTGTCGGGCGCGCTGCTGCGCGCGGCGCTCGACGTTTCGATCTTCGCCAGGCGCACCTGCTTGCCGTCGAGCGCTGTTTCGATGCGCGTGCGCAGGCCCGGTTCCGGCGCATCGAGGCGCACGCGCACTTCCAGGAAGGGCTGCGCTTCCGGTGCGGCGGCGGGTACGTCGAGGGCGGCCAGCTGCGCCAGCACCTCGTCGATCGGCGCTGGCGTGGCGGGCACGCGCAGCAAGGGCACGGCGCGCGGCACTTCGATGGCGCGCACGTCCTTCAACTGTTCGCCATCGATGTCGAGGCACAGCACCTGGTGGCGGTAGTGCACTTCCGCAAACGACAGGGGAATCGGGCTGCCGCAATAGCGGATATGTTCCTGGCCGCCCACGGCTTGCGCCTTGTGCAGATGGCCCAGCGCCGCATACGCGATGGCGGCGTCGAAAATCCCCGACGGCAGCATTTCCGTGCCGCCGATGACGATGCGGCGCTCTGAATCGTTGGACATTTCGCCGCCCACCATGTGGCAGTGGCCCATGGCAACGATGGCTTGTCCGGGCTGGCGACGCGCCAGCGCCAGGTCCGCCAACTGGCGGTACAGCAGGGCGATGCCGCCCAGGTAGGCGTCCTGGGTATCGCCGGCCTGCAGTTTCGGTACGTCGCCGGGACGCAGGAAGGGCACGGCCAGGCACCAGGCTTGCACTTGCCCATCGGCGCCCGTCAAAGGCAGCAGCAGGCGCTCCAGGTCGATCTGGCCATCTTCGTCGCGCAGCAGATGGCCGATCACGTGCGTGCCGTGCGCGGCCAGCAGGGGCCCGGGCGCTTCGAGCCGGCCGGCCGAATCGTGGTTGCCGGCGACGACGACCAGCTGCAGCGCGGGCAGGCGCGCGCGCGCCTGCTGCAGGAAGACGTACAGCTGCTTTTGCGAGGCGGCCGACGGGTTGGCGTTGTCGAACACGTCGCCGGCAACGAGCAGCACGTCCGCTTGTTCGGCCACGAGCGTGTCGAGCAGCCAGTCGAGGAAGCGCTGGTGCTCGTAGCCCCGCTCGTAATTGTGCAGGGTCTGGCCCAGATGCCAGTCGGAAGTGTGCAGCAGGCGCATGGTGGGCCAAGGGTAGGGAAGACAGGCGCCAATATAGCAGGAATGATAGGGGGCAGACCCGCGCCAGGCGCCAGCGGCCATATCAAGTGGTCAGTATCCCGGCGCGATAGGTATTCCGGCCATCCTGCTTGGCCTTGTACAGCAGCACGTCGGCCCGCTGCAGCAGCACGGCGGGGGAAATGTCTTCGTCGCGATAGAAAGCCAAGCCGATGCTGGCGGAAATGCGCACGGTGATGCCATCGAGTTCGAATGGCTGCTGCATGGCGGCGACGATTTTTTCCGCCAGCACGGCTGCGTCCTCGGGCCGGGTGATCTGTTCCATGATGATGGTGAATTCGTCGCCGCCCAGGCGGGCGACGATGTCGGTGACGCGCATGGTTTGCGTCAGGCGCTGGGCGAAGGCGCGCAGCAGCGCGTCGCCGGTGCCGTGGCCGTGCGTGTCGTTGACGGGCTTGAAACGGTCGATATCCATGTACATGACGGCCATCAGGTGCTGATGCTGGCGGCTCGCGTGCATGGCGTCGCTGAGTTTTTGCTGGAAGCCGGCGCGGTTCGACAATCCCGTCAGCGCGTCGACCTGGGCCAGTTTCAGCAGGCGCTGTTTTTCGCGCTTTTGCACGGTGATATCCTGGCGCATCACGTGAAAGCCCACCACCTGCAGCTTGTCTTCGCCGATCTGCGGGATGTAGATCACTTCCAGGCAGCGCTCGATGCCTTCCTTGTCGTCTTCTTCCTCGAAGCTCAGGGTTTCGCCCGCCAGCACTCTTTCGATGTACGGCGCCACCGTGCGGTAACGCGCCTCGCCCACCGTGTCGCGCACGCTCTTGCCCAGCGCTTGCCGGCCCGTCAGGCCGAATTCGCGCTCATAGGCGATGTTCAGGAAGCGGTAGACCTGGTCGGCGTCGATGTAGGCGATCATGGCCGGCAGGGTGTCGGCGATGGTGCGCAGGCGCGCTTCGCTTTCCAGCAGCGCCACTTCCGATTCGCGCAGGATGGTGATGTCGTCCAGGCTGCCCACGTAGCCTTCGATCCGGCCGTCGATGAGGATGGGGGCAATTTTGACGGAGACCCAGACCAGCCTGCCGTCGCGGTGCAGGCAGCGCAGGGTGGACTGGAACGGCGCATGGCTGCGCGTGAGCTGTTCCAGCGCCACGTGCATCAGCGGATAGTCGTCCGGGTGCAGGGCGCTGGTCCAGCCGGCGCCCAGGGCGGCCGCGCGCGGCAAGCCCGTGATCGATTCGAAGGTGCGGTTGACGTAGGTGCAGCGGCGCTGGCGGTCCAGGCGCACCAGGCCGAGCGGCGAAGCGTCGTTGACGGCGGCCAGTTCGGCCTGTTTCTGGCGCAGTTCCAGTTCCTGCTGGCGGCGCTGCGAGATATCCTCGGCGATGCACAGGATATGTTCGATCTGCTGGCGCTCGTCGAACACGGGCACGGAGACGGCGCGCAGGTAGCGCAGGCTGCCATCGAACAGGCGCAACGGCTTTTCCGTATGGTCGATGACGCCCCGCTCGGCCAGGATGGCGCGGTCGTCCTCGGCGTCGTGCAGGCCGAAGTCGGGCGGGAAGGCCTGGCAATCGGTCTTGCCGATGACGTCGGCGGCCAGGTGGCCGGTGATGTCCTCGGCCGCCTTGTTCCACACTTCCATCTGGCCGAAATTTTCCGGGCGCGCGCTTTTTACATAGACCAGCACGGGCAAATGGTCGATCAGCGACTGCAGGAAGCTGCGGTTGTCCTGCAGCGCCAGTTCGTCGTGCTTGCGCGCGCTGATGTCGCGCGAGGTGACGGCCACGCCGTCGGTGATCGGCACCACCTGGTGGCGCAGCCAGCGCGTGCCGCCCGAGGCCAAGGTCAGCTCGAATTCATCTTCCAGCGGCTGGCCCGTTTCCATCACCAGCAAAAAGCGCTTGAAGAAGCGCTCGCCGCGCAGCAGCGGTATCAGCGGCAGCACGCGCTGGCCCAGCAGTTCGGAGCGCGGCTTGCCCAGCATGTCGGCGGCACGCTCGTTGACGTCGGCGAAAATGAAGTCTTCCACCGGCTTGCCCGGCGCGGGGCGCCAGGCTTTCAGCAGCAGCACGGCATCGAGGCTGCCCTGGTGCGCCGCGCGCAGCAAGGCTTGCGTTTCCGTGGCCTGGCGGATGCTGCGGCGCAGGCGCGCGCTCTGGCGCATCAGCAGGGTCGTAAAGCCGGCAATGAGCACGCTGGCGGCGAGCAGCGCGCCGACATATATCAGACGGCGGTGTTCGAAGCGCGTCAGGGCGACGGCGCGGCTCACGCCCACCACGGCCAGCAACGGGTAGCGCGGCAGCTCGTGGTAGCTGTAGATGCGGGACGTCGCGTCGACGGGCGGCTCGATCAGCAATTCTTCGGCGGCGTGCTGCGGCGGTCCCGGCATGCGGAAGTCGATGCGGTCGCTGAGGATCAATTGTTCGCCGATGCGCCCCGCCGTCAGGCCGCTGTCGCGCGCCACCAGCATCAGCGCGCCCTGTTCATCGAGGTTCAGGCGGTCGTAGTCGTCGACAAAATACGTGGGGTCGACGAGGATGACGATGGCGCCGGCAAAGCGGCCTTGCGCATCGTTCAGGCGGCGCGCCAGGCGGATGGTCCAGTGCTTGCCGCCCGCGTCGAGCATGGGCGTGTCGACCAGGGCCGTGTCGGACGCATTCGCGGCCAGCGCCCTGAAAAATGCCTGGCCGGCCAGGTTTTCCGGCAGGTAGGCGTTGGCGCTGTCGAGCACATTGCCCTGCGCATCGACGAGGGCGATCGGCAATGCCAGCTTCGACGGCAGCACGCTGTCGAGCAAGCCCTGGCGGCGCGTGAATTCATTCAGGCGCAGGCCGCCGTCCGTTTCCTCGTATTTGAGCTTGAACAATTGCGTGGCGTGATCCGTCTGGCGCAGGGTGAAATTGGTATGGTCGGCCAGGGTCCGCGCCAGTGACTGGCTGACAGCCACGGCGTCGCGCACGGCGCTGGCCCGCTCCTGGCCCACCTGGTAAAAGACGGCCGCCCACAGCGCCAGCAGCAGGATGAGCGCGAACAGGGGCACCAGGCTGAGACGGTACAGGCGGCGGGCAAGGCGTTGCAGGGGTCTTGTTATCGCTATCACGGGCGCTTGCAGGCTATATTCATGGAAAAGGGGAGGGGCGGCGTGGCGCGCATGATAGCCGAAATCGGCCGCCTTGCGCGTCAGCGTGTTGCCGCCGCTGCCATCGTCTGTTCGTCGTCTGTCGCTGGCCTTATTTTGCTTTAAATCAAGTAGCCGTGGTGCCGCGCACGCTAAAAAAAGCACGCCGGCGGCGACACGGGCTGGCGCCGTGGCAGAAAAAGTACAATTGCGCCCCCATCCTCATTAAAATGGATGCTTCTTCCTCCCATATCGAAAGTTGTCATGCAGAGTAAAAAGCCCGACGCGGCAAGACTGGACAAGATCGTGGCTGAAGCGCGCCGCGCCGCCGACCAGCGCGAGAGCGGCTACCGCGAGCGTTCGCTGAAGATGTACCCGTGGGTCTGCGGCCGCTGCATGCGCGAATTCACGCGCGCCAACGTGCAGCAGCTGACGGTGCACCACCGCGACCACAACCACGACAACAATCCGCCCGATGGCAGCAACTGGGAACTGCTGTGCCTGTATTGCCACGACAATGAGCACTCGCGCTACCTGGAAGCGGACCGTGGCGCCGGCCTGCTGTCGGCCGAGGTGGCGCCCGCCACGCACAATCCCTTCGCCGCGCTCGCTGGCCTGATCAAGAAAAAGGACTGAGCGGCCCGTCCGCCTCCCACCCCATGCGCATCTTGCTGATCGAAGACGACCCGCAGCTGGGCCGCGCCACGCAGATCGGCCTGGAACAGGGCGGCTATGCCGTCGACTGGGTCACGAGCGCCGAACACGCGCACACGGCCGTGCGCCTGCATGACTATGGCTGTATTTTGCTCGACCTGGGCTTGCCGGGGCAGGATGGCATGCAGGCGCTGGGCGTGCTGCGCGACAATGGCTACAGCGGCGCCGTGCTGGTCGTCACGGCGCGCGATCAGGTGGGCGAGCGCATCGCCGGGCTCGACGCGGGCGCCGACGACTTCATCGTGAAACCGTTCGACCTCGACGAACTGGCCGCGCGCATGCGCAGCGCCTGCCGGCGCGCCGCGGGCCGCCTGCGCGAGCACCTCGTGCACGGCGACCTCGTGCTCGATATCGCGGACCGGCAGGTGACGCAAGGGGGATTGCCCGTGATGCTCACGATGAAGGAGTTTCGCATCCTGCAATTGCTGCTGGAACACGGTGGCCGGGTGCTGAGCCGGGAACAGCTGGAGAAAAACCTGTACAGCTGGGGCGATGAAGTGGAAAGCAATGCCGTGCAAGTGCATATCCACCACCTGCGCAAGAAGCTGGGGCGGGACTTGATACGCACCGTGCATGCGATCGGCTATTGCATTGATAAAGCGCAAGCGGCCTGATGAAAAAACGGGCTACCCTGAGGCAGCCCGTTGGCATCGATGATGCGGCTGGATTAGCGCATCAGAAATCGACGGTGGCCGACAGCCACAGACGGCGGCCGTCCAGGCTGTTCACATAGCGGTTGGCGTAGGTCAACGTCGGTGCGCGGTAAGGCTGGTAGTCGACGAAGTCCTTGTTGAGCAGGTTGTACACGGCCGCGTTCAGGGTGACGCGCTTGTTCAGCTGGTAGCTGCTGCCCAGGTGCAACATGGTGTAGCCCTTGTAGTCGCCCAGCGCGGCCTTGGCGGCGCGCGTGGAAGCGGAGGTGCCCGGATCGCGGAAGCGCTCGCTGCGGTACTCGGCGCGCAGCCAGCCGTTCCATTCGCGCGAGATATCCCAGCTCAGGCGTGCGTTGACGGCGTGCTTGGGCGTGTCGCTCAGGGGCTTGCCCGCGTTGCTGCCACTCTTCTGTTCGCTTTCCGTGTACGTGTAGTTGGCGCTGGCCGACAAGGTCTTGCCCAGCGGGAAGCGCGTATTCAGCTCGACGCCGCGCGTGACGGCCTCATCCACGTTGACCGACTGGCCAAACGCATCGACGTTGGGCCAGTTGCCGAAGCTGACGCAGCCGGGACGGTTTGGCGACGGACGGTAATCGCAGTTGACGAGGCCTGTGCCCGTCGTGATCTTGTCCTTGAATTGATTGTTGAACAGGGAGCCGCTGGCGGTCCAGCCGGCCAGGTTGTCGAAATACGCGCCGATTTCCGTCGTCGTGCTCGTTTCCGGCTTCAGGTTCGGGCTGCCGACGAGGGGAATCGTGCCCTGGCCGCCGAAACCGTTGATTCCTGGCGACAATTGTTCCACGCGCGGCGTCTTGTAGCCCTTGCTGACGCCGCCCTTGACGGTCCAGATCGGGTTGGCGTTCCACACGGCATACGCACGGGGGTTGGTCTGGCCGCCGAAGATGCTGTGATCGTCATAACGGGCGCCGAAGGTCAGCGCGACATTCTCCAGCACCTGCCATTCGTCTTCCACGAACAGGGCCTTTTGCGTGAATTCGAATTTCTTTGGCGCCACGCCATCCGTCATTTCCGCTTTCCACCATTGCGCGCCGACGGTGGCCATGTGTTTGCCCAACGGCAGGACCAATTTGGTGTCGAACACCTGGCTTTCCACTTCCAGGGTGCGCGCGCTGCCGGCGACGGCGCCTGGCGTGCCTGGCGGAATCGTGCGGCCCAGGGTTTCCGTCTTGTTCACCATGTAGCTGCTGTCCAGGGTGCCGAAGCCGAAGCGGCCCGTGTGCGACAGGGTCCACTGGTCGCGGTTGTATTTCTGCTCGGGACCGTAGCCGCCCTGCAAGCCCAAGGTGCCCAGTTGCTTCTTCGAATTGTCGTAGGTCTGGCGGCCCGCATCCGCGTCGAGGATGACGGTATGGAAACGGTTGGGCGTGAAGGCCAGGCGCGCGCCAAAGTTTTCGATGTCCGCGCGCACGGGGTTGGCGCCCATGCTCGGTACATTTTCCGCACCGGCCGCGTCGTTGTAGCGGATGTTGGCCGCATCGCGGCGCTGCTTGCTGCCGCGCAGGGATAGGCCCAGCAGGTCGGTGGCGATAGGGCCGCTCAGGTAGAAGCGGCCGCTTTTCACGTCGCCGAAATCGGACTCTTCCTGCAGGGTGTAGTCGGCCGAGATGGAACCCATCCACTGCTTGCCCACCTTGCGCGTGATGATGTTGATCACGCCGCCCATGGCGTCCGAGCCGTACAGGGTCGACATGGGGCCGCGGATGATCTCGATGCGTTCGATGGCGGCCAGCGGCGGCATGAAGCTCGTCTGCGTGCCGCCGAAGCCGTTCGGCGTGACGTTGCCGGCCGCGTTCTGGCGGCGTCCGTCGATCAGCACCAGGGTGTAGTCGCTGGGCATGCCGCGGATGCTGATGTTCATGCCACCCGTCTTGTCGCCCGCCGCGCCCACGTCGATGCCTTCCACGCTTTCCAGCGCCTGCGTCAGGTTGCCGAAGCGCTCCTTCGACAGTTCTTCACGCGTCAGCACGGTGATCGAGGCGGGCGCCTGCTTGATATCCTGCTCGAAACCGGAGGCGGAAACCACCACTTCCGGCATGCTGGCAGGCGTGCCCGTCTGGGCGTGAGCCGGCAGGCAGGACAGGGCGGCCAAGGCCAGGGCCAGGGTGGTGGGACGCGGCAGGCGCGCGCGGCGGGGGCTGTTGGACATGCAAACTCCTGAGGGTGAATGAATTATTGGTCTGTATTCTTGGGGTAATGGGAATCATGAAAGCAATAAGAATCATTTACAATTGCAGGCATGGCTTCCCAAAAAATATTTCGCTCCGGATCTTGCGCAGAAGTTCTTAAGAGATTCTTAACGGCTGGCGGCGGCGTGAAAAGCTGGTCGCTGCGGCGCACCCTGCTGGCCGTGCTGCTGGGCCTGACCCTGGCCCTGTGGGTGGGCAGCGCCGCCATCGTCTACGTGGAAGCGCGCCGCGAAAGCCAGGAATTGTTCGACCAGTCGCTGATCGAGACGGGCCATTTGCTGCTGTCGCTGGTGGAAAAGGATGCGCGCGAGCATGGCTTGACGGGGCCCATCGACCTGCCGCTGCGCGGCCATCCGAATCCCCACCAGTATTTGCTGTTCAAGGTGCGCGACGCGCAGCAGCGCGTCCTGTACCGCAACGACGCGGCGTCCGACATCGCCTTGTCGCGCAGCGCGCCGGACGGCCTGTCGTGGACCAGCATCGGCGGCCAGCGCTGGCGTCTGTTTTCGCTGTGGGACCCGCAGCGCAGCCTGCAACTGCTGGTGGCCGAACCGACCAGCCACCGCGACGACATCAGCCGCGGTTTCTTTTACCGCATCGCGCTGTTCGGCCTGCTGCTCGTGGCGCTGGCCACCATCGCCATCTGGTGGAGCATCCACCGCGTGTTTCGCGTGCTGCAGGCGTCCGCCGACGAAGTGTCGGCACGCACGCCCGACGAACTGACGGACGTGCATGTGCACGGCGCGCCCTCGGAGCTGCATCCGCTGCTGCTGGAAATCAACCGCCTGTTCGGCAGGGTGCGGCACAGCCGCGACAATGAACAGCGCTTCACGGCCGATGCGGCGCACGAGCTGCGCACGCCGCTGGCCGCCATCAAGACCAATCTGCAAGTGCTGCAGCGGGCCCGCAGCGCGGACGAACGCGAGGAATTCATCGCCGCCCTGGGCGCCAGCGTGGAGCGCGCCACGCGCCTCGTCAACCAGTTGCTGGCGCTGGCGCAGCTCGATCCGCAGTCGCAGGCAGAGACGGCGCTGGCGCCGGGCGACCTGGCGCACGTGCTGGCAGCGCAGGGGGCGCAGTGGCAGGCGCTGGTCGCGCCGTACCAGTTGTCGCTGGCGGTCAACGTGGCGCCGGCGCCCTGCGCGCTGCATGCGGACAGCCTGCAGGTATTGCTGCGTAACCTGGTCGACAATGCGCTGCGCTATACCCCGGCGCCGGGCGCCATCGAGATCCGCTGCGGCGTGGAGGCGGGGCGCAGCTACCTGCGCGTGGCCGATACGGGGCCGGGTATCGCCGAGCAATGGCACGCGCGCGTGTTCGAACGCTTCGTGCGCCTGGGCGGCAGCCAGGTTCCCGGCAGCGGGCTGGGCCTGTCCATCGTGCGCCGCATCGCCGAGCGGCATGGCGCGCAGATCATCCTCGGCGCCGGACTGCAGGGCCGGGGGCTGGCGGTGACGGTCGTGTTTCCCGCAACGTAGCGGGCGCGATCCGATAGCGATAAAACGCACAAGGCGTGTGCAGAATGCGGTATCTTTCTGTTATGCACAGCCCACACCAGCCCATTCTTTTCGATCCCCCCGCTTTATCGCTGGCCGCCGCGCGCGCGCTGCACCTGGCCGCGCAGGGCTTGCTGCAGGCGCGGCGCAAGAAAGCCGTGAAGGCCGACGTGCTGGCCGCCGTGCGGCAAATGGGCGTGCTGCAGATCGACACCATCCACGTGGTGGCGCGCAGCCCCTACCTGGTGCTGTGGAGCCGCCTGGGCGACTATCCGCAGCCTTGGCTGGAGCAGCTGCTGGCCGAGGGCGCGCTGTTCGAGTACTGGGCGCACGAGGCTTGCTTCGTGCCCATCGAAGACTATGGCCTGTACCGCCACCGCATGCTGGACCCGGCCGCCATGGGCTGGAAATACTCCGTCAAATGGATGGCGGAGCAGGGAGAGGCCGTCGCTTCGGTGCTGGAGCACATCCGCGCCAACGGCGCCGCGCGCTCGGCCGACTTCGAGCGCACGGATGGCCAGGCGGGCGGCTGGTGGAGCTGGAAGCCGGAAAAGCGCTCGCTCGAAGTGCTGTTTACGTCGGGCGTGCTGATGATCGCCAAGCGCCACAATTTCCAGCGCTATTACGACCTGGCCGAACGGGTGCTGCCGGGCTGGCACGACGGCTTGCTGCCGTCCGAGGAGCAGGTGCGCCGCCGGCTGCTGCTGGCCAGCGTGAAGGCGCTGGGGCTGGCGCGGGCCAGCTGGATCAGCGACTACTTCCGCACGAAGCAGTCGCGCGCCAGCCTGGCGCGCGATTTGCAGGCGCTGGTGGACGAGGGCGCGCTGCTGCGCTGCACGGTCGATGGCTGGAGTGATGCCGTGTACGTGCATGCCGAGCATGGGGACTTGTTGCGCGACGCGGCGGCCGGCAAGCTGGCGCCCACCCTGACGACGATACTCTCGCCGTTCGATCCCGTCGTCTGGGACCGGCGCCGTGCCCTGGAATTGTTCGGCTTTGACTACCGGCTCGAATGCTACACGCCGGCCGAAAAGCGCCGCTATGGCTATTTCACCTTGCCGATCTTGCGCCGCGGCGCGCTGGTGGGGCGCCTGGACGCCAAGGCGCACCGCGCGCAGGGGCGCTTCGAGATCAAGTCGCTGGCGCTGGAAGACGGCGTGCGCCTCAGTACCCGTCTGGCGCAGGACGTGGCCGGCGCCGTGCAGCGCCTGGCGCTCTGGCATGCCTGCCCGGATATTGATATTGCGCAGACGCAGCCGGCAACCTTCGGCGCGCTGCTGGCCCAGACCCTGCACGACGGCGGCGCAGCCGCAAGGCGGGCCGCATGATGCTGCCGCCGGCTCCTCCCCAGCTGCTCGACGCCGATGGCGTCCCCTGCTTTGGCCGCTACACGGGCCAATTGAACGCCTTCGACTGGGCCGCGCTGGCGCCACCCCACGCGCGCGGCGCCCTCTGGCGCCTGTTCCACCACAAGCGCTGGCATTACGTGGCCCTGTCCACACCCACGCTGTTCTGCGGCGTGGCCATCGTCGACCTGGGCTGGACCAGCACGGCCTTCGCGTATGCCTTCGACCGCCACAAGGGCAAGATCGTGGCCAGTTTTTCGCAGGATGGCGTGCCGGGCTTGAGCGCCACGGTGGCGCCGCATGCGGGCGCCAGCAGCCGTTTCCGCTTCCTCTCGCAAGTGATCTCCATCGAGGCCCAGCCCCAGCAGCGCTATCGATTGCTGCTCGATTGCGGCCATTTCGGCATCGACGCGGAATTCGGCCCGCCCGTGGCGCCCACCTTGCTGGCCGTGGGGCCCGTGGGCGAGGGCGGCAGCGTGCATGCGACGCAAAAGTCGGGCGGCTTGCCCTTGTGGGGCAGCGTGCGTTGCGGCGCCATGGGCTACAGCTTGGACGACGGCGTGGCCAGCTTCGATTATTCGAATGGCTTGCTGGCGCGCGAAACGGAATGGCGCTGGGCCTCGGCGCACAGCCTGGACCTGGGTTTCAACCTGCAGGCCGGCTATTTCGGCGCGCATGAAAACGCGCTGTGGCTCGATGGCCAGCTGTATCCGCTGGGCCGCGCGCACTTCGACTTCAATCCCGACAACCCGCTGGCGCCGTGGCATGTGTGGACGGACGACGATTTGCTGGACCTGCACTTCAAGCCGGAAGGCGCGCGCCGCGAGGATAAAAACCTGTGGATCGCCGCCAGCCGCTACATCCAGCCCATCGGCACTTTCAGCGGCTGGGTGCGCACCAGCGCGGACTCTCCCAAGCGCATCGTGGCGCAGCTGGCCGGGGTGACGGAAAGCCACCGCTCGCGCTGGTAGGGGCGCGCGGGTTTTTCGTGAAATGCAGCGCAAGATCAAATTTTTTTGGCAACGCATCCCTTACACTGGCGCGTAGTCGCTCCGGCAATCCCGCTTCGGCAATCCATGAGGCCAGAACATGAGTATCCGTAATCTCGACAAGCTGTTCAAGCCGGCCTCGGTGGCCCTGATCGGCGCCACGGCGCGCGAACGCAAGCTGGGCGCCATCGCCCTGTACAACCTGCTCGGTGGCGGCTACCAAGGAGACATTTGGCCCGTCAATCCCAAGTATGACGAGCTGATGGGCCTGAAATGCTACCGCAAGCTGGCGCAACTGCCGAAAGCGCCGGACCTGGCCATCATCTGCACGCCGCCCGCCACCATCACGGCCCTGATCCGCGAACTGGGCGCGCTGGGCACGCGCGCGGCCATCGTCATGACGTCCGGCCTCGACCCCGTGCGCGAGCAGTCGCTGCGCCTGGCCATGCTGAAGGCGGCCAAGCCGCATTTGCTGCGCATCCTCGGCCCCAACAGCATGGGGCTGCTGGTGCCGAAACTGGGCTTGAACGCCAGCTTCGCCCACGTGGGCGCAACCAGCGGCAAGATCGCCTTCGTGTCGCAATCGGGCGCGCTGGTGTCGGGCGTGCTCGACTGGGCCAACGCGCATGGCGTGGGCTTTTCCAAGTTCATTTCGCTGGGTGCCAGCTACGATGTCGATTTCGGCGACTTGCTCGACTACCTGGCCGGCGACATCGACACGGCCGCCATCCTGCTGTACATGGAAGATATCCAGGCGGCGCGCAAATTCATGTCGGCGGCGCGCGCGGCCGCGCGCAGCAAGCCCGTCATCGTCCTGAAAGCGGGGCGCGAGGCGGAAGGCGCGGCCATGGCGGCCTGGCATACGGGCGCGCTGGCCGGTTCCGACGCCGTGTACGACGCGGCCATCCGCCGCGCCGGCATGCTGCGCGTGTATTCGGCCGAAGAGCTCTTCGATGCCGTGGAAACCCTCACGCATATCCGTTCGCAGCGCGGCGAGCGCCTGGCGATCCTGTGCAACGGCGGCGGCCTGGGCGTGATGGCCACCGACGCCCTGGTGGGCAGCGGCGGCAAGCTGGCCGAACTCTCCCCCGATACCGTCATCGCGCTGGAAAAAGCCTTGCCACGGGGCTGGTCGCACGACAACCCCGTGGGCTTGCCCGGCGACGCGGCCGTGCAGCGCTATGCCGACGCCATCAAGCCGCTGCTCGACGAGCCGCAGGCGGACGCCTTGCTGCTGCTGCACGCGCCCACGGCCATGGTCTCGTCGATCGACATCGCCGAAGCCGTCACGCCGCTGATCAAGGCCACCTCGCGCACGGTGCTGTCGTGCCTGCTGGGTGGCACCACCGTGGCGCCCGCGCGCCAGGTCTTCAACCGGGCTGGCATTCCCACCTACGACACGCCGGAAAAGGCCGTGCATGGCTTCATGCAGATCGTGCAGTACCGGCGCAACCAGGAAACCCTGATGCAGGTGCCGGCGCAGCTGCCCATGTCGGCCACGCCGCGGCGCGCCAGGGTGCGCGAAATCGTCGCCGCCGCGCTGGCGGCCGGCCAGACGGTGCTCGGTGAATGCCGCTCGAAGGAAATCCTGGCCGCCTATGGCATTCCCGTCGCCACCACGCGCATGGCGGCCGACGTGGAAGAGGCGCTGGCCGTGGCGGCCGACATCGGCTATCCCGTCGCGTTGAAAATCCACTCGCCCGACATCGCGCACAAGTCCGACGTGGGCGGCGTGGCGCTCGACCTGGACACGCCCGACATCCTGCGCACGGCCGCCGCCGCCATGCTCAAGCGCGTGCGCCGCATGCGTCCCGACGCGCTGATCGACGGTTTTACCGTGCAGCAGATGGCGCGCCGGCCGCAATCGCATGAACTGATCGTCGGCGTGACGACGGACGCCGCCTTCGGTCCCGTGATATTGGTGGGGCAGGGCGGCATCGCCGTGGAAGTGACGGCCGATCACGCCATCGGCCTGCCGCCCCTGAACATGGTGCTGGCGCGCGACATGCTGGCGCGCACGCGCGTGTCGAAGCTGCTTGCCGGCTACCGCAACCAGCCGCCGGCCGACATCGACGCCATCTGCTACACCCTGATCCAGGTGGCCGAACTGGTGGCCGACATCGGCGAGCTGGCCGAACTCGACATCAACCCCCTGGTGGCCGATGCGGATGGCGTGATCGCCCTCGACGCGCGCATCCGCCTGCAGCCGGGCCAGAAGCGCGACCGCCTGGCCATCCGCCCGTATCCGCAGGAGCTGGAAGAGCAGGTGACGTGGATGGACCAATCCATTCTGCTGCGCCCCATCCGCCCCGAGGACGCGCCGCAGCACATGGACCTGTTCCACGCGCTGGACCCGGACGACGTGCGCCTGCGCTTCTTCACGTCCATGCGCGAGCTGCCCGTGTCGCAGCTGGCGCGCCTGACGCAGATCGATTACGACCGCGCCATGGCCTTCATCGCCACGCACACGGGCCCGGACGGCAAGCCGGAAACCCTCGGCGTGGTGCGCGCCGTGGCCGACCCGGACAATATCCACGCCGATTTCGCCATCGCCGTGCGCTCGGCGCTGAAAGGCAAGGGACTGGGACACATCCTGTTCGAGAAGCTGGTCGACTATTTCCGCAGCCGGGGCACGGAAGCGCTGGTGGGCGAGGCTATGGCGCGCAACAAGGGCATGCAGCGGCTGGTGAAAAGCTTTGGCGGAGAAGTCACGCCGTCGGAAGAGCCGGGCGTCGTCAACCTGCATATCGGCTTGCGCGCGCCGTAAAAGAAAGCGCGGCTGGCCAGCCGCGGGTTTGTGCAGGATCAAACCGGCCCCTGTCGGTAGTCTTTACACTTTCACTTCCAGGATGACATATCCAGCGCGTTTTCGGGAGTGAGTGCATGCTTACTGCAACATATATATTGGTTTCCCTGTCGGTGGAACAGGCCAGCATCCGCATGAGCTTGTTGGCTTTTCAGAAATACATGCAGGTGCAGCTGCGCCAGCAAAGCAGGCTCAGTTTGGCGCAACTGCAGTACACGGGCGACTGGCTGAACCGGCTGTACCAGGGGAGCTATTGGCGCAAGGTGGAGATGTACCTGATCCCCGCCATCCGCCAGGCTGCCCCCCATGTGGACGGCTTGCTGGACGAGTTGAACGGCTTGAACCACGCGGCGCTGGAAAGCATCAATGTCGTGCAGCAGCGCGCGGGTGCCGCCATCGACCATTCCGAATTACAGGCCGAGCAGCTATGCGCCGCCATCGACGCCTTTTGCGCGGCCTTGCTGCAGCGCCTGGAAAAGGAAGAGCGCGAACTGTTCGCGCTGGCGCGCAAGGTCATCGTCGGCGAAGCGTGGTTTGCCATCGCCTACCAGTTCCTCGCCCACGATGCGCGCGTGCAGGAAGCGCGCCGTGGCAAGGCGCAAGTACTGCCCTTTGTTTTGCCAGCGCCTTTGCCGGCGCCCTTGCCTGCAGCCGGCGGCGCTGAAACGCTGGCGGATGGTGCCGCGTCCGCGCCGCCCGCGCCGGTACAGCCGCTGCGTGCCCAGGCTTGAACGGGTAGCGAGCGCACACCCCGCCAGGCGGTGTTTGCCGGAGGCGTTTTCGCGAGGGCGGCTGGCACACCGTCATAGGGCAAAAATCCAGGGAAAAGATTCGGGAAAGATTCGGAAAAGATTCGCTTTATTCATTTGATAACTTGTTCAGTCCTGTCCGATGCAATACCCCGGGCTTTGTTATGATGGTGGTTTTGATCCACGCGAAACCCGTCATGTTCGAATTTCTCTTCAAGCGTTCTGCCAGCAAGACTGCCGTACCCGACCCTGTCGTGGCAGAACAGGCCGCCGCCTCGGCGCAGAGCGCATCGCGCCGCGCCGAACAGGTGGCGCGTGCCCATGCCGTGGCTGGCGACGAGGCTGCCGCCTTTGAATTCATCGTGTCCAGCGAATTTGCCGATGCCCGTCTGATCGCGGCCGAACACGTCCACGCCTTGCCCCTGCTGGAAAAAGTCCACCACGCCATGCGCAACACGGACCGCCGCGTGGCCAAGCTGATGCAGGGCCGCATCGACCTGATCCGTCATCAGGCTGCCGAGACGCAACGCGCCCAGGCCAGCATCGACACGGCCCAGCGCCTGTTGAACGATGAAAAGCTCAGCCCGAACCAGGTAGCCGAACTGGACCGCCAATGGCAAGTCATCAAGGCCACGCCGGAACTGGCGACCGCCTTTGCTGCCGCGCGCGCCGCGCTGGCCGCCCGCCTGGAAGCGCAAGTGGTGCTGCAGCGCGCCGTGATCGACGCCGTCGCCGCTGCACGCGCGCTGGCCAGCAATGGCCAGTCCGCCGGCGAGCTGGCGCAGGCGCTGGCTCGTCTGGATGCGGAACATGCGCAGCATGCGCAATCGCCCGAGCGCGCTTCCTTGCCTAAACACCTGGAAAGCGATTTCATCCAGGCGCGCGAGCAGGCGCAGTCCGCCCTGCAAGCCCTGCAGCAACACCAGGCCGTGTTCGACGCGCGCCAGGCCGCGCTGGCCGAATGGCAGGCGCAGGACGCCGCCACGCTCGACGTGGACACCTTGAAGCGCGCATGGCAAGCCCTGCCGCGTCTGCCCGAGTCGCCCTTGTCCGACAGCTTGCAGCAGCAATTTGCGGCCGTGCTGGCCAGCGCGCCGGCGCCGGTGCAGGCGGCAACGCCAGAGGCCGCACCAGCCCATGCGGACCCGGCGCCGCGCAAGCCGCGCGCGGAACACGCGCCCGTGTCGAAAGAAGCGACGGAACAGTTCTTCAAGGTGCTTGACGCCATGGAGGCGGCCCTGCAGGACGGCTTGCTGCACGTGGCTTCCGAGCATGACAAGACCTTGCGCGATAGCAAGCACGGCCGTTTGACGCCCGCGCAAGCGGACCGTCTGGCCCATGTGCGCGGAGAATTCAAGCGCCTGGCCGACTGGGCGCGCTGGGGCGGCAACGTGTCGCGCGAGGAATTGGTCAAGGCGGGCGAGGAATTGCCGGCGCAGGAACTCCCAATGGCCGAGCTGGCCAAGAAAGTGGGCAGCCTGCGCGAGCGCTGGAAGTCGCTCGATACCTTGTCCGGCCCGGCGCCGAAATCCCTGTGGGAACGTTTCGACGCCGCCTGCAGCCTCGCGTATGCGCCGGCGGCCCAGCATTTCAAGCAATTGGCCGAGGAGCGTCACGGCAACGCGGCCAAGGCCCAGGAATTGATCGCGGAAACGGCGGCCCTGGCGGCCGAAGAAAGTACCGACTGGAAACACGTCGCCTCCGCCTCGCAGCGCCTGCGCCAGGCCTGGACGCGCTTGGGCACCATCGACCGCAAGGAAAAGAAACGCCTGGATACGGAATTCGGCGCCGCGCTGGACGCCCTGTCGAAGCCGCTGGACACGCAGCGCCAGATCGAGACGGCGCGCCGCGAGCAATTGATCGTCGAAGTGGGCTTGCTCAAGCCATCGGAGCGCAACACGGTCGACATGCTGAAAGCCTTGCAGGATAAATGGCAGGAACTGGCGAAAGCCCTGCCGCTGGAGCGCCGCGCGGAACAGGCGCTGTGGCAGCGTTTCCGTGCCGCCTGCGACGATATCTTCGCCAAGCGCAAGGAAACGGCCCACGCGGCCGACCACGAGCGCCGCGAACACCTGCATGCGCGCGAAGCGCTGTGCGCCGCGCTGGAAACGGCCGTCGTGCCCGAGGGCGACGACAAGTCCCGCACGGCCTTCATCCATCACTTGCTGCGCGACACGCGCGCCGCCTGGAACGCCACGGGCCCCGTGCCGCGCGCCAGCGAAGCGAAGATCGAGCAGCGCTACCACGCGGCCGTCGCCGGCGTGCAGGCGCAAGCGGACGCCATCGCCGAACGGGCCGGCGCGGCCCAGGCCAACGCCTTGCGCGACAAGCTGCGCCTGGTGCAATCGCTGGAAGCTTCGCTGGCCGAGGGCGGTGCCGATGCCGACGCGCCTGCGTGGAGCGAGCGCTGGAGCGCCTTGCCGCCGCTCGATACGCAATACGAACGCAGCCTGCTGCAGCGCTTTGCCGCCGCCCAGGCCGCGCTGGGCGAGGGCGCTGCCGCCTACGTGCAGCAATTGCAGGCCAACGAGGCCCGCTTGCTCGAAGAGGTCTTGCGCCTGGAAATCGTCGCCGGTGTCGACAGCGGCGCCGAATTTGCCCGCGACCGCCTGAAAATGCAGGTGGAAGTGCTGCAATCGTCGCTGAAATCGGGCCAGAAGCCGCTCACGCAAGTGTCGCAGCTGATGCAGCTGTGCGCGATTGCCGCCGCCACCGATGCGCGCACGGCCAGCCGCATCGAAACCCTGCTGCGCCGTATCGGAGGGCATGCCAAATGAGTACCAGCGTCCGCGTCCAGCAAGCTGATTTTGACTTGAGTCAAGAAATCGCACAATTGCGTGCAGGCAACCCCAAGGTGGGCGCCGTCGTCGGCTTCGTCGGCACGGTGCGCGACATGAACGAGGGGCTGGACGTGGCCGCCATGGAGCTCGAGCATTATCCGGGCATGACGGAAAAGTCCATCGAAGCCATCGTCGAGCAGGCGCGCGTGCGCTGGCCCCTGTCCGGCGCACTGGTGATCCACCGCGTGGGCCCCTTGCTGCCGCAGGAACAGATCGTGCTGGTGGCGGTCTCGTCCGCCCACCGGGGCGAGGCGTTCGCCGCCTGCGAGTTCATCATCGACTACCTGAAGACGGAAGCGCCGTTCTGGAAGAAGGAAGATACGCCGGAAGGTGCGCGCTGGGTCGATGCGCGCGACAGCGACGAGACGGCGCTGGACAAATGGGCGACAAAAGCAAGCACCATTTGAATCGTATCTGCCGCGCACGCTAGCATTTGCCCAAATGCAGCGGTTTTCTGCTTTGTGTATGCTTGAAAAGTACTGCCTCACCCCAATTTGGTTAACAACTAATTAACCGGGAGCGCTTTTCATGCGACAAGACAAACTCACTACCAAATTACAGGAAGCCCTGGCCGATGCGCAAAGCTTGGCCGTGGGCAACGACAATCCCTATATCGAACCAGTCCACCTGCTGACGGCCCTGTTGAACCAGGACGACGGCGGCGCCCGTTCGCTCTTGCAGCGGGCCGGCGTCAACGTGGGCGGCCTGTCCAAGGCCCTGGGCGCGTCCATCGAACGCTTGCCGAAGGTGTCGGGCACGGGCGGCGACGTGCAGGTCAGCCGCGAATTCGTGGCTCTCTTGAACCTGGCCGACAAGGAATCGCAGAAGGCGGGCGACCAGTTCGTGTCCAGCGAAATGGTTTTGCTGGCGATGACGGACGACAAGTCCGACTGCGGCAAGCTGGCGCGCGAAAACGGCCTGACCCGCAAGGCGCTGGAAGCGGCCATCGAGGCTGTGCGCGGCGGCAACAAGGTCGATTCGCAAGAAGCCGAAGGCCAGCGCGAAGCCTTGAAAAAATACACGCTGGACCTGACGGAGCGGGCGCGCAAGGGCAAGCTCGACCCTGTGATCGGCCGCGACGATGAAATTCGCCGCACCATCCAGATCCTGCAGCGCCGCAGCAAGAACAACCCCGTGCTGATCGGCGAACCGGGCGTGGGCAAGACGGCCATCGTCGAAGGCCTGGCGCAGCGCATCGTCAACGGCGAAGTGCCGGAATCGCTGAAAGGCAAGCGCGTACTGTCGCTGGACATGGCGGCCTTGCTGGCCGGCGCGAAATTCCGCGGCGAATTCGAGGAGCGCCTGAAATCCGTGCTGAAGGAACTGGCCATGGATGAAGGGCAAACCATCGTCTTCATCGATGAAATGCACACCATGGTGGGCGCGGGCAAGGCCGAAGGCGCGATGGATGCCGGCAATATGCTGAAACCGGCGCTGGCGCGCGGCGAGCTGCATTGCGTGGGCGCGACCACCCTCGACGAGTACCGCAAGTACATCGAGAAGGATGCCGCGCTGGAACGCCGCTTCCAGAAAGTGCTCGTCGACGAACCGACCGTGGAAGCGACGATCGCCATCCTGCGCGGCTTGCAGGATAAATATGCGCTGCACCACAAGGTGGAAATCACGGACGCGGCCATCATTGCCGCCGCCGAGCTGTCGCACCGCTATATCACGGACCGTTTCCTGCCCGACAAGGCGATCGACCTGATCGATGAAGCGGCGGCGAAGATCAAGATCGAGATCGATTCCAAGCCGGAAGTGATGGACAAGCTGGAACGCCGTTTGATCCAGCTCAAGATCGAGCGCGAAGCTGTCAAGAAGGAAAAGGACGAAGCGTCGTTGCGCCGCCTGGCCTTGATCGAGGAAGAGATCGTCAAGCTGCAGCGCGAATACAATGACTTCGAGGAAATCCTGAAGGCGGAAAAAGCCGTGGTGCAGGGCAGCACGCACATCAAGGAAGAGATCGAGCACGTCAAGCTGCAGATGGAGCAGGCCACGCGCGAGAGCAACTGGCAGAAAGTGTCGGAATTGCAGTATGGCAAGTTGCCGCAGCTGGAAGCCCAGCTCAAGCAGGCTGACAGCGGCATCCCGAAACTCGACCCTGACCAGCCGAAACTGCTGCGCACGGAAGTGGGCGCCGAGGAAATCGCCGAAGTGGTGTCGCGCGCGACGGGCATACCCGTGTCGCGCATGATGCAGGGCGAACGCGACAAGCTGCTGCACATCGAAGAGAAGCTGCATGAGCGCGTCGTGGGCCAGGATGAAGCGATCACGGCCGTGGCTGACGCCATCCGCCGCTCGCGCGCCGGCCTCTCCGACCCGAACCGTCCATATGGTTCCTTCATGTTCCTGGGGCCGACGGGTGTCGGCAAGACCGAGCTGAGCAAGGCGCTGGCGACCTTCCTGTTCGATACGGAAGAATCGATGATCCGCATCGACATGAGCGAGTTCATGGAGAAGCATTCCGTGGCCCGTCTGATCGGCGCGCCGCCGGGCTACGTGGGCTACGACGAGGGCGGCTACCTGACGGAAGCCGTGCGCCGCAAGCCGTACAGCGTGATCCTGCTCGACGAAGTGGAAAAGGCGCATGCCGACGTCTTCAACGTGCTGCTGCAAGTGCTCGACGATGGACGCATGACGGATGGCCAGGGCCGCACGGTGGACTTCAAGAATACCGTCATCATCATGACCTCGAACCTGGGTTCGCATAAAATCCAGGCCATGGAAAGCGATGATCCCGGTGTCGTGAAGCTGGCAGTGATGGCCGAGGTACGTTCGCACTTCCGTCCCGAGTTCGTCAACCGTATCGACGAAATCGTCGTGTTCCACGGCCTCGACGAGAAAAACATCGGCGCGATCGCGAAGATCCAGCTGAAGATCCTCGAAGAACGCCTGGCGCGCATGGACATGGCGCTGAGCTTGACGGACGCGGCCTTGCAGCAAATCGCCGAGGCGGGCTACGACCCGGTGTATGGCGCCCGTCCGCTGAAGCGGGCGATCCAGCAGCAGATCGAAAATCCGCTGTCGAAGCTGATTCTGGAAGGCAAGTTTGGCCCGAAAGACGAAATCCGCATCGACGCCCAGAACGGCAACCTCGTATTTACGGGGGCGCAAGTGGGGCTGGACAAGGTGTAATGTTGCTTGGGGTCTGACCCCGGCAGTGAAAGCAGGGCGGTATCAGGCTAGACCTGATGCCGCCCTTCTTGTTATGATCGGCACTATTTTCTGACTAATTCCGGAGGCGGTACGATGGCACACACATGGCAAGCAGGGCGGCGCATTGGAGTGGGATTGGCCTTGGCGGCGGCCGTATTGGCCTTGCCTGGCCAAGCTCAGGCTCAGGAAGAAAAGGTCCTGAACATCTATAACTGGTCGGACTACATCGGCGACGATACGATCAAGAATTTTGAGAAGGAAACGGGCATCAAGGTACGCTACGACGTTTTCGACAATAACGAAATCCTCAATGCGAAACTGGTGGCGGGCAAGTCCGGCTACGACATCGTCGTGCCGACGGCCCAGTGGGCGCGCCTGCAGATCGATGCGGGCCTGTTGCGCAAGCTCGACAAGAGCAAGCTGACGAATCTGGGCAACTTGGACCAGAATCTGCAGGCCAAGCTGTCGAAGATCGACCCGAACAACGATTACCTGGTCGACTGGCTGTGGGGCTACACGACGGTGGGCATCAACGTCAACAAGGTCAAGGCCGCGCTGGGCGGCATGCCCATGCCTGACAACGCCTGGGACCTGATCTTCGACCCGAAATACGCGGCGAAGCTGAAATCGTGCGGCGTGTCCTTCCTCGACTCGCCGTCGGAAGTGCTGCCGGCCGCCCTGCAATACCTGGGCAAGCCCGCGTACTCGAAAGCGGCCGCCGATTACCAGGAAGCGGGCAAGGTGCTGCAGGCGATCCGTCCCTACGTGACCCTGTTCAGCTCATCCGGCTACATCAACGACATGGCCAACGGTTCCGTCTGCGTCGCGCTGGGCTGGTCGGGCGACATCAATATCGCGCGCCAGCGCGCCATCGATGCGAAAAACGGCAATGTGATCCAGGTGCTGGTGCCGAAGACGGCCGCCCTGATGTTCGACACCATGGCCATCCCCGCCGACGCGCCCCATCCGAGCAACGCGCACCTGTTCATCAACTACATTTTGCGCCCGCAAGTGCATGCCAGCCTGAGCAACAAGGTGTTCTACGCGAATCCGAATCCGGCCAGCATCAAATATGTGCGCAAGGACATCGGTGAAAACAAGGCCATCTTCCTGTCGGACGCCGACAAGCAGCGCATGGCCGCACCGGAAGCGACCACGGCCGATATCCGCCGCTTGATGACGCGTATCTATACGAAGTTCAAGACGGGAGTGTAAAGTACTAGCGCACTACAAAACTGTAGCGAGCGGAAGGGAGTTGTGATCGAGAAGCGGAACTGTGCTGTGCACGGGGCCGCCGAGGCAGTGAGCATCGCAGATTGCAAATCGCGACGCGCAGTAAGTTTTGTGGGGAGATACAAGGATGGCGCGAGGGACGGGCCTGTAGGCCGTCGCTGGCGCCATGCGATATTGCCGAGGCGAACACTACTCGTGGTAGCGATCCATCAGCTTGTGGTGACTGCCGCGCATTTCTTCGATCAGTTCAAAGGCGACGAAGCCGATGATGGCGGCGAAGATGGCGATGAAGAGAAAAACGACGAAGGTTAACATGGTCTTTCAGCCGCCGTTGGACGGCTGTCCGCTGGGTTGCTCAATGTGCCAGAGCAGCGCTCCAACACGTAGTTGATGCAATTAAACTCTAGCAGATCGGCAGCGCTTTACAAGGCCGCCGAGTTGTAATTCCTGCTAGTATTTGTCCCAGCGCACTTTTTGCGCATTTTCTCTATTTCACCACCCTTATTTCACCACCAAGTCATGCGCCATCACGGCCTTCAGATACACACTGATGGGGGCGCCTGGTGCGCGCTGCGAGAACCTGTCCATCCTTGCGCTGGCCTTGCGCAGTTCCCTGCTCGAGCACCGTTATTTCACCACCAGATCATGCGCCATCACGGCTTTCAGATAAACACTGATCGGGTCGCCTGGTTCGCGCTGGGAGAACCACCACGCGCTGGCCTTGCGCAGTTCCCATTCCTGCTCTTCTCCCGTCAATAGCAGGGCGGCGGCCTGGCCCAGGGTGGGCTGGTGGCCGACGATGAGCACGGTTTCCTTGCCGGCGGGCCAGTTGGCCGCTTTCAGGATATCCTCCGCCTCGGCGCCGGGCGCCAGTTCCGGCATCAGCTTGAACTTGCGCCCCAGCGCTTCAGCCGTTTGCAGGGTGCGCAGGGCGGGGCTGACGAGGATGCGGCAATTTTCCGGTAGTTGCGAGGCCAGCCATTCCCCCATGCGGCGCGCCTGTTTCTGGCCTTTGACGGTCAGGGCGCGTTCGAGGTCGGGGACGCCCGGCTCGGCTTCTGCGTGTCGCCACAAGATGAGATCCATGCTGTGCTCCTCTGTGTAGAATTGCCTATTCGCCGACCTCCGCGCCCGGCGTGCCCAGTGAATGCATCAAATACTGCTGGGCACTGAACGGCGTTTGCTTGCCGCGCGGCTTGCGGCGCGCGTAATGGCCCGTCGGCTCCAGTTCCCATGCATTGGTATTATCCTTCAAATACGGATTCAGGCCCTCGGCGATCACGCGCCGCTTCAGCGCCCGGTCCAGCACGGGGAAGGCCACTTCCACCCTGCGGAACAGGTTGCGGCTCATCCAGTCGGCGCTGGCCAGGTAGACATCGTGCGCCAGGTCGTTGCGGAAATAATAGATGCGGCTATGTTCGAGGAAGCGGCCGATCACGGAGCGCACCTTGATGTTTTCCGACAGGCCAGGCACGCCCGGCTTCAGGGTGCAGGCGCCGCGCACGATCAGGTCGATCTTCACGCCATCGGTCGAGGCTGCATACAGGGCGCGGATCACGGATTCATCCACCAGCGCGTTGACTTTCACGATGATGCGCCCGCGCCGGCCCGAACGGGCGATCTTCGCCTCGTTGCGGATGGCCTTGATGATCTCGCTTTGCAGGCCGAACGGCGCCAGCCACAAATGGTTCAGGTTGTGCGGTTTGGTCAGGCTGGTCAGGTGGATGAAGACTTCGTTCACTTCCACTGCCAGGTCCTGGTTGGCCGTCAGCAAGCCGAAGTCCGTGTACAGCTTGGTTGTCGTGGGATGGTAGTTGCCGGTACCCAAGTGGGCGTAGAAGCGCAAGGAGCCTTCTTCGCGGCGGATGACGAGCGCCACCTTGGCATGGGTTTTCAATCCCACGACGCCGTACACGACTTGCGCGCCGGCTTGCTCGAGCTTGTCGGCCCAGTTGATATTGGCTTCTTCGTCGAAACGCGCCATCAATTCCACAATGACGGTCACTTCCTTGCCCATCTTCGCCGCCGTAATGAGCGACTCCATCAGGTCCGAGTTCATGCCCGTGCGGTAAATCGTCTGCTTGATGGCGACGACGGACGGGTCGTAGGCGGCGCTGCGGATGAAGTCGATCACCGTCTGGAACGACTGGTAGGGGTGGTGCAGCAGGATGTCGTGCTTGGTCAGGGCGGCAAAGATGTCGTTGCCGATGGCTTTGTGCGCGAGGCCGGGGAAGAACGGCGGGAAGCGCAGCTCGGGCTGCTTGACGTGGTCGATCATTTCCGACAGGCGCACGAGATTCACGGGGCCGTTGACGCGGTACAGGCGGCTTTGATCCAGATTAAACTGGTCGAGCAGGAACTGCGACAATTCTGGCGGACAATTGCGCGCCACTTCCAGCCGCACGGAGGTGCCGAACTGGCGACCGACCAGCTCGCCTTTCAGGGCCTGGCGCAAATTCTTGACTTCATCCTCGTCCACCCACAGGTCGCTGTCGCGCGTGACCCGGAATTGCGAATAGGCAATCACTTCGCGTCCGGCGAACAAGTCCGAGATATGCGCATGGATGACGGAGGATAATAAACAGAAGGACACGCCGTCGCCTGAAATCTCGTCCGGCAGTTTGATGACGCGTGGCAAGACGCGGGGCGCCTTGACGATGGCGATCGCCGTGCCGCGGCCGAACGCATCCTTGCCGCTCAGCGAGACGATGAAATTGAGACTCTTGTTGACGACTTGCGGGAACGGGTGGGCCGGGTCGAGGCCGATCGGCGTCAGCAGGGGGCGCACTTCGCGGTCGAAATATTCCTTCACCCACGCGCGCTGCGCCTCGTTGCGGTCGCTGTCGCGCAGCAGATGCACGCCCGCTTCGCGCAGGGCCGGCAAGACGTCGTTATTTAATATCTCGTACTGGCGTTCCACCAGCGCATGGCATTCCTTGCCGATGCGCTCCAGGTTGGCCGCCAGGGCAGGGTGGCCGGCCAGCGAACCGCCGATGCTGCCGGCCGCCAGCAGGCTGGCCACGCGCACCTCGAAAAACTCATCCATATTACTGCTGACGATGCACAGGTAGCGCAGGCGCTCGAGCAGCGGAATGTTCGGGTCTTCCGCCTGGGCCATCACGCGCCGGTTGAAAGTCAGTTGCGACAGCTCGCGGTCAAGCAGGATGCCCGATTTGGTCACTTCCGTGTGCAGTTCAGGTTTCATATTCTTTTGTCTTTGCAGATAGTTAATTCTAGCCGTATTTCATCATGTATGACGCGCTGTGAGTGTAATCATGAAATATGACGTAAGCGTGACATAAGCTGTCATAAAGCGTCGCCCGGCCTGTCATTTTTCACGTCGAAAAGGGGTATTCTCGGGGCGTAGCCAATTATTTCAGGATTTTTTACCCATGTCATAAAGCTGTCATATTCGCTTGCTAGACTGCGCAGCATTCAACCGGGACTTTGAGCCCTAACAACCCTGAGGACTTGATATGCAAATGAAGCAAATGTTCAAATTTATCGTCGTGGGTGCTTCGGCAGCGATGGCATTTTCTTCCGCTTCCATCATGGCGGCAGATATGACAGGTGCTGGCGCAACCTTCCCGTACCCTATCTACGCCAAATGGGCTGAGACGTACAAAGCCAACACCGGCAACGGCCTGAACTACCAGTCCGTCGGTTCCGGCGCCGGCATCAAGCAAATCAAGGCCAAGACTGTTGAATTCGGCGCCTCGGACATGCCTTTGAAGGCAGAAGAGCTGGAAGAAGCGGGCCTGATGCAGTTCCCGGCCATCATGGGCGGCGTGGTCACCATCGTCAACCTGGACGGCGTAACCCCAGGCCAGCTGAAAATGACGGGTAAAGTCGTTGGCGACATCTACCTGGGCAAGATCACCAAGTGGAGCGCGCCGGAAATCGCCGCACTGAACACGGGCGTCAAGCTGCCGGACACGGAAATTACCGTGGTACACCGCGCCGACGGTTCGGGCACGTCTTTCCTGTTCACCGACTTCCTGTCGAAAACCAACCCGGAATTCAAATCGAAAATCGGTGCTGGCTCGGCTGTGAAATGGGCCGTGGGCGTGGGCGGCAAGGGTAACGAAGGCGTCGCCGCCAACGTGCAGCGTATCAAGGGTTCGATCGGCTACGTCGAGTGGGCTTACGCCAAGAAAAACAAGATGTCGCACACCCAGCTGCAAAACAAGGATGGCAACTACCTGCAACCTGACGACGAAAACTTCAAGGCAGCAGCCGCTTCGGCACCTTGGACGCAAACCCCAGGCTTCGGCGTGGTCCTGACCGACCAAGCTGGCAAGAACAGCTGGCCGATCACCGGCGTGTCGTTCATCCTGATGCACAAAGTCCAGGCTGACGCAGCCAAGGCCAAGGAAGTCCTGAAATTCTTCGACTGGGCCTATAAAAACGGCGGCCCAGCTGCCGTTGAACTGGACTACGTGCCGATGCCGGCATCGGTCGTGAAACTGGTGCAGGAATCGTGGAAAGCCAACCTGAAAGACGCATCGGGCAAGTCGATCTACTGATCCGATAGTCTGCATGCCTGACTAAGTACCCATCCTTGCCCCCGCCAGCAGCACGGCGGCGGGGCAGGGAGTTAGCCAGGACCGCCCGCAAGCCCTTGCAGACGGTCCTGGCTAAAGAAGCAACAATAAAACAAGAGTTCAAAATAGCGACACCGGCAGTACCACCCACATCTGGCACAATATGAGCGCACAATCTACCTCCTCCACGATCCCCCTGCCAGGCGGCACCATGACCGATTCCATCAGTCACGCGCAAATGCTTTCCACCATGCGCAAGCAGCGCATCCAGGATTTTCTGTTCCACAAGGTGACGATGCTGTTCGCCCTGTCGGTGCTGATCGTCCTGGTCGGCATCATCATTTCGCTGATCATGGAATCGATACCGGCCTTCCAGACCTTCGGCCTGCATTTCATCGTGTCCGCGGAATGGGATCCCGTCAATGACCAGTACGGCGCCCTGATTCCCATCATCGGCACCCTGGTGACGTCCGTCATCGCCTTGCTGATCGCCTTTCCCGTCAGCTTCGGCATCGCCCTGTTCCTCACGGAAATTTGCCCGGCCTGGCTGCGCCGCCCGCTGGGCACGGCTGTCGAGCTGCTGGCCGGCGTGCCATCGATTATCTACGGCATCTGGGGCCTGTTCGTCTTCGCGCCCCTGTTCGCCGACCACGTCCAGCCGCTGCTGAAAGCCACCCTGGGCAACGTCCCCGTCATCGGCCAGCTGTTCAGCGGCCCCATGATGGGCATCGGCTTGCTGACGGCCGGCCTGGTGCTGGCCATCATGATCATCCCCTTCATCGCTTCCGTGATGCGCGACGTGTTCGAGATCGTCCCTGCCGTGCTGAAGGAATCCGCATACGGCCTGGGTTGCACGCGCTGGGAAGTGGTGCGCAAGATTGTCTTGCCATACACCAAGACCGGCGTCGTCGGCGGCGTCATGCTGGGCCTGGGCCGCGCGCTGGGCGAGACCATGGCCGTCACCTTCGTCATCGGTAACGCGAACAAGCTGTCGTGGTCGCTGTTTGCCGCCGGTAACAGCATCACCTCGCTGCTGGCGAACGAATTCGGCGAAGCGCAATCGGCGCTGCACGTGTCCTCGTTGTTCTCGCTGGCCCTGATCCTGTTTGTCATCACCTTTATCGTCTTATCCGCCGCCAAGCTGATGCTGGCTGGCATGTCCCGCAAGGAAGGCACGAAATGAGCCAAGTAAGCACTCTCGACGTTCCGGCCAAGCCGGCCATGAACCCCGTCTACCGCAAGCGCCTGCTGATGCACCGCGTCGGCATCGCCCTGTCGGTGGCCGCCATGGCCCTGGGCCTGGCCGTGCTCGTGTGGATCCTGTTCACCCTGGTGATCAAGGGTTTCGGCGCCTTGTCCGTCGACCTGTTCACGCAAACGACGCCGGCTCCCGGCAGCGAAGGCGGCGGTCTGATCAATGCCATCGTCGGCAGCGCCCTGATGGTGGGCCTGGCAACCGTCGTCAGCACTCCGATCGGCATCCTGGCCGGCATCTACCTGGCCGAATACGGCGAAGAAAACAAGCTGGCGCAAGTGACGCGCTTCGTGACGGACATCATGCTGTCGGCCCCATCGATCGTCATCGGCCTGTTCGTGTATGCGCTGTACGTGGCCCACGTGAAGCACTTCTCCGGTTACGCGGGCGCCATCGCCCTGTCGCTGATCGCCGTGCCGGTGGTGGTGCGCACGACGGACAATATGCTGCGTCTGGTGCCGAACAGCCTGCTGGAAGCCGCGTTTGCCCTGGGTGCGCCGCGCTGGAAGGTCGCCACCCTGGTGCGCTTGCGCGCCGTCAAGGCGGGCGTCATCACCGGCGTACTGCTGGCATTGGCCCGCATCGCCGGCGAAACGGCACCGCTGCTGTTCACGGCCCTGAATAACCAGTTCCAAAGCTTCAACATGAATGCACCGATGGCCAACTTGCCGTCCGTCATCGCATCGTTTGCGATGAGCCCGTACGACAACTGGCGCTCGCTGGCCTGGGGCGGCGCACTGCTGATCACCTTCAGCGTGCTGGCCCTGAATATCCTGTCGCGCACCGTGTTCAGCCAAAAAGTCCCTAATTAAACAGATACCGAGCGAAGCGAACCCATATGAATACGCAAATGAATCCAGCACAAGACCTGGCACCAAAGAAAAAAACCATCGAAATTTCGGGCCTGAACTTTTTTTACGGCAAAACGCAAAGCTTGCATAACGTCAACCTGGACATCCACGAAAAGAAGGTTACCGCTTTCATCGGCCCGTCCGGTTGCGGTAAATCAACCCTGCTGCGTACGCTGAACCGCATGTACGACCTGTATCCGGGTCAGCGCGCGGAAGGCTCGATCCTGTACCGCGGCCGCAACGTGCTCGACGCCGACCAGGACGTCAACATGCTGCGCGCCAAGGTCGGCATGGTGTTCCAGAAGCCGACGCCGTTCCCCATGTCCGTGTACGACAATATCGCCTTCGGCGTGCGCCTGTATGAAGACCTGTCGAAGGGCGAGATGGACGAGCGCGTCGAGTGGGCCCTGAAAAAGGCCGCGCTGTGGGGCGAAGTCAAGGATAAGCTGAGCAAGAGCGGCCTGTCGCTGTCGGGCGGCCAGCAGCAGCGCTTGTGCATCGCGCGCGGCGTGGCCGTCAAGCCGGACGTCTTGCTGCTCGACGAGCCGACCTCGGCGCTGGACCCGATCTCGACCTCGAAAGTGGAAGAGCTGATCAGCGAATTGAAACAGGATTACACGATCGCCATCGTGACGCACAATATGCAGCAGGCGGCGCGCTGCTCCGACTACACGGCCTATATGTACCTGGGCGAGCTGGTGGAATTCGGCGAAACGGACCAGATCTTCATGAATCCGGCCCGCAAGGAAACGCAGGATTACATCACGGGCCGCTTCGGCTGATCCGCCCCGAGCATACACAACAACTGAATACGGAGAGACAGCATGATAGGCGAACATTCATCCAAGCAATACGACAACGAACTCGAAGCGATCCGCTCGAAAGTGCTCCTGATGGGCGGCATCGTTGAAACCCAGTTCCTCGACGCGATGACGTGCTTCCGCATCGGTAATCCGGAACGCGCCGACCGCGTGATGCGCGAAGACGACGTCGTCAACCAGTTGGAAGTGTCGCTGGACGACGCCTGCAGCCATTTGATCGTGCGCCGCCAGCCGGCCGCCAACGACTTGCGCACCATCATGGCCACCATCAAGGTGATTACCGACCTCGAACGCGTAGGCGACGAGGCGACGAAAATCGCCCGCGTGGCGAAGAATCTGCACAAGCGCGGCAACGGCGTCGTCAACCACTACGAGATGGTGCGCGGTATTGCCAACACGGCCACCGACATGCTGCACGATGCGCTGGACGCATTCGCGCGCAACGATGGCAAGCAGGCCTTACAATTAATTGCACAAGATGCCATCATCGACCACGAGTTTCGGTCTATCATGCGCAACTTGATAACCTTTATGATGGAAGACCCGCGCACGATTTCGGCGGCGCTCGATACCCTGTGGGTGGCCAAGGCCATCGAACGGATCGGCGACCATGCGAAAAACATCGCCGAATACGTGATTTACGTGGTTGAAGGCAAGGACATCCGCCACACCAAGGTGGCTGCTCCCGCCATTTCCGAGGAGCTCCCTGAGTAAGCTTTATGGCATCTGATAAAACCACGGTATTGATTGTTGAAGATGAGCCGGCCATCGTTGAACTGGTGACCTATTCGCTGCGCGAATCCGGCTGGAATTGCTGTTCTGTACAAAACGTCGCCGATGCCTGGGAATTCATCCAGCACCGCACGCCGCACCTGATCCTGCTGGACTGGATGCTGCCGGACCAGACGGGCTTGCGCCTGCTGTCGCGCATCCGCGCCGACCGCAATTTCGCCGCCATCCCCGTCATCATGCTCACCGCCAAGAGCATGGAAGAAGACAAGCTGGCCGGCTTGAACAGCGGGGCCGACGATTACGTCACCAAGCCGTTCTCGCCGCGCGAGCTGCTGGCGCGCGCCAAGGCATTGCTGCGACGCAAGAGTCCGGAACACGCGCAGGCGCCCATGCGCGCCGGCAACGTGGCCCTGGACCCCGTCAGCTGCACGGTGATGATGGATGAACAGAAGATCGATATCGGCCACGCCGAATACAAGCTGCTGAAATTCCTGCTGGCCCATCCGGAACGCGTGTTTTCGCGCAGCCAGCTGCTCGACAAGGTGTGGGGCGACCATGTGGTGATCGAAGAACGCACGGTCGATGTCCACGTATTGCGCTTGCGCAAAGCCTTGAAAGAGGCGGAAAGCCTGATCAAGACGGTGCGCAGCGTCGGCTACATGTTGTCTGAAAAGTAAAGTTTGACTCTATGAATCCGAAATTGCTGTTCTGGGTACCGGCCGCCCTGCGCATGGTGCTGGCGCTGCTGGGCGTGGCCGTCGTCTGGTATCTGTTTGGCGCCACGTATGCGCTGGGCATCGCCTTCGTGCTGATGGCCATGATGGTGTTCGTGCAGCTGTCGTATCTGTTCCAGCTGAGTAACTGGCTGGACAATCCGCAAAGCGCCAAGCTGCCCGACGGCTGGGGCGCCTGGACCAGCATTTTCGCGCGCCTGTACCGCATGCGCCGCGACGACGAGAAAAACCAGGCCGAGCTGACGGAGTGGTTGGCACGTTTCCGCCAGGCCATGCACCTGCTGCCCGACGGCGTCGTCATCATGGATGACGTGCTGTTCCTCGAATGGTGCAATCCTGCCGCCGAGAAACATCTGGGTCTCACGCACGAGCGCGACAAGGGCATGCGCGTGACGAACCTGATCCGCAGCCCCGAGTTTATGGATTACATCATCCTGGGCCGCTACGACCAGCCGCTGACGATCACCTTCCGCAACCGCAAGCTGATCGTGCAGATCATTCCATTTGAAAACCGCCGCCAGATTCTCGTCACGCACGATGTGACGGAGACGGAACGCATCGAAATGATGCGCCGCGACTTCATCGCCAACGCCTCGCACGAGCTGCGCACGCCGCTCACCGTCATCGTGGGCTTCCTGGAAATCGCTTCCGCCGAGCTGGACCTGGACGCCGCCACGCGCGCCGCCCACCTCAAGCTGATGACGGAGCAGGGCCACCGCATGCAGCATCTGATCGAGGACATGCTGACCCTGTCGCGCCTGGAATCGGTCGACTATCCGCTGCGCCCCGAGCCCGTGGACGTCAAAAAGCTCATGCAGCAAGTCTTGCGCGACGCCAAGGGTTTGTCTGCCGGCAAGCACGAAGTGACCATGGAGTGCAACGGTCCTGACGTGCTGGGCAGCTACGACGAGCTGTATAGCGCGTTCGGCAACCTGGCGTCGAACGCCGTGCGCTACACGCCGGCCGGCGGCACCATCACGCTGCGCTGGCAGGATGGCCCGGCCGGTCCGCAATTCATCGCGCAAGATACGGGCATCGGCATCAGCCAGGAACATATTTCACGCCTGACGGAACGTTTCTACCGCGTCGACAAGAGCCGTTCGCGCGAAACCCAGGGCACGGGCCTGGGCCTGGCCATCGTCAAGCACGTGTTGCTGCGCCACGGCGGGACCCTGGCCATCCAGTCCGTGGCCGACAAGGGCAGCAGTTTTATTGTCAGCATGCCAAAATCGGTCGTCACGCCGCTGCAGGGCGAGCTGCTGGTCAAGTAGGCCGGGGGGCATGGCCCCCATGTTTCCTGCGCGACTAGTGCAAGGTTGGCATAAGTCGTTACAATCAGGCCATGACTTTAATCAACGCCTCTTTTCGCCACGCCGGCGCGCAGCAACTGGCCCAGTCGCTGCAGGCCGCGCGCCAGGATACGCTTTCCCTGTTCGACTGTTATGTTACTGCCGGCCTGGACGTGGTGGCCGGCTTGCCGCGCCATTCGCGGCTCACGCCGCCCTTGTGGCAACTCGCGCAGATCGCCTGGTTTGCCGAGTGGTTCATCCTGCGCGAAGCCGCTACCAGCCACCCGGCCGACGCTATTTATAACTCCCTGCTGACGCGTGGCGACGACTTGTTCGACGCCAACATGGTGGAGCACCGCGCGCGCTGGAAGCTGGAACTGCCCAGTCCAGGCGCCGTGAAGACGTATTGCCGCGAAGTACTCGACCGGGTGCTGGACAAACTCTCGCGCGAAGCCAATGTCGACAGCGCCCTGACGCCGTACCGGCTGGCCCTGGCGCATGAAGACTTGTGCGGCGAAGAAATGCTGGCAGGTTTGCAATGGCTGGGCCTGGAAGCACCGGAGTTCCTGTCGGCCAGTCCGGCCTTGCCGCCAGGCGCGGGCGAGATCGCGTTTCCTGGGGGCACCATCGAACTGGGCTCGCCGCGCGGGGCCGGTTTTGCCTTCGACAATGAATCGCCGCCCTACAGTTGCTACGTGGCGCCGTTTTCCATCGATGCCTGCGCCGTATCCAACGCCCAGTATGCCGATTTTGTCGCGGACGGCGGCTACCAGAACCGCCAGTTCTGGAGCGCTGCCGGCAGCGCCTGGCTGATGCAGCAGGAGCGCTCATCGCCCCTGTACTGGCTGCGCGAAGCGACACAGTGGCGCACCATGCGTTTCGGCCAGCGCACGACCTTGCCGCCGAACGAAGCCGTGCGCCACATCAACCTGTTTGAAGCGCAGGCGTACTGCGCCTGGGCGGGGCGCCGCCTGGCGACCGAGGCGGAATGGGAGTATGCTGCGCTGTCCGGCCATCCGCGCTTTCACTGGGGCCAGGTGTGGGAGTGGACGGCGACGCCGTTCGAGCCGTATCCGGGCTTTGCGGTGGATGCCTGGCGCGAATATTCCGCGCCGTATTTCATGCAGCACCAGGTGCTGCGCGGCGCCGCCTTCGCCACGCCGCCGCGCCTGCATTCGGCCCGCATGCGCGCCTTCCACGCGCCCGAGCGGGGCGACGTCTTTGCCGGCCTGCGCACCTGCGCCTGGTAAGTCCCGGGACAGCCAGCCGCTACCCTTTTCAGGAATTCTTTTGAGTACAGATAACGCCCCGCAGTTCATTCCCAAACGCATCACGCCTACGCCGGAACAGGTCGCCATCCAGACGGCGCAAAAGAAAGTGGTGCTGATCGACGCCAATGCCGGCGCGGCCAAGACGACGACCCTGGCCCTGCGTCTGGCCGAGGCGCTGCACCGGGGGCGCGCGCCCGAACGTATGCTGGCCCTCGTATTCACCGAGGCGGCACGCGTGGCCCTGCGCCAGCGCCTGCTGGAAGTGGGCGTGCCGCTGGGCGTCGTCAAGCGCCTGACCATCGACACCTTCGACGCCTTTGCCGCCAAGGTGCTGTTGCAGCTGGAAAACATGCAGGTGGCAGCCATGCGCAGCGATGAAGAGTTGCGCCCGGTGGCCTGGGAAGCGCTGGAAGTCGTGTCGGAAAAGTATGCTCACCGTTACCCGCTGGAAATCAATACGACCAACGGGGCGATTGCCGAGTTTTTGAAACTGCAATTGCGCACCAAGGCGCGCCTGGATTTCCAGAATCCCGACTTCGAGAGCAATTCCCTGGATGACAACCTGGAGCTGCTGGGCATGTCGCGCACACATTATTTGTGGCTGCGCGAATACGAAGGCTTGCGCGGCGCCGACACGGGCGATATCCAGTTCCGCGCGCCGTTCGACGCCACCTACGACCTCGTGCGCATGCTCGACGGCGACGAGCCGCTGCGCCAGCAATTGCCCGCCTTCCAGATCATCGTCGCCGATGAATTGCACGATTTGAACGAAGCGTCGTTCCGGCTGCTGACCATGCTGATACGCCGCGGCAACGCGTTTTTCTGCGGCGCCGGCGACAAGGACCAGGTCATCTACACGTGGTCGGGCGCCGACCACCGCTTCCTGCGCCAGCGCTTCGAACAGGAATTTCCGGCCTTGCAGCGCCTGCCGCTGACGGCCTCCTACCGCTATGGCCCGCAGCTGGCGCACGCCGTGGGTGTGCTGAAAAACAAGGCCAGCGTCTCGGCCCTGTCGCGCGCCACCCACATCGAAGTGTTGCAATACGAGCATGCGCAGCCGCAAGCGTGCAGCGCCCAGCTGATCGCCGCGCTCGAGCACGCGCATGCGGGCACGACGGCCATCTTGCTGCGCGACCGCGACCAGGCGATCCGCGTGGAAACGGCGCTTTTCCAGAGCGGCATCGCGTATGGCCTGGTGGACATGAACAGCTATCTGCTGAGCCTGGAGGTGCTGATGCTGCGCGGCATGGTCGCCATCGCCCGCAAGGATTTGCACGCGATCAAGAGCGGCCCGCGCCGCGGCGAAATCCTCGAAGCCCTCGTAGCCTTCGCGGAAATCCCGTTTACGCGCACGGAATTGCAGCAAGCCAAGGCCGACGTGGCCAACTATCCCGACTTGCTGGAAGGTTTCTTGACGAACCAGTTGGCCAAGTCGCAGAACCAGGACAAGGCGGCGCTGACCCTGGCCGCCGTCGACTACCTGCGCGCGCTGCCTCCCGACGCCCTGGCGGGCGACGCCTTGCAGCACATCTTTGACTTGATGCAGCTGGAACAGACGGCGCGCCGCATCTATGTCGACCCGGCGCAGGCGAGAGTGGTGGCCCGTTCCCTGCACGGTTTCATTGCCGTGTGCCGTGAAGCGGGCGTGGCGCTGGGCGGCTTTGCCGGCTGGCTGGGCGAGATGGAAGAAGCCGTGACGGTTTCGACCGGCAAGGCTAAACTCGTCATCGCCTGCATCGACCAGATCAAGGGTCTCGAATACAACCACGTGATTTTGCCCTACCTGGCCGTCGACGAATTCCCGCGCAGCAAGACCGACCCGCTGGAAGAGGAAAACCGTTTCTATGTGGCCGCCACCCGCGCGCGCGACAGGCTCACCTTGCTGACGCCGCAAGACCCTGCTTACCAGAGCCGCTACATCGCCGCCTTGCAGCTCAAACAGAAGATTGTTGCGCCCAAGTCATAGATCTTTTGCCGTGCGGCTGCTTTTTGCGAAGGCGGAAACGGCGCATACTTTGTCGGACTGATCACAATCGATCTGAACTTACAAAGGAGGAACGACGCCTAACAAAACCGTAGCGAGCGGCGATGATTTGTGGCTAAGAAGCGCAACCGTGCTGGAGCACGGTGAGCATCGCAGGCCGCAAAGCGCGACGCGCAGTAGGTTTTGTTTGGCGTCCACGGCATGAAGGTATTTTTGACAGGCGCAGCAGGTTTCATCGGCAGTTCCATCGCGGCGGGCCTCGTGCGCGCCGGCCATCAGGTCACGGGCCTCGTGCGCAAACCGGAGCAGGTGGCCGAACTGGCCAAGATCGGCGTGTTGGGCGTGCAGGGCGAGTTGAACGACCGCACATTGCTCATCGAGCAGGCAAGGGCGGCGGACGCCGTCATCAACGCGGCCAGCAGCGACCACCGGGGCGCCGTCGAGGCGATTCTCGACGCGCTGGCAGGCAGCAACAAGCCTTTCCTCCACACCAGCGGTTCGTCCATCGTGGGCGACGCTTCGGGCGGCGAGGGCACCGAGCAGATCTATTATGAAGACAAGTTGCCGGCGCCCACGGCCGACAAGGCGGCCCGCGTCGCCATCGACGACCTGGTGCTGGCCAGCGCAGGCAAGGGCGTGCGCGCCAGCGTGCTGTGCAACACCCTGATCTACGGCCATGGCGCCTTGCCGCGCGACAGCGTGCAGCTGCCCCGTCTGCTCAAGCAGGCGCGTAAGAGCGGCATCGTGCGTCACGTGGGACCGGGCCGCAATATCTGGTCGAACGTGCATATCGACGACGTCGTCAGCCTGTATTTGCTGGCACTGGAAAAGTCGCCCGCCGGCACCTTTTACTTTGTCGAATCGGGCGAAGCGGCTTTCCGCGACATGACGGCCGCCATCGCCACGGCACTGGACCTGGGACCCGCGCAGGATTGGCCGCTGCCCGAGGCGATAGCCGAATGGGGCTACGAGATGGCGTCCTACGGCCTCGGCTCCAACAGCCGCGTGCGCGGCGAGCGGGCGCGCACGCTGCTGGGCTGGCAGCCGCAGGGACCGTCCGTGCTGGCATGGATCAAGAACGACATGCTGCACCCGCCGCATGCCAGCGCCGTTTGATGCAGCTCAGCAAAACCTCATCAGTGTGCGCTAGCGAACGGTGCTTTGTGGCGATCAGGAGTATGATGGCTTTGCTTGGTTGAGACGCACTGCCGTGAAGTTGGCGGCATGTTCGATCTTCCAGCAGGTCAGCCGGTCGCCTCAAGGATCGGCACCAGATTCTTGCTGCCGGCGCGCGTGCGCCATGCGGCTGTGCACTGCAACTCCAGGTCGCGGTGTGGACTGCGAACCCCTTCAAGGCCGGCTCTAGCCGGTCTTTTTTTTGCCCGTTGTTTCCATCGCCGCGCCATTCACCGCTGTCTTTCCGCCATTCGCCGAAGCGGTGTTTTCCCATCCCCGAATTGCGCGTATCTTTACGATCAACCAACTTCAAGGGGTGACCGTGAAACCTGAACCAGCTTATTGCCGCCGTACCCAGCTGCTGTGGGGCGTGCTGCTGATCGCCACCGGCGCCATCATCCTGCTGGACCGGCTCGATATGATCTATCTCCACGATTACTATGCACTATGGCATTATTGGCCGGTGATACTGGTCGTTTTCGGCTTGAACAAGCTGCTCACGCCAGTGTCCGCCAAGCAGGTATTGAGCGGTCTGTGGCTGATCTTCTTCGCCGCCTGGTGGTATGTATCGTATGAAGAACTGTGGAACTTGAGTTTTTATAACAGCTGGCCCGCCTTGCTGATCGCCTGGGGCGTGGGCCTCGTGCTGGAGCCGCTGTTGAACAAACATTTTATTGCCTACCGGGAGTCCGAGCATGAAAAATAAACCGCCGCTGCACTCGCCATCGCAGATCGTGCTGGGCGTCATCGTCATCGGCCTGGGACTGTTGTTCCTGCTCGATAACCTCGGTTTCATCGATGTGCGCTACACCTTCCGTTTCTGGCCCACGGCGCTGATCGTGTTTGGCCTGCTGAAACTGTCGCAAAGCCGCAGTGCGAACGGTTATTTATTGGGTGGCATGCTGGTGCTGATGGGCGTGGCCTGGACCCTCAAGCACATGGGCATCTTCTACATGAACTGGGACTTGCTGTGGCCGCTGCTGATCATCGGCCTGGGCGTGGCCGTGGTGTCGAAGTCCCTGCCCGGCGCGCAGCAGCGCCAGCGCCGCCGGCGCTTTGCTGCACAACAAGATGGAAGCGCTGCGCCCGACTCGTTCGGCCAGGCCAGGAATGGCGCCGTGTCGCTGGACAAGGATGCCGCCGATGCCACTGCGGCGCCCGGTGCCGGCGGGCAGGCGGACGATGACAGCATCATCGAGGTGACGGCCATCCTCGGCGGCTATGTGCGGCGCGTGTCGTCGCAGCGCTTCAAGGGCGGCGATATCAATGTCATCATGGCCGGCTGCGAAATCGACTTGCGCCAGGCGTCGATCGAAGGCGAGGCCGTGCTCAACGTATTTGCCCTGTGCGGCGGCGTCACCATCAAGATTCCGCCCGACTGGAGCGTCGTGTTGCAGGGAACGCCCATCCTCGGCGGCTTCGAAGAAAAGACCATCGTGCCGCCGAACCAGAACAAGCGTCTGTACGTGACGGGCTACGCCATCATGGGCGGCCTGGAAATCCGCAACTAGGCGCGCATGTCGGGGCCCTTGTCGAAGCGGCGCGGCGCCGTGGTGGTGTTCCTGGTCTGCATCGCGCTGGGCCTGGCCCTGGCCTCTATTCTGGCCAGGGTGGCGCACGCGCCCTGGCTCAATGCCGTCGTGCTGGTGGTACCCGCCACGCTCGTGTATGCGATCGGTTCGGGTTTTTCCGCGTTTTACCTGTGCCGCGCCTACCCCTTGCACGCCCGCCATCCGCTCGCCATCGCCGGCGTGGTGGGCGTGGCGGCCCTGTTCGCGGGCTTGCTGTGGGCCACCCTGCTGCAATTTTTGAATAGCGTCAGCCTGTTGCTGGAGCTGCACTGGCTGGGCGTGAACCTGACGCAATCGCTGCTGGCCCTGTTCTTCGGCCTGGGCGTGCTGCTGTATTGCCTCGCTGCCGCAGTGCATTATCTGTTGCTGGAATTCGTGCGCGCCAGGATGGCCGAGCAGCGGGGGCTGGAAGCGCAGCTGACGGCGCAGGAAGCGCAATTGCGCATGCTGCGCACGCAAATCGATCCGCATTTCCTGTTCAACAGCTTGAACTCCATCAGCGCCTTGACGTCTATCGATGTGGCGGGCGCGCGCCAGATGACGGTGCAACTGGCCAGTTTCTTTCGCCAGAGCCTGAGTCTGGAAGCGCACAAGCACATCACCGTGGAACAGGAACTGGTGTTGATCCGCCATTTTCTTGCCATCGAGCACGTGCGTTTTGGCGAACGCCTGCAAGTGGCGGAAAGCATCGACACTGCCGCGCTGGCGTGTCTGTTGCCGCCCATGCTGATACAGCCGCTGGTGGAAAATGCCGTCAAGCATGGTATCTGCGGCTTGACGGAGGGCGGCCTGATCGCTATCGAGGCCCGGCGCGCAGGCAGCCTGCTGCAGATCGCCGTGCGCAATCCCGTTGATGCAGATCAAAGGCCTGCCCGCGGCAATGGCGTGGGCCTGGAGAATGTGCGCCAGCGCCTGGCCGGCGCGTATGGCCACGAAGCCAGCGTGCACTGGGGCGGGCGCGACGGCCAGTTCGAAGTGATGATTTCCATGCCGGCGCAGACCGGCGACACGGAGGAAGCATGATGCAGGCAAGAATGCGGGTCGCCATCGTTGACGATGAGCTGCTGGCGCGCAGCGTGTTGCGCGAATACCTGGAGCGCCACGACGATATCGACATCGTGGCCGAGTGCGCCAACGGCTTCGAGGCTGTCAAGGCCATCGCGGAGCTGGAACCGGAACTGGTGTTTCTCGACATCCAGATGCCGCGCCTGGACGGTTTTGAAGTGGCGGAGCTGATCGGCACAAAGACGCGCTTGATCTTTGTCACGGCCTACGACCAGTACGCCTTGAAGGCATTCGAATGCCATGCGCTGGATTACCTGCTGAAACCGTTCAGCGAACAGCGCTTCGACCAGGCGCTGGCCCATGCGCGCGCCAGCCGCAGCACGCCCGAGACTGTCCTGACGGTGGCGCGCGAAGCGGCCACGCGCGCCGCGCCACTGGACCGCGTGCTGATACGCGACGGCGCCAAGGTCCACGTCATCGCCAGCGCGCGCATCGATTACATCGAGGCGCAGGATGACTACATCAGCATCCGCTCCGAGGGCAAGTCCTACCTGAAAAGCCAGCGCCTGAGCGAGCTGGAAACACAGCTGGACCCCGCCAAGTTCCTGCGCGTGCACCGGTCATACCTGCTCAATATCGACGGCATCCGCCGCATCGAGGCGGCCACCAAGGACAGCCACGTGGCCATCCTGCGCGACGATACGAGGATACCCGTGAGCAAGGCGGGGTATCAGAAGCTGAGGTTACTGGTTGGCTAGCTGCACATCCCACCACGTTGGCAGCAGCTGGCGAATTTCCGGGCGGGAAAAGCGGTCGTCGATCAGGTAGACGACGCCCTTGTCCGATTGCGTGCGGATGACCCTGCCTGCCGCCTGCACCACCTTTTGCATGCCCGGATACAGATACGTGTAGTCGTAGCCGGCGCCGAAGATGTCGCCCATACGCTGGCGGATCTGTTCGTTGACGGGATTGATCTGCGGCAAACCCAGGGTGGCGATGAAGGCGCCGATCAGGCGCGCGCCGGGCAAGTCGATGCCTTCGCCGAACGCGCCGCCGAGCACGGCAAAGCCGATGCCGCGCGTGTCCAGGCCGAAACGGCCCAGGAATTGTGCGCGGGCAGCGTCGTCCATGCGGCGCGGCTGTTGCCAGAGTGGCACGTCCGGGTAATGCTGGGCAAACAAGTGGGCCGTCTTTTCCATGTAGTCGAAGCTGCTGAAGAAGGCCAGGTAATTGCCCGGCGTTTCTGTGTATTGCTTCGCCATCAGCTGGGCGATGGGCAGCAGCGAGGCGGCGCGGTGCTGGTAGCGCGTGGAAATGCTGTCGGCCACGCGCACGGACAATTGCTCCGCCTGGAAAGGCGATTCCACGTCGACCCAGGCCGTATTTTCCGGCATGCCCAGAGTGTCGCTGTAGTAATTCCACGGACTCAGGGTGGCGGAAAACAGGGCCGTGCTGTGGCTGGCCGCGAAGCGTTCCTTGAGAAACGGTGCCGGGACGATGTTGCGGAGGCAGACGGTGGAGCCGGTATCCGTTTTGCTGACGTCGAACAGCGAATGCTCGCCAAAGCTTTCCGCCAGGCGGTTGATCAGCAGCACGTCAAAGTAAAAGCGCTGCAAGTCCTCGTCCAGCGCGGCGGCATGTTCGGCCAGGTAGTCGCCGATGGCCGTGGCCACCCCTTGCAGGGCGCCAAAGAATTTGTCCGGCAACGCCGCATGCACGTGGTAATCGCCATCCTGCTCTTTCAACAAGGCCGTCCACTGGCGCGAGAGGCGGTCCAGCGGCTTTTTCAAGCCCTCCGGCGCGAACTTGCGCAGCATTTTCAGGTCGATCTGCGCCAGCTCGGCCGAATACATGCTGCGCGCGCGCGACACCATATTGTGCGCTTCGTCGACCAGCACATTGACTTTCCAGTCGTGGGCCAGGGTCATGCTGTACAGCATCGCGCTGAGGTCGAAGTAATAATTGTAGTCGCCGATGACGACGTCGCTCCAGCGGGCCAGCTCCATGCCCAGGTAATACGGGCAAATACCTTGCTGCAAGGCGATGGCGCGCACGGCTTCCTTGTCCAGGATCAAACCGCTGGCCAGCGCCACCTCGCGCGCCAGCGGCAAGCGGTCGTAAAAACCCTTGGCCAGCGGACACGATTGGCCATGACAGGCTTTGTCAGGATGTTCGCAGGCGCTGCTCTTGGCGCTCAGTTCCAGCACGCGCAGCGGCAACAGGGGCGCGCTATCCTTGAGGATGGCGCAGGCGTCGAGCGCCATCTGGCGTCCCGGCACCTTGGCGGCGAGGAAAAACAGTTTATCCAGGCCATGCGCGGCCGTCGCCTTGAGCATGGGAAACAGGCTGCCCACCGTCTTGCCGATGCCCGTCGGCGCCTGCGCCAGCAAGCCGCAGCCACGGCTGCTGGCCTTGTACATGGCTTCGGCCAGCTGGCGCTGCCCCGGGCGGAAGTCGGCATGGGGAAACGCCATGCTGGTCAGCTGTGCATCGCGGCTGGCGCGGTGCGCCAGTTCCTGCTCGGCCCAGTCGAGGAACAGCGCGCAATGCTGTTCGAAAAAAAGGCGCAACGCCTCGGCCGTGCATTCCTCGTGCATGACCGTTTCCTTCTGGCTTGCGATATCGAAATACACGAGCGCCACGCGCAGCATGGGCAGGTTCAGCTGCTGGCACAGCAAATGGCCGTAGATGCGTGCCTGCGCCCAGTGCAACTGGCGGTGGTTGGCGGGCATCGTGTCCAGCTCGCCCCGGTAAGTCTTGATTTCTTCCAGCTGGCGCCGCGCCGGGTCGTAGCCGTCGGCGCGGCCCCGCACGTGCAGGGGGCCGAAGTCGCCGGACAGGCTGATTTCGCGCTGGTAATCGTCGTCGCGCCGGGAAGTGACGGTGGCGTGCCCGGCCATGCCTTCCTGCGCCGTGGGGGACGGGGTGAAGCGCAAGTCCAGGTCGCCTGCCTTGGCCGTGAATTCGCACAGGGCGCGCACGGCGATCGTGTACTTCCTGACGCTCATGCGGCCGCCTCCCACTGCAGGTAGCACACGCTGACGGGCATGGCGTGTTCGGCGCAATACGCGATCCAGCGCAACTGGTTGTCTTGCAGGCGGTCGCCCGGACCCTTGACTTCGATCATGCGGTAGCGCCGTTCGGCCGGCCAGAACTGGATTAAATCGGGAAAGCCGCTGCGGTTGCTTTTGATGTCGAGCAAGATGCGCTCGAATGCCTTCTTCAGGTGGATGGCCGGGATGCAGGCCAGCGCCAGGTCCAGCAAGCCGTCGTCCAGCACGTCCCAGCTGACGAAGGGCGAGACGATGCCGTGCTTGGCGGCAAGCGTGGCGCGGATGGCGGCGTGGTAGCTGCCGTCGTCCAGTTGCGCCAGGCAAGCGGCGAAGTCCAGGCTGCGGCGCTGGTAAAAATCGGCGCTGTGCAAGTCGGCCGGGCCACGGTGAAACGGGTGGAAGAAGGCGCCCGGCATGGCCTTGAAGATGGCGGGCCAGCACAGCAGGCCGAACAGCGAGTTGATCAGGGTGTTTTCCACGTAGTACACGGGCGCGTCATCCCGCATCAGGTGTTGCTGCACCACGCCTTCCACGTAGCACGCTTGTTCAGGGCAGGGCAGCAGCAGGTCGATGCGCTCCACGCTTGCCGCCGCGCTGGCCGCCTGCTTCGCATGGCCCAGCTTGCGCCGCAAACGGGGCGCCATGCGCAGCAGCAATTGCTGTTCCGCTTCGCTTTCCGGCGCGGCCAGGGCGATCGTCAGGCGCTCGTAGGCTGCTTGCGGCTGCTCATCTTTTTCCAGCACGCGGATGGCGCGGCCACGCGCGCCCGGATAGCGGCAATCGGCGTAGGCGCGGTAGGCGGCCGGCCAGTCCTGGCATTTTTCCAGGTGCTGGGCGATCTGGTAACGCAGCTTGTCGCGCCGGCTGGCCAGCCAGGTATTGTCCTGCGACAAGGGCAGCGCCGCCAGTTCCTGCAGCACTTCGTCCGCGGGCGCGCTGTCGTTGTAGCGTTCGCGGCACTGGTGCAGCACTTCATAGTGCTCGATATCCTGGCGCGTGCGAAAACCGCGCGAAGCGGGCGAGAATTCCACTTTTTCATACTGGTACACGCCCAGGTCGGACAGCACGAATTCCGACCAGTCCTGGTGATAGTTGCCAAAGTAAATCAGGCGCAAACGGTCGCACAGGGCTTGCAGGCCGAGGCGGTACAGCACGTCGCCGGAAGCGGGATGCCAGGCGGAGAACGCCTTCTCATTCACATGCTGTTCGCGCAAGGCTTCCAATTGTTCCGCCTTGCGCGCCGCCTTCAGGGGCGCGGCGAGGTCGAAGGCCTGGGCGATTTCCGCTTTCAGCAGCAGTTCGAACAGCTCATCGAGCGAAATGACCGGATCGGCTGCCACCCAGCCGGTGGCCAGCAGGGGCAGGGCGGCCGCGCGCGTGTCGCCGATTTCCGGGTAATTGAGCTTGCTGGCGCGAAACAAGCAACCCTTGCGCATGACGAGGCGCACGAACAGGGCGCGCGACGGCTGCGGCAGTGCGCCGAATGCGGCGATGAACTGCGTTTCCTCAACACTCAGCAGATCGGCGTAACGCGCGCTGATCCAGTTCAGCACGTCCTGGAAATTATCCAGATAGTACAGGGGATTTTCCAGGACTCTCAACATGGGTGTAATAGGGCAAGGTGATCGGTTTTACTGTGTTTATATACAGTTTAAACCTTCAGCCGCCGCTTGCACAGCGATTTTATGTTCAGCCAGCCGTGCTGTAGGCAAAACAGCTGTCGAACTTTTCGTAGGGAATCAGTTCCGCGCGCAGGCCAGCCAGTTCGATATCGCTCAGCAAGCCCCGGTGCGCTTCCTTGCGTCCCTTCGGCAACAGCACGTCGTAATCGATGATGTCCCTGGCCAGCAGCGCTTGCATCACTTCGGCCTGGCGCGCCGTCAGGTAGCGCGCATGCGTGCCGAGGGTGTTTGCCAGTTGTTCCTTGAATTCCCCGTCGCTGACGTCGTTGTACGTGTCCTGGTCGGCCATGCTGTTCAACAACATGTGAAACAGGAAATCCTGCAGGTTCTTTGCCAGGTATTGAGCTTCATCCTGGTCATGCCACAGCAGCACGACGGGCATCTCGCCGTCTTGCTGGCCGGACGCGAAAAAGCAGTAGTGGTCGCCCGCGCCCGTTTGCGCGAACGGGATGAAGCGGAAGGCGGGATCGATCTGCCGGTAATCGTCGGGATCGGCCAGTTCTTCCATGGCTGCCGCTGCGGCCTTGACGCTCAGCAACTCGAAATCGTCCGCATGCAGCAGCAGGGTGGGCCGCTCGGTCAAAGTGGGATAGACCAGCTTGTACCAGTCGGGGCCGTATTCGCCCACGGCCAGCATGCCGTCGCGGTCCAGCTGCCGGTACAGCGCAGGATAAGTGAAGCCGTGTTGCTGTTCAATTTCTGCCAGTGTCATGTTTTCCCTGTTCAACGTGAGTCATGCGGCAATGATAGCCGAGGCGATGGCGCGCACGGCTGGCCCCACGGCGACAATGATGCGCATAATTAATAAACATTTTAGTTTACTTATGTGGCGTGCTCACGTAGTCTGGCCAGACCATCTCCATCGAGCCCGCATGAAAAACATCATCCTGATTTCCGCCGCCTGTTTGCTGGCGCTGCTGTCGACCATCGGCGCCTCCCTGCCGTACCCGATCCTGCCGCCCCTGTTCGCGGCCGAGGCGCCGAATGCCTTCAACAATTTCCTCGGCTTGCCATCGAAACTGCTGTTCGGCCTGGCGCTGACCATCAACCCGCTGGGCTTGCTGATCGGCTCGGCCTTGCTTGGGCCGCTGTCCGACCGCTATGGCCGCCGTCCCTTGCTGATGCGCACGGCCGTGGGCGCCGCCATCGGCCACGCCTTCACGGCCTGGGCGCTGGTGATCCAGTCCTATCCCCTGTTCATCGTCGCTCGTTTCATCACCGGTTTGCTGGAAGGTAACGGCGCCGTGGCGCGCGCCATGCTGGCCGACCAGCTGACGGGACCGCTGCGCCTGCGCGCCATGTCCTGGCTGAATGGCGCGTTTTACCTGGGCTGGCTGGTGGGGCCCATCCTGGCGGGCGCCACCCTGCATTGGGGCGTGACGGTGCCGTTCTGGATCGCCGCCGCCGCCCTGATGCTGGTCGCCGTGCTGGTGGCCGCAGGCTTGCCGCGCGAAACGCCGTCCCTGCTGACGACGTCGTGGTGGCAAGTGGCGCGCGACCGCCATTCCCTCAACTTGCTGCGTCATGACGAGCTGCGCACCCTGTTCATCGTGCAACTGGCGCTGACTTGCGGCGTGGCCAGCTTTTACGAGTTCTATCCGCTGTGGCTGGTCGAGACGGCCAATTACCATGCGCAAGAGATTGCCTGGGTGAATGTGGGCCTGTGCGGCACGATGACCATCACCTCGCTGCTGGCGGGCGGTCCCAGCCGCCATGCGCCGCTGCTGCGCGCCAGCTGGTATGCGTGCGGCGTGGCGCTGGCCGTGGGTATCTTGGCGCTTGGCAATATCTGGGTGGGCATCGCCGCCATCGTGCTGTTCGGCATTCCGAATGCGCTGTACAACACGGTGATCCAGGGCTGGTGCGCCGAGCGCTTCAGCGCGCACGGGCAGGGCGCCGTGATGGGCTTGCTGGCCACCACCTTTTGCATCGCCAACATCGTCGTCGCCCTCAGCGGCTCCGTGCTGACCCTGATCGATACGCGGCTGATCCTCGTCGCGGGCGCCTGTTCTGCCGCCTGGGCCGCGTGGCGCATGGCCGCCTGGCGCCGCCAGCTGGCCGGCGCCGTCGATGCCGAGGCGGTGGCATGAATACGTCCGAGCAGACGCTGTTCTTGCTGAAGATGCGCGGGCCGCAGACGGCGCAGCAACTGGCGGCCTTGCTCGATATCACCTCCATGGGCGCGCGGCGCCAGCTGGAAGCGGCGCAGGACAAGGGCCTGGTGGCTTGCGGGGACGTGGCCGACAAGGTGGGGCGCCCGTCGCGGCGCTGGCAGCTGACGCCAGCGGGCCACGCGCGCTTTCCCGACCGCCATGCCGACCTGACCCTGGAATTGATCGCGCAAGTGAAAACCCTGTTCGGCGACGAGGGGCTGGATAGACTGATCGGCGCGCGCGAGCGCAGCAGCGAAGCCGCCTACGGCAAGCTGGTCGACCCTGGGCTTGATCTGGCGCAACGGGTGGACAGCCTGGCGCGGGCGCGCGATGGCGAAGGTTACATGGCCCATGCGGAACCGCAGGACGATGGCAGTGTCTTGCTGGTGGAAAACCATTGCCCGATCTGTGCGGCCGCCAAGGCGTGCCAGAATTTCTGCCGCGCCGAGCTGGCCATCTTTCAGCGGGTATTGGGGGACGATTGCACGGTGGAACGCAGCGAATATCTGCTGGAGGGGGGGAGGCGCTGCGTGTACCGGATCATACCTATCGGGACCTGAAGAATCAGGCCCCGATAGCTGCAAACGGACTTCTTGTCAAATTACTTCTTGGCAGCCTTCGGCTTGGCGGCAGGTGCCGCTTTTTCAGCCGCGGCGGTGGCGCCGCCCGTCGCTTTTTCCGTGGCTTGCGCCACTTGCGCGCTGGCCTTGGCGATCTGCTCTTCCACCGTTTTCACGGCCTGTTTCGTGGCCTTGGTCACTTGTTCGTAGCCGAGGAAGGCGTTGTCGATGGCGGCCTTGACGATGGCGACGGCGTTTTCCGAGCCTGGCGGCACGTTTTTCGTCACGTCGTAGATCAGGGCGCTCAGATTGCTTTTCGCTTCGGCCACATGGGCTTCGGCGGCCGTCGTGAATTCCGTGTGGATTTCCTTGATGATGTCGTCGAGTTGCTGTTTATACGCTTTCGCGCCGGCCACGCCCGGTTGCAGCTGGGCGGCGGCGGCGGCCATGGCGGCCTTCGGATCCTTGGCCTGACTGATTTCCTTGCTGGCGGCCAGGCCATCCTCGATGCCGGACTTGGCGGTGGCCATGTTCAGCGCCAAGACCTGTTCCACGCCTTGCACGGCCTTGGAGGTGAGGGTGTTGAAGGTCATCAGCTGGAATTCAAACAGGGCCTTGGTGGCCGTTGCGAATTGTTCGGGATTCGTAAACATGTGGTCTCCTCGGTTTGAATAGATACGTTCTTATCGTTCCATACTCTTTCGACGCCGCATTGCCATCGCTTGCTCTCAAGCCGGTGCCCCGTGTGGTCATGGCCCCATTATTTAACAAGCGCCGGTTTTTCGCAACGGCTATCTTTGTACGGTCCCGAGGCCAGTTCCCAGCCAAATCCCAGGGTCGATTGGGCGCACGACAGGGTGCCGTCGATCTTGCTGCGCCATTTGTACCAGGGGGCAGGTCCGGCCATTGCGCCAGCGCAAACTGCCAGCAGGGCAGTGGCGATAAGGTATTTCATGGGTGCTCCGAAAGAAATGCTTGCTGGCATTGTAGCGCGCTTGCCCGTCAGGGGGCGGGCGCTTGCGGCGCGGCGGCGGGCAGCTGCAGGGTGAACGTGGTGCCGCTGCCGTCGCCGGTGCTGCTGGCAACATGGATATGGCCGCCCAGCACGCCCGTGACGATGTTGTGCGCCACGTGCAGGCCCAGGCCCGACCCGCCGGAACCGAGCTTGGTCGTGAAGAAGGGGTCGTAGACATGCACGAGGTCATCGGCGGCGATGCCCACGCCCGTGTCGGCGATGGACAGGGTGATCGTCTGCCCGTCGTCGCTGCCGCGCGCGGTGATGGCGATGGTGCCGCCGCTGCGGCCCTCGAAGGCATGGCGCAGGCAGTTTTCCAGCAGGTTGCTCAGGACCTGGCCCAGCGGACCCGGATAGCTGTCCATGGCCAGGCCCTCGGGCACGTCCTGCGTCAGGCTCAGGCCGGCGGCCTTGAGCGGCGTCGACATGGGCAGCATCAGTTCGGCGATGAACTGGCGCAGCAGGAAGTGGCGGCGCTGCGAGCTGGCGCGGTCGACGGCGATCTGCTTGAAGCTCGACACGAGGTCGGCGGCGCGCTGCAGGTTGCGCAGCATGATGGCGTCCGCCTCGCTGGCCTGGGTCAGGTAGGCACCCAGTTCGGAGCGGCGCAAGCCGTCGAGGAAGCTGGCCTGGATTTCGCGCGTGCGCTCGGCCATGGTGGTGGCCACCACCAGGCCGTTGCCGATCGGCGTATTGAGTTCGTGTGCGATGCCGGCCACCAGCGCGCCCAGCGCGGCCAGCTTGTCGCGGCGCACCAGTTCTTCTTGCGTGATGGACAGGTTTTCCAGCGCGGCGGCCAATTCGAGGTTCATCTGCTCCGAGTGTTCCTTGGCCTGCGTCAAGGCAGCCGTGCGTTCGGCCACCAGCTCTTCCAGGTGGGCGCGGTGGCGCTGCAGCTCGCGTTCGTGGCGCATGCGGCCAATCGCGATGCCGGCCAGGTCGGTGGCCGTGTCGATCAGCTCCAGGTCGCGCGCGTCGGGCTGGCGCACTTCGCGGTAGTACATGGCGAAGGAGCCGAGCACGGTGCCATCCTGGCCGAAGATGGGGCGCGACCAGCAGGCGCGCAAGCCGAATGGCGCCGCCAGCTCGCGGTAGGGCGCCCACAGCGGATCGCGCATGATGTCGGTGACGACCACCGGTTCGCGCAGGAACATGGCCGTGCCGCAGGAACCCACGCCGGGGCCGATGGCCACGCCTTCGAGCAGGGCCATGTACTCGGCCGGCAGGCTGGGGCCGGCCGCGCTATGCATGTGAATGCCGTCGTCGTCGAGCAGCATGATGGAGCAGAGCACGCCGCGCGACTGGCCTTCGATCAGCAGCAGCAAGTGGTTCAGCGTGGGGATCAGCGGCGCGCCCTTGGCGACCATTTCCAGCAGGGCGCTCTGGCCCGAGCGCATCGCTTCGGCGAGGTTGCGTTCGGTCAAGTCGATGATGCGCGCATGCACCAGCTGGCGGCCGGGCACGGACAGGCGCATCAGGCGGATTTCGCAGGCGATCGGGTGGCTGTCGCGGTGGCAGCAGCTGGCGCGGAAGACGACGATCTTGCCTTGCAAGGTATCGCGGATCTTTTCTTCCAGTAGTTGCGGCGAGGCGCGGCCATCGCCCTGGTGCCTGGGGAACAGCGGCTCCATGCCGCCTTGCAACAGCTCGGCCAGCGGCATGCCGAACAATTCTTCGGCCAGGTGGTTGGCGTCGATCAGCAGGCGGTTGTCGATATCGAACAGCAGCACAGCGTCGGGCGAACCGGCCAGGATGGAGTGGTAATTGACTTCCAGCGTTTGCGGATGCAGGGGGCGCGGCGGCGTGGCGGCGCGCGGCGCGGGCGCCTCGGCCTTGTGCAGCGCCAGTTCCATGAGGATTTTTTCCGCCACGTCGCGCGCATTGAAGGGCATCTTGATGTAGTCGGAAGCGCCGGCGCCCACGCTGCGGCCTTGCTCTTCGGCGCTGGGGGTGGCCGACATCAGCAGCAGGGGTACGCCGTGGCGCCCGCCCGCATTGCGCAGGCGCATGCAGGTGGCGCCGATATTCGTGCCCGCCAGGGCCGCGTCGAGCAGGATCAGGTCCGTGCCGCCGGCCGCCAGTTCCACGCCTTCGTCGATATCGCCCGCCAGCCCCGTACCCAGGTTATGCCGGTCCAGCACATACAGCAGTTCGCGCACATCGTTCGGCGAATTGCTGACCAGCAGCACATTGGCCCGGTCAGTGATGGAAGAAATCAACTGGTTCATGGTGTCGCGCCCTTACGCGTTTCATGGGCCTAGTATTACATCAAGGCAAGTAGGAGTAAACGATAATTCTTGATGACTAAAAGCAATGCGGACGGCCCTCGTTCACGCGGCGTTTTGCACGGCAGGCGCCGTGGCCAGGTCGGCGCGCGCCTGTTCGATGCGCGGATAATTATCCTCGATCCAGTCGACCAGCACGGCCAGGCGTTCGGCCGCCTCGCGTCCCAGCGGCGTGAGGCTGTATTCCACCTTGGGCGGGATCACCAGGTACGCCTGGCGCAGCACGAAGCCGTCGCCCGCCAGCGCTTCCAGGGTTTGCGCCAGCATTTTTTCGCTGACGCCGCCCACTTCGCGGCGCAGTTCGCTGAAGCGCCGCGTGCCGCTCAGCAGCAGTACCAGCACCAGCACGGCCCAGCGGCTGGTCAGGTGGCTGAGCACGGCGCGCGACGGGCAGGCCGCCGCCAGCAGGTGCGCGCCCTGGTTTTGGCGGGCGAGGGCGGCGCGCAGGCTGGCGCCGGGAGTGTCTGTGGACATGATAGTTGGCCTCGTTAATGAGATTTTATTTATACTTACCAAAAGGTACGTACTTACAATAAGTAAGTAATAGTCCTATTATAGGGTTTTACCACCCACGTACCAAGGAGAAATCATGATCGTCATCACCGGCGCCACAGGCAACCTGGGCCAGCACGTCATTGCCAGCCTGCTCAAATCCGTCCCTGCAGCCAACATCATCGCCGCCGTGCGCAACCCGGCCAAGGCCGCCAGCCTGGCCGCGCTGGGCGTGCAAGTGCGCCAGGCCGATTACAACGATGGCGCCAGCCTCGATGCGGCGTTCAAGGGTGCAACGAAAATCCTGCTGATCTCGTCGAGCGAAGTGGGTCAGCGCGCGCAGCAGCACCAGAACGTCATCGATGCGGCCAAGCGCGCCGACGTAGCCTTGCTGGCCTATACCAGCGTCTTGCGCGCCGACACGTCGCCGCTGGGCCTGGCCGCCGAGCACGTCGTCACGGAAGCGGCCATCCGCGCATCCGGCTTGCCATACACTTTCCTGCGCAACGGCTGGTACCTGGAAAACCATACGGAACACCTGGCGCCCGTGCTCGAGCATGGCGTCGTGCTGGGCGCGGCGCAAAACGGGCGTTTCTCGTCGGCCGCGCGTCTCGACTATGCGGCGGCCGCCGCTGCCGTGCTGACGGCGGCCCAGCCGCAAGCCATCTATGAACTGGCGGGCGACCAGGGCTTTACCCTGGCGGAATATGCGGCCGAAGTGGCGCGCCAGTCGGGCAAGGCGATCGCGTACAAGGATATGCCGCAGGCGGACTTCAAGGCGGCGCTGGTGGGCGTGGGCGTGCCGGAAGGCTTTGCCGATCTGCTGGCCGATTCCGATGCGGGCGCGGCCAAGGGCGGCCTGGAAGACCATGGCAAGCAATTGAGCGCGCTGATTGGCCGTCCGACGACGAGCCTGCATGACGCCGTGAAGGCGGCGCTGGCCAAATAAGGGGAGGGTGCCGCAGGGATGCGGCATTCTGGAATCATTCTGGAATGAAAAAAGCCGCAAACTCGTGAAAGTTTGCGGCTTTTTTGCGAATTAGGTAATGGTGCCCACGAAGGGACTCGAACCCCTACACCCGAAGGCACATGGACCTGAACCATGCGCGTCTACCAATTCCGCCACGTGGGCACTGATGCTGCTACTGCTATATCTCACTACTGTACTGCGGATTACAACGAAAACGACTCGTTGCTGGTGGTGCCCACGAAGGGACTCGAACCCCTACACCCGAAGGCACATGGACCTGAACCATGCGCGTCTACCAATTCCGCCACGTGGGCACTGATGCTGCTACTGCTATATCTCACTACTGTACTGCGGATTACAACGAAAACGACTCGTTGCTGGTGGTGCCCACGAAGGGACTCGAACCCCTACACCCGAAGGCACATGGACCTGAACCATGCGCGTCTACCAATTCCGCCACGTGGGCATTGTTACTGCTTGCTGCTTGTCGCTGCATGTTCTGCAGCGAGGACAAAATCATAAGGGCTGGCGCGCATTCGGTCAATCAACATTTTGCACTTTTCTGCAAGAAACATGTTTTTTCGCCTGAAAAGGGCTTTTCCCTATGAAAAAAGGCTGAACCTGCCTATTTTTTCAGCGTTTTTGATGACGCATGGCGTTCGCTGGAGTGCGGGGAGTGAATGTCATCGCCTGGCAGGTGCGTGGCGATTGCGGGGAGGGGCAATGGATTTTCGTTTCGGAAATGAAAAAAGCCGCAAACTCGTGAAAGTTTGCGGCTTTTTTGCGAATTAGGTAATGGTGCCCACGAAGGGACTCGAACCCCTACACCCGAAGGCACATGGACCTGAACCATGCGCGTCTACCAATTCCGCCACGTGGGCACTGATGCTGCTGTGACTTATTACTTTTACTGCTCGAGTACTTGTTGAAAAATAACTTCACAACAATTCTGCTATTATAGCGACTTGAAGAGTTTTGCGCCAGATGAGCTTTCGCTCCATACTGCACATCAACCCTGTACCGCTTTCCTGCAACTGCATCCCCGTGAAGGTTTGTCGCTGCAAGAGACCGAGATTATAGAGCAATATTTGCCGAAGTCAAATGCATTGCGCAGCTTTTCTCCTTTTTTTCATCGGCGGGGCACTTGTTCGGTTTCCGCTACGCTGTCCGTTAGGCAAACCAAGGCGTCCTCCGGTACACTACCGGACATCACCGTGTCAATATTGACGGTGATGTCATCGGTCTTTGTCTTCCGTTTGATCACTGTCAATAACAACTATAGAAATACTTTTGAGCCAAAATACCCACACCATCCCCAGCCGGGAGGACATTCTCGGCATATTCCGCAGCGTCAGCGCGCCTCTCGACCCGCAGTCTCTCGGGAAAACGCTGCAAGTGCATGCCGATTCCATGGATGTCCTGGTCCGTCGCCTGAAGGCGATGGAGCGCGACGGCCAGCTCAAGTCTGACGCCAGCGGTGTTTTCAGCCTGGCCGACCAGAGCGCGCTTGTCGCCGGTCGCGTCACCAGCCACCGCGACGGCTTCGGCTTTGTCATTCCCGACGACGCCAGCGCCGACCTGTTCCTGCCTGAGAAAGAAATGCAGAAAGTACTGCATGGCGACAAGGTCATGGCCCGCATCGTCGGCACGGACCGCCGCGGCCGTCCGGAAGGCACGATCGTCGAAGTCACCTACCGCGCCAATACCCACGTCATCGGCCGCCTGATCCAGGAAAACGGTACCTGGGTCGTGGCGCCGGAAGACCAGCGCATCGGCCAGGACATTTTGGTCACCGGTTCGGTGGGCAAGGCGAAGGCCGGCCAGATCGTCAGCGTCGAGCTGACGGAGCAACCGATGCGCTTCAAGCAGCCGGTCGGCAAGATCGTCGAAGTGCTCGGTGCGCTCGACGATCCCGGCATGGAAATCGAGATTGCCGTACGTAAATTCAACGTGCCGCACGTCTTTTCCGCCGCCGCCTTGAAGCAAGCTGAAAAGCTGCCCTTCGAAGTGCGCGCCGCCGACCTGAAAGACCGTGTCGACCTGCGCGACGTGCCTTTGGTAACCATCGATGGCGAAGACGCGCGCGATTTCGACGATGCCGTGTATTGCGAACCCGTCAAGATCGGCCGCGCCAACTGCTTCCGCCTGATCGTGGCGATTGCCGACGTCAGCCATTACGTGAAACCGAACGACGCGCTCGATATCGATGCGTTGGAGCGCAGCACGTCCGTCTACTTCCCGCGCCGCGTAATCCCGATGCTGCCGGAAAAGCTGTCGAATGGCCTGTGCTCGCTGAACCCGGCCGTCGACCGCCTGACCCTCGTCTGCGACGCCGTCGTCAGCGACAAGGGCGAGCTGAAGGCTTACCAGTTCTACCCGGCCGTCATCCATTCGGCCGCGCGCCTGACCTACGACGAAGTCGCTGCCGTGCTGGGCAACACCAAGGGACCCGAAGCGGCACGCCGCGCGGACATCCTGCCGCACCTGCAGAACCTGGAAGCCGTCTACCGCGCCTTGCTGAAAGCACGCACGGAGCGGGGCGCCATCGATTTCGAGACGACGGAAACGTATATCGTCTGCAATAGCGCGGGCAAGATCGAAAAGATCATCCCCCGCACGCGCAACGAAGCGCACAAGATCATCGAAGAGTGCATGCTCGCGGCCAACGTCTGCGCGGCCGATTTGTTGCTGCGCAACAAGCATCCCGGCACCTACCGCATCCATGCCAGCCCGACCAAGGAAAAGCTCACGCAAGTGCGCACCTTCCTCAAGCAGGTGGGCCTGAACCTGACGGGCGGCGACACGCCATCGGCATCCGATTACCAGACCCTGATGCAGCAGATCAAGGCGCGTCCCGACGCTGCCCTGCTGCAAACGATGCTGCTGCGCTCGATGCAGCAAGCCGTCTACAGCCCGGACAATATCGGCCACTTCGGCCTGGCCTACGAGGCGTATGCCCACTTCACCAGCCCGATCCGCCGCTATCCCGATCTGCTGACGCACCGCGCCATCAAGGCCATTCTGCAAGGCAAGAAATACGAGCCGAAGCTGTCCGAAAAGACCGTGCTGAACACGAACGTGTCGAACGCCACGCGCAAGCAGCAGGCGAAGGACAAGGCCGACGGCAAGCCGAAGAAGACGGATTTGACGATCTGGGACGCGCTGGGCGTGCATTGCTCGGCCAACGAGCGCCGCGCCGACGAAGCGTCGCGCGACGTGGAAGCCTGGCTGAAGTGCTACTTCATGCAGGACAAGCTGGGCGAAGAGTTCACCGGCACCATCACGGGCGTGACGACGTTCGGCGTCTTCGTGCAATTGGATACCCTGTTTGTCGAAGGCCTGGTGCACGTCACCGAGCTGGGCACCGATTACTTCCAGTACGACGACGCGCGCCATGAATTGCGTGGCGAGCGCACGGGCAAGCGTTATCAATTGACCGACCGTTTGACGGTGCAAGTGGCGCGTGTCGACCTGGAAACGCGCAAGATCGACCTGCGCCTGGTCACCGATGCGGAACTGGCGGGCGAAGAAGCGCCAGCCAAGCCGAACGGCAGCGGTAAGCGCAAGGGCGAAAAGAAATCGATGGTCAAGCCCGGTCCAGCGACCGAGCAGCGTCATGAGATCAAAACCAGCGTCAACAACGGTGGCAAACCCGGCAATGGTTCCGGCGGCCGTGCCAACGGCGCCAAGGCGCAAGCCAAGCCTGCAGCCAAGGCCGCGCTGAAGGAAGCCCCGAAGGCGGCAGCGCCCAAGGCCGCCGCGCCGAAACGCAGCAAGAAACCAGCCGCGGCACCCGCTGCGGCGGCACCACGAGCAGCAAAAACTGTATCTGTATCAAAAACAAGCAAGAAGAAACGATAAATAATGAAGAATAAAATGATTTTCGGCTTCCACGCCGTCACCTCGCGTCTGCGTCATGAAGCGTCGTCCGTGGAAGAAATTTTTGTCGATGCCAGCCGCGTCGACGGCCGCATGAAGGACATGATCGCCGCAGCCAAGGCTGCCAACGTGCGCGTCATGCCTGTCGACTCGTCGCGTCTGGACAAGATCGTCGGCACGCGCCGCCACCAGGGCGTGATCGCGTTTGCCTCGCAACTGTCGCTGGCGCGCAATCTCGATGAGTTGCTGGACGCCATCGACGGCCCGCCGCTGCTGTTGATTCTCGACGGCATCACCGACCCGCACAACCTGGGCGCCTGCCTGCGCGTGGCCGACGGTGTCGGCGCACATGCCGTCATCGTGCCGAAGGACCGTGCCGTGGGCCTCAACGCCACGGCCGCCAAGGTTGCCAGCGGCGCCGCCGAAACCGTCCCGTACATCACCGTGACGAATCTGGCGCGCACCATGCGTGAACTCAAGGAACGCGGCATCTGGCTGATCGGTACCTCGGACGACGGCGAAAAAGGCTTGTACGAAGCCGATTTCACGGGCCCGACGGCCCTCGTCATGGGTTCCGAAGGCGAAGGCATGCGCCGTTTGACGCGCGACACCTGCGATATCCTCGTCAGCATCCCGATGTTCGGCTCCGTCGAGAGCTTGAACGTGTCGGTCGCTTCCGGCGTCTGTCTGTACGAAGCCCGCCGCCAGCGGATTGCTTTGGAAGCTTAAGAACGTCCTGAACGTTTTGTAGCGCTTCCATGATCGGCCGCCGCCCTGGTGCTGGCGGCCGATTTGCTTTCCCCTCCAGCATTCCCCCGCCGAATACGCTACCATTTGCGTTCCACCTTATTCATTGTCATTATGTTCCACCACCTGCGCGAAGATATCAACAGCATCATTGAACGTGACCCCGCCGCCCGCAATGGCTGGGAGGTGCTGACCTGTTATCCGGGCTTGCACGCCATCGTCATGCACGGCTGGGCGCACTGGTGCTGGACGCGGCACATGAAGTGGGTAGGGCGCTTCATTTCGTATATCGGCCGCATCATCACGGGCATCGAGATCCATCCGGGCGCCGTCATCGGCCGGCGCGTCTTCATCGACCATGGTTTCGGCGTGGTGATCGGCGAGACGGCCGTCGTCGGCGACGACTGCACGATCTACCAGGGAGTCACTTTGGGCGGCACCTCGCTGCACAGCGGCAGCAAACGCCATCCGACCCTGGAACGGGGCGTCATCGTCGGCGCCGGCGCGCAGGTGCTGGGCAGCTTCACGGTGGGCGAGTACGCCAAGGTGGGCTCGAACGCCGTGCTGCTGAAACCCGTGCCGTCCGGCGCCACGGCCGTCGGCAATCCCGCGCACATCGTGCAAAAGGATGTCAGCGCCCTGCGCGAGGGCAGCACGGCCCATTTGTTCGCCGCGTATGGCGTCACGCCCAACGGCGACGATCCCCTGTCGAAAGCCCTGCAAGGCTTGATCACGCACGCCGTGGCGCAGGAACAGCGCATCGAGACCATCCTCGCCACCCTGAAGGCGGCGGGCATCTGCTGCCAGGGCGTGCCCGAGTGTGATAAATTTGATTCCGAGCAAATGAACAAGCTGGTTGATTAAGGATACAGGCATGACTACAGACGCAAACGCAGCAGAGAAAAGCAGTGACAATCCGAATCTGCTCGACCCCTTCGAGATCCGCGTGCTGGCCGTGCTGGCCGAAAAGGAAGCGCTGACGCCGGACAGCTATCCGCTGTCGCTGAACGCGCTGACTAACGGCTGCAACCAGCTATCGAGCCGCGACCCCGTCATGGCCCTGTCCGAAGAAACCGTCTACGACGTGCTGCAGCGTTTGATGCAGCGCAAATTCGTCAACGGCATCACGCAGGCGGGTGCGCGTGTCGCCAAGTACGAACACCGCATGCGCATCAAGTGGTCGCTGGAACAGGACAAGCTGGCCATCCTGACGATCCTGATGCTGCGCGGCTTGCAGACGGCGGGCGAGATCCGCAGCCGCAGCGGCAGGGTGCATGAATTCAAGTCCGTGGCGGAAGTGGAAGCCGGTCTGCAATTCTTGATCGACAAATACCCGCCGCTGGTGGCCAAGCTGGCCGTCGCTCCCGGCGCCAAGGAGCCGCGCTACGGCCATCTGCTGGGCGGCGAAGAGGCGCTGGCGCAGATCGAGACGGCGGCCGGTTTTGCTGGCGCCGTCAGCGCGCCGCAGCAGGGCAGCAGGGTCGCCCAGCTGGAACAGGAAGTGCTGCAATTGCGCAGCGACTTCGATGGCCTGGCGGCGCAGTTCGAGGCGTTCCGCAAGCAGTTCGAATAGTTTTCAGGGCACGCCTATTGGGCCTGCGGGTCGAAATAGGCGGTCCAGGTCAGGCTGGAAGCGGCAAGACCCTGCGCCTTGCCAAATTGCGCGATGGCCTTGCGCGGCTTTGCCAGTCCCGCCAAGGCCACCCCCAGGTTGTAATGGGTATGGCTGTCCGTCGAGCCCAGCTTGAGCGCTGTTTCCAGTACGTTGACGGCGTCCCTGTACTTGCCCTGGTCGCACAGCACGGCGCCCAGGCAAGTGATCAGGGCCGTGTCTTGCCGGGCCGCTTGCAAGGCGCTGCGCAACACGGCTTCAGCTGCCGCCATGTGCGTGTCCCAGTGCCCGGCATCGCCTTCGGCCAGCTGGATATGCGCCCTGCTTGCGGCGATGGCGTCCATTGCCGCCCTAACCAGGCCAGGCGGCGGAATTGCTTCCGGTTTCATAGTCGACGCTGGCGGTAAAATCCCAGTCATCGGTGTCACGCCCTGTCTTCTCGGACCAGGCCTCGGGAGCGACGCTCAACAGTTCCTCCAGCCACTCGTCCGTTTGATCGGGCATCAGTGTGGGGTTGGCCAGAACGCTGTCGTACGTGGCCTTGCCCGAGCCGACGACGAAACAGCGCGCATACAGGAAACTGTCATCCGACTTCCCTGAATCACCGGCCTGCTCCGCAAACACCTTGCCATCGAGCTGGTACAGTGCCTGCGCCAGGCACTCTTCGAAGCCCTTGATGTCCTTGACCGGCAACTCGGCGAGGGCTTCCGTCAATGGTTCCACCGCGGCATCGGCGTCGCCGTCTTGCAGGGCTTCACGGTCGATTTTCTCTATCAGCTGCCAAAATTTTTCTTCGTTCATTGTTCATTCCAGGTAAATGGTCCATCGATACTGAAAGAGGCCAGGCATGCAATGCCCGTGGCGCGATGCGTCCCGTCTGTGCATCTTGGGCTTGTTTAGAATATCATCTTGCCCGAATGCCAAGCGCACAGTTTCCCCAAGTAACTTTTTGCATGCAATACCGCAAACAATTCGAATAAGCAGCCTTCCCATATGACTTTTTCCTTCCAGTGCCGCTCCTGCGGCGAGACCCACACGGGCATGCCCAGCTTCGGCGCCGATGCGCCGTGGCTGTACGAGCAGATGGCGCCCGCCGAACGCGAAGCACGCTGCCAGCTCGACAGCGACGCCTGCATCGTCGACGAAGCGCACTGCTTCGTGCGCGCCACCATCGACATCCCCGTGCACGGCGCGGATGAGCCGTTCAGCTGGGGCGTGTGGGTGTCGCTGAGCGGCGACAGCTTCGATGCCTGGGACGCCTGCTTCAACGATGCCAAACGGGCGCACATCGGCCCTTTCTTCGGCTGGCTCAGCACGCAGCTTCCCGTGTATCCGGACACCCTGAACCTGAAAACCCGCGTGCACCTGCGCGACGATGGCCTGCGTCCGGCCATCGAGCTGGAACCGACGGATCACCCGCTGGCCGTGGAACAGCGCGACGGCATCACGGCAGAGCGGGTGGCCGAGCTGTATGCGCGACTGATGCATGGCGCGTGACAGGCCCGGCGTTGCAGCCGCTCCCTGTCGGACCGCTCATGTTTCCGGTATCATTCGGCATGAATACTATTTCCTTCCAACCGTTTGTTATTGGTGTCGCTGGCGGAAGCGGCAGTGGCAAGTCCACCGTATCCCAACAAGTGCTGGCGTCGTTCGGCGCCGACATGGTCTCGGTCGTGATGCAGGACGATTACTACTGCGACCAAACCCACCTCTCCCCTGAAGTGCGTCGGCAGCAGAATTACGACCATCCGCAGGCGTTCGAGTGGCCATTGCTGGTGCAGCACATCCAGGCCTTGCGCAATGGCGAATCGATCGAGATGCCCGAGTACGACTTCACGCTGCACAACCGCTCAGACAGGACCATCTTGGTCAAGCCGGCGCCGGTGATCGTCATCGAAGGCCTGTTTGCCCTGTATGACGAAGACTTGCGCGACATGATGTCGCTGAAGATATTTGTCGACACGGCCTCCGACGTGCGCTTCATCCGCCGCATGCAACGCGATATCACGGAACGTGGCCGTTCGGTGGAAAGCGTCATCGAGCAATACCTGGAAACCGTGCGCCCGATGCACAAGCAATTCATCGAACCGACCAAGCGCAATGCCGACGTCATTTTGCCGCATGGCGCCAATGGCCCCGCGGTCGACATGATTACGGCCAAGGTGGCCAGCGTCATCGGTCAATTGAAGCCGGCCGTTTGAAGCCTGCCGGTGACGCAGCCCGCTGCGTCACCGCTCTCCCATCGACTCCGAGAATGTCTTGGTGATCGGTTTCGTCAGGTAGCGCAACACCGTCTTGCGGCCCGTGTTGATTTCCACGGTGGCCGTCATGCCGGGCTGGATCAGGATAGGCTCGCCATTCTTGCCCATCAGGTTGCGCCCGCTGGTCTTGATCTGCACGCGGTAGTACGGCTGCTCGTTGCCCTTGTTGTCTTCGCTTAAGGTGTCCGCGCTGATGTAGCTGACGGTGCCGCGCAGGCGGCCGTAGATGCCGTAGTCATAGGCGTCCAGTTTCACAGCCGTGGGCAGGCCGGGCTTGATGAAGGCGATGTCGGCCGGTTTGACCTTCGCTTCGATGATCAGGTCATCGTCCGTGGGCACGATCTGCAGGATTTCCTCGCCCGGCTTGGCCACGCCGCCCAGTGTGGTGAGGCGCACGTTGCGCACGATGCCGTCGGTGGGCGCGTAAATGTCCGTCGAACCCAGCTGCTCCTTGCGCTGGGTCACGGTCTGCAGCACGCCGGCCAGGTCTTCCTGGGCTTTCACCAGGTCCGTCTGGCTGTCTTGCAGGTACTTGTTGCGCCGGTTGGTGATCTGCGCCTGGATGTCGACCACCTGCCGCCGCAGTTTCAGCACTTCGGCGCGGCTGACGTCTCCCGTTTCCAGCAGCGGCAGATTCATTTCCAGCTCTTCCTTGATCAGTTTCATGGCGCTTTCCAGCGAACTCACTTCCGCCTGCACGGCGCCCTGGCGCTTGCTGAACAGGGCCAGCTGGTTGGCGCGAAATTCCGGAAACGCCTGCAGTTCGGGCGGGAACTTCGGCGCGCCGCCAAACACTTCCGCCTGCAGGCGCGCCACGGCCGCCTTCAGCCCCGCTGCCTTGGCCGTGCTTTCCAGGTAGCTCGTCTCGGCCCGCGTGCGGTCGAAACGAGCCAGCAATTCGCCCTTTTTCACGATGCTGCCTTCATGCACGCGCAACTCGGCCAGCACGCCGCCATCGGCCACCTGGATGATCTGGTTGCGCGAGCTGGCGATCACCTGGCCGTTGGCGCGCGTGACCTGGTCCAGCTCCGCCCACGAAGCCCAGGCGATGACACCCGCCAGCGCCGCCGTGCAGCTCCAGATCAGCACCCGGCCCCGTTTCGCTTCTTCCCTCGTTTCGACCTTGGCCAGTTTCATGCGACGGCTCCTTGCGCTGCCGCAGCCTGGACCACCGGCGCGGGAGCGGAAGCGGGAACGGCTTGCGGTTTGCCCGACAGCTTGGCCAGTACGGCATCGCGCGGGCCGTCCAGCAGCACCCGTCCCGCCTGCAGCACCACCAGGCGGTCGAGCAGGGGCAGGAGGGCGTTCTTGTGCGTGGTGGCGACCATGGTCACGCCTTCGGCTGCCAGTTCGCCCAATAGCCCGACGATGCGCGCTTCCGTCTTTGCATCCATGGCGCCCGTCGGCTCGTCGAGCAGCCAGATGCGCGGCTTGGCCAGCAGCAGGCGCGTGACGGCGATCAACTGGCGCTGGCCGCCCGACACGCCCCGTCCGCCTTCGGTGATGCCCAGCGCCAGTCCCCGTGGCTGGCCCAGTATCAGCTCGATCAAGCCCGTGCGTTTGGCGGCGGCCAGGATGGCTTCCTCGCCCGGGTCGGCCAGTCCCAATAACAGGTTGTCGCGCAGGGTGCCGCTGAACAGCCGCGTTTCCTGCGGCAGGTAGCCGACCATTTCGCGTACCACGGCCGGCGCCAGCAGGGCCATGTCGACGTCGCCCAGGTAGGCTTTCCCCTCGGCCGGCAGGTACAGACCCGAGGCCAGTTTCAGCAGGGTGCTCTTGCCCGAGCCGATGGCGCCCACCAGGCCGACGCGCTCGCCGGGGCGGATGGCGAGGTTTTCCACTTCCAGCGCCACCTTTTGCGCGCCGCCATATGTAAAGCGGATGCGTTCGAAGCGCAAGCCCGTGTCGAGGCTGCGCGGCGTCAGCGCGAACTGCGCGTTGTCCGCTTCGTTGGGCAGGCTGATGACCTGTTCCAGGCCGTCGATCGAAGCGCGCGCATGCGCCCATTGCACCATCACGGCGGGCAGCTGCACGATGGGCATCAGGGCGCGGTTGCTGATGATGGTGCAGGCCATCAGGGCGCCCATGGTCATCTGGTTTTCGGCCACGAACCAGGCGCCCATGGAGATCAGCGCTACATTGGTCAGTTGCTGGAAGGCGGCCGTGATGTTTTGCGACAGGGCCGCATAGTCGCGGATATTCTGCTCCGCGTGGCTGCTCTCGGCCACCAGTTCGGCCCAGCGCGCCTGCATCATCCATTCGGCGCTGCTGCCCTTGAGCGTTTCGACGCCGTCGACGGCTTCCACCAGCAAGCCGGCCTTGCGGTTGCTGGCGTTGAGGTTCTTGCGCGTATGGCTTTCGATGGCGCGCTGGAACATCAGCCCGCACGCGAGGGCCAGCGGCAGGGCCACCAGCGGCACCACCACCAGCCAGCCGCCGATGATGGTGATCATGGCGAGAAAAATCACGGCGAAGGGCACGTCCGTCAGCACGAACAGCGATGTCGACGTGAGCACGCCGCGCACCATCTCAAAGCCTTTCACCTGCGCCGCCAGGGTACCGACGGACGCGGGGCGCGCCTCCATGCGGATGCCCAGCATGCGCTGGAAAAACCACTCGGACAGTTCATGGTCGACGTCATTGCACGAGTGGTCGACGATGCGGCTGCGCACCTGCTTGAGGATGAATTCCAGGCCGATCGACAGGGCCACGCCCACCACCAGTACCCACAGGGTGCTGAAGCTCTGGTTCGGGATCACGCGGTCGTACACCTGCATGGAAAACAGCGAGGTGGCCATGGTGAGCAGGGTCACCAGCGCCGTGGCCAGCACGGCGTCGACAAACACGCTTTTCTTCAGCCACAGGGCGTTGCGCACCAGGGCCAGGGCGCCGGGGCGGGCGCCGCTTTTTTCGCTGCGGCGCGGCAGCCCCACGCAAGCCAGGCCGGCCAGCGAGGCCAGTTGCAAGGCGCGCCCGTCGATGCCTTCGCCGCGCCAGGCGCCGTCGGCGCCGCGCGACTGCAGCAAGCCCCAGCCCGTGCTGGCGCTGTAGACGGCGAACGGCAGCTCGCCCGGCGTCGGCTCGTGCAGCGCGCACGCCGCGCCTTCCAGCCCGGCCACCTGCCAGATGGTGGTCAACACAACGCCGGGGGCGCCGTTGTCGTCGACGTCATCGAGCTGGCGCTGCAGGTCGGCCAGGCGGGCGGCGGGTACGTGCTGTCCCGTCAGGCGGGCGGCCCGCTCGATGAGTGTCAGCAAGCCATGTTTGATGGAGGTATCCACGCTGTCTCCTGTTCGTGTTCTGTGGGGTCAATTGGCGCGCACCGACGCGGCTGGCGCCGTGCGCCCGGCCAGGGTGCCCGTTTGCGCGGCCAGGCGCAGGCTGGCGGCGATCGCCTGCGCGCGCGTGTCTTCCAGCGAAAACTGCGCCTGGGTCGCTTCGCGCACGGCGTTGAGCACGTCGTTCCAGCTCTTGCGGCCGATCACGTACTGGCGCGCATACGATTCGAATACCTGCGTCGAGGTGGTGCTGGCCTCGCCCGCGTTGCCCAGGCGCTGGCGGCTCGCCTCGGCCTCGTTCCAGTCCAGCGTGAAACGCTCGCGCACCTCGCGTTCGGCCACGTCGTGCGCGGCGCGCGCGCCTTCGCGGCGGGCCACGGCCGCATCCACGCCCGCCTTGGCCGACAGGCCGGCGCCCGGCTGCGCCTGCAGCACCAGCATGGCGCGCGTGCGGTTGTCGGCATTGATGCCGCCCGTCGGCTTTTCCATGCGCAGCACGACTTTCGGCATGTAGGCCGAGCGCTGCATGGTGATTTCGGAATCGGCTGCCTGCGCCTCGAAATCGAGGCGGTGCAGGGTGGGGGAATAGTCGATGGCCTGGCGCATGACCCGCTCCAGGCTGGCGTCGGGCAGCGGTTCGCCCACGCCGATGCCGGTGGTGCTGACGAGGCGCACGGGCTTGCCCGCCAGCTGCGACAGCTGCGCCAGCGCGTTTTCCAGCGCCTGGCGCGCATTCGACACGTCGTTGGCCGCCTGGTAGGCGCGCGACTCGGCCAGGCGCTGGTCCGTCTGCGAGCTGACCGACTGCACCACGCGGCGCTTGATCATGTCCAGCAGGCGCTGGTGCTCGGCCAGCCCCGCCTCGGCTGAACGCACGCGCGCCGTCTGGCGCAACGCCTCGGTATAGGCGGCGATCACGCGCAGGGACAGGGTCAGGCGTTCTTCCTCGATGGCGGCGCCGGCCGCGTCGACCCGGCTGCTGGCGGCATCGATGCCGGCGTCGATGCGCCCGCCGCTCCACAGCGGTTGCTCGATGCGCACCACGCCGCCCGTTTCCTGCGAACCGGTGGGGACTTCCGCCGACAGGCTGGGAAAGCGCTGCCATTGCGCGCCATCGAGGTCGGCCCGCGCGGCTGCCTGCGCCGAGCGCCTGCCCTGCACGGCGGGATGGCTTTGCAGCGCCTGCTGCAAGACCTGGTCGAAGTTCCAGGCGGTGGCGCCCTGGGCGCCGGCGAAAGGGGTGACGCTGGCCATGGCGACGGCTGCCAGTACAGCCGCGATGCAGGGCAGGATGCCGGGCCAGGGGCGCCGGCGGCAGGGTAGTGCTGGCAAACTGCGTAATCTCATCCCGTGTTTTTCCGGCCTTGCGGCCTGCAGGGTTGCAACGAGGATCACCAGGACCGCAGGAGCGCGGCGCGACTGCGTACGCGCCCCTGCGGCCGTTGTGGCTACGTTTCCATGAGCATGGCCTCAGACATGGAAGTTCGCCGCCGTCAGCTGCGTGATGTTCACGCCGCTCAGCAGCACCAGCGCCGTGTCGATGGCGTTGGCGTTGCTCAGGTCACTCGAGTGATAGACCGTGACGGCGCCGCTGTTTTGCGCATCGGCGATGACGATGTAGCCCTGGCCCGACAGGACGCTGTTGTCGGCCGCAATGGCGCCGGCGGCATCGTGGATCGACACGGCCGTGCTGTCGAAGATGAACAGGTTGTCGTTGCCAAAGTCCGTGCTCAGGTTGACGCCCACCGCCACCGCTGCCGTCAGGTGGGCGATGGCCGACATGTCGATCACGTCGCCGCCGGCGGCTGGCAGGCCGGTGCTGAAGTCGCTCACCGTCAGCGGGTTGTGCAGGGCGTTCTGGCTCAGCACGAACAGCTGGCTCGCATCCGTCAGGTCGGCGTGGGCCTGGGCTGCCGCTGCCGCTGCGGCTGCGGCATTTGCCGACACCGTCAGCGAGTTTGCGTCCGTCAGGTCCGCCTGCGCCTGCGCCTGCAGGGCCGCTGCCGCTGCCGCATCCGCTGCCAGGTGCAGGGCGGCGGCATCCGTCAGGTTGGCCGTCTGCGCCGCGGCCAGGGCGGCTGCCGCAGCCGCATCGGCGGCTTGGGTGAGCGCCACGGCATCGGTCTGGTCGGCCAGCGCTTGCACGGCGGCGGCGTGGGCGGCATCCGCCGCCGATATCACTCCCAGGGCGTTGGCGTCCGTTTGCGCGGCCAGGGCGTTCGCTTGCACCAGGGCCGCATCGGCTGCCTGCGCGTTGGCGTTGGCCTGGGCCGCCGCCGCATCGTCCGCGTAGGCCGCGTTGGCATTGGCATGTGCCTGGGCCGCTGCTGCCGCTGCGTTGGCGGCGGCGGCATCGTCCGCTTGCGCCGCCTGGAAGGCCAGCAGCGAGGCGGCTGCCTGGGCCTGGGCCAGCGGCGCGGCCGCATCGGCGGCATGGGCGGCCAGCGCGGCTGCGGCCGCATTGTTCGCGTTGACGGTGGCCGCTGCCGCTGCCGCATCGTCGGCCTGTGCCTGTTGCGTGATGGCCAGCGAAATGGCGGCCTGGGCGGCGGCCGCCGCCGCGGCGTCATCGTCGTTCTGCGCCGCGGTGGCGGCGGCCAGAGCGGTGGCTGCCGTTGCCGCCGTGCTGACGGCGAGGGCATCGGCGGCGATGGCTGCCGTGTGCGCGGCGGTGGCGGCGGCGGCATTTGCCGCAGCCTGGTTGGCGGCCGTGTCGTCGGCTTGTGCTGCCTGGGCGGCGAGCAGTGCCGATGCTGCCGCCGCGGCGCTGGCGGCGGCGGCGACATCGGCGGCTGCTGCTGCCGTCGCTGCCGCTTGTGCGAGGGAGGCGGCGGCTGCGGCGTCCGCTGCGGCCTGGTCGTCGGCGACGGCGGCGTTGTGCGCTGCCTGGGCGTTGGCGGCGTTGGCCGCGGCCAGGGCGGCTGCCGCATCGTCGGCCTGGGCTGCCTGCGTGGCTGCCAGGGTAATGGCGGCCGCGACGGCCGCTGCCGCGGCGGCGGCATCGGCGTCGTGCGCGTTTTGCGCCGCCAGCTGGGCAGCGGCTGCCGCGGCGGCGGTGGCGGCGACGTTGGCGTCGGCGGCGAGGGCCGCGTTCAGCGCCAGCTGCGCATTCGCGGCGGCCGTGGCGGCCGCTGCCGCCGTGGCGTCGTCCGCCTGGGCATTGAGCGTGGCGGCCAGCGAGATGGCTGCCTGTGCCGCCGCCGTTGCTGCGGCTGCATCGGCGTTCTGCGCTGCGACGGCCGCCGCATGCGCGGCTGCCGCATTGTTGGCAGCCGTGACGGCCGCCGCATCGTCGGCCTGGGCTGACGCCAGCGCCGCATGGGCGGCTGCCGCATTCGCGTCGGCCTGGGCTGCCGAATCGGACGCATTTTGCGCGGAAATGAGCAGGTTCAGCTTGAGCGTCTTGTCATTGTCGGCGTCCAGAGCATTGGTATCGGCCGTTACCGCCGCGTTCAGGTTGGCGATGGCCGCGTTGAGCGCCGCATGGGCATTGAGGGCGGCCGTGTCGGCCAGTTGCGCCGCCAGCGTGGCGGCTGCCGACAGGGCTGCCGTGTGCGCGGCACTGGCGGCCGCATCGTCGGCGGCCAGCGCGGCGCTGGCCGCGGCCAGTGCATTGTTGGCCGCCGTGGCGAGGGCTGCCAGGCCGGCGTCGGCCTGCAGCGCGGCGTCGGCAATGATCTGCGCAGCCGCGGCGGCGGCTGCCGTGCTTGCCGCCGTGGCGTCGGCACCCACGGCGGCATTGGTGGCTGCGAGCGAGTTGCTGGCAGCCAGGATTGCCGCATTGAGCGCCGTCGTGGCCGCATTCAGGGCCGCTTGCGCATTGTTGGCCGCCGTGGCCGCTGCTGCGGCGACGTTGTCGTCGTTCAGGGCCTGGTTCAGGGCGGCCAGCGCGGCGGCTGCCGCCGCCGCCGTCGTGCCGACGGCCAGGTCGGCCGCCTGCGCGGCTTGCGTGGCGGCCAGCGAGATGGCCGCCGTGAGGGCGGCTGCCGCTGCTGCGGCATCGTCCGCCTGCGCATGCTGCGTGGCGGCGGCCGAGATGGCGGCGACGGCGGCGGCAGCGGCGGCAGCCGTATCGGCGGCGGTAGCGGCCGCAGCGGCTGCCGTGGCGTTGGTGGAGTTGAGGACGGCGGCTGCGGCGGCCGCATCGTCGGCCAGCGCCTGGTTCAGCGCGGCCAATGCATTGGCTGCGATGGTGGCGGCGCTGGCGGCCGCATTGTCGGCCAGCTGGGCCGCTTGCGCGGCCGCTTGCGAGGCATTGGCGACGGTAGCGGCCGTGGCGGCGGCCAGATCGTCGGCGACGGCGGCGGCCGTGGCTGCATTGGCCGTGACGGCAGCCGCTGCGGTAGCTGCCGCATTCGCGTCGGCGGCCAGGGCCGCATTCAAGGCGGCCAGGGCATTGGCTGCCGTCGCTGCCGTCGCGGCGGCGGCGGCATCGGCCGCTTGCGCTGCCTGTGCCGCTGCCAGCGAGGTGGCGGCCACGCCAGCGGCGGTCGCCGCGAGAGTGTCGTCCAGCTGCGCCGCCGTGGCGGCAGCCTGCGAGGTCAGGGCCAGCGTGGCGGCGGCGGTGGCGGCATTGTCGGCGGCAATCGCATTGTTCAGCGCGACCAGCGAGGCGGCAGCCGTGGCGGCCGTCGAGGCGGCAGCCGCATCGTCGGCTTGCGCCGCCAGCGCCGCCGTGTGCGACAGGCCGGCCGTGGTGGCGGCCACGGTGGCGGCCAGCGCGGCCACCAGGTCGAGTGGATGGGCGGCCGAATAGGCGGCAGCCGCAGCGGCGCTCGCGGCATCGTTGTTGGCGATGGTGGTCAGCGCGGCCGCGTCCGTCAGCGCCGCCTTGGTGGCGGCCACGGTGGCGGCCGTGACGTCGAGCGTATGCTGGGTGCCCAGCACGACGGCGTCGGTCAGGCCGGCGACGGTGGCGGCGGTGGCGGCGGCCGTGGCATTCACGGTCGCCACCAGGCCCAGGGCGACGGCGTCCGTCAGGTTGGCCGTTGTTTGCGCGGCGGTGGCGGCGGCCGCATCGACGGTGGCCGTCAGTCCCAGGGCCACGGCATCGGTCAGCGCGGCGGTGGCGGCAGCCGTGTTGGCGGCAGCCGTGGCGGCCGCCGAGACGGTGCCCAGGGCAACGGCGTCCGTCAGGTTGGCTGTCGTGGCGGCCAGGCTGGCGGCCGTGTTGGCGGCCGTCGAGACGAGGCCCAGCGCCACGGCATCGGTGAGGTTGGCCGTCGTTTGCGCCGTGGCGGCGAGCGCCGCATCGGCCGTGGCGACGAGGCCCAGGGCCGTGGCGTCCGTCAACGAGGCGGTGGCGGCGGCCGTATTGGCGGCCGTGGTGGCGGCGGCCGAGAGCGTGCCCAGTGCCACCGCATCGGTCAGGTTGGCAACATTCGTCGCCGTATTGGCGGCGGCGGCCGCCGCGGCGGCGGCCAGGCCCAGGGCGGCAGCGTCCGTCAAGTTGGCCGTTGTCAGCAGGGTGGCGGCCAAGGTGGCATCGGCGGTCGAGATCACGCCCAGCGCCGTGGCATCCGTCAGCGCCGCCAGGCTGGCGGCCGAGGCGGCAGCCAGGCCATCGGCGTTGGAAATGAGGCTCAGCGCGATGGCGTCCGTCTGGCCCGCCGTCGTGACGGCTGCGGCGGCGGCGGCATCGGCGGTCGACGACGCCACGGCCAGGGCCGCGGCATCGGTCTGGCCGGCCACGAGCTGTGCCGCGGTCAGGGCGTTTTGCGCCAGCGTATTGGCGGCCGTCAGTGTGCTGACGGCGGCCTGGGCGGCAAGTTCGGCGGCGGCATCGGCGGTGGAGACAAGGCCCAGCGCACCGGCATCGGTCAGCGCGGCGGTGGCCGCTGCTGCCGTGGCGGCAGCTTGCGCCGCCGCCGCGGCGCTGACGGCCGAGATGTCGATCCCGCCAAGCAGGGCAGCCGTTTCCGCCGCCGTAACGGCCGCGGCGGCGGTGTTGGCGAGCGCCACGGCGTCGGTCAGGTTGGCAGTGGTCAGCGCAGTCGCGGCCGCCAGCGCATCGGCGGCGGAGATGCCGGCGAGGAAGAGGGCATCCGTCAGGTTGGCAGTGATGTCGGCATTGTCGGAATCGAGCTGCAAGGCGTTGACGGTGGCCGTCAGGTCGACGACGCTGGTCTGCCCGGCCGTGACGTTGGCGGCCAGGGCGGCGAGGTTGGCCAGGTTGAAGGCATTCAGGGCGACGTTGACGTCCAGCAGGCTCGCTTGCGAATGGGCGGCCGCCGCATCCGCATCGGCCTGGTCGGCAGCTTGCTGCAGAGCAACTACATCGGTCTGATCGGCCACGGCCTGGGCATTCGCGGCATCGCTGGCCGCCGCCGCGTCGGCAGCGGCCAGGGCGGCAGCGTCCGTCTGGTCGGCGGTGGTTTGCGCTGCCAGCGCGGCGGCGGCGTCATTGTCGGAGACGATTTGCAGCGCGGCCGCATCGGTCAGCGCCGCTTGCGCGGCGGCGGCGGTCGAGGTGTTGGCGGCGGCATCGGCCGTGATCTGCAAGGCGGCTGCGTCGCTCAGGTTGGCTGTCACCACGGCGTTGGCGGCGGCAGTGGCGGCAGCGGCGGCAGCGATGTCGAGCGCGGCGGCATCCGTGTTGCCGGCCAGGGTGGCTGCTGTCGCCGCTGCGGCGGCGTCGGCGCTGGAAATCAGGGCCAGCGCTGCCGCGTCGGTCAGGTCGGCCTGCGCCTGCGCCGCATCCGACGCCAGGGTGGCGGCATCGGCGATCAGCCCCAGGGTGGGCGCGTCCGTCATGTTCGCTTGTGTCTGCGCATTTGCGGCGTTCGTGGCCGCCGCATCGGCGGCGGCCTGCAGGGCCACGGCATCGGTGGCGTTGGCGATCGAGGCATCCCAGGCGGCTGCGCCGGCGGCGGCGTCCGCTGCCATGGTCAGCGTCACGGCGTCGGTGAGTCCTGCTTGCGTGCTGGCCGCGGCGGCGGCACTCACTGCAGCCGTGGCGGCGATGCCCAGTGCCGCGGCGTCGCTGGCATTGGCGTTGGCGGCCGCATTCGCTGCCGCGGTAGCGGCCGCATTCGAGGCGGCGGTCAGGGCGACGGCATCGGTGGCGGCGGCCACGCTGGCGGCCGCGGCGGCGGTGGCCGCATCGGCATCGGAGATGACTGTCAGGGCGGCGGCGTCCGTCAGGCTGGCCTGTATGCCGGCCGTGACGGCGGCGTTGGCGGCGGCCGTTGCCGCCAGATCCAGCGCGGCGGCGTCCGTGGCATTGGCCAGCGCCGTGGCGGCGGCAGCGGCGGCGGCATCATTGGCCGAGATGACGCCCAGCGCCGCCGCATCGGTTAGCGCCGCCTGGGTGTTGGCGGCGGCGGAGACGACATCGGCCGCATCGGCGATGACTTGCAATGCGGGGGCGTTGGTCTGGTCCGCTTGCGTTTGTGCCGCATCGGCAGCGGCGTGCGCGGCGGCGGCGTTGGCGGCGGCCGTGACGGCAGCCGCATCGGCATTTTGTGCCGACGTGGTGGCGGCCAGCGAAATGGCGGCGGTCGCGGCAGCGGCAGCGGCCGCGTTGTCGTCGGTCGTGGCAGCCGTGGCAGCGGCTTGCGCACCGGGCACGGCGGCTGCCGTGCTGGCGGCCAGCACATCGTCGCTGGTGGCGTTATTGGCTGCGAGCAAGGCTGCCGCCGCTGCAGCTGCCGCGGCGGCAGCCTGCTGGTCGGCGAGCGTGGCCGCATTCGCCGCTGCCAGCGCAGCTGCTGCCGTGGCGGCGGCGGCTGCTGCGGCGGCATCATCGGCCAGGGCACTGTTGGCCGCCGCGACCGCTGCTGCTGCGGCCAGCACGGCCGCGTCGGTAATCGTCGTGGTCGTGGATTGATTTCCCGTGCTACCGCCGGTCGAGCCGCCCGTGCCGCCAGTTCCTCCCGTTCCGCCCGTGCCACCGGTTCCTCCCGTGCCCGTGCCGCCAGTGCCGGTCCCGCCCGTACCCGTGCCACCCGTGCCTGTGCCTCCGGTCCCCGTGCCACCGGTCCCAGTCCCACCGGTGCCGGAACCGCCAGCCGCGGCACCGCCTCCGCCGCCACCGCCTGCTGCGGCGGCTACCAGGCCAAGGCCGCCGAGCGCGCCCAGCACGCCAAGTCCGCCCAGGCCGCCTGCAGCACCGGCGCCTGCGCCCGCTCCAGCTGATGCTCCTGCGACATCCACGACGCTGCCGCTGGGGATGCCGGCGGCGCCTGCGCCGGCGCCTGCCGCGCCCGCCGCACCGCCGTTGTTGTCGCCTTGCGACGTGCCGGGATCGGCACTGCCGTTGCCGGCCTGGCCTGCAGCCGCGCCGCCACCACCGGCCGCCAAGGCGGCTGCAGCCACTGCCGCGGCCGTGCCCAGGGCAGCGGCATTGCCGCTATCGGCGCTTCCCGTGACTTCCACGACATTTTCAGGCGGCATGGTCGCGCTGGCATCGGCCCCTTTTATCAGTTCGTCTTCGTCATACTGCTTGCGGTCGCCGTTTTTCGGATTGAGCGCTTTTTTAGCGGGCGTCGCGATCTTGGCGCCAGCGCCTTCGGCATTGACGGGAACTTGTGCTGGATTTTGGGTGGTGGCCATTTGAAAATCTCCGGAAGAAGGTTATATGTTCGTTTAATTTTTTAAGATATTAAAAAATCAATAATGTGGTTCGTTTCCTTGCTTACTCCGGCGTGGCTTGGGCCGTGGTTGAAATTGGGTATTGCCGATGCAGATGGTGAAAGTAAAACATAACTGGGGAAAAAACGCTGGCGTAATGGAACGCCGGCCCTGAAATATTTAAAATGCCATTTTTGCATTTGTTTTGCATGGCGTTATTTTCTTGCATCCTGTTTTTGCGATAACTGGCTTGCCATCCGATGCACCTTGAAAGATAGCGGTATTTACATACAGGCCGCACCAGCTCTCACTCTGATGGTAGTTTCAATTTTGAAACTTTCAATTTCATTTTAATCATTTTTCATGACTCTATTCTGTCAAGCTTTGCGCAAGCGAATAATCACGGATTGTCACGGAATGGGACTTTTAGGATGAATCCGCTACCCAGTTGCAGTGTTTCTGCGATTTTCATCGAAAAAACCCTATCGCTATCGAATTGCTAGTTGTTGCTTTTTTGCATGGTGATTATCAAATTTGATTGGTAATAAAATACGATAGAAATAATTATTTGTAATTTTTATATCGGATTGATGCTATCGAATGAATAGTCTTTATTCGGGGAGGGAATTTTTTAATAATCACTATCAGAAAGGTAGTTATTATTTTCAGATGTTTTGCCAGCGCAGAAATAGAAAACGCCCCGACGGGCGGGGCGTTTTTGAGGGGGAAGAGATAGTGCGCTGTCAGCCTTCCTCGCGCCAGCTGCGCAGGCGGATGGCGGCGTAAATCAGCGCCGCGCCTGCGGCCGCACCGAGCCAGACGGCCGGCAAGGCCAGGCTGGACCAGGAATTGCTGAACACATCGATGCGTGTCATGTGCGATCCCCCCTCTGCCAGGGCGTGCATGCGCGGCAGCAGTTCCGGTTCGAACAGATACCAGCTGCCGGGGAGGGTACCCAGCAGGGCGCGTCCGATGACATTCATCTGTATCCAGCTGACATCGCTTTCCGTCTGCGTCAGCTTGCCGGCCCAGACTGTCAGGATGAGCAGCAGCAACGGCACGCCGACGGCCCACAGGAAGACTTTCGACTTGGCCCAGCTCGATACCATCAGCAGCCAGCCGACAGTCGGCAAGGCCCACAGGCAATACACGGGCAGCAAGCCAAACACGCGCAGCGGTCCCAGGTACAGGCCGGAAGAGCCCAGCAGTTCGGCAAACACGTGGATGCCGTTGGCCGCCAGCACGCCGCTGAGGATCAGGATCAGGGCCAGCGACGTCAGGCTGGCGGCGGCGGCCACGATCAGCGGCGCGACCAGCAGGGCGATGGCCGCTTTCGACAGCACCGTCTGCGCATCCGAGATGGGCAGCGATTTCCAGAACAGCACGCTGCGGTCGCGGCGGTCGTCATGCAGGGCGCTGAGGCAATAGAAAAACACGAGGAAGCCCAGCGCCAGGAACAGCGGCGCGGCCGTGTACGTATAGTTGTTGGCGACGGCGTCGATGATTTCCGTGCGGCGCGGGCCAAAGGTGCGCGTATTGAAGACGGTGCTCCAGGAAATTTCCTCGCCATTGACGATGAGCGCCGTGTGCATTTTGGTCTTTGCGACGGTCGCGGCCGCCATCAGGGCGCCCAGCACCGTCATGACGACGCCGATCAGGGCAGGCGTCCACACCAGCATGCCCTTGTGTTCCCACAACTCGCGCCGGAGCAGCCATTGCATCTTGTTTGCAGGGGAAATACTCATTGGTACGATCCTTTCATGGTCGCGACAAACAGGTCAGCCAGGCTGGGCGTGCGTACTTCGCCGAGGGCAGCCAGCTGGGTGCGGGCGACGCCATCGAACAGCATCACGGACTTGCCGAACACGCTGCGTTCGCTGATCGGCTGCAGGGCGCGCGCCGGATTGACGTGCTGCGGGCCCACCATCACCTCGATATAGCGCTCGCCCACCTCTTCCATGCTGGACGCCAGCACGATCTTGCCGTCGCGAATGAACATCAGGTCGCTGAGGATGTGTTCCACTTCCTCGATCTGGTGCGTGGTGATGACGATGGTCTTGTTTTCATCGAAGTAGTCTTCCAGCAAGTTCTGGTAGAACTGCTTGCGGTACAAGATATCCAGGCCCAGGGTCGGCTCGTCGAGCACCAGCAGCCGGGCGTCGATGGCCATCACCAGCGCCAGGTGCAGCTGCACCACCATGCCCTTCGACATGGCCTTGACCTTCATCTTCGGCGACAGCTTGGTGTGGGCCAGGTAGCGTTCGGCCTTGCTGCGGTCGAAACGTGGATGCACGCCGGCAACGAAATCGATGGCGTCGGCCACGCGCAGCCAGCCCGGCAGGATGGCCACGTCGGCGATGAAGCACACGTCGTCCATCAGCGCGTCGCGCTGCACGCGGGGATCGCGCCCCAGCACGGACAAGTCGCCATCGAAGCCCGTCAGGCCCAGGATGGCTTTCAGGGTGGTGGTCTTGCCGGAACCGTTAGGCCCGATCAAGCCGACGATGCGCCCCGGCGCGATATCGAAGCTGATGTTGTCGATGGCCACCTGCTTGCCATACTGCTTGCGCAGGCCGCGCGCGCTGATGACGCTGTCCTTGTTCAATGCATTCATGCGTTCTCTCCGTGTGCGCCGCCGTCGCGGCTCGCTTGCAGCAGTTGATCGAGATCAAGGCCCAGGCGGGTGATGTGTTCCAGCAAGGCTGGCCATTCTTCGCGCAGGAAGCGTTCGCGTTCGCTGGCCAGCAATTTGTCGCGGGCGCCTTCCAAGACATACATACCGAGTCCTCTGCGTTTTTCCACCAGGGCATCGTCGACCAGTTCCTGATAGGCGCGCGAGACCGTGATGGGATTCAATTGATAATCGGCCGCCACCTGGCGCACCGAAGGCAAGGCGTCGCCGGACTGCAGCACGCCATCGAGCATCATGCCCACCACCCTGGCCTTGAGCTGGCGGTAGATGGGGCTATTGTCGTTCCATTCCGTGCTCATGGGATGCGCTCCGACAAGGGCGGGGCGGCGCGGCGCGTAAAAAGTGCTGTAGGCATCGAAGCTCCGTGATGTATTGGGTTGGTGTTGTAGTGAACTATAACAGTGGAAATATAAATGTCAACATTTTCATGTTTCTCTATCCATGGAGAAACTATAATGTTGCGTGTTTGAGAATCTTACTTGATAACTTTTGGCGTGCATCGTCGCCACAACCATGAAAGCAGAAATGATAAATTGCTTTGGAGAAGTACAAAACCTGTTCAGGCGTGCCGGTTGCGGCGCCGCCCTGTTGGCGGTGCTGAGCGCCTGCGGCGGCGGTTCCGGCGGCGGCACGGCCACGCCGTCCACCACGCCTGCCGTTGAAACGACGCGTTACCTGCTCGGTGGCACGGTCAGCGGCTTGCTGCCTGGCGCTAGCGTCGTGCTGGCGAACGGCACTGATAAAGTGACCGTCACGGCCAACGGTCCCTTCAGTTTTGCCGGCAAGCTGGCGGCGGGCACGGCGTATCTAGGCAAGGTCGACAGCGCTTCCGCCGGCCTGGGCTGCAGCATCGCGCAAGGCGCGGCAACGATGGGCAGCGCCGACGTCAGCACCCTGGCCGTGCGTTGCCTGCCCATCGTGCTGGCGGGCGTGCAGGAGCGGATCCAGCGTGTCGATGGCATGGTGCAGGATGGCGCGGGCAATTATTACTTCGCCGATTCGTCCACGCAGGTGATCCACAAGCTCACCCCTGACGGCAGCCTCAGTATTTACGCCGGCGTGCCGGGCAAGGCTGGTGCCGTTGACGGGCCTGGGATCAGCGCGACTTTCTACATGGGCGGCGGGCGTGCACCGCTGGCGATCGACGACAAGTCGAATTTGTACGTGGGCGACAGCTGCAATGGACTGGTGCGCAAAATTACGCCAGAAAGGGTGGTCACTACTTTGGCCGGCAAGCGCCGCGCCAATTGCAGCGCGATACCGCCCGAGCCGAATGGCACGCCGGTGTATGCCGATGGGCCGGGAGCGCAAGCGGGGTTCGGATGGATCTCCAGCATGGCCGTGGAGCGTAATGGCGATCTGCTGCTCGTCGATGATGGGCAGTTCCAGCTTCGCCGGGTGACGCCAGATGGCGTGGTCAGCTCCGTGCATGTCATGTTTTTCGAACCGAACAGCCAGCTGCGGGCAGGGCAGGTTGGTCAGATTGCGGTCGATGCCAGCGGTCTCATTTATTTGAGCAACTATGGCGGCAGCAAGATATATCGCCTTGATAATGGCCAGGCTTCCCTGATGGCTGGCAATGCGAGAACGACTGGCTACGATGGCAAGGGCGTCAATGCCAGCTTCAGGGGCGTACGCAGTATGGTGTTCGAGCGCAACGGCAATTTGTTGCTGGTCGACCGCGACGCCATTCGCCGCATGGCGCCCGATGGCGAGGTGACGACGGTCGTGGGGCGCCTGGTGCCTGATGCTGCGGGGAAACCTGTCGACTGGAAAAACCTCGCGCTGATATTGCGCGAGAATTCAGGCGCCATGCTGGTCTTCGATTTTGCCTTGCAACGGCTGAACCGGGTGGATGCCGGCAACAGGATTACGACCGTGCCGGTCATTCTGAGCGAAGCCGGGCCGGCGGACGGCGTGGGCGCGGCAGCCCGCGTGGGTGCGGTCAGGGCATCGGGCATGTGCAGCGACCCTGCAGGGAATGTCTATCTGCTCGATGCGGCCAACAAGGTATTGCGCCGGCTCGCGCCGAATGGCAAGCTGGAAGTCCATGCGGGGATTGCCGGCCGCGCGGGCAGCGATGACGGACCACGGCTCAGCTCGACCATGCTCAGCCCCGTGGCGATCGCTTGCGGTGCGGATGGCGCCGTGTATGTGGCGGACAGGGCACCGAATGTATCTTCATTTAATTTGCGCAAGATCAACGCTGACGGGGTCATGTCCACCATCGAGCAATTGCCGACTGGAATGACAGGCATTCAGCAGTATATCCTGGCGATTGACAAGGATGGCTATATCACATGGACGGAGTCCTTCGGCGAGGGCATTTACCGGCGCCCGCCCGGTGGCGTATTTTCCTTGTTTGTATCTTTTGAGACGCTCGCGCGCTCCTTCAGCGACAGCGATTTCGGCTTGCAAGATATTCTGCCCTACAGCATGGTGTTTGACAGCAAGGGGGAGATGTATTTTGATGACTATTATCATCAGGTGGTATTCAAGGTGAATCGTTCCGGCGCCGTGAGCGTGTTTGCCGGCACCCTGTACTCGACTAAAAATATCGACGGTGCACCTGGCGTGGGCAGCCTGTCCTTTGCCGGCATACCCAGCCTGGCCATCGACAAGGCCGACAACCTGTACCTGAGCGGCCAGGATGGCGTGCGCAAGATCGATACGGCCGGGGTCATTTCCACACCGCAACTGGCATGGGGCAATCCCATCGTGGACATCGTGGCTTTTGGCAACGGTACCCTGTATGGCTATACCGCCCGCGCCATCGTCCAGACGCCCTTGCCTTAGGTGGGGTGGTGCGCAGGCGCGGCTGGCAATTCCATCAGCCGCGCCTGCAAATCCAGCGCATTGAACAGGGCGGCTCCGGCCGCCGTGTTGTCGAAGATGCACCAGCTATCCGCCTGTGTTTGTGCGTGCAATTCAGCGGCCAGCGCCGTCAGGCAATCGGCCGGGTAGTCGGAATAGTATATTTTCGGGCTGCCGTGCAGGCGCAGGTAGGTCACTTCCGTCGTCGGCACGTGCGGCCCCGGCTGGCCGGAGGGCGGATCGGCGCGCACGCGCGTGATGCGCTGCACGGTCAACAGTTCGGTGGCTTCCGCCGCGAACCAGCCTGGGTGGCGCGCCTCGCAAGCGAGCATGCCGCCGAAGCGCTGGCGCAGCGCCTGAAAAAACTGCACGGCCACGTCCGCCTCGAAACGCAGGCTGGGCGGCAGCTGCACCAGCACGCAGCCCAATTTATTTCCCAGTTGCATGACTTCTCCCGCAAAGCGATCCAGTTCGGCCGCACAGTTGCGCAAGCGCCGTTCGTGCGTGATGCTGCGCGGCAATTTCACGCTGAAACGGAAGTGCTCGGGTGTGCTGGCGGCCCAACGCGCGTAAGTGGCGCTCTGGTGCGAGCGGTAGAAAGAGCTGTTGATTTCCGCGCAGGGCAAGACCTGGGCATAGCGCTGCAGGTGGCTGCCATCGAGGGGGAAGTGGCTGGCGGCGGCGCTGGACAGGCTCCAGCCGGCCGTGCCGACGTAATGAGTATGCATGCTGCCATTACAGCAAGGTCGGGCGGGTTCGGCTATCGGAAAAACGCCCGTGACGTGGTCGGCGCCAGCCTAGTCGATGATGTCGCCGTTCAAGTCATGGCGCGTGATGTTGCCGCGCGCATCGATGGCGATCCAGCCGCCGCGTGGCTGTTGTGGCGGCGTCACGTCGCATTCCCAGTCGGGCAAGACATAGCGCAAGGTTTCGTCAACTTTATGCAGGGCGGGGCGGTGCGTATGGCCGTGGATCATGACGGTGCTCGCATGTTCGGCAAATACTTGTGCTACGGCATCGGGCGTGACATCCATGATGTCCATGGATTTTTCGCCATTGTGCTCGCGACTGCTTTTGCGCAAGCCGTCGATGATCGCCTTGCGCTGCGCCAGCGGCATGGATAAAAACTGTTTTTGCCAGGCAGGCTGGCGCACCATGGCGCGAAACTCCATGTATTGGACGTCTTTCGTGCATTCTGCGTCGCCATGCAGCAAGACGATGCGCCGGCCGGCAAGCGTGGCCACGTGCGGTTCGCTGAGCAGGGTGGCGCCGGCGGCGGCGGCAAAGCCGGAGCCGACGAGAAAGTCGCGGTTGCCGGCGATCCAGTAGACGTGCACGCCCGCATCGCTGACGGCGCGGATGGCGGCCGTCATGCGCGCATTGAACGGGTCTTCCAGGTCATCGTCGCCGGCCCAGTATTCGAACAGGTCGCCTAATAGATACAGCGCTTGCGCATATTGCGCATGGTGTTCCAGGAAAGAAAGAAACGCCGCGCTGGTGCGCGGGTGCGAGCTCTGCAGATGCAGGTCGGAAATAAAGAGTGCGGCAGGCATTGTCATCGTTCAACGCTCCCAAAAAGTGATGTACATGGAGAGGCGCAAACGCTGCAATGCCTGTTAGTCATGGTGCAGTGGCCGAATTAAACTGCTTCGACTTTTTCGATGATGACATCGGTGACTGGTACATCGGCGAACATGCCGGCGCGCGAGGTTTTCACGGCGCGGATGGCGTCGACGACTTCCTTGCCTTCGGTGACTTTACCGAACACGGCGTAGCCCCAGCCGTCCTGGCCTGGGTAGTCGAGGAAGCTGTTGTTCTTGATGTTGATGAAGAACTGGGCCGATGCCGAGTGCGGGTCCGACGTGCGGGCCATGGCCAGGGTGTAGGTATCGTTTTTCAGGCCGTTCTTGGCTTCGTTTTCCACGGTGGTGTCGGCTGGCTTTTGTTTCATGCCTGGCTCGAAACCGCCGCCCTGGATCATGAAGCCGTCGATGACGCGGTGGAAAATCGTGTTGTCGTAGTGGCCGGCTTGCATGTAGGCCAGGAAGTTGGCAACCGTTTTCGGTGCTTTCTCGGCGTCCAGTTCAGCGGTGATCTTGCCCAGATTGGTGGTGATGATGACGGAGGTCATGATGATCCTTAATAAATTGGATGAATAATTGATTCAGCGGCGCCAGGCAGGCGGGCGCCGCAAAAACGCTATTTTACAGTTTTGCGGGCGCTGTCTTGAGTAAAGTCGCCGATTCGATCACCACGGGGGTGACGGGCACGTTCTGGTGCGGGCCCTTGTCCGCCACGGGTACGGCCTTGATCTTGTCGACCACGTCCATGCCGCTGACGACTTTGCCGAACACCGTGTAGCCGAAACCGTCGCGGCCAGGGTAGTCGAGCGGGCCGTTGTCGTTGACGTTGATAAAGAATTGCGCGGTAGCCGAATGCGGGTCGCCCGTGCGCGCCATGGCGATGCTGTAGGTTACGTTCTGCAAGCCGTTCTGCGCTTCGTTCTTGATCGGCGCTTTCGTCGGTTTCTGCTTCATGTTCTTGTCGAAGCCGCCGCCCTGTATCATGAAGCCATCGATGACGCGGTGAAATACGGTGCCCTTGTAGTAACCGCTGTTGACGTACTGCAGGAAATTGGCCACGCTTTTCGGTGCTTTTTCCTGGTCCAGTTCCAGCACGATCTCGCCCATGCTTGTTTTCAGGGCCACGTGCGGCGTTGGGTCGACGGCGGTCGCCGGAGCGGCTGCCACGACGGCACTGCCCAGGGTCAGGCCGGCAAACAGGGTGCAAAAGCGGGCCAGGAAAGACAGGCGTTTCGATTTGATTTCTTGCATGAAGGCGTCCTTGATCGTTATTTTTCTTTAAACTTGCTTTAATTGTAAAGAAGTGAAAATTCGGTTGAACATCGTAAAAACCTGATTCATATCGGGCCAGTATGGTTTTTATCAATGTTATACTTGACCGCTAACGCCCTAATTCTAACAAACAAGAACAACAATATAGCGGGTCGTACAGTCTTCGGCGCACACGGCAGTTCTGTGGCGCGGCACCCCCGGTGTCCGCGCCTGTCTGTCGTTTTGCCAGGCTGGCGACCGCTCCACTTGCAAAGCACGATGAGCAATCTAAAGATTTACAACACCCTGGCTCGCGAGAAGCAGGTATTCGTCCCGATGGAAGCGGGCAAGGTTCGCATGTACGTGTGCGGCATGACCATCTACGATTATTGCCATATCGGCCATGCGCGCATGATGATGGCGTTCGACGTCATTTACCGCTGGCTGAAGGCGTCCGGCTTCGATGTCACCTATGTGCGCAACATTACGGACATCGACGACAAGATCATCCGCCGCGCCGTGGAAAACGGCGAGACGATTTCCCAGCTGACGACGCGTTTCACCCGCTACATGGATGAAGACACGGCCGCGCTGGGCATCCTGACGCCCGACCACACGCCGCGCGCCACCGAATACGTGCCGCAGATGCTGCGCCTGATCGAACAGCTGGAAGCCAAGGATTTGGCTTACCAGGGCGCGGATGGCGATGTGAACTATGCCGTGCGCAATTTCCCCCATTACGGCAAGCTGTCGGGCAAGTCGCTCGACGACCTGCGCGCGGGCGAGCGTGTCGACGTCAACACGGGCAAGCGCGATCCGCTCGACTTCGTGCTGTGGAAGTCGTCGAAAGAGTCGGAGCCGGAAGAAGTCAAATGGGATTCGAAGTGGGGCAAGGGCCGCCCGGGCTGGCATATCGAGTGCTCGGCCATGTCGTGCGCCTTGCTAGGTGAACAATTCGACATCCACGGCGGCGGCGCGGACTTGCAATTCCCGCACCACGAAAACGAGATCGCCCAATCCGAAGGCGCGTTCGGCCATACCAGCGTCAATTACTGGATACATAACGGTTTCGTGCGCCTGGACAATGAAAAAATGTCCAAGTCGCTGGGCAACTTCTTCACCATCCGCGAAGTGCTGCAAAAATTCGATGCCGAAGTGATCCGCTTCTTCATCCTGCGCGCGCACTACCGCAGCCCCCTGAATTACTCGGACGTGCACCTCGACGACGCGCGCCTGTCCTTGACCCGGTTGTACACGGCGTTGGCCGACGTGGCGGTGGAAGAGGGCGCCATCGACTGGAGCGAAGCCCATGCCGTGCGCGTGCGCGAAGCCATGGACGACGATTTCAACACGCCGCTGGCCGTGGCCGCCCTGTTCGACCTGGCAACGGAAGTCAACAAGAGCAAGTCGCCGGCCCTGGCCCGTCAATTGAAGGGCCTGGCGGGCGTGTTCGGCTTGCTTGAGCGCACGCCGCAACAATTCCTGCAAGCAACCGTCGGCGCCGCTGACGGCGGCCAGGATGAGGCGGCCGGCATCGAAGCGGCCATCGCGGCGCGCAGTGCTGCGAAAAAGGCGCGCGACTTTGCCCAGTCCGACAAGATCCGCGCCGAATTATTGGCTGCGGGCATCATTCTTGAAGACAAGCCTGACGGCTCGACCAACTGGCGCCGCGCATGATGCCAACGTCCAGGGAAAACGGGGAAGCCCCGGTGGCGGCGCAGGTGATCCAGGTGCCGCATTACTGGGAAGAGGCGAAGATCGAGCTGATGAAGCGCGACCGCATCATGAAAAAGCTCATCCCGCAATTTGGCGACCTGCACCTGGTCGGCCATAGCGACCCGTTTACTACCCTGGCCCGTTCGCTGGTGGGGCAGCAGATCACGCCCAAGGCGGCGGATGCTGCCTGGAAAAAGCTGCTGCTGGCTTGCCCGAAATGCACGCCTTCGCAAGTATTGAAGGCAGGCGCCGAGCAGTTGTCCGCCTGCGGTTTGTCCAAACGCAAGACCGAATACATCCTCGACCTGGCCGACCATTTCAAGGCCAAGCGCGTGCACGCGAGCCAGTGGGACCAGATGGATGACGAAGCCGTCATCGCCGAACTGGTGCAAATCCGCGGCATCGGCCGCTGGACAGCCGAGATGTTTCTGATATTTAATCTGCTCCGGCCAAATGTCTTGCCGCTCGACGACCCCGGTTTGATCCAGGGCATCAGCGTCAATTATTTCTCCGGCGAACCAGTTTCCCGCAGCGATGCGCGCGAAGTTTCCGCCAATTGGGAACCGTGGCGCACCGTGGCGACGTGGTATTTGTGGCGCAGTCTCGACCCTGCAGCCGCCCCTGCCGCATCCGATACAGCCCCCGGCGCACCAGCCGGTACGGTAAAATAAACATAGATGACGCCGCGCGCCCTGGCGCCGTGGCCGGTAAAACCTGGAGGTACAATGACTAAAACGACTTTCCTCAATTTTGAACAGCCGATCGCGGAACTCGATTCCAAGATCGAAGAGTTGCGCTTCGTGCAAGACGATTCGGCCGTCGACATCTCGGAAGAGATCGACCGCCTGGCCAAGAAGAGCCAGCAACTGACCAAGGATATCTACGCCAAGCTGACCCCTTGGCAAGTGGCGCAGATCGCGCGCCACCCGCAGCGCCCCTACACCATGGATTACGTGAATGAAATCTTTACCGATTTCCACGAATTGCATGGCGACCGCAGCTACGCGGACGATTTGTCCGTCGTCGGCGGCCTGGCCCGCTTCAACGGCCAGCCGTGCATGGTCATCGGCCATCAAAAGGGCCGCGACACGAAAGAGCGCGCCATGCGCAATTTCGGCATGCCGAAGCCGGAAGGCTACCGCAAGGCCATGCGCCTGATGAAAGTGGCTGAAAAGTTCAACTTGCCGATCTTTACCTTCGTCGACACGCCAGGCGCCTTCCCCGGCATCGACGCGGAAGAGCGCGGCCAGTCGGAAGCCATCGGCCACAACTTGTACGTGATGGCGGAACTCAAGGTGCCGCTGATCGCCACCATCATCGGTGAAGGCGGTTCCGGCGGCGCGCTGGCCATCGCCGTGGGCGATGCCGTGCTGATGCTGCAATACTCGACCTATGCCGTGATCTCGCCGGAAGGCTGCGCCTCGATCCTGTGGAAGAGTGCCGAGCGCGCCTCCGACGCGGCCGAAGCGCTGGGCCTGACGGCGCACCGCCTGAAAGCCATGGGCTTGATCGACAAGATCATCAACGAACCGCTGGGCGGCGCCCACCGCGATCCGAAACAGATGGCGACCTTGCTGAAACGCGCACTGGCCGACACCCTGCGCCAGTTCCACGGCATGAAAACCAAGGACTTGCTGGCCGCGCGCCATGAAAAACTGCTGAGCTACGGCAAGTTCAAGGAAACCACGCCGAGCGAGTAAACCATCGCCGGCGTAGGCCGGCAGCAAGAACACCAGGGACAGGCAGCCAAGCGACATCACTCGTTTGGCCACCTGTCCCTCTTTGCATTCCAGGAGTCTTATGAAAAAGCAACAAAACGCCACCGTCGCCGACATCTTCGCCAGCGCGCTGGCAACTTGCGGACCGCAAGCCGGCGAAGCGGTCGGCATCGCCCTCAGCGGCGGCCTCGATTCCTCGGCCCTGTTGCACCTGGCGCATGCCTGGGCGCAAGAGCACGGCGTGGCCCTGCACGCGTTCCACGTGCACCACGGCCTGAGCCCGAACGCGGATGCGTGGCTGGCGCACTGCGGGCAGTTGTGCGTCGGCATGGGCATCGCCTTCGAGGCACGCAAGGTCACGCTGGAAAAGAATGCGAAAACGGGCACGGAAGAGGCGGCCCGCAAGCGCCGTTACGCGGCCCTGGGCGAGCTGTGCGCCGCGCATGGCGTGCGCCTGCTGCTGACGGCGCACCACCAGGATGACCAGGCTGAAACGGTGTTGCTGCAGTTGCTGCGCGGCTCCGGCACGGCGGGCTTGTCCGGCATGGATGGCGCCAACAGCGCGCCCGAGCTGCTGGGCAATCCTGACCTGGTGATGGCGCGTCCGCTGCTGCCCGTGTCGCGCAGGCAACTGGAAGCGTACGTGGCGAAACACGCGATCGCGCACATCCACGACGAGTCGAACGACGATCCCCGCTTCGCCCGCAATGCCTTGCGGCACCAGGTGATGCCCGTGCTGGCACAGGCGTTTCCCGGTTTCCAGGAGCGCTTCGCCCGTAGCGCCCAGCACGCGCAATCGGCGCAGCGCCTGCTGACGGAACTGGCGACGCAGGACCTGGCCGCCTGTCTCGACGGCGACTGCATCGAGCTGGCGAAATTGCGCGCGCTGAGCGCGGACCGCTGCTACAACCTGCTGCGCCACTGGTTCGGCACGCGCGGCTTGCGCATGCCGTCGACGGCGTGGCTGGTGGAAATGCTGGCGCAGCTGCTGGAGGCGCGGCCCGATGCGCAATTGCTGGTCACGCATCCCGAATGCCACGTGCGGCGCCACCGCGACCGTCTGTACCTGACGCCGAAGCTCGATGACCTGGCCGGCATGCGCGAGCGTGACGATGCGGGCATTCCCGGCCTGGAAAAAGCCAGCCAGGAGTTTGCATGGAAAGGCGAAGCCAGCCTGGCCTTTCCCGCGTATGGCGGCGTGCTGCATTTCGATGCGGTGGAAGAGGGCGGGCAGGGTATCGATATTGCCTGGTTGCAATCTCAAACCTTGACCATCGATTTCCGCCAGGGCGGCGAGCGCTTGAAGCTGGCCTTGAACCGTCCCACCAAGAGCTTGAAATACCATTACCAGGCGTTTGACGTGCCCGCCTGGGAGCGCGAACGCCTGCCCCTTGTCTGTGCGGCGCAACAATTGCTGTTCGCGGCTGGTATTGGCCTCGATTGCCATTGCCTGAGCTTGCTGGATCGTCCCCGCGTGGCTTTGCGCTGGGTCTCCTGCTGAGCGTAAGGGCAGCCGCCACGGCCACTCCCGGGGTGGCTGCCAAGCGGCTGCCCATGCGCTCTCGACTGCATGGATTGGTTATTTCCATATACGCAATCGGTATGAGCTAATGCGCTTTTTAGCTTGTTATTTTGCATTGCGGCATGTAGAGTAAAGCCCTCCTTTTTTATTCTTCTTGAGCGGAAACTTCACTCTTATGGCTTTAATCGTCCACAAATATGGCGGTACGTCGATGGGCTCGACTGACCGTATCAAGAATGTCGCCAAGCGCGTTGCCAAGTGGCACGACGCTGGGCATCAAATCGTGGTGGTGCCATCCGCCATGTCGGGCGAGACCAACCGCCTGATTGGACTGGCCAAGGAAATCATGGATCAACCCGATCCCCGTGAACTTGACATGATCGCCTCGACAGGCGAACAAGTGTCCGTCGGCCTATTGTCGATGGCATTGCTGGCGATCGGCAAACAAGCCGTATCCTATGCTGGCTGGCAAGTCGCGATCAAGACCGATTCCGCCTTTACCAAGGCACGCATCCAGTCGATCGATGACGAAAAAGTCAAACGCGACCTCGATGCAGGCAAGATTGTCATCATTACCGGTTTCCAGGGCGTCGACGAACACGACAACATCGCGACCCTGGGCCGCGGCGGTTCGGACACCTCGGCCGTGGCGATCGCCGCCGCCATGAAGGCGGCCGAATGCCTGATCTTCACGGACGTCGACGGCGTCTACACGACCGACCCGCGCGTGGTCTCCGAGGCGCGCCGCCTGAAGACCATCACCTTTGAAGAAATGCTGGAACTGGCTTCACTGGGTTCCAAAGTGCTGCAGACGCGCTCGGTGGAATTTGCCGGCAACTACCGCGTTCCCACGCGCGTGCTGTCGTCGCTGACCGACCCGATGTTGCCGCTGGAAATAGAAGCCAATTCAGGCACCCTGATTTCGTTTGAGGAAGATACAAACATGGAACAAGCAGTCATCTCCGGCATCGCCTTCAACCGCGATGAAGCCAAAATCACCGTGCTCGGCGTGCCCGACCGTCCAGGCGTGGCGTACCACATCCTGGGACCGGTGGCGGACGCGAACATCGAAGTCGACATGATCATACAGAATCAGTCGGTAGACGGTAAAACGGACTTCACCTTCACCGTCTCGCGCGGCGAATACGCGCGCGCGCTGGCCGTGCTGGAAGCGAACCGCGAATCGCTGGGCGCGGCCAGCATCACGGGCGACGCGAAAGTGTCGAAACTGTCCGTCGTCGGCGTGGGCATGCGCAGCCATGTCGGCGTCGCGTCGCAAATGTTCCGTACCTTGTCGGAAGAGGGCATCAACATCATGATGATCTCCACTTCCGAGATCAAGATCTCCGTGCTGATCGATGAAAAGTACATGGAACTGGCCGTGCGCGCGCTGCATAAAGCGTTCGAGCTGGAAAAAGCTTAAATATCCAAAAATATTGCCCCACGCCCTTGACCAAAGGGGGGGCAATCGATATTATGACGTTCGTCGCTGCAGCGCAGTTAGCTACAGAGACATAGTTGAGTAATCAGCTAGGAGACGTGGCCGAGTGGCCGAAGGCACATCCCTGCTAAGGATGCATACGGCTTATACCTGTATCGTGGGTTCGAATCCCACCGTCTCCGCCAGAATCAAATAAAAAAGCCTCCCCTGCGGGAGGCTTTTTTATTTGTCTGGACGGAACGGTGGGATTCGAAGGGCGGGGCCGTGCCGGCCCAGCCCTCTCCGAATCGCCCAACCACCGCGCTCCGCGCGGGCCGTTGGCCGCGCAGCGGCCAACGCCGTCCCCCCATCTCAGGCTGCAGCAGCCAGCGCCCCCACCGGCGCCATTCCCTCAGCAATAAATACAACAAGTGACTTAGTGTGAGTATTGACTCTTTGTCATTATGGATAATGGCAATGTTATTAATAAAAATACGCATGCCCCGCCATGCTTCCATTGTCCAGTCCAATCGAGGAGTTGTCATGTCCCACCGCCTTCCCCGCAGGTACGTGTCGCTGTGCCTGGCCGCCATGCCGTTCGCTTGCAGTGCCGCCTTCGCCGCGGAAAGCACGGTCAATCTGAATGTCGACCTGAGCCTGCAGTCCGTGCCCAAACTCGAGCTGCGCCTGCTGCAGGAGCCGCCGAAGCTGAAGGCGCGCGCCAGGCCCGCCAACCGCGCGGCGAGCAAGCGCGACGAGTACGAGAAAGCGTACGACCTGTACATCCGCTACGCCAACGGCAGCATCTATAACCCGACCACGGCCAAGCATGACAAGGTGCGCCTGCGCTCCTACCAGCAGACGGACGGCCTGGCGCTCGATGGACGCGACGAGAATGCGGCCACCTTCATGGCGCCCACCGTGGTGATGGCGCCGGGGCAAACCGTGCGCTTCAAGCTGCATAACCAGTTGCCGGCGCTGCCGGACGAGCAGTGCGCGACGAGCGATATCAATGCAGCGCGTCCCATTGGCTGCTTCAACGATACCAATCTGCACTCGCATGGTCTGTGGGTCTCGCCCTCGGGCAATAGCGACAACGTGTTGATATCGATCAAGCCTGGCGTGGATTTCGAGTACGAATACAATATTCCCATCGACCATCCGGCCGGCACGTTCTGGTATCACCCGCACCAGCATGGCGCGACGGCGATGCAGGTCGCCAGCGGCATGGCCGGCGCGCTGGTGGTCGAAGGCGACCGTTATCCGAGCGCCACGGCGAATGGCGACCTCGATGTGATACTGAAGCCATTCCAGCCCGACGATGGCAGCGGCAGCGCTGGCGAGGTGATGCTGCTGCAGCAAATTCCCTATGACTGCCCCAGCAACAGCCTGACGCCGACGACGCCGTGCGCCACGGACGGGGTAGGCGTGCTGGAGGATTTCGGTCAGGTCAACGATCCGAATGCCTGGCTGAAGTCGGGCCGCTATACCTCCGTCAACGGCAAGGTGCAGCCGGTGCTGAAGATGAAGACGCAGCGCCTGTACCGCTGGCGCATGATCGACACGGGTTTCCAGGCAACCGTGGTGCTGCGCATCCGCCGCGCGAACGATCCGCAAAAGCTGTTCAAGGCGCTCAGCGTGGCCAACCAGGACAAGGACGTGATGGAGCTATGCGATGGCGAGGACGTCACGCAGTTCGAGGTGGCCAGCGACGGCTTGACGCACGACAGGATCATCCCCAAGACCTTGAACTACCTGCAGCCGGGCTACCGCAGCGATATCCTGTTCTCGCTGCCGAAAGCCGGCGCCTATTGCGTATATGCGGAAACCAACGTCAACAACATGACGACGATGCATGACGTCAACAACACGCGCCTGATCGGCGTGATCGCCGCCAGGACCAACGCCAAGGCATCCGCACGCGTCAGGTCGGGCGAGTCGCCGCGCGATTTCCTGCTGGCCGAGTTGCGCAATGCCGTCCAGAGCCTGCCCGGCGCCCAGTTGCCCGATAGCGTCAAGAGCACGATCCTTGGCGACCTGGAGAATGGTCTCAAGCTCGGCAAGTTCGTCCCGCATGCGGGCTTCAGCGCGGCGGCAAAGGACGCGATGCGCGGCAAGAAGAAGGAGTATGTGACCTTCAATATCGCCAAGTTGGGCGGCAAGGCCCGCTTCATGGTGGAAGGCAAGCCGGAAGACTCGCCGATACCCGAGCTGAAGTATGTCTATGACCCGCACCGCGTCGACCACACGCTGGTGCTGGGCACCGAGCAGATCTGGGAGCTCGCTTCGAAGAATGGCAGCCACCCCTTCCATATCCACGTCAACCCCTTCCAGATCATCGGCATTACCCGTACCGACGGCGGCGCGGTCGATGCGCAATACAAGGACCTGATCGGCACGTGGAAAGACACCTTGCTGGTGATCGAAAAGCACAAGATCGAGATCGCCACGCGTTACCAGCGCTACATCGGCGAATACGTGCTGCATTGCCACATCCTCGAACATGAAGACCAGGGCATGATGCAAAACGTCAAGGTGGTACTGCCGGATGGCAAGGGCGGCGGCGACGCGGGCGGACACGGACACTGACCGTTCCTGGCGGCAGCGCGTCCGGCGCGCTTCCGCCTTTCCCAACCTGCCTCTGGAGCAACTGCCCATGTTACGCATGAAAACTTCCCTCCTTCCCCTCCTGGCCGGCTTGCTGTGCGCGGGTGTCTGCACCGCGGTACAGGCGCAGGCTGGCGTATCTTGCCGCCCAGAATTGCAGGCCCAGGCGGAGCCGGGTGGCGCGCGCGTCGTGCGCTACCGCAAGAATATCGATGAACTGACCCCGGCCGAGCTTGACGCCTTCAAGCATGCGGTGAGCGAGATGAAACGCAAGAGCCAGGAAAACGTGTATGACCGGCGCGGCTTCCTGTGGCAAGCCTGGGTGCATAACTGCACCTCCGTCGACGTCTTCTATGACCGCCAGGCGGCCTTGCCCGGCGACAGGCTGAAGCAGTTGCTGGGCGATCCGACGCGCAACAGTTGCGACATTGCTTATTTCATCGACAAGGTGGCGACCGAGGACAATGCCCACGAGGAATTCCCGGGCGAGTGCGAGCACCAGAAGAACACCTTCCTGCAATGGCACCGGGCGCAGCTGTACTTTTACGAGCAAGCCCTGCAGGCGGCCGACCCGAACGGCGAACGGGGCCCCAGCACGCGCAACGTCGCGCTGCCGTACTGGAACTTCACCCGCAAGCCTTCCGGCGTGCGCTATCCGAAAGCCTTCGAGGATGTCGATTCGCCGCTGTACGATGCCACACGCAAGAGGGAGGGGCTCGACAGCTCGCTGGCCACGGCTTCCCCCAACTTGCTGGCCTACCAGATCTACTACATGGATTGGGCCGATTTTGGCGGCGACGAATACGGCAGCCTGGGCGGCGGCAATCTGGAGACGAAGATCCACAATCACATGCACGCCACCTACATGGGCGGCAATATGGGCGACAACGTCACGGCCGGCCTCGATCCGCTGTTCTATGCATTCCATAATTTCCTCGATTACAGTTTCGAGAAGTGGCTGGACGAGCATGGTGACGCCGGCATACGCGGCAGCGGGCGCACGGCGTTCATGCGCAGCGAACAGGACGCCAGCTTGCCACGGCCCATCGGCTGGAGCGCCGGCAGCGGCGATGCCCAGCGCAGCGATTCGGGCGACTATACGGCCAACATGGGCCAGGCGGTGCTGTACTTCGACACCCTCCGGCAAGGCTATGGCTTCCAGCCGCGCTATGGCGGCGAATTTGCCCGCAAGAAGGATATCCAGGCCTTGATCGACCGGCACCAGCAGGCGGGGTTTGTATTCGGCGATAACCAGAAAAGCCTGTTCGCCGCCCTGCTCAGCGACGATGCGGCCGATGGGGCGGTCGCCAGGCCCGACCTCACCGTGACCAGCGCCTACACGATCCCGGCGCGGCGGGTGGCCAGCGACAAGCGGGCGAACATGGTGCTGGACCGCGCGCATGCGGACGAGGACTACAGTTTTCAGGCCGATATCTACCTGTATCCCGCCAAGGTGACTGCGCGCATCGGCGACAAGGCGTTCCGCGACCGCTACCTGGTCACCAGCACCAGCCACTGGGCCTTGTCCGGCGCCCACCAGCATGATAAATATGTCATCGAAACGGATATCACCGGCATCGTCGACAGCCTGGTTCCCAAGAAGCGCAGGCAGGCCTGGCGCATCACGGCGGCCATCACCACGAATGACAAGGGTCGCGGCCTGATACGGCAAGGCGATTTTTCCACGCCCGTGATCCAGGTCGTCGACCGCCGCAAACCTGCCGAACCCACGTATGAGGAGAGCAAGCCATGAGCGAACGGACCAGCTTCAAGCGCGACGTGCAGGGCCTGTTTTCCCGCTACGTGGCCGACATGAACAAGATCAAGCTGTCGAACCCCGAGTCGACGGGCGTGCAGCGGCTGTACCTGAATGACTATGCGAGCGTGAAGGCGTTTGCCTGGCAAATCCAGGTGGCCATCCACGGTTACGACTATGACAGCCGCAACGCAAAATGGCGGGTGGATGCCGGGCACCGCCTGCGCGCACCGGGAGGGCGGGAAGGCGAGTATGTCATGTCCGCGCCGCACCCGATGCCGCCCGACGGGCCGATGCCGCAGGAAGGCATCGATATCTTCGACCAGTGGGTGAGGGACGGCATGCAGCCGTGACTCTCAGGCCAACCGGCACAGACACCCTTGATGATCAGGAGTTCAGCATGGCATACACAGGTTTGAGAATTCACCCGGCCATCGGCATCGCCCGCGTCGGCAACAGCGAAGAATACTATCTGGGCCCGGAAAGCCTGGCCGGCATGCCGCTCGATGGCCAGGATGGCACGGGAGGCTTGCCGATCCGGCCCGGCACGGAAGACACGACCATCGCCAGCACCGAGTTGCGCGACGCCGGCGGAAAGCTCAAGCGGCAGGCGGCCCGCTTCCGGATTTACCAATATGCGTTCGACGCGGCGGACGGCGTGGAAAGCTACCCGCTGGGCCGGCGGGGCGCGGCGGCCGAAGTGGCCATCGGCAGCATGGTCGATGGCAAGATCGTCAAGGATATCGTCTGGACCGTGCACCTGGCCAACAAGAAAACCAATAGCTGGGAGGGCGGGGACGGCGTGGCGCCGTTTGAAAACCAGCGCGCGCCAGCCCTGCGCAATCCGGCCTTCGGCACGCCAGGCTCGCCGCACTTCGGCACGCCGGCCGACCCGCTGCGCCTGAAGCTGCTGGTCATCGATCCCGGACCGCGCAGCGTGCAGGCTTCGCGCCAGGGCGTGCAGCAGTTCGACACATCGACGCCGCCGTCGTGCGCGGATGCGGCCAGCGGCGCCGTGCGCAGCCTGCCCGACTACCCCGTGTCGTTCCCGCGCGGCGGGCAGCCTGGCGCGCCGGCGCAGGGCCCTGGCGCCATCATCGTCTCGCTGGGCGCCATCACGACGGAAAAGAATGGACGATTGCTGGTGCTGGGCGGCTATGGCAAGGCCTGCGGCTTCGACGCGCAAGGCAATTATTCGGCCGCCGCCGTCCTGCACGACAATGTCAACAACGACAACTGGTTCGATGACGTGGCCGATGGTCCCGTCACGGCCATGCTGCTCTTTGCCGACGGCACGGCGCGCAGCGTCGAGGGCAGTGCCTGGGTGATATCGAGCGACCCGTCGTACGCGCCGCAAACGGCGAACGTCGTATCGCTGTGGGACGACCTGTATTGCACCTGGCTGGAAAAGATGGCGCTGCGGCCCGCCGTCCATGCGGACGGCCGCTACCAGGCGGGCTACCGGAGCAATTTCAGCACCGATGTCCAGCCCATCCTGCGCGCGGCCTCGCTGCAGCGCTGGACGACCAGCTTGCCGGCCAGGGCGATCAAGGAGCACGACTTGCTGGGCAAGATGAAGGCGGAAGGCCTGACCTACCCGATCATGAATTTCATCCGCCATCCCGACCAGACAGGCGCGCCGTCGCTGAAGCCGCAAATGCCGCTGTCGCTGGGCGATGCGGGCAGCAGCCTGCTGACCCTGACCCGGGCCCAGTATTTTTTCATGGACCAGTGGGCACATGGCCAGTATGTGGCCGACAGCGGCGATTTCCTGCTGGGCGCGGGCGAAGCGCTCGACCGTACAGTCCTGTTCAACTGCCTGGGCGGCCGCTACAGCCCCGGCATCGAGATGGGTTTTATCGTGCGCGACCCCGGCCTGTACCGGCAGGCGTGGCGGCGCCATGATGCTGGCGGCCCGTTCCGCCTCAATGCCCAGCATCTCGATTACGCGGCCGCCGTCAGGGACCAGCCATTCCTCGGCGCCGGCTACATGCCGCTGCGCGGCGGCGAGGTGCAGCCCGGCGATGTGTCGAAGTTCATGGCCTTGCCGTGGCATACCGATTACAACTCGTGCGCCACGCATTTGCCCGACCCGAATCCCGGCGGCACGGTGCTCAATAACCAGCCGGCGATCGATGCGGCCACGGCGCTCAATGGCAATGGCTACAATACCTTGCTGTATTCCTCCTGGCCGGCGCAGCGGCCCGTGGCCGTGTACACGTACGAGGACGTCGTCGCCAATGGCGGCGAATTGGCGACGCCGCGCTATTCCGTGCGCGGCAAGGGCACGCGGGCCGATGGGGTGCCGTCGACCACCCCGGAAAATGCGGAAATCGACCGGCCCGCCATGCATGTGGGCCGCTACCAGGACCGCGCGCAGTTCCTGCTGAACTGGCACCGCATCGGCGTGGTCGTGCAAAGCACGGCGATTGCGCGCAAGGCGGGCGAAAAGGCCATCTGCAAGGATTACTACCTGGAAGTCGAAAGCCTGTTCGACAGCGATGAAAGCAACCTGGTCGAGTATTGGCGCAACACGGCCATCGACAAGGTGTACCGGCCGAAGCCGCAGCCGAAACCGAAGCCCTGATGGCGGCCGCAGACAGTCCCGGCGCGGCAGGGCCATCGCGGCAGCGCTACCGGGTCGCCATCATCGGCGGCGGCCCGGCGGGCTGCGCCTGCGCGCTGGCGCTGGCGCAGCATGGCGTGCACGACGTGCTCGTGATCGAGGCGGGCGACTACGCTCAATTTCGCATCGGCGAAAGCATTCCGCCCGAAGCCAACCGTCTGTTCCACACGCTGGGCATTGTGCAGGATTTTTTCGCCGAGGCGCACGCGCCTTGCCATGGCAGCTGTTCCTGGTGGGGCAGCGACAAGCGCGGCTACAACGACGCGCTGCTGCATCCACTGGGCCATGGCTGGCACCTGGAGCGCTCCCGTTTCAATGGCTTCCTGGCGCGCCAGGCGCGCTTGCGCGGGGCGGAAGTGCTGCTGCGCGCCAGCCTGGCCGCGTCGGCCCCGGCGCAAGGCGGCGGTTTTACCCTGGAATTGATGCTGGGCGATCTCGCGCACCCGCAACCGGCCAGCATCCATGCCGATGTGGTGGTCGACGCCAGCGGCACGCGCGCCGTCTTCGCGCGCCAGCGCGGCAGCCGCAAGGTGGAAACGCTGCCGCTGGTCTGTCTGGCCATGCGCTTCGCCGCCCCCGACGGCCCTCGTTCCGGCCTGACGCACCTGGAAGCGGTCGAACATGGCTGGTGGTATGGCGCCCATCTGCCCGACGCCACCATGCTGCTGGCGTTCTACAGCGACGCGGCCACCGTCAAGGCGCGGCGCTTGCAGCATGTCGCGCACTGGCTGGAAGGGCTGGCGGCCGCGCCCAATACGGCAGCGCTGGCCCGCGGCGCGGTGCCGCTGGCAGGCGGCGTGCAGAGTTTTCCCGCGCCGTCCTACTGCCTCGAGCAACTGCATGGCGACGGCTGGCTGGCCATCGGCGACGCCGCCTCGGCCTACGATCCCGTCACCTCGCAAGGCATCGTCAAGGCGCTCGCCAACGGCATGGCGGCCGCTGGCGCCATCGCCGGTCACGCCACCCTGGACGCGGTGGCGCACACGGTGGCGCAGCGCTACGCCGATTACCTGGCGCAGCGCCAGCAGTACTACGGTTGGGAGCAGCGCTGGCCCGCCGCGCCGTTCTGGCGCCAGCTGCATGCGGGTGCGCAGGCGCGCTAGCGGTCTTATCGCCGCTGCGCTTCGCGTTCGAGCGTATCCCTGCCGATGATCTTCAGGCTGGCGCCGCCCTTGAAGGGCAGCGCTTCCTCGCTGCCCGCCGTCTGGATGCCGGCCGAGACGCCGATTTCTGCCGTCACGTCGACGAATTCCGTACGGAACATGCGCAGCTCGGTGTGCTTGATGACGCTTTGCAGCGCAATCGACTGGCCCGGCGCGATGGGGGTGAAGGCGCGCTTGAGCGCGTGATTGGCCAGGCCCGTCTTCAATACCTGGCTTTGTTCGCTCGCGTTGTCGATCAGGCGCATATTGGGTCCCCGCGCTTGCATGTACTGGAGCGGATAGCCGACTTCCCCATTGCCGATATTCTTGATGACCACCTCGATGCGCATGTCGCTGCCCGTGAAAATGCAGGCTGGATTATCGATGCAGTGGGCGCTGATGGAGAGGATGTCGTTCGGCATGGCGTTTCCTGGGAGTTGTAGGGACACTGCGAGCAGTGCGATTAGGAGCCGTTCAGGATGATATCGCATTTGATCTGCCGTCCTATTTTCGTCCGTAGCAAGTCCTGCACTTCGATGGCGATCTGCCAGGCATGCCGGTCACGGATGACGATGGAGCCGGCCGAGTTCATGATGTTGGCAGCGGCCGGTTCCGGTTCCTCATCGTCCGAGAGCGAAGGCACGGGCGCATCCCAGCTGCCGTCCGGCTTCTTGTATTTGACGGTCTCGTCGTCTCCTTCCACATACGAGTACTCATCCGGCAGGCCATAGCAGTGACCGAATTCATGGGCGTGTGTCTGGCCATCGGTCGAGGCGGACACGTCGATGATGGTCCCCGTCACGCTTTCGCGGTCGTAGCGTTTGTGGATCTGCATGACGTAGTGCTCGTTGCTCTCCACATAAACGACGCGGTAGATGATGGGCAGGGTGCGCGTGCCGCATTCCGGATCGCTGATTTTCATCTGGAATTTATTGTTCCAGTGGCTTTCCAGCCCTGTGGTGGCGATGCCCTTGACGTACTTGATGACGGCGGCGCGTTGCTTGGCCCGCGTGGCGGCCTGCGGGGTACCCTTCTCGCGGTCTTCCAGCGCCTGGTCGGCCGGCTCGAGCACCGTGATCACCTTGACGCGCAATTCGGCGATGATGCCGGTATTCGACTTGACGGGCACGTAGATCTTGTAGCGCACGGTGTCGAAATAGTTATGCGGCGCGCCAGTGGCGCCGAAGGTGTTGTTGTAGCGCGGCACGCTGGAGACGCTAATCTCCTTTTCATAGTCGGCGATCCAGCAGGCGGGGCGCTTGATCAGCACTTCCTTGCGCTGCTTGTTGTCGACGGGGCTGGTGCTGGAGGTACCCGTTGCCTTGAATTTCGGTTCGGGGTTGGGCGGCGCCTTGGCCGTCGTGCCGGGCGCGGGCGCCTTGGCGCGCGTGTCCGAGCTGGGTGCAGGAGCCTGGTCTGGGCCGTTCTCCGTCTCGGGCAACTGGCCCGGCGACTTGAGCAGTTCGATCACCAGCGCCTCGACGGCGGCAGCGGCCACGATGTGGGTCAGGCCCCTGGCGTCCGTCATGCCCGTTTCGATGCTGCCATCGGCGCGCTTGACGCGATACGGCTGGCGCGCCATCAGTTCGCCCGTGTCGCGGTCTTTCAGCACGAAGCCTTCGTCGAACAGTTTCAAGCGGCTGTCCGGCAACGGCGGCAGGCCGGCCGCGGCGCTGGCGCCGCCATTGAAGAGATGCTGCCCGCCCTTGACCGTAAAATGGCCGGGGCAGCGGAAGGTGATGTCGCCGCCTTCGAGCGTGATCGAGGATTGTCCCGCCTGCAGGACGATTTTCTGGTTGGCCTTGATGTCGATGCTATCGCTCACGGAGATCACCGTGACGGCTTGATCGGCGAGGATTTCCAGCTGGTCGGTATGCGCTTCGAGCGAGACGGGACCATTGCCAGCGACGGCCTTGATGCCGCCTTCCTGGCTGAACAGCGTGGCCGCGTTGGCCGCCACCGAGGCGACCGTCTGGCCGGCCGTCATGTGCAGGTCGGCCTGCGCCGTCCAGTGCAGCTGCTGGCCCGCGAATATCACCGTCGACGCGGGCGTGGCCCAGTTGATGCTGCTGGGCGACTCCATCAGCACCAGCGGCTGGGCGTAGCGTTCCACGGGCTGGGCCGCATCGGGCGCGCGCGTGCCGCTGCCCGCCTTGCTGGCTTCCTGGCCGCCGACACTGGCCTGGTACTTGCCATCCTGCTGCGGGTCGATCTGCTTCGCCATGTCCAGCTGCGCCTGGTTCGCATCCTTGCTGACGAGGGCTTTTTGCTGGCTTGCCGATGTCGCCACGGTCTTGCTCAGTTCACAGGCGCCGCGCAGCAGGGCCAGCGCCTCCCTGGTGTCGAGCTGGCTCGACGCCACGCCAGCGCCCTGGCGCGCGCGCGCCGTGGTCGAGAGCAGCACGCCTTCGCCGGCGCGCAACATGGCCCAGGCATCGGTGCGCAACTCAAAGCCGCTGCCGCGGTAGCTGCCCCGTTGCGCCGAACTGGCGCCTTGCTGCACCAGGTAGCCCAGATTGAGCTCGGTGGCGGCGCTGCTCGAAGCGAGCCGGGTGCGCAGCTGGCCCTGGGTATCGTCCAGCACCCACTGGTTGTAGCCGGCGCCGTCGAAATTGTGGCTGTGCATGCCCGACAGGACGCCCGCGTGGTTGACGCCCGAATCCTCGCCGGCCGCATACGGCGGCGTGTCGCTGCCCGTGTAGAGCTGGGCGACGACCAGCGGGCGGTCCATGTCGCCTTCGATGAAGTCGACCAGCACTTCGGTGCCGAGGCGCGGCGTGAATTGCGAACCCCAGTTCGGGCCAGCCAGCGCTTCGGCCACGCGCACCCAGGCGCCGGACGCCTCGTTGCCGGGCGCGTTGCCCTGCTGGTCGGTGTTGTGCGCCAGGCCGCCCGGATTGGCGGCGCTGCCGCGTTGCCAGGCAAACTGGATGCGCACCTGGTGGTCGCGGCCCGTGGTGGCCACGCTGTCGGCCAGGCCCACCACCAGCGCCGTCTGCGGACCCAGCGCCACGGCCGGCGCGCGCGCGGCCGTGGCGCGCGGCACGATGGCCACGCTGGCGCGCACGCAGCCGAAGCGGTTGCGGTAGGTGCCCGGTTCGATCTGGCCGGCGATCCAGTCGGCCACGCCGCCCAGGCCGGCCGTCCTGGCCAGCTTCGACAGCATGTCGCCCAGACTGGCGCCGGCCGGTCCCGTATTGTTGCGCGCCTGGTGCTCGGCCCACAGCACGGTGAAGGCGTTGGCGCCATCGGCATGCTGCTCGTGCTGCAGCAGGCGCATGGCGTGGCCGGCGGCCAGGCGGCGCACGGTACCGGCGCCGTCGAACTGCTTGTTGTCCAGTTCCAGGGCTTGCAGCATGCGCTCGCTGTGCGGCCCGGCCGCCGCGCGGTCGGCGTGCAGGCGCTCGCCGGCGCCGTCATACACGGCCAGCTGCGGCAATTGCCCGGCCTCCAGGCTGGAGACTTGCTCGGCGGCGGAGGCCGTCACCTGCGCCGGGTCCCAGCTGCTGATGCTGACGGCGTTCGATTGCACCTGGCGGCGCGCGCCGAAGCGGTCGATGGCGTCGTCCGTATCGGTGGCGCGCACGCCGTGAAAGCGCATGTCGGCGCCGCCCGGCGTCTGCGGCGCGGTGGCCTTGCTGTCGAAGATCACCAGTTTGTGCCTGGCCTGGGCCTGGCCATCGCCGCTGTCCTGCGCGCCGCCGGGCTGGTCGTGCTCGAAGCGCCAGCTCAGGCCTTCGGCAGCGAGCAGGCGCGCGAAGAAATCGAAGTCGCTTTCGCGGTACTGGGTGCAGATGGCGCGCGTGGCCAGCGCCTGGCTGACATCGAATGCGAAGCGCAGCTGCGGGTAGTCGGCCAGCAGCTCGGTGACGATGTCGCGCGCATTCTTGTCCTGGAAAATGTAACTGTCGCGGCGCAGCTGCAGCAGGGCCAGGGCCGGCTCGAGGCGCAGCCGGTAGCGCGCCACGCCGCCGTCGGCGCCCAGCCAGGCGCAATCGGTGCAGATGCCGTGCCAGGCGCGCTGGCTGCCGTCGGGCTGCAGCAGGCACAGCGTCATTTCCTCGCCGATGAAGGAGGCCAGGTCCAGGCTGGCCGCGGTGCTCAGGGCATCGACCTCGAAGCGGAACAGTTCATTGACGGCCTCGCGGCCTTCGAACTGTTCCGCCATCAGCGATTCCGGCTGCCCGGATTGCTGGGCCGTGGCCAGGGTGATAAGCCGTGCGTGCTGGCTCAGGCCCGTGCCGAACTGGCCCGTTGCCGCGGGGGTTTGTTGTGCGTCGCCCATCACGGCAGGGTAATGCTCAGGTTAGCCACGCGCGGCGCCAGCTTGACGATGTCGTTGTAGGCATTGATCTGCGCTTGCGTCTGTTTGGCCAGCATGGTGCGCAGGCCCAGGTAGCCCAGTGCGCAGATCAGGGCGAACACCGAGCACAGCACCCATGGCGGCACGTTGTTGCGCAGCTTGTGGATGATCTGGTCGGGCCGCTCCGCATGCGGGGCGAAGCCGGTTTTCTTGCCCTTCATCTGGGCGATTTCGTCGCCCAGGCGCGCCGTCAGGTAATTGAGTTTTTCCGGGCCTTCGAGGATGTAGCGGCCCTGGAAACCCAGCAGCAGGCACATGTGGAAGACTTCGAGCGCCTGCAGGTGCGCGCTGCCGCGCGCGCGCAGTGCTTCGAGACGGATGAAGAAGTTTTCGCCGGCCAGCTGGTCGCCGAACAGCACCAGCTGCAACGGCCGCCGCGCCCATTCGTCGCGGATGCTGTAGGGCGAACGCAGGATGATTTCATCGACGGCCGCACAGAACGCATATTTGGCGGCGTCGATGTCGTCCGCCGACGCGCCCTGTTTTTTCGCGCCGCGGCTGAACTCATCGAGGAAGTGCGTCATCTTGCTGATGAAATCGGCATTGTCTTGCGGTCCGCTGCCGTTCTTCAGCATGAACAGGGCGTAAAAACCGTCGTACATCAAGTCCATCAAGGTGTGTTCGGTGCCGGGGCCGGCAGCCATGCTGGCGGCATAGGCGGCCTGGCTGCCGGACATCAGGGAAGGGGGGGCGCTGGAGTGCATCGTTGGACCTCAGGAAGTGACGGCAACAAGTTCGAGTTTCAGTTCACGCATGCCGGAAGGGACATACACCAGCAGCGACTGCGCCTGCAGCATGCGTTCGTACATCTGGCCCTTGGCCTCGATGGTGAAATAAAACATGTCGGGGCGCACCGGCACGGCGGCCGGCACCTGCGGCGCATGCTGCAGGCGCACCCCGGGCAGGGCGGACAGGACGAATTTTTCCACGTCGTCCGGCGCGCCCACCTTGAAGCGCAGCGGCACCACGTCGACCAGTTCCACGCCGGCCATGTCGGCGGACACGCCCAGGTAGAACGCCGTCTTGGCATCGATCTTTTCCGAGTCCAGCTTGCCGTGATGGTAGGACGGCTTGGTTTCCGTCAGCGCGATGGCGAAATATTTCGACGAGATCACGGTGTCGAGCAATTCGCGGATCATGGCGTGCAGCTGGGCGAACGACGGTCCGGGATCGGCATGCCGGTACGGAGGCAGGTCGGCAAGCGCATGGCTGCGTGAAAAGGTCATCAAGCCGCCCGCCAGGGCCAGCAGCTGCTCGTACAGGCGCTCCGGATGCAGCGCCGGATGATGGAAGTAATGGCTGAGCGAGGCGTAGGCCGCGCTGGCCGTGTGCAGCAGCCAGAACGAGGACATGTCGCCGGAGCGAAATTCGATCACGCTCTTGCTCGGTTCGCGGTGATGCCCATACAGCGCGTTGACCTTGGCTTGCAGCGCGTCGATCAGGCGGCGCAGTTGCAGGAACAGCAGGGGCGCGCTGCGGATGGACAGGCTGGGGGGCACGAAGGCCGGATCCTGCTCGAAGCCGCCCGTCGACAGGCGCCGCAGGCGCAGCAGGGGGAAGCTGACGTAGGAATCGCGCGGTTCGGCATCGGCGACCAGGCGCAGGGTTTTTTTCAGGTAGGTCAGTTCGGCCTGCGCGGCCTGGGTGTACAGGTCCGGCGTGCTGAGATTGGCCTGGGCGTAGCGCGCCGCGTTGTTGGGCTGGCCGCTGGCGGCGAAGTTGCCGCCGAATGGCTTGAAAGCCGGCAAGGCGGCGTGGAAGGTCACAGATTGCAGCGACGACGGCAAGTTGCCCAGATCGAGTGCGTCGGGCAGGTCATCGCTTCCGGCGGCGTTGTAGATTTCGCCGTCCTGGAAGACCAGCGACAGTTCCAGCAGGCGCAAGCTGTTGTTGGCCAGCGCATCGCGGTCGATCTGCAACTGGTTCACGCCCCACGCGTACGGGTGCAGCGCCTTGACGCTCTCGTGCAGGCGCTGTTCGTGGTACTGGTCTTGCTGCTGGAAATGCTGGGGCCGCAGGAACAGCCCTTCGCCCCATAACAATTTGTTTGCCATGCTCATGAATTGCCCTCTATGCCAGACACAGTGAGGCGCGCGGCAGCGACTGAAAATCATGCTTCGCATCGCGCAACTTGGTGCTTTTTTCGCAACTGCAAGAACCTTAACATTATCTTGAAGAATGGTGCGTACGGTACGTTTTTAGCGTGAGTAGTGTGAGTTTTCGCGTATTTTCTATCGAACGCAGTGAATTTTGAAATCATGCTACGCTCCGAAAAATAAACAATTAGCAACTATAAAAAGCAACTTTTCAATCGCCAAAACCGTCTTCTTTTTTGAAGGAAAGCTCAATATGACACGCCCGGTTTCGCTACGCACGCTTGCAGTTATCGCCTGTGCTTTTACCCTCAGCGCCTGCAGTACGGCGCCGGTGGCCAAGCTGCCGCCCGTCGTGGCGCCGACGCTGGAAGAGCTGATGGCCAAGGCCACGCAGGCGGTGGACACGGGCAACAAGGCGGCGGCGCTGGCGCTGTGGCAGGAGGCGGCCGCCGCGGCGCCCGCCGACAAGCAGCCCTGGGTGCGCATGGCGCAAAGCCGCTACGATGCGGGCCAGTATGGTGAAGCCATCCTCAATGCCCAGGAAGTGCTGGTGCGCGATCCTGCCGACAAGCTGGCCAACAGCGTGATCGCCATCAGCGGACTGCGCCTGTCGACGCGGGCGCTGGCCGACCTGAGCCGCCAGAACAACCTGTCCGGTCCGCTGCGCGCGGAATCGCAGGACTTGGCCAAGCTGCTGCGCGAGAGCCTGGGCGAAACCGTGCTGGTGCCGCCGCCGGACAAGCCGCCCGTGCGCGCGTCGCGCAAGCAGCCAAGCAAGCGCACTGCCGATGAGGGCAGCGCCAATCCATTCAACGCCCTGAAGTAGCCAGCCAGGCACAGGTACGCCGCAGTTCAACAGGCGCATCGCCGATGCCGCCAATATTTGGGAAGGGGATGTCATGTCGAAAAAAGATAGTGTGCAGAAGCGCTTGCAAAAGGTACGCCCGCCACGCGTGCAGATGACCTATGACGTCGAGATCGGCGACGCCATCGAAAACAAGGAGCTGCCCTTCGTGGTGGGCGTGGTGGGCGATTTTGGCGGTAATTCCGAACTCGAGCAGAAGCGCCTGAAGGACCGCAAGTTCGTCGATATCGACCGCGACAATTTCGATGAAGTGATGAAGGGCATCGAGCCGCGCGCCACCTTCCGCGTGCCGAATGAACTGGGCGCCGCTGGCGGCCAGTTCGGTGTCGAGCTGAAATTTCGCGCGATCGCCGATTTCCGCCCGGAAGCGGTGGTCGAGCAGGTCGAGCCGCTGCGCAAGCTGCTCGAGGCGCGCACCAAGCTGGCCGACCTGCGCAACAAGCTGGCCGGCAACGACAAACTGGAAGACATCCTGAATGACGTGCTCAACAGCACGGAAAAACTGGCCCAGCTGGAACAACATTCCCACGTCAGGAAAGATTGATATGTCCGCACAACTGACCCCCGCATTGAGCGCTGCCGGCGCCGCCGAAATCGACTTGCTCGACCAGATCGTCGAGCAGAGCAAGGTGGCCAAGTCCAGCGTCGAACACGCCCGCGCCAAGGATCTGATTTCCGAACTGGTCAGCCAGGTCATGGATGGCACGGTGGTGGTATCGAACAACCTGGCCGCCACCATCGATGCCCGCGTGGCCGAACTGGACCAGCTCATTTCCGCGCAGCTCAGCGCCATCATGCACGCGCCCGAATTCCAGAAGCTGGAAAGCAGCTGGACGGGCCTGCACTACCTGGTGAAGAACACGGCCACCGGCACGAATCTGAAAATCAAGATGATGAACGCGACCAAGCGCGAGCTGGTCAAGGATTTCCAGAGCGCGCTGGAGTTCGACCAGTCGACCATGTTCAAGAAGGTCTACGAAGAGGAATTCGGCACCTTTGGCGGCGCGCCGTTCGGCACCTTGCTGGGCGACTTCGAATTCAGCCGCCAGCCGGAAGACATGTATTTCATCGAGCAGATGTCGCACGTGGCCGCCGCCGCGCACGCGCCGTTCATCTCGTCCGCGTCGCCGGAACTGTTTGGGCTGGAAAGCTACAGCGACCTGGGCAAGCCGCGCGACCTGGCCAAGGTCTTCGACACGGTCGAGTATGCGAAGTGGAAATCCTTGCGCGAATCGGAAGATTCGCGCTACGTGGGCCTGACCTTGCCCCGCTTCCTGGGCCGGCTGCCGTTCAATCCGCTCGATGGCGCCACGGTCGACGGCTTCAATTTCGTCGAGGACGTCGACGGCACCGACCACCAGAAATACCTGTGGTGCAACGCCGCCTACGCGTTCGGCACCAAGCTGACGGCCGCCTTCGAGGATTACGGCTGGTGCGCGGCGATCCGCGGCGTGGAGGGGGGCGGCCTGGTGGAAGACTTGCCGACGCATACCTTCAAGACGGACGAGGGCGAGGTGGCGCTGAAATGCCCGACCGAGATCGCCATCACGGACCGCCGCGAAAAGGAATTGAGCGACCTGGGCTTCATCTCCCTCGTGCACTGCAAGAACACGGACTATGCCGCGTTTTTTGGCGCCCAGTCGGCGCAGAAGGCGAAAAAATACAATACCGACGCCGCCAACGCGAACGCCGTGCTGTCGGCGCAGCTGCAATACATCTTCGCCGTGTCGCGCATCGCCCACTACATGAAGGCCATGATGCGCGACAAGATCGGCAGCTTCGCCGCCGCCTCCAACGTGGAAGATTTCCTCAACCGCTGGCTGACGCAGTACGTGCTGCTCGACGATAACGCCAGCCAGGAACAGAAGGCCCAGTTTCCCCTGCGCGAAGCCTCGGTGCAGGTGGCGGAAGTGCCGGGCCGGCCCGGCGTGTACCGCGCCGTGTCCTTCCTGCGTCCGCATTTCCAGCTCGACGAATTGTCCGTTTCACTCCGTTTGGTCGCGGAGCTTCCGCAGTCGACCAAATCGTAATGTATTTTTCTTCACACCCTTGAAAGGAATAACATGGCAATCGACGTATACTTGCAAATTGATGGCATCAAAGGCGAATCCACGGATAACAGCCACAAAGATTGGATCGAATGCAAGTCGGTCCAGTGGCAGGTGTTGCAACCCAAATCGGCGACCGCCTCGACGGGCGGTGGCCATACCGCCGAACGTACCGAGCACAAGGATATCGTCATCGCCAAGATGGCCGATCTCGCCAGCCCCTTGCTGCTGCAAACTTGCTCTTCTGGCAAGACCATCCCGAAAGCCAAGCTCGAGTTCCTGCGCGCCGATGGCCAGGGCGAGCGCATCAAGTACTTCGAGATCGAACTGGAGAATGTGATGATCAGCAGCGTGGCGCCATCGGTGGCCGCAGGCGACATTCTCGGCGAGGACCTGGCACTCAAGTATTCGAAGGTCAAGTGGAAGTACACGCAGCAAAAAGTGGGTGGCGGTTCGGGCGGCAACACCTCCGGCGGCTGGGACCTGTCGGCGAACAAGACAGCCTGACCGCATCTGACCGCGTACGCCAGCGGCGCGCTGCCGCCGCTGGCTTTCCTGGCCGCCGGCAGCGGCGTCCACGCCACCCATGAAACGGGAAGCCCATGAAAGGTTTTACGCCGGGCCTGTTCGACCGCCTGATGGATACGCCCGTGCACGGCGCCTCCAGCGGTACCGTCTCGCGCCTCTCGCTCGAGGACTTGAAAGACACCGTGGCGCGCGACCTCGAAGCGCTGCTCAACACGCGCGCCGTGCTGCCCGAGGCGCTGCTCAAACCCTTTCCCGAGTGCGGCAAGTCGATCATCACGTACGGCTTGAATGATTTCGCCGGGCTTAGCCTGTCGAGCACGGACGACCGCGCCTATATCTGTCAGTGCCTGGAAAAGGCCATCGCCCGCCACGAGCCGCGCTTGCGCCAGGTGCGCGCATCGCTGGAAATCGAGGAAGGCTCGATCAATCGCCTCAATTTCGCCATCAGCGCGCTGCTGGTGGTGCATGCGGCGCACGAACCGGTCAGCTTCGACGCTATCCTGCAGCCTTCCAGCCTGCATTACACGATCAGCAAGGGGCGCCGCGCCGCGTCCGCGGGAGCCTGACCTTGGATGAATTGCTGCCCTATTACGAGCGCGAACTGGGTTTCCTGCGCCGCTATTCGCGCGAGTTTTCCGAGCGCTACCCGAAGATCGCCGGCCGCCTGCTGATGGGCGGCGAGGTGTGCGAAGACCCGCACATCGAGCGCATGATCCAGTCGTTCGCGCTGCTCAATTCGCGCATCTCGAAGCGCATCGACGACGATTATCCCGAATTTACCGAAGCGCTGTTCGAAGTGCTGTATCCGCATTACCTGCGGCCATTTCCCTCGTGCTCGATCGCGCGCATGGATTACGGCGCCGCAGCGGCGCAGCTGACGGCGCCTGCGGAAATCGCCCGCGGCACGGAGCTGACGACGCGCCCCGTGAAAGGTGTGGCCTGCACCTTCCGTACCGCCTATCCCGTGACGGTGGCGCCGCTGGCGCTCACGCATGCGGCTTTTTCCGCCATCATCGAGGCGCCGGAACAGGTGCTGCTGCCGGCGAATGCCACCTCGGGCGTGCGCATCACCATCGAGTCGAGCGCCGCGCAGCTGTCGCTGGGCCAGCTGGGACTGGCGTCGCTGCGCGTGTTCATCGATGGCCAGCCCTCGTTTTGCGCGGCGCTGCGCGACGCCCTGTTCATGCGCACCGTGAAGGCCTATGTTGAGGCGGACGGCAGCGGCAGCTGGGTCGCGCTCGACGGCATTCCCGTGCGCAGCGCCGGCTTTGCCGAGGACGATGCACTGATCCCGTTTTCCGCCCGCTCCCATCCGGCCTACCGGCTGCTGACCGAGTATTTCTGCTTTCCCGAAAAATTCAATTTCTTCGACATCGACCTGGGTGCGCTGTGCGCCGCGCTGCCGTCCGGCAGCCGCCGCATCACCTTGCACCTGGCGCTGAGCGGCTTGCGCACCGATTCGAACACGGCACGCCTGCTGGGGACGATGAACACGCACAACCTGCTGCTGGGCTGCACGCCGGTGGTCAACCTGTTCCGCCAGCGCGGTGAGCCCATCCGCCTCACGCACACGGCCGCCAGCTACCCCGTGCTGGCCGATGCGCGCCGCGCGTATGCGTTCGAGGTGCAGGCTATCGACTCGGTCAAGCTGGTGCGGCAGACGCCGCAGGGCGAATCCGTGGTGGAATTCCGCCCATTCTATTCGCTGCGCCATGGCGAGACCCCGGCCAGGGATGGCCACTACTGGGTCATGCGGCGCGACGAGATCATCGCCAGCAAGAGTCCCGGCTACGAGATGCAGATCTCGATTGTCGACATCGATTTCGATCCGGCCGCGGTGGAAACGGACACGCTCAGCCTGGAGCTGAGCTGCACCAACCGCGACTTGCCGGCGCAGCTGACCTACGGCTTGCACGGCGGCGACCTGTTTCTCGAAGGTGGCTCCAGCGTGCGCAGCATCAGCCTGCTGCGCAAACCCAGCGAGTCGCACCGTTTCGAACGGGGCAGGGGCGCCCACTGGCGTTTGATTTCGCATCTGTCGCTGAATCACCTGTCGCTGGCCGGCAGCGGCCTGGAAGCGTTCCAGGAAATGCTGGCCCTGTACGACTTGCCGCGCTCGGCCACGTCGCAGCGGCAAATCCGCGGCATCACGGCCATCGCCCACCAGGCCGCCAATGCCTGGCTGCCAGGCAATCCCTTCGCTTGCCTGGTGCGCGGCGTCGAAGTGCGGCTGACGATAGATGAAGAGGCCTTCGTCGGCAGCGGCATCCACGCCTTTGCGCATGTGATCGAGTGCTTCCTGGGCTTGTATGTGCATGCGAACAGCTTCACGCAGCTGGTGGTGCTGGCAAAAAAATCAGGAGAGGAGCTGTGGCGATGCAAACCACGCAGCGGCGATTCGAGCCTAGTGTAATCGAGCGCCTGTTTGCCCAGCCTTGCCGCTTCCAGTACTTCCAGGCGGTACGCATGCTGGAGCTTTGGCTCAGGCGCAATGGCTTGCCGCACGACGATGCGGTGGCCAGTTTCCTGCGCTTCCAGAATTCCGTCTCGCTCGACTTCGCCCCCAGCCAGATCGAAGCGCTGGCGCCCGAACCGCGCGAACTGGCCACGGACGCCAACGCCCTGGGCGCGGCGCTGCGCAGCGCCCAGCTGAAATACGTGCGCGTCACGCCGGCCTTCATGGGCTTTCTCGGCGTGGCCGGCGCGCTGCCGCTGCACTATACGGAACGCATCGCCACGCACCAGCTGTATGAAAAGGACGAGGGGCCGCGCGCCTTCCTCGACACGTTCTCGAACCGCGCCCTAGCCCTGTTCTATGAGGCCTGGCGCAAGTACCGGCTGGAGCTCAAGTACCAGCTCGACGGCAAGGACCAGTTCCTGCCGCTGCTGCTGTCGTTGGCAGGGCTGGGCAACGCCTCGTTGCGCCAGCGCCTGGCGGGGGACGGCACGGGCGTGCTCGACGAATCGGTGGGCTACTTTGCCGCCGCCATGCGCCACCGGCCGCCGTCGGCCGTGATGATTGGCCAGGTGCTGTCCGAGTATTTCGGGCAGCGCATCGCCGTCAGCCAGTTTGTCGGCTGCTGGTACGACGTGCCGCGCGAGCAGCAAAGCACGCTGGGCGGCAGCAACGCCGTGCTGGGCGCTACCGCCATGGTCGGTGCGCGCGTCTGGCAGCGCGACCTGCGCCTGCGGCTGACCATCGGCCCCCTGGCCCGCCGCCACTTCGACGCTTTCCTGCCCGGCGGCGCGGCCGCCCTCGCGCTTGAGAAAATGCTCGCCATGTTCACCGGCCTGTGCCTGGAATACGAAGTGCAGCTGGTGCTGCGCGCCGCCGATGTGCAGGGCATGGTGCTGACAGTGCCGCGCAGCGGCGGGCGGCTGGGCTGGGACAGTTTCCTGATCACCGGCGGCGAGGCGTGCGACCGCGCCGATGTCCGCTATGAACTGCATGCGCCGGCTTGAGCGCGCCACTCCACCGATTTCGCCAACCATCACCCGACAAGGACCGCCGCCCCATGAGCATTAACCTGAAAACCCTGATCAGCAAGTTGAACGACACCTGCCGCACGGCCGCCACGCGCGCGGCCAGTCTGTGCGTCGGGCTGGGGCAGTATGAAGTCGACCTGGAGCATGTCTTTCTCGCCTTGCTGGAGCAGCCGCGCAGCGATTTCGTGCTGATTGCCCGCAGGAGCGGCGTCAGCGTGAGCATGCTGGAAGCGGATTTGCGCGCCGAAGTGGCGCGCCTGCAGACGGGCAATGCGCGCACGCCCGTATTTTCCGTGCGTCTGCCGAAACTGTTCGAACATGCCTGGCTGATCGCTTCGCTCGATTTGCGGGCCGGGCGGCAGGTGAGCATCCGAAGCGGTCATTTGCTGCAGGCGCTGCTGACCGAGCCGGAACTGGCGCAGCTGGCCTACCGGGGCTCGGCGCTGTTCCACGAATTCAAGCTCGACGAGATCAAGCACGGACTCGACAAGCTGACCGAGGGTTCGCAGGAAGCCGGCGAGGCGGCTGCAGGGCAGGAGGGGGCGGGCGATGCCGGCGGCGATCCCGTGGGCGAATTGGCCGGCGCGGCGACGGCGTCGAAAACGCCGGCGCTGGACCAGTTCACCGTCAACCTGACGGCGCGCGCGCGCGCCGGCAAGGTCGATCCCGTGATCGGGCGCGACATGGAAATCCGCCAGGCGATCGATATCCTGATGCGGCGGCGCCAGAACAACCCCATCTTGACGGGCGAGGCCGGGGTCGGCAAGACGGCCGTGGTGGAGGGCCTGGCGCTGCGCATCGTGCAGGGCGACGTGCCCGACATCCTGCAGGGCGTGGAAATCCACACGCTGGACATGGGCCTGCTGCAGGCCGGCGCCAGCGTCAAGGGCGAGTTCGAGAACCGCCTGAAAAACGTCATCGCCGAAGTGGGCAAGAGCGCGCACGCCATCATCCTCTTCATCGACGAGGCGCACACGATGATCGGCGCCGGCGGCAGCGCCGGCCAGAATGACGCGGCCAACTTGCTGAAACCGGCACTGGCGCGCGGCGAGCTGCGCACCATCGCCGCCACCACCTGGGGCGAATACAAAAAGTATTTTGAAAAGGATGCCGCGCTGGCGCGCCGCTTCCAGGTCGTCAAGATCGAGGAACCGAGCGAAGAGCTGGCGTGCGCCATGTTGCGCGGCATGGCGCCGCTGATGGAACAGCATTTCAAGGTGCGCATCTTCGACGAGGCGATCACCGAAGCCGTGCGCCTGTCGCACCGCTACATCGCGGGCCGCCAGCTGCCGGACAAGGCCATCAGCGTGCTCGATACGGCCTGCGCCAGGGTGGCGCTGGGACAGAGCGCTACGCCGGCCCTGCTCGACAGCGTGGCGCGCCGGCGCGAGCGCATCGATGCGGAAGCTTCGGCCCTGGCGCGCGAGGAGAGCGGCGGCGCGCGCCATGGCGCGCGGCTGCAGCAACTCGACGCCGAACGCGGTGCCGCCACGCAGGAACACGCGCAGCTGGCCGCGCGCTGGGATGGCGAAAAGGCGCTGTCGGAACAGATCCAGGCGATCCGCCGGCAACTTGAGGAGGGCAAGCCGGCCGACGCGGGCCAGGGGCGCGAGCTGCTGGCGCTGCAGGCCGAGCTGGCGTTGCTGCAGGGCGAGACGCCGCTGGTGCCTGTGCAGGTCGACGGCCACGTGGTGGCGGAAATCGTCGCCGGCTGGACCGGCATCCCGCTGGGCAAGATGGTCAAGGATGAACTCAAGACGGTGCTGCGGCTGAAGGATTTGCTGCAGGAGCGCGTGCTGGGCCAGCCCCACGCGATCGAGGCGGTGGCGCAGCGCGTGCGCACGGCGCGCGCGAACCTGGACGACCCGGACAAGCCGAAGGGCGTGTTCCTGTTCGTCGGCCCGTCCGGCATCGGCAAGACGGAAACGGCGCTGGCGCTGGCCGACGTGCTGTACGGCGGCGAGCGCAAGCTCATCTCCATCAACATGAGCGAATACCAGGAAGCCCACAGCGTCTCGGGGCTGAAGGGTTCGCCGCCCGGCTATGTCGGCTATGGCGAAGGGGGCGTGCTGACCGAGGCGGTGCGCCGCAATCCGTACAGCGTGCTGCTGCTCGACGAGGTGGAAAAGGCGCATCCTGATGTCATGGAGCTGTTCTTCCAGGTCTTCGACAAGGGCGTGATGGACGATGCCGAGGGACGCGAGATCGATTTCAAGAATACCATCATCATCCTGACCTCGAACGTGGCGTCGGCCACCATGATGCAGGCGTGCCTGAACCTGCCGCAAGAGCAGCTGCCGACGCCGGAGCAGCTGGAGCTGGCCATCCGCCCGCAGCTGCTGAAGGTCTTCAAGCCCGCGTTCCTTGGGCGCCTGAAGGTGATTCCCTATTATCCGCTCGGCGACGATGTGCTGGCCCGTATCATCGGCCTGAAGCTGAGCCGGATCGCGGCCCGCATCGCCGCCAATCACCAGGCCGAATTCCTCTACGACGAGGCGCTGGTCGAGGCGGTGCTGGCGCGCTGCACCGAAGTCGATTCGGGCGCGCGCAATGTCGACAATATCCTGAATGGCAGCCTGCTGCCGGAAATCGCCGAAGCCGTGCTGGCGCGCATGGCGGAAGGGCAGGGCATCAGCCGCATCAAGGCCAGCGCCGGCAAGCAGGGGCAGTTCCGGTACACGATCAAATAGGCGTCTAGCCGGCTCAGTGGCCGCTGCCGGGCGCGATGCCCAGCAGCTCCTCGATGTGGGCCAGCGAGGCGCCGTCCTTGACCACGCCGCGCAGCCATTCATGCAAGTTCTGCTCGCCGGCGTTGGCGGCCTTGTCGGCGAAGTAGGAGACGGGGCTGTGCGGTTCCGTCTGGCGGAAGTACTGCGCCACCTGGCGCAGTTGCGCCAGCGCCTGGGCGCGGCTTTGCAGCTCGCCGGGCGCCGCCGGCAGTGGCGCCGGCACGGCGGTCGCCGCCTGGCCGCCAGCCGGCACCGGCGCGGCGGCGACGCTGGAGGCAGGGATGGCCGTGGCGGCGGCAGGCAGGGCGAGCTGTATCGCCTGCAGGGCCTCGCGCGCCATGGAAAAGCCCGGGCTATCCCTGCCCAGGCGGGTATCGGCCGCCTGTTCCAGCTCGGCCAGCGCGTCCAGGCAAAACTGGGCGTCGGCGGCAAAGGCGGCGCGGAACTGCGCCGACGTGCCGCGCCGCGCCGCCTCCATGTCCACCAGCTTGGTGCCGTTGACGCCGTCCTGGTTGCTGGCGGCCCGCTTGCGCGCCGTCTCGAAGTCGACCGTCGACCAGCCGCCCGATTGCTTGTCCGTCAGCGCCATGGCGCGCACGAGGGACGGCGTGCGCGCCAGGATCCAGCTCAGGTTGCCGATGCGCTGCTCGTGGTCGTCGCCATCTGGCTGCGGGTACAGGCCCAGGCCCCAGTACTGGCGCAGCAGGCCTGCCAGCAGGCGATAGCCTTCGCCCAAACCGCGCAAATGGTCTTGCCTGGCGCAAGCTTCGGCCAGCCAGGCGGCGAGCCGCAAGTCCTTGCTCTTTTCGCCCAGCAGGGTGGCGCAGCGCTGCAGTACGAAGGCCCAGTCGGCTTCCTTCAGGTCGGTGACCCACTCGCCCTGGTCGAGCGTGGGGTCATCGAACTTGCGCGCCTGGCCGATGGCGTCGAAGTCGGTGGAGAAGGACAGGTCGACGCCGCATGGCTGTTCGGCGCTGATGGGAAGCAGGAGCTGGTCGGCTGAAATCATGTATGTTCTCGGCAGTGGGGCGGATAGCTTGCGGGAGGCGTGGCGGTCTTACTGGACCATGCGAAATTCGATGCGGCGGTTGCGCGCGCGGCCATCGGCGCTGTCATTGCTGGCGATGGGACGGTCCGGGCCCTGTCCGGAAGCGCTGAGCAGGTCGCCGTCGATGCCCTTGCCGGCCAGGTAGGTCTTGACCGCCTCGGCGCGCGCCTGGCTCAGGTTCTGGTTGCTGGCGCGCAGTCCCAGGTTGTCGGTGTGGCCGATGATGTCCACCTTGCGGCCCGCCAGCTTGTGCAGCGCCGCGCTCATTTCGTCGAGGATGGCGCGGCCAGACGGCGTCAGCGTGGTCTTGCCGCTCTCGAATTCGATGGTGCGGTTGGCCAGCGTGCCGTCGAGGATATTCTGGTCGGAGGCGGACACGCGCAAGCCGTTGTTGACGGTGTACGTGGGATTGAGGCTGGTGGCGAAGTCGCTGGCGATCTTTTGCCGCTGTGCCTCGTTGGCCACCTCGCCGCGCACGCTGACCACGCTGCCTTCGATCTTCAGCTGGCCGCGGCGGATCTGTTTGAGATCCGCCGTCAGCAGTTTTTGCACATAGGCGTTCCAGTTGGCCGGCTGCGCGACCTGGCCGACGGCGATCTGGTCGACCACCTTGTCGGCGCCATACAGTTCGCGCAGGCGCACCAGCACCGCCGCCTTGGCGGCTTCGTCCGGCACCGTGCCGCTGGCCAGAACCTGGCCCGGTTGCGGCGTGGAGGCGGCGGGCGCCGAGACAGCGGCCGCCGGCACGGCGGCGCTTTGCGCGCTGGCGCCGGCCGGGGCGAATACCAGGCTGAGAAGGATGGCAAGGCGGAGGTGGCGCATGATCAGGTCCCGATGAAGGCGGCACGAAACGTGTCATGCGCCGATTTGAGTGACAGGTTGGGCTGCGCGAGGTAGCTCGAGGCTTTCTTGATGGCGTAGTCGCTGTTGGCGTGTTCCTCGACCCAGGCCAGGTCGTCGAAACCGATGTGGTGTTCCAGCGCCGCCTGCGGTTCCATGATGGCGTGCAGGGTCTGCGCCGAGGCGCCGCAAAAGCCCAGCACCAGCGCATGGCGGCCGCGGATGCGGGTGATGAACAGCGCCAGTTCGAAGTCGGCGCGCGCCAGGAACGGGGCGATCAGGTGCATCCAGAAGGCCGCCACCAGATTGCGGTACAGCGGGTCGGCCGGCAGCGGCAGTTCCAGGCTTTTTTCCAGCCGGCTGGAACTGCTGGCCATGACGGGCTGCAGCAGCATGCCCAGGGCCAGCAGCACCTGGCGCACGGAACCGCCAAAACCCGTGGGCGCCAGCAGGGCGTCGAGCGCGCCCACCGTCTGCAAGCCGAGGAAATCGTCGAAGGCGGCATCGTAGGCGCTGCCGCGCAAGTCCAGTTCGATGCTGGCGCCTGCGGCGGCGGCCGGCAGCGCGGCGCCGGCCGCCGCGCCGCACATCTCGGCGCTCAGGGCATCGAGGCGGTTCCACAAACGCGACAGCACAAGCGGACTGGTCGGCACGAAGCCGGCCGGCTGCGCCACTTCCATGGCGCCCATCATCAGGAAGGGAAAGCGGCGCGACGAGGCATCGCTGCTGGCGGCGATATGCCCGGCGATGGCGCGGCCGCGGCGCGGGCCGATGAAGGCGAAATGCAGCGGCGGCAGCGCGTCGTAGGTCAGCTTCCAGCGCGCATCGGCCGTCATCAGTTCCATGGCGTTGGCCAGCCACTCATCGAGCATCTTCAGCAGGGCCGGGTTGTCGCCGTGCTTGATGAAGTCGCCGCGGCTGGGGATCTTGCCGAAATAGCCGATCTGGGTAACGGTAGGGCGGCTCATGGCGTGTTCCCGGCGATGGCGGTGGCCGTTTCCGGCGCGCCGATGACGACCGATTCCGGCAGTTTCAGGCCGCGGAAACCCTGGTTGCCGGCGGAGGTGGCGGCCGGCGCGGTCGCGGCCACGATCTTCAGGTTGGCCATCACGGTGACGCCGCCGTTCTCCCAGCTCAGTTCGAATACGCCGCCCTCCTTGCGCGTGCGCCTGGCCGAGTCGATCATCTTCTTCAGGCCGAAATGCCCCGGTTCGTTCAGCAGTACCACCGTGCGCCCTTCCGGCGTGATGGCGCTGATGCGCGAGCCGGGCACGCCCTGCGGATTGGGCCAGACCATGTGCACCCAGGGCTGCGGCTGGCCGCGCCAGCGCAGCGCCTGGCCATCGATCTCGATCGTATATTCGGTGGCGCCGGGTGCGCTCAGCGCCTGCAGGTCGAAGCGCGTCTGCGCTTCGGCGGCGCCGGCCGCCGTGGCCACGCCGTTGGCGCTGAGCGGGGCGACCCAGCCGGGTAGGCTGGCCACCACCGGCGGCGCCAGGGTGATGCCCATCGCGGCCCAGGTCCTGGCGCTGATGGCGTCGCCGCGCCGCACGACCAGCGGGCCGATGGTGGTGTTGAAGAACTTGGCGATGGCGCCTTCCGGGCCGAATACCTGGCCGATGTCGGCATTGCTCGCCTCGATGCGCGAGTCGGGCGCGAACGGATATTTCGGCGCCAGGGTTTTCTGGAACGGTTCGAGCACCTGCGCCAGCCATACCTTGTTGATCTCCGTCTCGGTGGGTTTGACGATGACGGCGAAGGTCTGCATCAGCGGGCGCACCAGCAGCGGGCGGATGGCCTGTTTTTGCGGGTCGCTCATGCCGGTCAGCATTTGCTCGTCCACGTATTTCAGCGCGTCGGCCAGCTCCGAGCCGCTGCCATCGAGCGTCTGCTGCATCAGCTGCTTGGCGCCGGGGCCCGTGTCGCCCTGGTTCTTGATCTGGTTGAAGCGTACGCGCAGCTTCGACAGGGCCGCCAGGTACCCGCGCATGGGCGAGGCTTCCTTGTCGCGTGCCACCACCAGGCGCGCCACGCCGGAAAATTCGCGGCCGACGGGCCCCATCGGCATGGCGCTGCCGGCCTGGCCCGCCGCCGCGGCAGGCTTCTGGCGCAGCACCGTTTCGCGGAACCAGTCCATCGCCCCGCGCTGGGCGCGCTGCAAGCCCTGGCCTAGCAGGGAGGGGTTGTCCCACGAGGTTTCCTGGTACACCGTCTCGATCAGCTTGTTGAGGGGCGAGGCTTGCGGATCACCGAGGCGGTTCATCGCCTGCGCCGCATTGTCGAAACCGTTCAATTCGCGGATGCTGACGCCCTGGATGAATTTCTGCCACTCCCGCGCGTAATCGGTCTTGTACAGTTCCACCAGCGCCTTCTGGATCTGTTCCGGGCTGCCTTCCAGGGTCAGGTCGTCCTTCGACGCCGTTTTCAATACCCAGTCGGCGCTTTGTAATTCGCGGTTGGCCGCTTCCTGGAACGCCTGCTGGATGTATTTTTCCCACGCGTCGCGCGTGAAGGTGCCGGGGATGGCGTAGCTGCCCAGCACCAGTTCCTTGTCCTGCTCGCCAACGATGCGTGCCACCGTCATCGACGGGAAGCGCGTGGCGGCGCGCGCCTTCACGTCCGCATACACGCGGTCGCGCGCCGGCATGCCGCGCACCACGCGCCGCAGGCTGTCGCGCGACTGGTCGGCCAGGGCCAGCTTGTTCTCGATCTGCGGCCAGGACGGGTCGTCGATCTGCGTCAGGTAGAACGAGATCAGGCGCTCGGCGCTGCGGATCATCTGTTCGCGCGGCATGTTGCCCCGGTTGGCGTCGAGCCAGCCGCGCCAGTAGCGGGTCAGCTGGTCATTCAAGTGGCCGGCCTCGGCGCGTGACTTGTCACCCAGCATCAAGTAGGTTTTCAGGGCGTTGTAGGCATCTTCCACATTCGTCGGTGCGGCATCCTTGAAGGGCTGGCCTGTCGTACCGGCTGCCGTGCCGACTGTGGCAGCGGCCGCCGTGCCGGCCGGCGCCGCCGTCAGCGGCTGCAGCCGGTCGGCGCCCGCGTTCACTTCCGCGAGGAAGGACTCCAGCGATTGCGCCACCGGCGCGAGCATGACTTCCTTGAGACCGGAAAAATACTCCTCGCGCAGTTTGCGTTCCAGCAAATCCCCCTGGTACAGGCCCAGGCTGAGCGCCAGCGGCCGCTTGCTGCGGTACGCCTCCAGCTGCTCGATGCGGTCCTGCATGATTTCCAGGGCCTGGAAGCGCGACTGCAGGTCCAGGCGCTGGTCCTGCACCTTGATGGCTTGCTCCAGGTCGGCCTGCACGTTGGCCGCCAGCTGGCGGTTGGCCAGGTAGGACCAGCTCCAGCCGCCCAGCGCCAGGCCGGCCAGCGCGATGGCGGTGAAAAACGTGGCATAGCGTAAGCGTGTCTTGCGCGGGCTGGCGTATTGCGCCACCAGTTCCCTGTCGGCGAAGATCACCTTGCGAAACAGGTTCAGCAGGAAATAGCCGTGCTGATCCTGGGCCTGGACCGTCTTGTGTTCCTGCTGCTGCGGCTTGAGGTCGAAGCGCTGGGCCACCCGCTCCGACGAGGCGGAGACGGAGGCGCCTTCCTGCAGCGCGCTGGTGAAATAGAAACCGCGGAAGACGGGCTTGAACTGGAAGGGATTTTCCTCGAACAGGGTGGCGATGAAGGCGCGCAGCGGTCCCTTCACGGAACTGAATTCCAGCGGGAAGGTGAACACGCCGGGCGGCATGCGCTCGCGTCCCAGCAGCGACATATTGGCCAGGCTGAGGTCCTTCAAGCCATCGTACAGCTCATCGAAGCGCTGGTCGAACTGTTCCAGCACATCCTGCTTCGAGCTGTTGACGCTGTAGTGCAGGGTGGCGCCCCAGACCTTGTCGCGTTCGGCGCGTTCGGCATCCTGGAAAAATTCGCTGAAGCCGGTGATCAGGTCGGCCTTGGTGAAGACCACGTACACGGGCGCATGGACTTCCAGCTTTTCCGTCAGTTCCTGCACGCGCTGGCGCAGGTTCTTGGCCAGTTCGATGGCGAATTCGGGCTTGCTGCCGGTCAGCTCGGCAATGCTGACGGCGATGATGATGCCGTTGATCGGCGCGCGCTTGCGGTGCTTTTTCAGCAGGCCGAGAAAGCCGAACCATTCGGCGCGGTCTTCATCGTTGATGGCGTAGCGCCCGGCCGTGTCGAGCAGGATGCCGTCGGTGGTGAAAAACCAGTCGCAGTTGCGGGTACCGCCCATGCCTTGCACGATCTTGCTGTCGACAAAAGGAAACTGCAGGCCGGAATTGGCGATCGCCGTACTCTTGCCGGCGGCGGGGTTGCCGATGATCATGTACCACGGCAATTCATACAGCGCGGCATCGCCCGACAGCTGGCCCAGCCGCGACGTCTTGATGGTATTGATCGCTTCCAGCATGCGCTTGCGGATGGCTTCGGTTTCTTCGCGCTGCACCGGACCGGCCTTGGGCGCGGCGTCTGCCGCCTGCTGCTCCAGCATGCTGTTGAAACTGGCGCCCTCGCGCCGGCGCCGGCGGCGGCGCAGCCACCACACGATGGCGCCCAGCAGGGCCGCCGCGGCCAGCAAGGGCAGCAGCCGCATGGCCGGCCAGTCGAAAATGGCGGCGCAGGCGAACAGCAGCAGGATGGCGGTCGCGATGCCGAGGATGAGCAGGCTGGTGCGTGAAGTCAGGGAGTGCCAGAATCGTTGCATCATAGTTTTATAGTGTGCAAACCGTTAAGGTGCGTGAATGGGACGTCGCTGTATCAGGTGGTGCCGTGACTGTTTTTCGCGCGCGGGCCAATGACGAGGGCGCCGCGCTGCAGTGGATCGAGGTTGCTGAGACATAAAACGTGTGCGCCGTCGTCGGCCGCCGCCTGCCGCGCCATGGCCAGTGCGGCCAGCGTCGTGACGACGCCGCACTGGCCGCATGCGGTGCCGACGCCCAGCACCTGCTCGCCCAGGTCCAGCTGGGGCAAGATGGCACCGGCGCACTGCATCAGTTCGAGCACGCGGTTGGCGCGCTGGTCGGTATCGGCGCTGACCAGCGCGATGCCGGCCGCCGCATCGTCGCCGGCTGCCGCCAGCGCCTGCCGGCCCAGTTCCGCCAGCATGTTCTTGTCGGCCGGGCCGCGCTGGCTGGCGCCTTGCGGCAGTTCGCCCGTGGCGGCGCGGTGCAGCAGGACAGGCGCGGGCTCGTCCGGTGGCGCCGTCGCGCCAGGGATGGCCAGCAGCAGGCCGGCCGCGCCTTCGCCGGGAATCTGTCCGTTCGCCTGGCTGGCGCTGAACAGCTGGCCCTGGCTCGCCAGGACATGCACGCGCAGCTCGCCCAGGTGCGAATCGCAGGCCAGCACGATGGACAGGCCGGGCGGCTGCGGTGGCGCGGCATGGCCGGCAAGCTGGTTCAGCAGGGCAAACGGCGCCGGTGGCCGGTTGGCGGCTTCGGTGGGCGGCGGCAATGTCTGCGCTGGCCAGCCCTGCTCGCGCGCCAGGTGGCGCAGCCAGGCGTCGCCGGCCTGGTGCTGGGCGGCGCTCCACGAGGCCGGCATCAGCAGATGCAGCCGCAGCATGGGCGGCGCGCTGGCCGGCGAGGCCCGTGCGCCTGCGGACAGCGCATGCTGCAGGGCTTCGTCCACCAGTTCGGCCAGCACTTCGGCGCCCAGGGCCAGCGCGCGCACGTCTTCCGGATTGAAGGGAAACGGTTCGCTGGCCAGGCCGGCCTGCGGATGCTCGCGCAGCCAGGCGGCCAGCACTTGCTGCTGCTCTTCTTCGTCGATGCCGTCCACCCTGCCGCACAGCAGGGGATAGCCGTCTTCATCGAGCAGCTGGCCGTCGAGCGCAGGGCGCGCCTGGCGGGAGCGCATGGCGGCCAGCAATTCTGACGGCGTGGCGCCGCCCGGCATGCGCAGGGTGGCCGCCACGATATGCAGCGGCAGCGGTGCCACGGGAGGTGTCGCCGCCTCGGCCTCGAGTGGCGCGGCCAGACCCGGCGCCGCCAGGGCTGGCCCGGCCAGCAGCCTGGCCAGCAGTTTCTTACCCAGCCACAGCATCAATAGCAGGGCCAGCGGTAGCGCCAGCATGGCGCCGGCCAGTTCGCCCGGCGTCGGCATGCGCGTGCTGTCGCGCCAATAGGCGATGGCGCCCGTCCAGCTCAGCGCAAAGATGGACACGGTCAGCAGGGCGCGTCGCAACCAGGGGCGCATCAGCGGGCTCCTCCGCGTATGGGCAGGGCCGTCATGCCTGGTCGATGGTGGCTTGCTGGCTGGCGATCAGCAGCGCCCCGCAGCTGGTCTTGTCGCCGTGGCGCGCCACGGGCTTGCCATCGACGATGAAGCTGGAGTCGCCGCTGACGATGGGGCAAACGCCATGGCCGGGCAGGGGACAGGCGACCTTGTCGCCGACCCGCGCCATGCCGATGCCGCCGCTGTCGCTCACCGCCGATGCTTCCAGCACGGTGCCGCCATGCGATGTCTTGTCGCCCAATCTGATTACCGGACCCGCCATACGCGCTCCCCTCAGTGTTTTTTCATTACGCCGGGCAGGCGCAGTTCGGTATGCCCGAAATCCATCATTTTCCAGCGTCCACCCCAGGTCATGCCGACCGATTCGGCCACTTCGCCATACAACTGGTAGCCGCGCATGGCCCACGGGTCCTTCTCGGAAATGACCAGCTTGCCATTGCGCAGGAAAGCGCAGTCGGCCGCCAGGCCGTACTGGTGCCAGCTTTGAAAGGCGGCCGCGTTGCTGACGTTGGGACCCATGCCCGCCAACATGTCTTGCCGCTCGGGGCTGCGATAGCCTTCCAGCAGCGCCATCTCGTAGCCATGTTTTTCCTTCATGATCTTGAAGACCAGCAGCAAGCGCTGGGCGTATTCCACATTCAGCAAGGTCCAGTTGCGGCTGGCCGATACCAGCAGCGGGCGCTCCTGGCGCACTTCTTCCGTGGCAAACACGAGCGGCGGCAGGTCGACGGGCGGCACCAGCTGTTCGCCCTGCAGCAGGCTGGCGACCTGCGTATTCATTTCCCGCGTCGATACATCGTAGGCGCCCAGCATGGATTTGCTGTCGGCCATCAGGGCCAGCAGGGTCGGCAGGCTGAGCGCAGCCACGCCCGCGAGACACAGCAGGTAATGACGGCGCAGCAAGTCGGCAGTGCGGGACCACAGCGCGCTGCTGCGCTGTCCCAGGCTGGCCATGCCCGTCTGCCTGCGCATGGCCACGCGCTGCAGGCAGGCGGCGAGGCGCTGCTCCGCACCATCGACGGCGTGCAGCACGAAATCGCGCCCGGCCGGGAATAGGATCAGCCAGCTGATCAGGCATGCCAGGATGAAATACAGCGCTACCGCGAGTAGGAACACGCTAACCTCAATCAAGAAATGTTTGGCTGCGGGGAACGGTGCTGTCCATCGGGAAAAACAGGGCTGCGATGGATATTGCCTGGAAGTATATCTTACAAAACTGATAATTAAGGGGGGCTTTTTTCAATTGTGCGGAGGGTGCGCACTGTTGATTTTATGGCACGCGTCATGATTTTGTTGAATAGCGTAAAGTCTTGCAAATATTACAGGAGCGCACATTTTGCGAACTCATGACGATAGCCCCCGGCTCCCGGCCCGGCCCAGCCTGTTGACGCAGGCGCAGCAGGCGGAGGCCGACCGTAACCGCATCCTGAGCACGCTCGAGGGTGGCAACGCCGGCGCGTCTGCGAAGGTCAGGCGCGGCAGCCTGGCCCTGCGCGGAGGCTTGGGCGCGCTGCTGCTGTTATTGGCAGCGGGCGTCTGGCTGGGGCAGCGCGGCGAACGGGTTGGCGACGACGATGCGCCGGCGGCGCCGGTTTCCCCGCCCGTCGCCACCGCCGCGCCCGCCGCCGTGGAAGCGCCGCCGGTCGTCGCCAGCATCCGTGACGAGGCGCCGCCTGGCGCCGCCGCACCGCAGCAGAGCCTGAGCGAGATGCTCGATGCCGGCGCGGCCGCCACAGCCGCCACTGCTGCTGCCCGGAACGCGGGTGCCGCGCACCCCGGCGATGTCCTGAGCAAGGCGCTGGAAACGCCGTCACCCCCAGCCGCCGCCTCGAAACCCGTCACGAAACAGGTGGCCAAGGCGCCCCGTCCGGCAGCCAAAAAACCGCCGGCGAAAGGGCCTGCTGCCACGCCCGCCCGCCGCGCGGAAGACAGCGATATCGCCCTGCTGTCGGCCCTGCTGGCCCACGCGCAGGCCGCGCCGGCGCCGAAGAAAACCGTTCCCAATCTGCGGACCCAGTTGCAGCAATGCACGGCGCTCAAGCGCGACGCCGCTGTGGCGTGCCGCGCGCGCGCCTGCCAGGGCCATGCCGAGAATGCGCAATGCAAGGCGGAGAAAGTTGCCGTGAAAGGCGAAAAATGAGCGCCGCCAGCGCCGCTCAGGTCAACGCTTCCCTCGCTGGTTTCAGCAGCGTGACGCGGTTGTATGAGCTGTCGCTGGACGGCGGCGATGGCGGAACGGCGCAGTGGCTGGTGGAAGCGTTTGTCGCCGACGAGCAGTTGCAGGCCGTGGGCGTGCGCGACGTCATCGTGCTGTCCACGCAGGCGAATGTGGCGCTGGCGCCCCTGCTGGGCAAGCGGGCCGCGCTGCACGTCAGCCTGGCCGACGGCAGCCGCGCTGTCTTCAGCGGCTATGTCAGCGAAGCGGCGATGCTGGGCAGCGACGGCGGACTGGCCCGTTTCCGGCTGCGCCTGACGCCGTGGCTATGGCTGTTGAGCCAGGTACGCAACAGCCGCGTCTGGCAAGACAAGAGCGTCATCGAAATCGTCGACAGCGTGTTTCAGGCCTACGCGCCGCAAGCCGACTGGCGCTGGAGCGGCGACACGGGGCCGTTCATGGCCGAGGCGCAGCCGCGCAGCTATTGCTGCCAGTACCGCGAGTCGGACCTGGCCTTCGTCACGCGTCTGCTGGGCGAAGAAGGCCTGGCCTGGCGCTTCGAAGAACACGAGGGCGGCCATTGCCTGGTACTGTTCGCCGACAGCAGCACCTTGAGCGCGGTGCCGGAAGACGCCAGCAGCGCGCAAGGCGGCGGCATCCGTTTTCATGGCGCGCGGGCCGTGGAACAGGCCGACGCCATCCAGGCGCTCAGCCGGGCACACGCCTTGCGCACGGCGGTGGCGACCGTGCTCAGCTATGATTACAAGGCCAAGAAAGCCGTCAGCGCCAGCGTGCCGACGCGCTTGGCGCCGGGCGGGAAAAACGCGCCCGTGCTGGAAAGCTATGACACGCCAGGCCAGTATTTCTATGCCAATGCGGCCCAGGCCGAACGCTATGCCTTGCTGCGGATGCAGGCGCTCGAAGCGCGCGGCGAACGCTGGCAGGCGCGTTCGACGGTGCGCACCTTGCGTGCCGGCACGCGCTTTACCCTGACGCAGGGACCGTTGCAGCAGGACGGCGCCGACGCGCCGGCGCTGGTCGTGTTGCGCGTGTACAGCGTGGGCGTGAATAACTTGCCGGCGCCCGCCAGGCAGGGCCTGGCTGAGCTGTTCGGCCCCATACCCGAATTGCTGCAGGAAGGCCTGGCTGGCCAGGCGCTGGCGCCGCGCGATATCGCGCATGTCCAGCAAGTGATCGCCCAGGCGGTCGAGAGTGGCTATGCCAACCATATTGAGGCGATCGCGGCCGATACGCCATGGCGCCCGGCACCAGAGGGCGGCGATGCGCGCCACCATCCGGCACCGACGGCCCGCGGCAGCCAGAGCGCCATTGTCGTCGGTGCCGACGGCGGCGCCAGCGCCAGCAGCGGCAGCGAGATCCATTGCGACAAGCTGGGGCGGGTGCGCATCCGTTTCCACTGGCAGCAGGAGGGTGGCGCCACGTGCTGGGTGCGCGTGGCGCAGCGCTCGGCCGGCGGCGGCATGGGCAGCCAGTTCCTGCCGCGCATCGGCCAGGAAGTGCTGGTGCAATTCCTGGAAAACGATATCGACCGTCCCATCATCGTCGGCGCCCTGTACAACGGGCAGGGCGAGGGCGGCGTCGCGCCCTCGCCGGGCGGCATCACGGACAAGCCCGCGGATGCCAGTGTCTTCGAACCGGCGCGCGACCATGCGCCATCGGCGCAGGGCAACATGGCCGGCGGCAACAGTCCGGTCTGGCATGGCGCGGCCGGCGGCAGCGCCGGCCACCGCAACGGCGCGGCGCAATGGGGTATCCGCAGCAAGGAATTCGGCGCCGCAGGCTACAACCAGTTGCTGTTCGACGATACCGACCAGCAGGGGCGCATCCAGCTCAAGAGCAGCCATGCGGCAAGCGAACTCAATCTTGGTCACCTGATCCATGCGGCCGACAATTACCGGGGCAGCCTGCGCGGCACGGGCGCCGAGCTGCGCACCGACGCTTACGGCGCCGTGCGGGCCGGCGCCGGGCTCCTGATTTCCAGCTACCTCGTCAACCACGACGCGCAGGCGCGCGATCCGGCCGGCGACAATGCGCCGGGCATGGTCTTGCTCAAGCAGGCGGCCAAGCTGGGTGCAACCTTCAGCGCCGCCGCCGTCACGCACAAGACGGTCGCGTATGCGAGCCACTTGGGGCCGGCCAAGGCGAATGCCAGTGTGCTCGACGAAAAGGCGGCGCCCTTGCCGGCATTCCTGACCAGCGTCTCCGGCATGCTGAGCCAGGACGATACGGCCGCCGCCAGGCGCGACGCGGCGGGCAAACCGACCAGCCCCGGCGATGACAAGTTGCCGCACAGCAGCGACGCCATCATCGCCATTGCCGCCCGCGCCGGCCTGGGCGTGCTGGCGGGCCAGGATATCCAGCTGGCAAATGGCGAAACCACCTCCTTGATGAGCGGTCTGGACACCCAGTTCGTCGGCGGCGGCCAGCTGCGTGTGCACAGCGGCCAGGCCATCGGCGCCCTGGCCGGCGTCGTCAAGGCGGGCGAGAACAATATCGGCCTGCAATTGATCGCCGCCAAACAGGCCATCGACCTGCAGGCGCAGGCCGACGTGCTCAACGTGCAGGCGCGCGAGGAAGTCAACATCGTCAGCGCCGCCGCGCACATCGACTGGGCGGCGGCCAAGAGCATCCGCCTGTCGACGGCGGGCGGGGCGAACATCACGATCGAGGGCGGCAACATCACCGTGCAGTGTCCCGGCAAGATCACGGTGCATGCCGGCAAGAAGAGTTTTACGGGGCCATCCCGTGCAAGCTACCCGCTGCCGGTCATGCCTCGCAGTATTTGCAAGGAATGTCTGTTAAATGCGGCCAGGAGCGGCTCACCTTTTGCCGCGAAGGGGGAGTAAGCATGCGCGACGACGATGGCGGGGCTCCCGCCTGCGGCTTGCAGCTGCTTGCGCTGTTCGATAGCCATCCTGCCGACCAGGGCGTGACCCTGTACAGCTTGATTGATGGCGCCAAGTTCGATGGTTTGGCCCGTATCCGCTTGCCAAGCGATCACAGCGTCGAGTTGTATTCCTTGTTAGGTGAATTGGCCGAGCCAGACGCCCTGTACGCCGGCCCGATATTGTTGCGGCATATCAAGCGCGAGCAATGTCCCTTGCTCGCCCAATTGCTTTGCACTGCCGGCAGCGCCCATTTCATGTCGCTGATTGTTTCTGACCGGCCCCTGCCGCAAGTACTGGAACGGCTGACGTGGCTGACCGAGGTGGAGCACGATGACGGTACGGAGTGGATCATGCGCTACTACGATCCGCTTATCCTGCCGCACTGGCTGGACGTGCTGGAACCGGCGCAGCGCAAGGCTGCACTCGCAGAAATCACGGGCTGGTTGTACATGGACGTGCGCGGGGTGCCTCAAATTGTATCTGGCGAGATGGATGAGGCGCCCGCGTCCCTTGGAAGCGAACGAATGCTTTTGACACAACATCAATATGTTGAGCTGATGAATAGAACAGCGCCGTACATGCTGATGAAGCAAATGGAGAGCGATGATCCGCAGGCGCTCGACGGTTTGCCTCAGGATCAGCGCTATGACTTTTTCTTTCAACAGCTGGGCAGGGCGCAGGCATATGGACTCAGTTCGCCCACAGACTTGAAAAGCTACTGCATGTTGTCGCTCATGCTGGGCGCCGATTTTCATCTGTCCCCGCTCGCCGCCATCGCATTGCAGGCGACGGGAACGGCGCAGTCATTCAGCGACCGGATATTGGCCTGGACTCCCCAGCAATGGGCTGCACTCGAAGAAATTTCCGCTTCCAGCATATGAATGCGATCCCGACATGAAAAAACTGACCTCTATCGTATTGTGCCTGGTTTTTCTGGCCGCTTGCAATTCCAAGGAAAAGGAAAATCGCTTGCAACAGGAATTAAGCGAGAAAACCTTCACTACCACCTCATATAACTACACGCCGTACGATATTTACTCCATCACCTTCAAGGGTATTTCACTGCCATTCAAGATCGATGAAGCTCCCAGCGGCGGTTCCATTTTTTTTCGCGACGCCAGCGAGGCGGAAATGGACAATGGTGAAAAAGTCCGTTTCAGTAGCGGAAATTGCTGTTTTATCTGGGACACTCCCGTGGATAAACCGCTGAGAGTGCGCGTGGTCTGGAGCGTGGTGTTCGATACTGCCTATCACAATGGAAAATCGAGTGTTGACTATGACGAACGCACTTCCAGGCAGAGTTCTCCCGGAAGCCGCTGGTGTCAGGCCACTGTGGACATCCTGCCCGCCAAAGGGCCAGATCGCCCAACCACCGTGCTCTTGCACTTTCTTGCCGATGGAACAGTCCAGGCACATTTGGGAACCTTCAAGACGCAGGCGCCACTTGCTGCCGAGCAAGTGAAACTGCATGCCACGCGCCTTCCCCAAGGCCAGTTCTGCAAGCAGGAAATCGAGAATCCTTTTTATGGCATACCTCGCACACCGCATAGGGAATAGACCATGAGTAAACCAACGATACGCCGGCTTAGCGACGTCACGAAGAGTGAAAGACTTGCCCGAGGAATTTATCGCAAGGAATTGGAGAAATGTGCGAAGGATTCGGATTGCCGAAAGCCCGTCTGGATCAGCTGTTTTTTTGACGGAACTGGAAATAATTTCAAAAAAGATGGAAATGGTTCGCTGGCTTCGTCGAATGTAAAGTACAGCAATATTGCGAAACTGGGAAAGTTTGCGCATACGGCCGAAGATGAAAAAAACAAGACCTACGCGATATATACGCCAGGCGTCGGCACGCCGTTTCCGGAAATTCAAGACAGCGGTGATGGAATCGATGGGGCACTCGGCATGGCATCGGCTGCAAAAGGTCAGGCCCGGATCAGCTGGATGCTGAAGGAGTTGAAGGTGCGGGTGGACAAGCACATGCCGCATGTAAATCAAATCAATGTTGCCGTGTTTGGTTTCAGTCGGGGGGCGGCCCAGGCGCGGGCCTTTGTGCGTCAGTTGGCTGGACAGTGTTATCAGCAGGGAGATGGATTGATCTGGATCAAAAGTGGTGGATTTATTCAGCCGCGTCTGGTGATTTACTTCCTCGGCATTTTTGATACCGTGGCCTCGGTGGGGTTTGGCGGTAGCCGCCTTGAGTCGAATCTCAAATATCACCTGGGACCTGTCTGGGGCGGCGTGATGTATCTGGCAGACGAGGGCGGCCATGCGGAATGGGCCTCCGATCTGCGTATTCCACCGTATGTGCGCTTTTGCGAGCATTATGTCGCAGCGCATGAAGTGCGCGAGAAATTTCCATCAGACTCTATCCGAATCGACCAGGCCACTGACTCGAACTGTCGGGAAACCCTTTATCCCGGGGCACACTCCGACGTGGGCGGCGGTTATGACGACATGAATCAGGAGGGGCGGTCAAACGAACTGGCGCGCATTCCGCTGTGCAATATGTATCTGTCGGCATATGCCGCCGGGGTGCCGTTCAAGTCACCCGAAGAGGTTCTTCAGGATTATGGCTCGCTGTTTAACATCAGCAGCGAATTGGAGGCATGCTTCGACGCTTACATGAAGCACGTGAGCGCGGACAAGCGGCTCGAGACACAAGTTATCAGCCACATGAACAATTACTATCATTGGCGCTGGGGACGCACGGAACGCCAGCGCGCGGCGCGCAAAGAACGCGAAGCCATCATCGCAAAGGGGCAGTCCGTCATGTATGCCACGCCTGACAAGTACATGACCACGACGGACAGCGAATGGGAACGCGACGTTCAGAATATTGCAGAAAAGAAAACAGGCTTTTTTCGCAGTGCCACGGAACCGCTGGAGGACGCGATCTACGATGCCTGGAAAGGCAAGCTCCGAAAGTCGCTGTCGGTGGCCGAGCGGACTTTATTTGACAAATTCTTCGATCGCTATGTGCATGATTCTGTTGCGGGATTCAAGAATCAGATGAGTGACGCCAGTATCGGCTTTGTTGAAGCCAGCCGCTGGTCCCGAAACCGGCAGTATTTCATGGGGAAACGAGGCAAGAAATATCTGTATTGGCGATATGAGGGGGCAAAACCGGCATCGGGCGGCGTAAAAGAGGCGATGCTGGTGCCGAAAGATGCATCGACAGGTGGCGACACGGCGATAGCCTAGCAGAAACGGGCCTAGCCGCTATCTGGCGCGGGCCGCCGCCCTGGCTTGCTTGTCGCACTCGTGCACGGCCGCCTTGCATGCGGAAAACGCTACCAGATACGTCACGGTGGCCTGCCGCTCTTCGACCAGCTCCGCCACCCGCTGCGTGAGCTGCAACGGTGTCGTCGGGGGCAGTTTTTCCAGTTTCTTGCTGATGTCTTTGAGGGAGCGTTGCTGATGCGCCAGTTCCGCTGCCAGCACGGCCTTGCGCTCGGCAGCGGGCAGGGCCGGATACAGCCTGCCGTTGCCGGCCTTGACGCTGCCATCCGCCGTCATCGACTGCGATTCGTGCGGGGCGCGAAATTCCAGCGCCAACTTGCCATCGGCTTGCACGACGACCAGCAGCTCCTCGGTGGTATTGCCGGCAGGCAACGGCAGCGTGCGCGTTTCCGGCTTGCCGTCAGGCAACCAGCGGTACTCGATGGTCAGCTGTACCGGTTTGTGCGGCGTGGCCGGCAGGTAGAAACAGCAATTGGCGGCGCTGCTCATGTAAGGGTTCAGGGGATCGGTATCGACGGCATTGGCCGGATTGCCGGCATCGCTGACGCCGACCTGGATGGGACGGGCGCTGTAGTTCAGGGTGCTGACCGCTGTCTTCGCTTCATCGGCCCGGGGCCGGTAATCGTGCTGGCCGCGCTCGCCGCGTTCGGCATGGCCTGCCAGCAGCGGCCGGCGTTGCATGGACTTGATGCCGATGGCAAAGATATGACTCAGATAGCCGGTATCCGAACGGCCGTCGCGCGAATAGTTGTCGCCGGGCGTGCGGTACAGGTAGCCGATGTCTGCGATGGCCAGGGTGCGTACCTTGCTGTCCTGCGGAAATAGTGCTTCCTCCAGATAGCGGTCCCTGGCGCCCATCACCTTTCCAGAGAGCACGCCGGCCCACGCCCGTTCCCCTGCGAAGCGGGGAAAGACGTTGAATTCGCCGTTGATGAACGGTTCGATTTTCAGCACATCCTGCGTCATGCCCGTGACGGGATCGATGACGGAATAAATCCCCGGAAAGGGCGAGTCTGCGGCGTGTGACTGCGCGGGCATGGCGAAGATGAGGCAGGCTGCGATCACGGCCGGTTTGTGGCTCATGCCGGCTCCGATCGCATACAGGCTGGCTGACGGTGGAATGCCACCAGGTCGGCGGGATAGAATTTGGCATCGCGGTAGCTGCTGTCGTCGATATCGAGCAGGCAGGTGATGGCCGCCGCTTCCCATGACCAGTAGCCTGAAAAAGAGGTGTCGCGCGCGTGGCTGTCATAGTAGGGTTCGCGGCGGCTGGCGTCATACCATTGCCTCAGGTAATCCTTCATCAGCGCCGGGCGCTGGTTTTCTTCTGCCGCGAATATCTTGAGCGTCTTGATGTAGGGCAAGTGGCGGGTACATTCCGGCCAGGCGGTATCCCTGTTATCGATGGAAAATGCCAGCAGGCGTTCGACCAGCCCATCTTTTTCGTGGTTGTTGAAATCGATGACTGGCGCCAGACGGGGCAGCAAATTGCCCCAACCCAGGAGAATGCCAAGGCAGATCATGCGGTTGACCTGCTCGTAGCCATCACCGGGCAGGGCGAAGTGGGGAAATCCCTGTTCCGCAGCGCAGGCCTGCACGTCAAAAGCCCTGTCATAGTTGGCAAACTCTTCCCAGTGTTCGAGTATCGTGGGATACAGCGCGCGCATATCGGCTATCGTATGGCCCGCGCTGTAGGCCAAGCTGAGCAGGTCTATGCCATCCCAGGCCCGCTGGCGCGTGGCCGTCATGAAATTTTCTGGCGGGATATTTTGCAGTACTTCGGCAGGCTGTTGCAAGCCTGCCTCCACCATGTCGAAGCACTCGTCGTGGCTGTCTTTGCTTTCAAGGTAAATCGCGTAGGACAGCAGCGGTTCCCTGCGCCAGGCCAAAAAAGTGTGTTCGTCCAGAGTCTGCATTCTTACTCCCGAAAATCCGTGTCACGGCAGGGCTGTTTGCCTTCGACATGCCCGCCATCGCTTGCCTCATTCCTATCTATGCTGGTATGGCGACCTTCTTTCGATAACTGTCGCGCATAGTCAACGAGGTCTTTTGGATAGACCAAATGGTCTATGTCGCTGTCATCGAGGTCAAAAACAAAAACCATTGCAGCTGCTTCAAATGCCCAATAACCATAATATGGCGCGTAGCCTTCATCGCTGATTCTGAGATGGCCGTTGTACCAGCGAGGATGGTCCTTCATCGCCGGGTACCATTGTTTTAAATACTTCTTGAGTAAATTTCGTGCCGAATTTTCATCATCTTCATAAACTGTCTGCAGCAAGACATCGTACGGTTTGCCAAGTACGCAAGTGTCGATCATGATCGCATCCTCCACATAGGCGCTAATCAGTTCCTCGAACAAGCCATCCTGTCCACGGTGGCTGCTAAGTATGCGTATGATGCGACTGACCGAACGCTGGTCACGCAATAATATAGCGATACTCAGTAATTGCAGCGTATCTTCATAGTCGCCAAGGTCGCCAAAATTTGGTGCTGCCCGATATTTATATGGGCCATATTCAGGGTATTTCGATAATATTTCCTTCTGATGGATTTGATCGACTTCATTCCACTCCGCAAACTTGTCCACGATGCCAGACAGGCGTGGTGCGAGGTCCTCTATGGGCATGCCCGCAGTGTAATCGAGTAGCCAAATCCAGAAATTTTCAAGATACAGAAAATTGTAAGCCAGACTGAGATCTGCCGCGGATTCAGCCGATTCCTTATTCTTCTGTTGGACTTTTATCAGGGCAAGTGAATTTTCCAGGGTTTTTTCATACAGTTCCTGGTAAATGAATTGCTGGCGGCGGCGATCATCGAATGGTGGATTTTTCATTTTATTCGCCGCCTTCTCGTTTGGCCGATGGTTTCATCTCCACGCTGCTGTGGCGGCCTTCTTTCCGCAGCTGGCGCGCATAATCGACCAGGTCCTTGGGGTAGACCAGATGGTCGATCTGGCTGTCCTCCAGGTCAAGTAAAAAAACCGCCGCACCCGCTTCAAATGCCCAGTAACCGTAATAGGGAGCATACCCCTCGTCCCTGATTCTCAGATGCCCGTCGTACCAGCGGGGATGATTTTTCATGGCTGGATACCACTGTTTCAGGTATTTCTGGACCAGTTTGAGTATCTCTCTCTCATTGTTTTCATAGAAAACCTGAAGTAAAGTATCATAGGGCTTTTCGAGTATGCACGAATCAAGATCTTGCTTATTCTCGACATATGCGCCAATCAATTGCTCAAATAATCCATCCTGGCCACGGTGGCTGCGTAGCACGTGGATGATGCGTAAGGCCGAATGTTGATCGCGCAGTAATAGTGCAATACTGAGTAGTTGTAGCGTGTTCTCATAATTTGCAAGCGTGGAAAAGTCTGGTGCTCCCTTGTATTCGTACGGTCCATAATCCGGAAACTCAAGCGCCGCTTCCTGTTGACAGGATTGATCGACCTCATTCCATTCTTCAAACTTATCCACGATGCCGGCGATACGCGGCGCCAGTGCATCGATCGGTTCACCCGCTGTGTAATCCAGCATCCAGATCCAGAACGCTTCCAAATACAGGAACTGATGCACCACAGAGTTTTCCAGCGTTGATTCCACTATTTTTTTATTTGCAAGTCGGACTTCAATTAATGCGAGCAGGTTTCCCCGCGTTTTATGATAAAGATCTTCGTAGAGAAATTTCTGCCGGCGCCGCATGTCGAACGGGGCGGCCATCATTGTTTGTCCGTCGTTTTTGCTGCTCGCTGGCGCAACTCGGCGCTGGGCCAGTCGCTGTCGGCGTCGAAGCGCCGCATCCAGCGTAGCGAGTCGGCGTCATTGAAGCGTTCGTTAGGGTCGCCGTCCCATTGGCCAAAGCCCAGCAGCGCCATGTGGTCGTTGCGGATCGGCTTGAGCAGTTTGTTGAGCAGCGCCGGCAATTCCGGCACGCCGTCCTCCACCGGGTAGAGGGCCGGTTCCTCGCCCAGTTCGATCCATAGGCCTGCGCCGAGCTCGTCGATCCGGATGTGCGGATGCTGCAGGCGGAGTTTTATCTGGTCGCGGCTGAGATCCAATTTTTCGCGCCACATATCCGACAGCAGGAAGCCCCAGGTTGGCGGGCGAATGCCGTCTGCCAGCGAGCCGCTCATGGAAAAAGGATAATCAATGTCCAAGCCAAAAAATCGCGGCGCCAGAGAGCGTTCCCACACGGTGACTTCCGAGCGGGTGCCAAAGGCAAGCGGATTGGCCATCGAAAAGCCGCTATAAACCTGATCAGGTTTTAGTTTTTCCATGGTTTCCAGAACAAACCGCCGCCATGCATTCTTGTAATCCTTCCACCATGACCAGCGATAGTAGAATTGAATGAATGAGTAATCCCTGTTTGACGGTTCTGAATTATCGTTCATATGATCCCGCATTTTCCAGAAATATCCAGCAGTGGAAGGCGACGAGTTATGTTTTTTCTGATCGGTAAAATTGAAAATGAAATAGTCTTCTTTTTTTGTTTTTCTTGCAAACTCACGCAGATCAGGTAAACGTTTCGATCCGTAAGGGTGCGGTCTCTCAGAACTCGGATGCGTTGCGATAATATATGGATTTCCTGTGATTTTATAAAATTCTTCATGGATATCAATCATGAGATTGGATATGTCAAGATGGCGTTTAGTATCATACAAGAAGTAAAATGTTATGAAAGGAGACACCCCCAGATCTTGATTACCATCGTCACAGGACATGTTTGGCCATTCTTTGAGGTCAGCAACCATTCCCTCTACATCTTCGGCAGTAAAAAAACGTTCCGTTGTGCTCATCTTTTCTCCTCTCACTGCATTGTTTCTTTACGCCTTCATAAAACGCCACACCGTCAAGCCATAGGCAGAATCCAGATTGCTCATGATCTCGCCCTGTTCAAATCGCCGGGTTGACGGAGGAACGTCCAGCGCTTGCCACTGGCCGGCCTGCGGGCAGACCTAGCCGGCTTCAGCGCGCAATTCCAAAGGCCCCTGCACTGGACCAGCCGCTGACTGTGCGAGATGGAATTTGGCTATTGTTCTTCACTCCAATGCCAGATGGTTTCACCGTATGCCGCATCGTCAAAAACAGGCATCACTTGGCCTTGCGCGAAGTGGCTACGGCTGTGTAACCTTGTTGGGGCTTCCCAGAAGCCAGTTTGGGGGCAGGGGTGACCACCCTCAACACGACCGGCCTTATTTATTAAGTCAGTATCCATGCTTGTGTAACGGTGTTCCGCGCGTAACTTGCGGCCATAATTGACCAAGTCTTTAGGGTAGACCAGATGATCGATAGCGCTGTCGTCCAGATCGAGAATAAAGACTGCAGCTCCGGCTTCAAATGCCCAATAGCCATAATAGCCGGCATAGCCCTCTTCGCTGATCCTAAGGTGCTCGTCGTGCCAGCGTGGATGATCCTTCATTGCCGGATACCACTGTTGTAAATATTGCTTGAGCAAGCTGAGTGTGGCAGTCTCACCTTCTTCATAAAAGACACCTAGCAAGGTGTCATAAGGAGCGCCAAGCACGCAGGTATCGCGCTCGACGACGTTGTCGACATAAGCACTGATCAATTGCTCGAACAGGCCATCTTGACCGCGATGGCTACGTAGTACGTGGATGATGCGTTGGACCGAACGCTGATCGCGTAGCAAGATGGCAATGCTCAGCAGTTGCAGTGTGTCTTCATAGTCGGAAAGTGTCGAGAAATCGGGCGCCCCCGAATATTTATATGGACCATATTCAGGCAGCTTCAGTGCACACTCCTGTTGATACTTTTGATCCACTTCGTTCCACTCTTCAAATTTGTCCACGATATCGGCGATTTGAGGCGCCAGTTGATCGAGGGTTATGCCAGCCGTGTAGTCAAGCATCCATATCCAGAGTAATTCCAGATACAGGAAATGATGAACGGAGGAGCTTTCGCCTATCGAATATGCATCCTTTTTGTTTTCTTCTCCTCCGCGGATCAAGGAAAGTTGATTTATCCGTGTTTTTTTATAAAGTTCTTCATAAAGAAATTGTTGCCGACGCCGTTCGTGAAAGACACTATTTTTCATGGTGAAGTACCATTTTTTTGTTTGGTGCAGATTTCTGCAAGATGTTGTCGGACATTGCGTTCAATGTAAATGCCTAACATACTTGGCTGTGTGAGATGAAATATTGACTATTGCCCTTCACTCCAATGCCAAATTGTTTCGCCGTATGCCGCATCGTCAAAAACAGGCATCACCTGGCCTTGCACGAAGTGGCTGCGGCTGTGTAATTTTGCTGAGGTTTCCCAGAAACCACTTTTGGGACACGGATTTCCCCCTTCAACACGGCGGACATTGTGCTGCTGTTTCGTATACAAGCTGGTGTAACGGTTTTCTTCGCGTAATTTTCGCCCGTAGTCTACAAGGTCTTTTGGATAGACCAGGTGATTGATACCGCTGTCATCGAGATCGAGTAGATAGACTGTTGCGCCTGCTTCGAATGCCCAGTAACCATAATAACCGGAATAACCTTCCTCGTTGATATGCAAGTGTTCGTCATACCAGCGTGGATGATCCTTCATGGCTGGGTACCATAATTTCAAATAATTTTTCACAAGATTGAGCGTCGCACTTTCGTCTTCTTCATAAAATACCTGCAGCAGCGTGTCATAGGGTTTTCCAAGAATGCAACTGTCTAGATTTATTTCTTCTTCGACATATCCGCCAATTAATTGTTCGAATAAACCATCTTGACCACGGTGACTACGTAGCACATTAATGATGCGCATGACCGATTGCTGGTCGCGCAGTAAAATGGCAATGCTAATTAATTGAAGGGTATTTTCGTATTCAAAAAGATTGGAAAATTGCGGGGCGCCTACATATTCGTAAGGTCCAAATTCTGGAAATTCAAGTGCAGCATCCTGTTGAAACGATTGATATACATCATTCCATTTTTCAAATTCGTCGATAATAACGGCAAGGCGCGAGGCAAGTTCATGGATGGGGACGCCTGCGGTGTAGTCCAATATCCAGAGCCAAAATAGTTCAAGATGCAAGAACTGATAAATCGAATTTTCACTTTGCGTTGTACTGGCTACATTTTCATTATCATTTCCTACTTCAATGAGAAGAAGTTGATTTTCCCGTGTTCTATTGTAAAGTTCTTCATGGAGAAATTGCTGTCTGCGTCGGTGATGAAAGGGTAAATCTTCCATGGCTACTTGCTTTTTTCTTGGGTAAATTGTATTCGTGTCAAAGAAGGTACGGGCATGCTGAAACCGCAATGCATGATTGCCTTTTTCAGTCGAGCATCAGCTCGATGGTTCCGAACATCAGTATCGTCGCTGTTTTTTATGCGTTCAGGAAGCGCCACACCGTCAAGCCACAGGCGCAATCCAGATTGCGCATGATCTCGCCTTGTTCAAATCGCCGGGTTTGCGGCGGAATGTCCAGCGCTTGCCACTGTCCGGTCTGCGGGCAGGCCTCGCCGGCGTAGGCGTGCAATTCCAAAGGCTTATGCGCTGACGCAGCTCGGCGCTGGGCCAATCGCTGGCTGTGCGAGATGGAATGTGGCTATTGTTCTTCACTCCAATACCAGATGGTTTCACCGTATGCCGCATCGTCAAAAACAGGCATTATTTGGCCTTGCGCGAAGTGGCTGCGGCTGTGCAATTTTGCTGGGGTTTCCCAGAAGCCAGTTTGAGGGCAGGGCTCGCCGCCCTCGACGCGTCCCTTGCGCATCAGTGGTTCTGTTTCCTGACTGGTAAAGCGGCCTACTTCCCATAACTGTCGTGCATAATCGACCAGGTCTTTGGGGTAGACCAGATGGTCGATCTGGCTGTCGTCCAGGTCGAGTATAAAGACGGTCGCCCCTGCTTCGAATGCCCAGTAGCCGTAATAGGCGGCATAGCCTTCCTCGTTGATGTTGAGATGCTCATCGTACCAGCGCGGATGATTTCTCATAGCTGGGTACCACTGTTTCAGGTATTTTTGCAGCAGGACTAAGCTAGCTTTCTCATCTTCCTCATAGAATACTTGCAACAGGGTGTCGTAGGGTTTGCTGATAATGCAGGTGTCGAGGTCTTGACTGTCCTCGACATATGCGCCAATTAATTGCTCGAACAGCCCATCGTGGCCACGGTGGCTACGCAGTACGTGGATGATGCGTCGCACCGAACGCTGATCGCGTAGCAGGATGGCGATGCTGAGTAGTTGAAGCGTGTCTTCATAATCGGAAAGGATGGAAAATTGTGGCGCTCCCTCGTATTCGTATGGCCCGTATTCTGGAAAGTCAAGCGCCGCTTCCTGTTGATAAAGTTGATCGACTTCATTCCATTCTTCAAATTTATCCACGATGCCTGCAATGCGCGGCGCCAGTGCATCGATCGGCTCACCTGCCGTATAGTCGAGTATCCAGATCCATAGCGCTTCCAAATACAAAAACTGGTAAATGACAGTTTGACTTTGTGTTGATTCGGCCACTCTTTTGTTGGCAAGTTGACCTTTAATTAGTGAAAGTTGATTTTCTCGAGTTTTAGTGTAAAGCTCCTCATAAAGGAATTGTTGGCGACGGCGTTCATGGAATTCTGGGTTCTTCATTGTTATTTTCTCCGCTTTCTCTTTCCTGAAACTGCTTTGCTTGATTTATTCTTGTTCTCTTGCTGTTCTTGTTGATCGACTGGTTTTTTAGACGTTGCTTTTTCGAGGCTTCTACGTCCTTTGTCTATGCGATCAATTTCCATATAGTTGAATGTGTCGCTTATGCCATGAGTTTCTTTGTGTTTGTCATGTATTTTTATATTGTAATGATCACCTGACGCGAGTAATTCCAATGTCGCTGCAAGATGGTCGACAACTCCAGGTGCTGCTGCTAACTTGAGCTTGCCATGCGGGTGTGCCGCCGTCACGAACGGATTAGAGAGTGCGGTGCTTCCCAGTATTAGATATGTCCAGCGATTTTTTAAATTTTCAACGGATTGCATGGCACCGTTTTTGGTGCTGTTGGTAAGCCATTTTTTCCCCATCTGCGTGCCCTTTATACGTTCACCGAGCAAAGTCCATAACATCAGCTCTCTGTCGTTGAGGGATGCCGGGGGGCGTGGGATGTTGCCACGTTCCACTTCCTTTTGCAGCCGCTGGAACAGTGTGTAGGCACTGCTACTGAATTTTGCTTCGATGAAATGGAAAGTGTCGCTATTTGTCTGCCAGATGGTATCCACACCATTTTGTAGCATTTTTTTTAAGTCTTCGGGTACAAGCTCTGTCGGGCGTTTGTGTGCGTTATCGGGACCGACAACGCGCGGGTAGTCAAAGCGCCATTTTCCATTGACGTTACCGTGCGGCCAGGCGGTGGCTTTTTTAAGCACGTGTTCCATATGATAATAATCTGCCATATGCTCGCCGATGAGTCCCTTTGGCCCGAATGGCACTTTGGACAGCAATTCGCGAATCGGCCGCGACGTATTCTTCACCGGTGCGGTGCCGCCGTCGCTGCTCTGGCGGTGCGAGTCGTCCACGGGTTTGTGTTCCTTGCCCTTGCCCGGCGAGTCCCGTTCTTTGGTTTTTGCTTTGGTATCCACGCCCTTGGTTTTTTTATCGGTGCTGATCGTGGGCGACTTGAACTGGGCGTTGGCGCTGTGCGGATGTGTGTTGCCGGGCTTGTGATTGTGCCTGGCTGCCGTATTGGCGCCGGTGCCGGCTGCGACGGCGATTTTTTTTGCCGCCCATAACGCGTCTTCGCCCAGCATGTCCTCGATCAAGTCCTGCAACGCCTTGGCGCCTTGCGCAATGCCGGCCTTGAGGGGGCCGCGCACCGCCTCGACTTGCGGCTTCATGTCGCGTGCCAAATGCTGCAAGTCCGACGGCAGCCACCAATGGCTGGTCGACAGGTAGCCGAGCAATTGCACGCAGTTGTCCAGCGCGCTCATGGCCGTGCTGATTGCCAGCTGGGTGTTTTGCGCCCACTGGAAGGTTTTCAGGAATTTGATCGCGGCGCCCTTGCTCTTGCCCAGCATGGCTTCGATCATGACATTGCCGCCAGCGGCCGCCGCGCCAACCTCCTTGCGGTACTTGCGCAAAGGCTTGATGATGGTCTTGAACAGGCTGCCGACTTCCGGAATGCAGCCGAACGCCGCCAGCGCCATGTCGACCCAGTCATCGCGGGTCGCGCGCGACACGCCTTTCCTGCCGACCCGGTAGATCATGCCCGAGACATCGCGCACATCCATCACTTGGTCAACCACGGGGATCAGGGAAATGGCGCCGCCGACGATCATGGCGGCCTTGCCCTGGTCATCCTCGAAGTCGCCCAGGATCAGGTCCTTGAAAAACTCTACAATCTCATCGACAAAGTTCTGGCTCATGGTTGGGGATCCGGTTTACTGCTTTTCCTGGCCGCTTCCAGCAATGCGGAAGCCTGTTTCAGCTGCTGCCTCGCTTGCTGCAGACGGGGTTCCGCTAGCAATGGCGGCGCTACCCAGTCGCGCTGGTCCTCGCCATATTCAATGTGATATGCGCCGGGAGGAATGTTTTCGAGGCGGGCATGGCCCTTGTCGTTGAGCAATCCACTGAGTGAAGTACCATTGGCGAACGTGATTTTGTAGGGGGAGTTAATGACAGGTTCGAGATCGCCATAATGCAGGTTCAGTTCGACTGCCCGGCCCAGGTCGGCCGCATTCGGCATCGCCGGCAAGGTGGGCTGGCTGCTCGCCGGCCCCGTCAATTCCTTCATGCAGGCGTTGAAATCGATCTTGCCCGGTCCATGCAGCATGATGTTGCCGCCTTCGAGGCGGATGTACGCGCCCTGGGCCGTCATCAGGATGTGCTGCTTGGCCGCCGCCGTGACGCTCTTGGCGGTGCTGCTGACGGTGATGGCCTTGTCGGCCGTCAGCCGTGTCGCATCGGACTGGCTTTGGCTGCTGACCTTGCCGCTGGCCGCATGCAGGCGGATGCCGGTCTCCTGGTTGGGCTTATCCTTGCTGCTGGCCTTACCATAGGTAAACAGGCTGATGCCCTTGCCCAGCGCGTACAGGCTGTTGCCCTGCGCGGCAAAGTTGAGATCCGCGCCCGCTGTCAGACTGCCATTGCCGCCGGCGACCAGCACGGCGTTGGCCGGTGTGGTGGCGGCGATGCCGGACGGACTGGACAATTGCAGCTGCGGATCGCCATACGCGCTGGCCTGGCCTTCGCCGCCCGCCGCCTGCTGGCCCTGGCCCGCAGCGGCGGCGCCCTCGGCCGTCGCGCCCAGGACCTCGATGCTGTGCTGCATCTGGGCAAGGGCGGGGAGCTGCGCGGCTGGCGCAGGCGTCTGCGGCTGGTCCGGCGTGGCAGCGGAAGCTGGCGCGGCCGCACCGGCTGTGGCCGGGCTGGGCATTTCGAGCGCGAAATGTTTTTGCGCCTGCTCGGCCAGCGAGGTCTGCAGTTGCAAGCTTTGCCTGAGCTGTTCCAGCGCTTCCTGCGCATCCATCTGGCTGCCGCCGGCATCGCGGCCATGCGCCGACAGCAGCATGCCCGCTCCCGCGCGCAGGGCGGCGCCGTGTTCTGTTTTCAGCTCGGCGCCAAAGCCGGACGGCGCCAGCCGCTGGTTGTCGCTCTGGTGGCGCAAATGGCCCAGGTTCAGTTCGGCCGTGCCCTGGTGGGGGCCGGCGTGGCGCTGCAAGGCGACGCGGCCCTGGCCCGGGCTGTCGTCGAATACCAGCTGGCTGTAGGGGCCGCCGCCGCCCTGGCTGGCTTGCATGGCTTGCGTCTTGATGCCGGACAAGGCCGCCGGATGGGCGTGGGCGCCGGCCTGGCCGGGAAACCAGGCCGGCGCGTTGCCCGTCGCCGCGCCCGTGCCCTGGCTGACCTGGTTGTTTTGCGCGTCTGCCTGGCCGCGGCCGTTGTACAGCGTGCCGATGACGACGGGGCGGTCGATATTGCCTTCCAGGAAATCGACGAGCACTTCCTGGCCCACGCGGGGCAGGGCGTTGCTGCCCCAGTTGGCGCCGGCGACGGGCGCCAGCGGCGTGGCGACCCTGACCCAGGTGCCGGCGCTATCGTCGCCGGGCGCGCCCGTGTGGCCGTCGGCTGCCGGATGCGCCAGCCGGCTATGGCTTTGCGCTCCCCGCTGCCAGTGGAATTGCACCTTGATGCGGTGGTCGCGGTCCGTATGCAGCTGGACGCCGGCCGGGCCGACGACGATGGCGGTCTGCTGGCCCATGATGCCGGGGCGCGGATGCAGCAGTTGCCCATGCTGGTCGGCATAGCTGCTGCGGTAGGGGATCTTGCTGCGGATGGCGTCGATGCGGTTGCGGTAGGGCGGGCGTTCGCCGATGGTGTCGCCGACGGCGTGCAGGCTGCCGGCCGCTTCGTCGCCGATCAGCGCGTCGAGCAAGCCCTTGCCGAAGCGCTGCAGCAGTCCGCCGCCGAGTTCCGCATCGAGGTTGTTATGCATCAGGTGCACCGTGCGGGTGACGAGGAAGGTCGCTGCGTCGCCATCGCCCGCCGCGTCCGTTTGCGCCTGGCCGCTCAGGGTGAAGGTGGTGCCGGGCGCCAGGGTGCGCACGGTGCCGGCGCCGGTAAACACTTCGCTGGCCGCCGTCAGCGCCTGCAATTGGCGCTCGGCAAGCCGTTGTCCGTGCTCGCGCGACGGGTAGGCATAGGCGCCGGGAGCGTCGCGGCTGACCAGCGCCATCGTCCCGTCCCTGGCGCCAGCGGTGCTGATGGGGCGCTGGCCCAGCGCGCGGTAATCCCAGCTCGACAGTTCGATGCCGTTGGTTTGCTGGCGCAACTGCATGCGCCAGCGGTCCATCGTGTCTTGCGGCATGACGGCGCCTGGCTGGCTGTAGGCGATGCTGGACTGGGTGTTGGGCTTGAAGCTGCCGTTGTGATCGGCGATGACGAGGGTATGGCTGCCCAGGCTGGCGCTGCCCGCATCGCCCGTGTGTTCCGCATAATAAAACAGCCCTTCCTCGCTCATCAGCCGTTCCGCAAAGGCCCAGTCGCTTTCCTGATACTGGCTGCAGATGCTGCGTTTCGGATAGGCCGCGCGGTCGAGCAGGTCGAAGCGCCAGGCGGGCGCCAGCATGCCCTGGCCCTGGTAGCGGGCGAAGACGACTTCGAGGATGTCGGGTACCGCCAGGTCCTGGAAGACGCGGCTGTCGCGGCCGTGCGCCAGGAAGGCCGTCCACGGCTGCATGGTCAGGTTGTAGCGGGCAAAGCCGCCGTTTGCGCCCGCCAGTTCGACGGCGGTGATGTGGCCGTGGAACGGGCGCCAGTCCTCGGTGCCGGCGGCCGTGCGCAATTCCAGCAGGATGGGCTGGCCGATCAGCGACTTGAGGGGAATGGCCGCGTCGAGCGACAGGGCGGCGATATTGAAGACATAGCCCAGTCCCAGGCCTTCCTCGCCGCGCACGCATTCGGCCAGCAGCTTGTCCGGGCCCAGGGGCGTACTCAGCTTCAGCAGGCGCGTGGCCTGGCTGAAGCCGTTGGCGACGGGTGACGTAGCAGGTGACGGCGACGCGCTTGCTTGGACCGGTTCGGACATTGATTGGAACTCCGTGTGGAGAAATGAGCGTACTTGCAATTAATTCAATGACTTGCTTATAAGATTACACCTTAGAAATAGTGATTTAACAAGCGCGATTCAATTGAATCGTGTGGCAGGCCGGGTCGTGCGCGGGCCGTGCGGGCCGTTTTTGCCCCTTCTGCTAGAGTGCGGATCTTGCCAATTCCACCATTACAAAAAATACTGCGAAATATTGCTTAAAAACAATAATATGGCGTGCCGTGCCTGTTTTTCGGCAGCCGTCCCACGTGAACCGGAGCAAGAATGAATACAATGAAATGCGCGGCTGCCGCCGTGCTGTGTGCCAGCCTGTCGCCCGCCATGGCGGCGGAATCCCCCGTCGAACCACCGTTTCTCGATGTGCTCGTCCATCAGTACGCCAGTTGCGTCCAACCCGCCTATCACCAGGCCGAGCTGCGGGTACAGGACGGGACGGGGCGCTACCAGATCGACGTCAAGGGCGAGGCTTACACGGTCGAACTGCAGGAACGCATGGGCTTTTCGCTGCAGGCGGGCATTGACGGTCCCGTGGCAGCCGTCGTCAAGCTGGACCGGCCGCCAACGGGGCAGTTCGGGGAGCAGGCGCGCTGGCGCGAACGCTGGCTGCGCGATGTGGCCGAGCGCAGCGGCGTGGCGCTGGAAGAGCGGGCGCTGGCCGGTGGCGCGCGCCTGCTGATCGTGAACAAGGGCGAGATCAAGGGCAATTATGTGGGCCAGTCCCTGCTGATCGATCCAGCGCGGCTGCTGTTCATCGATGTGGCGTGGCCGAACACGCTGGGGATCTATCGTGGCCCCGACGGCTTGCGGCATGTGCGGCAGGTGCAGGACGACGTCTGGCAGCGCCTGCTGTCTTGCCCGCCGGCTGCGTGACGCTGGCGGCCGCCGCATACCCCTACTGCGCGCACGCGCATAGACAAATAATAATGATTCTCATTTATAATTCGAATCCATGGGGGTGCGATGGGCTGGCGCCATGGCGCCACGGTCGGTGAAGGAGGGCATGATGGGCAGTGTGTATGGCAACGAAGACATGATCGCGCACGAGCATCGCGTGCTGATGGGGGAATATGGCCGCGCGCAGGCGCGTTGCAGTGCGCAACTGGCTGCGCAGGCGGCCCGCATCGCGCAGCTGGAGTCGGAATTGATGCGCGCGCGGGCGCAGGTCGTGATCCGCGATACCCGGCTGGCGCTGGCGCGCGACGAACTGGCCGAACTGGCGGCCAGCGTGCCGGGCTTGCCGACGCGCGCCCGGCTGGCCCGCCGGGTCGAGTGGCTCGGCGAACGGGTGCAGGACCTGATGCGCGAATTGCTGCGCCTGCAGTGGCTGCCCGCGCCTTCCGTCGTACCTTTGCCCGCCTTGCAGGCCGATGTGCGCGAAAAAGCCGTGCTATATGTGAGCAACTATTCAAGCCTGGAGCTTGGCCAGGACGCGGGTGGCGCCAACGTGGCGCAGCAAGCCATCGAGCAGGCCGGCGGGCGCTTCCTGCACCATGCCGGCGGCGACGATGGCGCCGACGATGCGGCGGCGCTGGAAGCGGGCCTGGTGGCGGCCGACCTGGTGATTTGCCAGACGGGCTGCGTCAGCCACGACGCCTACTGGCGCGTGCACGACCACTGCAAGCGCACGGGCAAGCAGTGCGTGCTGGTGGACCAGCCGCAAGCCATGCATTTCGTGCGCAAGGAAGCGCTGGCCGCTTCTTAACGCCCGCTTAATCCGCATCGGGCAGAATGGCCGTCCATTTGACGTTATAAAGAGCGCCCATGCTGTCCCTGCAAATCGGTCCCATGGCCCTGCCTACGGGCCTGGTCCTGCTGATCGTTTCCCTGTGCGTCGCCTACGGCGCGGCGTGGTCGCTACGGCGCTATCGCCAACTGCCGGACGCCGGTTCCCTCGTTTCCGACATGCTGATTGCCGGCTTGCTGGCGGCGCGGCTGGCATTCGTCTTGCGCTGGCACGAACAGTATTTCAGCTCCCCCTTGGCGGCACCCTGGTCCATCCTCAATATCCGCGACGGCGGGTTTCTGGCGCCGGCCGGCATCGCCGCCGCGCTGGCCATCGCCGCGTGGCGCTGCCGGCGTCCCGCCATGGCGGCCATGCGCCGCCCTCTCGCCATCAGCGTGGCATCGGGCGCGCTGGTCTGGGGCGTGCTGAGCGCAGGGATCTCGCTGGCCTACGACAAGCCGGCGGCCTTGCCGACCGTGGCGCTGCAGGCGCTCGATGGCGCGCCGGTGACCCTGGCGGCGCTGGCCGGCGGCAAGCCGCTGGTGGTCAATCTGTGGGCCAGCTGGTGCCCGCCGTGCCGGCGCGAGATGCCTGTGCTGGCCGCCGCGCAGCAGGCGCGCGCCGATATCGTCTTCGTGTATGCGAACCAGCGCGAGGATGCGGCAGCGGCCAGCGCTTTCCTGGACAGGAGCGGTGTGACCCTGCGCAATGTGCTGCTCGACAGCGAGGCGGCGCTGGGCAAGGCGGCCGGTTCCTCGGCCCTGCCCACCACCCTGTTCTATGACGCGCAGGGGCGCCTGGTCGATACGCACCTGGGCGAATTGTCCGACGCTTCGCTGGCCAGCAAGCTGCGCAAGATCGCGCCGGCGCCATAGCGCCTGTTCCTGCCTGAATGAGCCGCCCATCCGCGAGGATGCGCGGCTTTTTTTTAACGCCTTGCCGCACGCGGCGCGCTTTCTGATAGTATACCCCCCTATAGTATTTATCGGAGTGAAACCATGGGACACACGGCGCACAACAAGACCAAGCTGTTGAACAGGATCAAACGCATCAAGGGACAGGTGGAAGGCCTGGAGCGGGGCCTGGAAGAGGGGCGCGACTGCGGCGAAGTGCTGCAGCTGATCGCGGCCGTGCGCGGCGCCGTGAATGGCCTGATGGCCGAAGTCATCGAAGAACACCTGCGCGAGCACGTGGCCAGTCCCGATATCTCCGGCGACGAGCGGGCCAGGGGCGCCGACGACATCGCAGGCATCCTGCGCACCTACCTCAAATAAGGAGCACGTCATGCAAACGCCATCCATCAAGGAAGACCTGTCCGTCTGGCAGCATGAACACGTGTTTGGCGCAGCCAGCGACAAGGCGGAACGCCGCGCGCGCATCGTCATGTGGATCACCCTGGCCACCATGGTGCTGGAAATCGTCGCCGGTTGGTGGTACAACTCCATGGCCTTGCTGGCCGATGGCTGGCATATGAGTTCGCACGCGCTGGCCATCGGCCTGGCCGCGTTTGCGTATGCGGCCGCGCGCCGCTATGCGCGCGACCCGCGCTTTGCCTTCGGCACGTGGAAGATCGAAGTGCTGGCCGGCTACACGAGCGCCATCCTGCTGCTGGGCGTGGCCGTGCTGATGGTGGCCGCTTCCGTCGAACGCCTGTTCTCGCCGCAACCCATACACTATCCGCAGGCGATGGCGGTGGCGGCTTTCGGCCTGGCTGTCAACCTCGTGTGCGCGCTGATCCTCGGCGGGCACCACGACCATGGCCACGACCACGGGCATCATGATCATCATGACCATCACGGTCACCATGAGCAGCATGGCCACGGCGAAGACTTGAACATGAAGGCCGCGTACATCCACGTGCTGGCCGACGCCGCCACGTCCGTGCTGGCCATCCTTGCGCTGGCCGGCGCGTGGGCTTACGGCTGGCGCTGGCTCGATCCCGTGATGGGCATCGCGGGCGCCGTGCTGGTGGCCCTGTGGGCGAAAAAGCTGATGCAGGAGACGGGCAAGGTCTTGCTGGACCGCGAGATGGACCACCCCGTGGTGGATGAAATCCGCGAAGCCGTGGAAGTGGAAAGCGCCGGCGACACGCCGCGCGTCGTCGACCTGCACGTGTGGCGGGTCGGCAAGCAGCTGTATTCATGCGCCCTGTCCGTCGTCAGCCGCGACGCCAGCCTGACGGCGGCCGAACTGCGCGCGCGCATCGGCATCCACGAAGAAATTGTCCACAGCACCATCGAGATTATTCGCCGCCATTGATAATGATGGCGAAAAAAGCAAGCTGATGCGGGGCGTAGGCAGTATAATGTCGGCTTTTACAGCACGCGCTGTTCACCAGACAGAGAAGAAAATGAGCACATTACCACCATGCCCGCAATGCCAATCCGAATTCACGTATGAAGACGGCAGCCAGTTGATCTGCCCTGAATGCGCGCATGAATGGTCGGCCACGGCTGCAGAAGCGGCGGACGAGGGCGCCAAGGTGTACCGTGATTCGGCCGGCAATATCCTGCAGGACGGCGACACGGTCAGCGTCATCAAGGACTTGAAATTGAAGGGCGGCGGCGGTGTCGTCAAGATGGGCACCAAGGTCAAGAACATCCGCCTGGTCGACAGCGACCACGATATCGATTGCAAGATCGACGGCTTCGGTTCCATGAGCCTGAAAACCGAGTTCGTGAAAAAGGTCTAAGCCTTTTCCTTGCCATTCGCGGCGCGCCTCGCATTCCTGCCGGCGCGCCGTTTTTTATTCAGAATCCATGCAAATCGATCATCTCCGCCAGCGCCTGCGCGCCCTGGGCGCCAAGCCCCTGCACGAACAGCGCGTGCTGCGCGATTGGATACAGGCGCAGCCGCATGACCAGGGCCGGCGCCGCGCCGAGGATTTTTTGCCGCTGCCCGTGCGCGAGGCCTTGCCCGCGCTCGACCTGGGATTGCAGGGCATGCTGAAATTGCTCAGCACGCACCCGGGCGCCGACGGTTCCGCGCGCCTGCTGGTGGGGCTGCACGATGGCCAGACGGTGGAAAGCGTGCTGCTGCCGCGCGATGGCTTGTGCGTGTCCAGCCAGGTCGGTTGCGCCGTCGGCTGCCAGTTCTGCATGACGGGCCGCGACGGCTTGATCCGGCAAGTGACCAGTGGAGAAATTGTCGCCCAAGTGGTACTGGCGCGCACCTTGCGCCCCGTGAAAAAAGTCGTCTTCATGGGCATGGGCGAACCGGCGCATAACCTGAACAACGTGATGGAAGCGATCGAGCTGCTGGGCACCGAGGGCAATATCGGCCACAAGAACCTCGTGTTTTCCACCGTGGGCGACCCGCGCGCTTTCGAGCGCTTGCCGCAAGGTCGCGTCAAGCCGGCGCTGGCCCTGTCCCTGCACACGACGAAGCGAGAGCTGCGCGAACAGCTGCTGCCGCGCGCGCCCAGGCTCACCCCGCAGGAATTGGTGGACTTCGGCGAATCGTATGCGCGCCTGACTGGCTACCCGGTGCAGTACCAGTGGACCCTGATGGAAGGCGTCAACGATGGCGAGGACGAGATGGATGGCATCGTCGCGCTCTTGAAGGGGAAATATGCGGTGCTGAACATGATCCCGTATAACACCATAGCCGACTTGCCGTTCAAGCGCCCCAGCTGGGAAAAGGCCCGCGCGATCGCCGCCGCCCTGCACGCGCGCGGCGTGCTGACCAAATTGCGCGATTCGGCCGGGCAGGACGTGGAGGGCGGCTGCGGACAGTTGCGGGCGCGCGAAGCGAAGGGCAGGGTCATCCCCATCCGCGCCGGCGTCTAGACACCACCCAGCAAGTCGTTTTCATTCAATATCGCAAAGGCGATCTCGGGATGCGCGGCCAGGCAGCGGCGCACGGCGGCCGGAATGGCGGCGCGCGTCTTGCGGCACAGGCCGGGCCGCTCCAGCAGGCGGATCTGGAAACCTCGCACGGTGCGCACTTCGCCGCTGCCCGGTGTAATCTGCAATTCCACGCCCAGGTTGTCGCGCAAGCGCTGCTGCAGCTTTCGCAACTGCGCATGGGTGGCGATGCCCTCGATATGCGCCAGCAGGCGCTTTTCTTCCGTCAGGTTCAGGCGCAGGATGGCAAGGTCCGCCTGCGCATCGTCGAGCAGGCGCTCGCGTTCGCAGTCGCACAACTGCGGCGGGCACTCCTTACGGATTTCAAAGTCGACGATGCGCATACGCGGCTTCCAATGGCGATCCCGGATAAATCAAGTATCGTCCGCCACCTGGCGCATGTCAATCAGCGCGGGCTGACGATCAGGCGCCAGCGGATCGGCCCCTGCTCGCTGTTGTGCTTGTGGTGGTTTTGCGGCGGCATGACGTGGCCTTCCGTCGACACGATTTCGTGCGCGCAGCCGTCGCAGCGGTAGATACCCGAATACGGCACGGCTTCGCCCGGTGACGTCAGTTCATCGAAACGCGGGTGCATGGAGCGGGCCACGTAGCTGGGGTTCTTGTAGTCGGCCATGGATTCCTCGGGAAGTGGGCAGGTCCCATTCTGGCACACAATCGCGCGCGGCCTTGACCGCGTGTCTTGGCGTGCGCGCCGCCCTGTGTTGTAATGTTGATCATTCCGATTGAACACGCCAGGCCATGAGAACCCGCATCAAGATTTGCTGTATCGCTTCCATCGACGAAGCGCAACTGGCCATTGCCGCCGGCGCCGACGCGCTGGGCCTGGTGGCGGCCATGCCCTCCGGCCCTGGCCCGATTCCCGATGCGCGCATCGCGCAAATCGCCGCCTGGACGCCGCCGCCCGTGGCCACGTTCCTGCTGACGTCCGAGACGACGGCGCCAGCCATCGCTGAACACGTGCGCGCCACGCAGCCGTCCACCGTGCAGATCGTCGGGCATATCGACCCGGGAGAAGTGGCCGAACTGGCGCGCTTGCTGCCGCACGTGCGGCGCGTGCAGGTGATCCACGTGGAGGGCCCCGAGGCTTTGGCGCTGATTCCCGCCTACGCGCCCCACGTCCATGCGTTTTTGCTCGACTCGGGCCGTCCCGGCGCTGCCGTGCCTGAACTGGGCGGCACGGGCCGCACGCATGACTGGAGCATCAGCGCGCGCTTCGTGCGCGCCAGCCCCCGTCCCGTCTTCCTGGCCGGCGGGCTGGACGCCACCAACGTAGCCGACGCGCTGCGCCAGGTACGCCCCTACGGCATCGACCTGTGCTCGCGCGTGCGCACGGACGGCAAGCTCGATGTCATGAAGCTGGCCTTGCTGATGGCGGCCGTGCGCGACGCGGATGCGGCGCTGTATGCGGAAGGCTAATCGGCCGGCAGCTTGGCCATCTCGTGCACGAATGCTTCCGTAAATGCGGCCACCATGCCGCTGGCGGCGCGCGGCGAGATCAATCCCACGACGGAATGCGATTCTTCGTCCGGCAAGGGAATAAAACGCACGCCGGGCGGCGCCACCAGGCGCATGCTGTCCGGGACGATGGCGATGCCCATGTTCGCTTCGATCAGGTTCAGCTGTGAAGTCTTGCGCGACAGGGCGCGCGCCGCCTTTGGGAAGAATCCCTGCGCCAGGCACAGGCCCGCCACCAGGTAGCTGAGGCCTCCCCGGTCCTTGTGCGGGATCGAGACGAAGGCTTCGTCGCGCAGGGCGGCGATCGTCGTGCGTTCCAGCGCGGCCAATGGCGACATCGCTGACACGGCCACCACCAGCTTTTCCGCGTACAGTTCGCGTACGACGATGTTGGCATGCTTGCGCAGGGTGGGCAGGCGCACGAGGCCCAGGTCGGCGCGGCCTTCCTCGATGTCTGCCGCCTGGTTTTCCGACGATCCCTTCGACACATCGAGCGAAACGCCGGGGAACTGCGCCAGCAGGCGGTTCAGTACGGCGCCGATGGCGGGCGTGAGGGTGACGGAACTCGAATGCAGCAGGCGGATGATACCTTGCGCCCCTTGTCCCACATGGCGCGTCTGGCGCACGGTTTCGTCGATATCTTCGAGGATGCGTTTGGCCCGCTCATAAAAGACCTGCCCCGCAGGCGTCAGTTCGATATGGCGCGCATCGCGCGTCAGCAGCAGCGCCTGCACCTCGCCCTCCAGCTCCTTGATCTGCCGGCTCAGGGCCGATTGCGCGATATATAATTTTTCCGCCGCGCGCGAGTAGCTGCCCGCATCGACGACTTCGACAAAATAGCGGAACTGTCTGATGGAAATCAATCGTATGCCTTTTCGAGATCGGAGACTGCCTGATTTGATATTAGCCTGGCCCCCGGGGTTCGCGTTACAGTGGCCTGGTCTGCTGTCACTGCAAAGGAATGGCCATGCTGGAATTGATCGGGGTGCTGGGACTGCTCGTCAGTATTATCGTAAAACTGATTTTCGTCCAGATCGGCGGGGCGGCCGAGGGCAAGGAAGACTAGTATGCCAGGGTCGCCACATACGGAGCCGCCAAGCTCACAGGCTGCAGGCGGCAAGCTGGCGCGGCTCCTTCCCATTCCGCCAGCGGCAAGCCCGCGCACTTGAGTGCCGCCTCGCGCGCCGTCCACGCTTGCGCCAGGGCCAAGGGGCGTTGAGCATCGGGCAATGAAGCCAGCTCCTGTGTCACCTGCGGCCCCAGGTAATCGCGCGCCAGATTGCACCAGTCGGCAATAGCCTGCACCCGCATCACGTCAAGGCCGACAGGGCCGTGCAGATGGACGGCGGCCAGTGAGATGCCCTCGTCATGGGTCAATGACAAACCCGCCGCGCGGCCGGCCAGCAGCAGGCGCGGGGCCTGGCCAGGCGTCGACTCCACCGAAATCGCCTCGATGTCCAGCTTCAGCCACTGGGCTAGCGCCTCGCGCACGGCGGCGCGGATGCGCAAGCGGGCTTCGGCGCGCGGCAGCACGGCGGCGATGCCGATCACCAGCACGCCGTTTCCAGACCAGAGCACCGTACGATTCATCGACTGCGATCAGCTGCGCAGCGGCGCGGCCGGGCAGCCCGCCCAGTTGCTGCCGGCGGGGATGTGCTCGCCCTTCATCACCAGGGTCAACGGTCCCAGGCGCGCATTGTCGCCCACCTTGGCGCTGTACAGCACGGAGCTGCGCGGGCCCATGTAGACGCGCTGGCCGATTTCCACGTGGTCGATCTTCATCACGCGGTCTTCGAACAGATGCGTTTGCGGGCAGGTGAGGGCGTTCAATTCGCTGTAGTCGCCGATGTGCACGCAGTCGAATTCCGTGATGTCCGTCGTGTCCATGTAGACGCCGCGGCCGATCTTGCAGCCGAACAGGCGGAAGGCGAGAGGCAGCCACGGCGTGCCGCGCAGGTAGCGCATGAAGTTGGGCACGGCGATGCCTTCGTACAGATTCGTCACGCCTTCGGAAATCCACACGAATGGCGTCCACATGGGCGCCGCGTGCTTGCGGTAGCGTCCCAGCAGCAGCCATTTGAACAGCACCACCACCAGGAAATTGCCGATGCCGTAGGCGATGCCGGCGATCGCCAGGTCGCTGACCACTTCGCCCCAGCGGCCGGCACCCGCGATCGGCATCACGTCCAGCACCAGGGTATAGCCGACGGCGATCACCACCGCGTGCGGCGCGACGATGCGGAAGGCTTCGATCAGGCTGCGGCCCAGGCGGCGCAACAGCGATGGCTTGAACGTCAGGTGTTCGGCAAAGCCGCTGACCTGCTCGCGCGCGGGCAGGTGCATGGGCGGGGAGCCCAGCCAGGTGTCGCCGCTGTGCATCTGCTCATTGCGCGGCGCGTGCGTGTGTACGCCGATCAGCACGTGTTCGGGCAGTACGGTGCCATCCGGGATATAGCTGCCGTTGCCGACGAAGCTGCGGTGCGAGATGACGGTGGGGCGCATGGTCATCCAGCCGCCGTCGATCTGTTCGTCGCCCAGCATGACGGCGTCGGCGATGAAGGTGTCGTCGCCCAGGGTCAGCATGTCGGGCACCACGCCCAGCGCCGTGGAAATCTCGGCGCCCTTGCCCACCTTGGCGCCCAGCAGGCGGTACCAGTACGGCGCGTAGACGGTGGCGTAAATGCCGTGCAGCACGTTCAGGCTCGATTCCTGGATATGGCTGACCAGCCACTTGGCGCAATAGATATTGCTGTGCACGGGCGAACTGCCCGGCTTCAGGCGAGGCAGCGCGCCCCAGCGGATGGCGGCCGACAGCAGGGCCGTGAGCACGATCAGCACGGCGCTGGCGGGGAAGGCCAGCAGGAAGTAGCGGGCCAGCTGGGTCGTCACGTCGCGGCCCTGCAGCCACGGCATCATTTCGCGCTCGTCGAACCAGTCGATCAGCACGAAGCTGGGGAAGACGGGCATGAAGAACAGCACGGCGATGAGGACCATGCCAAAGCAGAAGAACAGGGTTTCGCCCGTCAGGCGCAGGCGCGAGACGGCGGGGCGCGGCGGCTGGCTGGCCACGTCAAACGGGCCGATATCGCGCGCGGGCGAGCCAGTCCAGACCCTGCCGGCCGGCACCGAGGCGCCATCGGCCAGCGCCGATTGCCCCTCCAGATGGCCAAACGCGCCTACGCTGGTATTGCCTTCCAGGATAGCGTAAGAGCTGATGCAGGCATCGTCGCCGATGCGGATCTGGCCCAGCAACAGGCGGCCCCGCTCGACCCTGGCGTTTTCAAAGTTGACGGCATTGCCCACGCTGACGTTGTCGCCGATGGCCAGCAGGTCGGGCGCGCGCAGGGTCATCGAGCCGATGACGACTTCCTTGCCCACCTTGGCGCCCAGCGCGCGCAGCCACCAGCTGTTCAGGGACGAGCCGCTGAGCAGGTAGGCGGGCGCCGATTCGACCAGGCGGTCTGCCAGCCACCAGCGGTAGTAGGTGACGCCCCACAGCGGATAGCTGCCCGGCTTCAGGCGCCCGGCGATCAGCCACTTGCCGGCAATCGCAATGGCAAATTCGGCCAGGGTCGCCAGCAGGAACACGCCGATGGAGGCGGCGATGGCGCGCGGCACGGTGTCGCCCGTGTCGCCCGTGAAGAAGTGGTAAGTGAAAAAGGGCGCCATCCACTGCGCCATGCGCAGGGTGACGAGGCCAGGCACGGCCGCCGCCTGCGCGGCGCCGCACAGCCAGCGTTTCCAGGTCGATGGCGGCGTCCATTCCGCTTCCGGCGTGGCCAGCGCGGGCGCTTCACCCAGCACGGCGGCGATCTTGCCGATCTGCCGGTTTTGGTAAATATCGCGCACCGTCATGTGGGCGTAGGCCGGATCGGCGCGCAGGGCGGATGCGAGGCGCGCAGCCAGGAAGGAATGGCCACCGAGGTCGCTGAAAAAATCCAGCCGGCGCAAGATCGCCTGGCCGGGAAACAGCTTGGCCAGCGCCGCGAACAGGGCCGCTTCGGCCGGCGTTTCCGGCACGTCCGATTCGCCTGCCTCGCCTGGGGGCGGCGCGGACAATGGCATGGCCTTTAATGCTTTCCGGTCGATCTTGCCGGAAGTGAGGCGCGGCATCAGCGGCAGCAATTCAAAACGGCCCGGCACCATATACGGCGGCAAATGCAGGTTCAGGGCAGCGCGCAGTGTTTTTGCCGCCAGGGCATCCTCGGGCGCCTCGTCGCTGCCGACGATATACGCCACCAGCTGGTCGATGCCGTCGTCCTTGCGTAGCAATACTGCCACCGTGCCCACGCCCGCCTGCTGCGCCAGCACGGCTTCGATTTCGCCCAGCTCCACGCGGAAGCCGCGAATTTTCACCTGGTCGTCGGCGCGGCCCAGGCACAGCACCTGGCCGTCCGCATCGATGCGCGCCAGGTCGCCTGTGCGGTACAGGCGCGCGTCATCGTCGCTGGTCGCCCAGGGATTGGGCAGGAATTTTTCCACCGTCAGGTCGGGCCGGCCCAGGTAACCCTCGGCCAGGCCGGGGCCGATGATGCACAATTCTCCCGTCTCGCCCCTTGGCAGCAGGGCCAGGGGACGGTTTTCTCCCGCTTCGGCCACCTGCAGCACCAGCAAGCCATAGTTGGGCAGCGGCGTGCCGATGGTGACCGGTTCGCCTGGCCGCAGGCGTGCCAGGCTGCACGAGACGGTGGCCTCCGTGGGCCCGTAGGTGTTGAACATGGCGCGGCCCGGGCGCGACCAGCGTTCGACCAGCGACTCCGGGCACATCTCGCCGCCCAGATTGATCAGGCGCAGGCTCGGTACTTCTTCGGCGAACAGGGCCAGCAGGGTCGGCACGGCGTGCAGAACGGTGACCTTGTTCTCTGCCAGGGCGCGCGGCAAGGCTTCCGGGTCGCCCGAGATATCCTTGGGGCCCAGCCACAGGGTGGCGCCCACCAGATAGGCGATCCAGATTTCCTCGAACGACATGTCGAAGGCGACGGAAAAGCCCTGGTAGACGGTGTCGTCCTGCGTCACTTCCAGCACGGCGTTTTCGCTGCGCAGGAAGTGGCAGATGCTGCGTTGATTGATCAGGATGCCCTTCGGCTTGCCCGTGGAGCCGGACGTGTAGATCACGTACGCCGGGTGTTCAGGCAGCACGGCGCCGCGCGCGGGCAGCGCTTCGCCCGGCGCGGCGGGCGCCAGCAGGCTTTCCACCGTCCATACGGGGCGGCCCACGCTGGCCTCCGCCAGGCGCGGTGCAAACTGCGCGCAGCTGATGACGCCTGCGCCATTGGCGTCATCGAGGCACACTTGCAGGCGCTCGACGGGCGTGTCTTCATCGACGGGCAGCCAGGCGGCACCCGCCTTGGCGATGGCTGCCTGCATCAGCAGCAAATGGGCGCCGCGCGGCAGCCACAGGCCCACGATGTCGCCGGGCTTGACGCCGGCAGCCACCAGGCGCGACGCGGCCAATCCTGCCTGCGCATCGAGCTCCGCATACGTGATGCGGCGTGCGCCATCGATCAGGGCGATTTGCTGCGGGCAGCGGCGGGCCGTCGCTTCCAGCAGGTCGGCCAGCACTTCCTCGCGCAGCAGATCCGGTCGCGGCGGGCCGTACAGGATGTCGGCATGGGTGGAAGGGGTGCCTGGGTTGGCTGCGGTGAAATCGTTCATGGATGACGCTTATCTGTAATGCGGTGTGAGGAATCTGACGGGCTGCGCGTGGTACGCAGCACAGTTGATACATTACAGCACGCAAGACATTTCAGCGTTGCAGAACGGGGAATTTTGCGGGGCTTTCCGAAATAATGTGCTTGTCGGCTCAACTGCCATGATTACGGAATGTAAAACGGGGAAACATGGCGCCGATTTGCGCCACCGTGCGCGCCGCCGGATAGCCGTGCAGGGGGCGCCCGGACAGCGCCGCATCCGCGCAGCCTTCGGCGCGGAATTGCTGCAGCACGTAGTTATCGACGCCCTTGGCGGCCAGGGTGGCGGCCAGGGCCAGCAGCTGCTCGTCCGGCAGCAGGTCCGGATGGGTGGTGGTGCGGCATTCGTAGGCGACGCCGCTGGCGAGGATGGCGTCCAGGCAGGCGCGTGCCGGGTCGCCGCTGCCGGCCACGCGGGTCACATGTCGATAGTCGGCAAACGGCGCCTTGATGTCGAAACCCACCCAGTCGACCAGGGGCAGCACTTCCTGCAGGCGCTGCGGATAGATGCAGGCCGTGTGCAGGCCGATGCCGAAACCCAGTTCCCGGACGTCTTGCATGGCCCGCGCCAGGCCAGGATCCATGCACGCTTCGCCGCCGCTGAAGACGACGGCGTCGACCAGGCCCGTTCTGCGGCGCAGCCAGGTCAGGACGTCTTGCCACGGCATGGCGCCTTCCGGCGCGCGCGCCTGCAGGTGCGGATTGTGGCAATAGCCGCAACGCCAGGGACAGCCCTGCACGAACACCACCGCCGCCAGCTTGCCGGGATAGTCGGTAGCGGAAAAGGGCGTCAGGCCGCCCACTTTCAGTTCAGCCGCCATGGCAGGCGGGCTGGCCAACCCGGGCGCTCGCTTCCGTAAAGTACTGGCGTTCGTGGAATTCGCCCTGCTTGCCGATGTTGAACGAGGCGACGGGGCGGTGGTAGCCCATCACGCGGGTCCAGATTTCGCAGCGCTGGCGTTCCGTATCGAGCAGGGTGATGGCGGGAGTGAAGTCGGGACGTGCATTCATGGCGTTTCCTTGAGTGGGTGAGCAAGATCGGATTGTTTGCGGGCGATCAGTTCCGCATCGCAGGTGGGGCAGAATTCATGCTTGCCGGCCAGGTAGCCGTGGCGCGGGCAGATGGAAAACGTGGGCGTGACGGTGATGTAGGGCAGCGAAAAGCGGCTCAGCGCGCGTTTCACCAGTTCGCGGCAGGCGTTCGCGTCGGACAGTGCTTCCGTCATGTACAGGTGCAGCACCGTGCCGCCCGTGTATTTGCGCTGCAGCACATCCTGTAATTCCAGCGCCTCGAACGGGTCGTCCGTGTGGCCCACGGGCAGCTGCGACGAGTTCGTGTAGTACGGGTTGTCGGCGGTGCCCGCCTGCAGGATGGCGGGAAAGCGCTTGCGGTCTTCGCGGGCGAAACGGTACGTCGTGCCTTCGGCCGGCGTCGCTTCCAGGTTGTACATATGGCCCGTCTCTTCCTGGAAGGCCACCATGCGGGCGCGCACGTGGTCGAGCAGGCGTACGGCCAGCGCGTGGCCTTCTGGCGTCGTGATGTCCCAGGCGTCGCCGCTGAAATTGCGGATCATCTCGTTGATGCCGTTCACGCCCAGGGTGGAAAAGTGGTTGCGCAGGGTGCCCAGATAGCGTTTCGTGTAGGGGAACAGGCCTTGCTGCATCAATTCCTCGATGGTGCGGCGCTTGATTTCCAGGCTGGTCTTGCCCAGCTCCAGCAGGCGGTCCAGGTCGGCCATCAGGGCTGGCTCGTCGCCGCGCCACAGGTGGCCCAGGCGCGCGCAATTGATCGTCACCACGCCCAGGGAACCCGTCTGCTCGGCGGAACCGAACAGGCCATTGCCCCGTTTCAGCAGTTCGCGCAAGTCCAGTTGCAATCGGCAGCACATGGAGCGGATCATGTTCGGCTTGAGTTCCGAATTGATGAAATTCTGGAAGTAGGGCAGGCCGTAGCGGGCCGTCATTTCGAACAGACGTTCGGCATTCTCGCTATGCCAGTCGAAATCCTCGGTGATGTTATAGGTGGGAATGGGGAAGGTGAAGACCCGGCCCTTGGCGTCGCCCGCCATCATGATCTCGATGTAGGCGCGGTTGATCATGTCCATTTCCTCCTGCAGTTCGCCATAGCTGAAGTCCATTTCCTGGCCGGCGATGACGGGAATCTGCTCGCGCAAGTCGTCCGGGCAAACCCAGTCGAAGGTGAGGTTGGTGAACGGCGTCTGTGTGCCCCAGCGCGAGGGAACGTTGAGGTTGAAGATCAGTTCCTGCATGTACTGGCGCACGTCTTCGTAGCGCAGGCTGTCCTTGCGGATGTAGGGCGCCATATAGGTGTCGAAGGAGCTGAACGCCTGCGCGCCGGCCCACTCGTTTTGCAGCGTGCCGAGAAAATTGACGATCTGGCCGATGGCGCTCGACATGTGTTTCGGCGGACCGGACTCGATCTTGCCCGGCACGCCATTCAAGCCTTCGTGCAGCAGGGTGCGCAGCGACCAGCCGGCGCAATAGCCGGCCAGCATGTCGAGGTCGTGGATGTGCAGCGCCGCTTCGCGGTGCGCCGCGCCCACTTCCGGCGGATAGACCTGGTCCAGCCAGTAGTTGGCGATGACCTTGCCCGACACATTGAGTATCAGGCCGCCCAGCGAGTAACCCTGGTTGGCGTTGGCGTTGACACGCCAGTCGCGCCGGTCCAGGTATTCATTGATGGACGCGGCGACATCGACCTGGCCGCGTGTGGGGGAAACTGCATTCGTCGTCATGAAACCTCCAATAAACACAACATGCGGTGTTTTTATGAAGATTAATCACTAAATATAGTGGCGTCAAAGGGCGCGTGCAGTGGCATGACGAATCCTTGATGCAGGTGAAAAAAGCGCCCCCGTTTACTTTTTCAGGCGGCCCTGGCGCAGGATGAAGGCGCTCGCGGCGAAGTAGGCGGCGCCGCAGACGGCGATGCTGAGGATGGAGGCGGGCAGCACGTGCGCCCAGATTTCCCGCGCCGAGAAGGTGCTCCAGCTGGCCACGCGCGCGTCGAACGTGACGTAGTTCGCCAGCAGCCAGTAGACGGCCAGCAGTCCCGTGCAGATGGCGGCCTGGCGCGTCACGGGCATGGCGCGGCGCGCGAAGACGGCTTGCAGGAACAGCAGCAGCACGCCCGGATACGCGCCCAGTACTTCGGGCGACAGCACGGAGAGCGCCTCGGCGTCGTAGCCTTCCGTGGGCGCGGCCCACTGCACCTGCAGCACGGTGAGGAACAGGGTGAGCAGAAAGATCAGCAGCGGTTTGCGGGGCATGGCGGGCAATCGAAGAGGGAGAAAAGGGGGCATTTTACAGCCAGGTCAAGCAAGTTGAACGCGCACCAGCCATGCATGCATTCCTTCACCTGCGTCAAGGACTGGGCAGCCTGGGCGGGGCTATAGTCTGCACCCTGAGCCGATACAGGACTGTGAACACCATGATGCTTGAATCAACCACCGCCACCCGCGTGGCCGGACCGCTGGAACTGGTCTGCCCCGCCGGCAGCCTGCCAGCCTTGAAAGCGGCCATCGACAATGGCGCCGACACCGTTTATCTGGGTTTTCGCGATGCCACCAATGCGCGCAATTTCGCCGGCCTCAATTTCGACGAGAAGGCCATCGCCGAGGGCGTGCGCTACGCCCACCAATATGGACGCAAGGTGCTGCTGGCGCTGAACACCTATCCGCAGCCGCACAACTGGGCCGTGTGGCGCAGCGCCATCGACCGCGCCGCCGATGCCGGCATCGACGCCATGATCGTGGCCGATCCGGGCCTGATGGCGTATGCGGCCCAGCACCAGCCGCAGCTGCGCCTGCACCTGTCCGTGCAAGGTTCGGCCACCAACTACGAAGCCATCAATTTTTACCATGAACACTTTGGCATCGCCCGCGCCGTGCTGCCGCGCGTGCTGTCGATGGCGCAGGTGGAGCAACTGATCGCCAAGACGGAAGTCGAGATCGAAGTGTTCGGCTTCGGCAGCCTGTGCGTGATGGTCGAGGGACGCTGTGCGCTGTCGTCGTATGCGACGGGCGAGGCGCCGAACACCCACGGCGTGTGCTCGCCGGCGAAATCCGTGCGCTGGCTGGAAACACCGAACGGCCTCGAGTCGCGCCTGAACGGCGTGCTGATCGACCGCTATGCGCCCGGCGAGAACGCCAGCTATCCCACCCTGTGCAAGGGGCGTTTCGAAGTCAATGACGAAGAGTATTACGCCATCGAGGAGCCGGCCAGCCTGAATACCCTGGCGCTGCTGCCGCAACTGATCGCCATGGGCGTGCGCGCCGTGAAGATCGAAGGGCGCCAGCGCAGCCCCGCCTACGTGGCGCAGGTCACGCGCGTGTGGCGCGAAGCGATCGACGCCTGCCGCGAAGGCAATGCGCGCTACGCCGTCAAGCCGGGCTGGATGGCGGCCATGGACAAGCTGGCCGAAGGCCAGCAGCACACATTAGGTGCTTACCACAGATCTTGGAAATAGAGGATGAACATGCTGAAGCTTTCACTGGGTCCCTTGCTGTACTACTGGCCGCGCGCCACCGTCTTCGAGTTTTACCAGCAGATCGCCGGCACCGCCGTCGATATCGTGTATCTGGGCGAAACCGTGTGCTCGCGCCGGCATGAGGTGCGCCTGGCCGACTGGCTCGATATCGCGGACATGCTGGCCGCCGCCGGCAAGGAAGTGGTGCTGTCGACGCAGGCGCTGATCGAGGCGGGCGCGGAACTGGCGACCCTGCGCCGCATCACGGGCAATGGCCGCTACGGCGTCGAGGCCAACGACATGGGCGCCGTGCACTGCATGGAAAAGGGCACGTCCTTCGTCGCCGGTCCCCATCTGAACCTGTTCAACGGCCCCAGCCTGCAATTGCTGGCGCGCCTGGGCGCGCGGCGCTGGGTGATGCCGCTGGAAATGGGGCAGACGGCGCTGGCCGAGATGCAGCGCCAGAAGCCGGAAGGGCTGGAGACGGAAGTCTTTGCCTACGGGCGCATGCCGCTGGCGTTTTCCGCGCGCTGCTTCACGGCGCGCAACCGCAACCTGCCGAAGGACGATTGCGGCTACAGCTGCCTGGAAGAGCCGGACGGCCTGTTGCTGCGCACGCGCGACGAAGTACCCTTCCTCGTACTGAATGGCACGCAGACGCAGTCGGCGCTCGTCTACAACCTGGTGCGCGAACTCGACGCCATGCGCGACATGGGCGTGGCGGTGGCGCGCATCAGCCCCCAGGCCATGCATACGGAACAAGTCATCGCCATCTTCGACCGCGCCCGCCGCGGCCAGGTCAGCGGCATCGGCGCCCAGGCCCAGCTGGCGGCCTGCCAGCCGGCCGGCGCTTGTGACGGCTACTGGCACGGCCAGCCCGGCATGGAACAGCACGCCGCCCATTGAACGCCTCGAAAGGAAGTATCATGCAAGATCAACTGGAAAGATTGCCCGTCCCGGCGCCGGTCCCCGCCCGTCCCGGCATGAGCAAGCCCGCAGTGTCGTACCGGCTGCCGGAACCGCTGGCCGAATTGCTGTCCAAGCTGCCTCCGTATCCCGCTTCGTGGCTGTTCGTGCAGGGCTTGAACCGCCTGCTGGCGCCGCAATTGCCCGACGACGTGCGACGCAGCCTGGAAGGGCGCAGTTTGCGCTTGCGGCTGCTGGACGCGGGCATCGCCTTCGATTTCGAGTGGCAGGGCACGGTGTTCGTGGCGGAGCGCTATGCGGACGTGCCGGACCTGTGCATCGCCGCCAGCGTGCACGATTTGATGCTGCTGGCGCGGCGCCAGGAAGATCCGGACACGCTGTTCTTCAGCCGCCGTTTGAGCCTGGAAGGCGACACGGAACTGGGCTTGCTGTTCAAGAATACGCTCGATGCCATCGAATTGCCGCCATTCGACCTGCAGGCGCTGGGACCGCGCCGCGTGCTGGCGCATCTGCGCGACCGGGGCGCGCGCGAAGGCTGAGCGAAAAAAGGGAGGGCGGGCGCTCAGTGGCGCTCAGTGGCGGCAGTGGCCGCAGGCGCCGCTGCACGAGGCCAGCTGTTCTTCATCCGTCGCCTCGCCCATGAAGCCGGCGTCATTGACGGCGGCCAGCAGGCGTTCCTGCGTGGCCAGCCGCTCGTCGAACTGCACCGTGGCGCCGTGGCGCGCCAGCGAGACGCACACGGTGGCCACGCCCGTGACGGCTTCGAGCGCGCCCGTCAGCCTGTCGGCGCAGCCTTCATGATCCATTCCGATAATATTCAAGCGTGCTGTCTGCATGGGTTCCTCTTGTTTTTCAGATAAAAAAACAGCGTAGGCGAGCCATGCGCATGCCGTCCAGAGCAGCACGCAAGATTTATTTTGTATTTGCGGTTTTATTGATCTGGATTAATCCCCAGCCCTGCGGGTCACCTTGAAAGTGCTGTTGTTTTGTACACAGTTGCCGTATTCCAGTCGACAAGCGTGCCCTGCTGCGCGATACTGTCATTCTGATAAGAACGCTATGACAGCGCTGGAAAGGAGGGGCCATGCAGCGCCGCCCCCTGCTCAAGCTTGCCGCCCTGTGGCCATTGGGCGCGGCCGCCGGCGCGGTGCCGCCGCCGCTGCCGCTCGTATATCCGCGCCACCAGGCGCTCTATGATCCGCAGCAAGGCTATGTGACGGCCTTGCTGCAACAGGCGCTGGCCAGGTCGGGCCAGGCGTATGCCTTGCGCCGCTCCGAACTGCGCATGGTGCAGACGCGCGCGATGCAGGAAATCGCCACGGCGTCGGGCGGTGTCGACGTCGTCTGGGCCATGACGAGCCGCGCGCGCGAAACGCAATTGTTGCCGGTGCGCATCCCCATCGACCGCGGCCTGATCGGCTGGCGCGCGGCCCTGATCCAGGCCCGCCAGCCGCAACTGCTGCGCGGCGTGCGCAGCATCGCCGCCCTGGCCCGGCTGTCGGCCGGCCAGATGCGCGACTGGCCCGACTCCGCCATCCTGCAGGCGAATGGCTTGCGCCTCGATACCTCGAGTACCTACGAAGGCCTGTTCCAGCAACTGGCGGCAGGGCGCATCGATTACTTTCCCCGTTCCGTGATCGAGGCGCAAAGCGAACTGGCCAGCCATGCGCACCTGCCGCTGGCGCTCGACGCCTACCTGGTCATCCGCTACCCGGCCGCGCTGTACTTCTTTGTCGGCCGGCACAGGCCGGAATTGGCCCGCCACATTGCAAGGGGATTGGAAAGCATGCTCGCCGATGGCAGTTTCGCGCAGCTGTTCCAGCGCCATTTCGGCCGCCTCGCGGACGGCCTGCAGCTGTCCCGGCGCCACGTGCTGGAGCTGGCCAATCCCGACTTGCCGGAGGAGACGCCGCTGGCGCGCAAGGCACTTTGGTATCGTCCCAAACATTACTAATAATCTTATTGATTAATGTCAAACAGCGGCTTCAATCGTGCGCCCGATGTTTGATGAAGCGCAAAGCGAGTTCAACAGAACACCTGTTGACACTTATTAAATTTTCGCCGAACATAATTCCACGTTGCAACTTTTTCCCAGCACAAGCGCTTGCCGCAGGTGTCGTGCGGGAGCCGTGCGCCCGTTCCGCAGCCAGCTGCCGCCAGCCGCCGAACGCGCTGTCCCCTTGTCACCATCCGTTATCTTTTCGAAGGTTCGTCCATGCTCGATTCGATCACGTCCGTATTGCACCAGGTGCCGGAACTGGCCCTGTTCCTGGCGCTGGCGTTCGGTTACGCGGCAGGGCAGATACGCTTCGGCCCCATCCAGCTGGGCGGCGTGTGCGGCACCCTGGTCGCCGCGCTGCTGATCGGCCAGCTGGGCATCACCCTGGACGCCAGCGTCAAGAATGTTTTCTTCATGCTGTTCATCTTTGCCCTCGGCTATGCGGGCGGTCCCCAGTTCTTTGCCAACCTGAATGCCAAGGGCTTGCGCCTGGGCCTGCTGTGCCTGATCGAAGTGGTGGTGGTGCTGGCGCTCGTGCTGCTGGCCACGCGCTTCCTTGGCCTGGACCAGGGCACGGCGGCCGGCATGATGGCGGGCGCGGCGACGGAGTCGGCCGTCGTCGGCACGGCCACGGACGCCATCTCGAAGCTGGCGCTGCCGGCCGCCCGCATCGCCGAGCTGCAGGCCAACGTCGTCACCGCGTATTCCATCACGTACATTTTCGGCTTGATCGCCATCGTCATCGTCACCAGCCAGATTTTTCCGCTGTTGCTGCGTGTCAACCTGCGCGAAGAAGCCGATAAGTTGTGGGAAAAGATGGGCGGCGCGCAGACCGACGGCGACGGCGTGCAGGCCACGCCGGAGATGGTGGGGCGCGCCTACCGCATCAGCCGCGGCGCGGGACGCCGCCTCGACGCCTTGCAGCATATCTTTGCGGGCCGCGCCAGCATCACGCGCGTGCGCCGGCATGGCAAGGTCTTGCCCTTGGAACCGGCATTGCGCCTGCGCAATAACGACGAAGTGCTGGTGATCGGCCACCGTCCCGCGCTGGTGGCGGCCGAAGCCATCCTGGGCGAGGAATTTGCCGATACGACGGGCTTGAACATGGCGGTCTCCGCCGTCGAAGTGGTGCTGCAGCAAGCCGCGCTGGTGGGCCAGCCCTTGCGCCAGCTGGCCTTGCCCTCCGGCGTGCACGTGGCGGCCGTCGTGCGTGGCGAGCACAGCATGCCGCCCTTGCCGGACCTGGCCCTGCAGCGCGACGACGTGCTGCGCCTGTATGGCACGACAGAGGGGCGCGAGCTGAACACGGCGCTGGCCGCCATCGGCAAGCGCGTGCCCACGGGCGACCGCAGCAATATCGTCTACGCCAGCATCGGCATCGTGCTGGGTGTGTATATCGGCGGTTTTTCCGCCAAGCTGGGCGGCATCCCGTTTTCGCTGGGCACGGGCGGCGGCGCCTTGCTGACGGGCCTCGTGTTCGGCTGGTACCAGGCGCGCAAGCCGGGCATGCAGGGCATCCCCTCCAGCGCGCTCGACATGATGAAGGATATCGGTCTGGCCACCTTCATCGCCTGCGTGGGCCTGGCGTCGGGGCCGCAGGCGATCGATCTGATCCGCCAGTACGGCCTGTCCTTGCCGCTGATGGGGGTATTGATCGCCGTCATCCCCGCTTCGCTGTCGCTGCTGGTAGGCCACTTTTTCCTCAAGCTGGAAGCGCCCGTGCTGCTGGGCGCCATCGCCGGCCAGCAGTGCAGCACGCCAGCCCTGTCGGCCGTGCAGAATGCGGCCGGCAATTCCACGCCCTTGCTGGGCTACACGATTACGTATGCCATCTCGAACGTGGTGCTGCCCCTGCTGGGGCCGCTGATCGTGGCCCTGGCCGGGTCGGTGCATGCATGAGCAGCCAGCAAGGGCAAACGCAGTAAAGAATTCCTTCAACACGAAAGGCGGTCCGCATGGAATGGTTGCATGAGTTATTCAAGAAGTCGCCTGAAATTGCCTTGTTTCTCTCCCTGGCAGTGGGTTACTACATCGGCAAGATCAAGTTCGGCTCGTTTCAGCTGGGCGGGGTCGCCGGTTCACTCCTGGTGGCGGTGCTCGTCAGCCAGGTGGGCGTCGCCATCGATCCCGGCGTGAAATCGGTGCTGTTCGCGCTGTTCATTTACGCCGTTGGCTATGAAAGCGGGCCGCAATTCTTCAATTCCCTGGGCCGCCAGTCGGTGCGCGAAATCATCCTGGCCGTCGTGCTGGCCGTGACGGCGCTGCTGACGGTGGTCATCCTGGCCAGGGTCTTTGGCTTGGACAAGGGCTTGGCGGCCGGCGTGGCGGCGGGCGGCTTGACGCAGTCGGCCATCATCGGCACGGCCGGCGACGCGATCACCAAGCTGGGCCTGGCGGCCGACGAAGTGGCGCGCCTGCAGGGCAACGTGGCCGTCGGCTATGCCGTGACGTATGTGTTCGGCTCGTTTGGCGCCATCATCGTCTGCGTCAATATCTTGCCGAAACTCATGGGGCGCACCATCCGCGAAGATGCGATCAAGGCGGAAACGGCGCTGCAGGCGGGCGTGCAAGTGCTGGGGCCGGGCCAGACGCCGGCCGCGCCCGACCTCATCGGCCGCATCTACGACGTGGGTCCGGGCGCCGGGCGCTCCGTGGCGGACATCGAAAGCGCCCATCCGAGCACGGCCATCACCATCGAACGCGTGAAACGCAATGGCCAGATCATCGACGTCAGCCCGGACCTGGTGCTGGCGGCCGACGATATCGTGCTGCTGGTGGGCCGGCGCGAAGCCATGCTCAGCGTGTCTTCCCAGCTGGGCAAGGAATTGCTGGCCGTCGAAGGCATGGAACTGGTGATGCAGCGCCGCGACATGGTGCTGACCAACAAGGCTTACCACAACAAGACGGTGGGCGAAATCCGCAGCGCGACGGCGCCGGGCGTGCGCCACGGCATCTTTGTCGTGCAGCTGAGCCGCATGGGCAAGATCTTGCCCATGCAAGCGGAAACCGTCGTGCAGACGGGCGACGTGGTGACCATCTACGGCGCCGAGCAGGACGTCAAGCGCGTGGCGGCTGAAGTGGGCTACATGATCGTGCCGAGCGCCAAGACGGACTTCGTCTACATGGGCGCCGGCCTCGTCGTCGGTTTGCTCGTGGGCTTGCTGGTGGCGCGCATCGGCTCGATTCCGCTGACCCTGGGCAGCGGCGGCGGCGTGCTGCTGTCGGGCCTGGTATTCGGCTGGTTCCGCGCCAAGCGCCAGACGTTTGGCTACATGCCCAGCGGCGCCGTGCAAATCCTGAAAGACCTGGGCCTGGCCGGCTTCGTTGCCGTCGTCGGCCTCACGTCCGGCCTGCAAGCCGTGCAAACCGTGCGCGAACACGGTCTGACCCTGTTTGGCGTGGGCGTGGTGGTGACCATCCTGCCGATGATCTTGACCATGCTGATCGGCCGCTACATCTTGCGTTATGACAACGTCGCCATCTTCGCGGGCGCCTTGTCCGGCTCGCGCAGCGCCAATCCCGCGTTCGGCGAAGTGCTGAACGCGGCGCAAAACTCGATTCCCACCGTACCGTTTGCCATTACGTATGCCCTGGCCAACGTTTTCCTGACCTTGCTGGGGCCGCTGATTGTGGCCTTCGTCTGAGTCGGGCGTATTTGCAGGACCTAAGCCGCCTGTGCGGGGCTTTTCCCATATTGTCAGTTGATAAGGAGTCGTTGAAATGGATTTCAGTAACCCAAGCAAACTCGCGCTGTTGAGCCCCTTCGAATTGAAGGATGCGCTGATCCAGACGGCCAAGCAAAGCAACCGTCTGATGCTCAATGCGGGCCGCGGCAACCCGAATTTCCTGGCCACCACACCGCGCCATGGCTTCTTCCAGTTCGGCCAGTTCGCCATGACGGAAGCGGAACGTTCCTATGTGTACATGGATGACGTGGGCGGCTTCCCCACGCGCGACGGCATCGAGGCGCGCTTCGAAATCTTCGTGCGCAAGCATGAAGGCAACCCCGGCGCGCATTTCATCGAGGCAGCCATGTCGTATGTGCGCGACCAGCTGGGCCTGGACGCGGGCGACTTCATTTACGAGATGTGCGAAGCCATTCTCGGCTGCAACTATCCCGTGCCGGACCGCATGCTGCGCCTGTCCGAGAAAATCGTCGGCCAGTATATTCACCGCGAAATGATCGGCGACCATCCGTTCGTCGGCAACTTCGACATGTACGCCGTCGAAGGCGGCACGGCGGCCATGACGTATCTGTTCGCCAGCCTGAAATCGAACCACATCATCCAGGAAGGCGACACGATTGCCTTGGGCATGCCGATCTTCACGCCGTATATCGAGATCCCCCAGCTCAATGATTACAAGCTGAACACCGTGCATATTGATGCGCCGCAATCGAACAATTGGCAATTCACAAAGAAAGAGCTGGACAAGCTGCTGGACCCGAAAGTCAAGGCCTTCTTCCTCGTCAACCCCAGCAATCCGCCATCCGTCAAGATCGACGATGACACCCTGGAATACATTGCCAAGATCATCAAGAAGCGCCCGGACCTGATCATCCTGACCGATGACGTGTACGGCACCTTTGCCGACAACTTCGTCTCGCTGTTCGCCATGTGCCCGTACAACACCATTCTCGTGTATTCATTCTCGAAATACTTCGGCGCGACGGGCTGGCGCATGGGCGTGGTGGCCACGCATGAAAAAAATGTACTGGACGACAAGATTGCCAAGTTGCCGGAAACCATCAAGAAGCAGCTCGATGCGCGCTATCACTCCATCACGACGGAGCCGCGCGAGCTGAAATTCATCGACCGCCTGGTGGCCGACAGCCGCACGGTGGCGCTGAACCACACGGCCGGCCTGTCCACGCCCGTGCAGGCGCAGATGACCTTGTTTTCCCTGTTCTCGCTGATGGATGAAGAGCAAAAGTACAAGCAGTCGATGAAACGTATCGTGCTGCGCCGCAAGGAAGCGCTGTACCGCGAACTGGGCTTGCCGATGGTGCACGACGCCAATTCCGTGCGCTATTACCACCTGCTGGACATGGAATCGCTGGCCGCGCAGATGCATGGCGTGGAGTTTTCGCAGTGGCTGCTGAAAAAGCTCAAACCGAACGAAGCGTTGTTCCGCCTGGCCGAGGAAACGGGCGTCATCCTGTTGCCGGGCCGCGGCTTCGGCACCACGCACCCGTCGGGCCGCGTGTCGCTGGCCAACCTGAACGAATACGACTACGCCAACATCGGCCGCGCCATCCGCAACATGGCGTCCGAGTTCTTTGCCGTATTTGAAAAGGAAAAGGAGAAGGGCGGCAAGAAGGCGAAGAAGTAATTCGCCGGGTAGCTGTTTGAGCTCAACGGGCGTCCCGCAAGAGGCGCCCGTTTTTGCGTATCCGCCGCAGTAAGCAATAGTGCAGGCTGGAATAGACATCCGTAGATATAATTGCTATTGTGAAAGTATAAACATGGCAACCCCGTGCTTTCCCCTCATTCATTGACTGGACGCTACATGGGCAGATTGCAAGGACACTTATCATTATTGCTGGCGGGCGCGCTGGGCGCGGCCATGCCCGCCCTGGCGCAGTTGCCGGCCGGCGCGCCGCTGACATTCAACGAAGCGCTGCAGCAGGCGGCCCAGGCTTCGGGCGCCGTGCAGGGCGCCGCGCTCGACGTGCGCGCCAAAACCCTCAAGGCGGAGGCGCTGTCGAATATCGATGGTCCTTCCGTGGACTTGACGGCGTTTCGCGGCCGTTTGTCGACGGATTTGAGTATCGACACGAGCGGCTTGTCCGGGGTGGTGGGCGGCATCGAATCCGTGCTGCCGCCGATTCCCGGCTTGCCCACGCCGCACATTCCCAACTCCCTGAACCGCGAAGTGGTGACGGACCTGACCTCGTTCGGCTTGCTGGGCATGTGGCCCATCTACACGGGCGGGCGCCTGGACGCCGTCAAGGGGCTCGCATCGAGCCTGACCCTGGCCGCGCAGGCGGAGCGCACGGAAGCGGAAGAGCAACTGGCCACCCTGGTGGCGCAGCGCTATTTCCAGTTGCTGCTGGCCAAAAGAGTGGTGGCCGTGCGGGCCGAAGTGACGGCCGGCGTGACGCAGCACCAGCGCGACGCTGCCAAGCTGGAAAAGGGCGGCCTGATTTCTCGCGCAGAACGCTTGCGCGCCGACGTGGCCCTGGACAGTGCCCGCAGCGACGAAGCGCAGGCGCGCAGCGACGAGGAAATCGCGCAAGTGGCGCTGGACCGTTTGCTCGCCGTCAATACGCAAGTGCGCCCCAGCACGCCGCTGTTCGTCAACAGCTTGCCGGTCGGCACCTTGCAATCGTTCATCAGCACGGGCATGCGCGAAAATGCGAACTGGAAAAAGATCGACAGCAAGCGCGTGCAGGCCGAGCAAGCCTTGAAGCTGCATGGCAAGGAATACGCACCTACCGTGTTTGCCATCGGTAACTACAATTTGAACCGTGGCAACGAAAAACTCGTGCGCTCGAACTGGGCCGTCGGCCTGGTCGTGTCCGTACCCCTCGTGCACCGCATCAATACGGGCAAGATGATCGCCGCCGCCAAGCTGGACCAGGAGCGGGTGGAAGTGGTGGCGCGCCAGGCCGAGCGCGACATTCCCACCCTGATCGAAAAGAATTGGCGCGCGCTGGAAAACGCCCGTATCCAGTACCTGTCCACGGCCTCGTCGGTGGAGCTGGCGCGCGAAAATATCCGCCTGCAAACCGTGGCTTTCCAGCAAGGGCAAGTGACGTCGCTGGAAGTGGTCGACGCGCGCCTGAACCTGGCGAAGGTGGAAACCCAGCGCGCGCAGACGGCCTATAACTATGTGATGGGGCTGGCGCAATTGCTGGAAGCGACGGGCGAGACGCAGCGCCTGGGCAGCCTGGCGGCCGCGGCCGATATCCAATTACCTGTGGACAAATAATAATGAGCACCTCCAAAAAACCCTTGGCCATAGTCGCCGCCGTCATTGTCCTGGCCTTCGTGGGCTGGGGCTTGTACCAGGCCTTCCAGCCGCAGCGCTTGCCCTTGCAGGGGCAGATGGATGCGCAGGAAGTCAATGTGTCGTCGAAAGTGCCGGGCCGGGTGGGCGAGCTTTACGTCAAGCTGGGCCAGACGGTGCCGAAAGGTGAGCTGCTGTTCCAGCTGACGAGCCCGGAAGTGGATGCGAAGATCGCGCAAGCGACGGCCGCCACGCAAGCGGCCGAGGCCGTGGCGCACAAGGCGCAGGCGGGAGCGCGTCCGGAAGAAATTGCGGCCGCGAAAGCGAACTGGGAGCGGGCGCAAACGGGGGCCGCCATCGCCAAGACCACGTATACCCGCGTCAACAATATGTTCGAACAAGGCGTGATTGCCCAGCAGAAACGTGATGAGGCGCAAGCGCAATGGCGCGCCGCCGACCAGCTGGCGCAGGCGGCCCGCGCCCAGTTTGATATGGCGCAAAAGGGCGCCCGTCCCGAAGACAAGACGGCCGCCGCCGCCCAGGCGCGCCAGGTGGGCGCCGTACTGACGGAGGCGCAGATCGCGCTGGCTGAAACGAAGATCGCCGCGCCGGTGGCGGGCCAGGTCAGCAAGATCCAGATCCAGCCGGGCGAACTGGCGCCACAAGGTTTCCCCGTGATTACGCTGGTGAACCTCGATGACGCCTGGGCCGTGCTGCAAGTGCGCGAAGATGAGATGGCGGCGTTTTCCATGGGCAGCACGCACACGGCGAACGTGCCGGCCTTGAAACAGCAACTGAGCTTCAAGGTCAGCTCGGTTGCCGTGCTGCCGGACTTCGCCACGTGGCGCGCGGCCCGTCCGGGCGGCACGGATTTGCGCACGTTTGAAATCCGTTTGCGTCCCGCCATCAAGGTCGAGGGCTTGCGTCCGGGCATGTCGGTCGTGTTCCCGCCGCTCTGATAGCCGATGAGCGAGATTGACAAAGAGCAGCCGGCGGCGCTGGCACGCGAGTGGCGGCGCTTGCGCGGCGACTTCTGGGACTTCGGCATGCTCAGCTGGATTCCTGTCGTGCTGTGCGGCATGCTGTGGCTGGTGTTTTCGGCCGGCATCGCGCGCGACTTGCCCATCGTCGTCATCGATAACGACAATTCCACCCTGTCGCGCCAGCTCACGCGCTGGCTCGACGCTTCGCCCGGCATCCAGGTGGCGGCGAAAGTGGCGTCCAGCGACGAAGCCCTGCATCGCTTGCGCGAGCGCACGGCGTTCGGCTATCTGCTGATCCCGAACGATTTCGAGCAGAAACTGCTGGGCGGCCGGCAAGCCACCGTGCAATGGCTGTACAACGCGCAGTTTTCCTCGCACGCGGGCGCCTTGCTGCGCGACGTGCGCACGGTCAGCACGACCTTGTCGGCCGGCATCGAGATGACGGCGCGGGTCAAGAAAGGCATGTCGGGCGTGCAGGCGGCGGCCCAGTTCGAGCCGATACGCACGACCTTGAACAGTTTGTATAACGAAAACATCAGCTATGAAGCATTTTTAACGTTGGCGCTGATGCCGGCCATGCTGCAGATTTTCATCGTCGTCGCCGTCGTCACGAGTATCGGACGCGAGTTGCGCGACGGCACGGTGCCACAATGGCTGGCCTCGGCCCACGGCAGCTGGCTGCGCGCCGTGCTTGCCAAGCTGCTGTTTCCCCTCGTCGCCTATTGCGCGCTGGCGCTGCTGTACTTGCTGTTCTTCAGCCTGGCGCGGGATTGGGCCGTGGCGGGCAGCTTGCCGGCGCTGCTGCTGAGCATGCTGCTGCTGGTGCTCGCGTATTGCGGCCTGGCCACCTTGCTGATCGCCGCCACCCTGTCCCTGCGCCTGGCGCTGTCCGGCGCGGCCTTCATCACGGCGCCCGCGTTCGCGTTTGCGGGCCAGGCCTTTCCCTTGATGGCCATGCCGGCGCCAGCCCGCGCCTGGGCGGAAGCCTTGCCGCTCACGCACTATCTGCAGCTGCAAACGAAATACTGGCTGGCCGGCGCACCGTGGCGCTATGGCGTGCAGGAAATGCTGATACTGGCCGGTATCGCCATCGGCTGCGGCGCCGTGGGCGTGTTCCTGCTGGCGCGCCGCGCGAATGCGCCTGCGGCCTGGGGACGCACATGATGTGGCCGGCCTTTGTCGCCACCTGGCGCGCCATGCTGACGGACAAGGGAGCGCTGACCTTGCTGTTTATCGGCGGCATCATCTATTCCTTCTTCTATCCGTTGCCGTATTCGACGGAAATCGTCCAGCGCGTGCCCGTGGCGGTCGTCGACCAGGACCGCAGCGCCATGTCGCGCCAGCTGACGCGCTTTGCCATGGCCCACCCGTCGCTGCACGTGGTCGCCGTCACGCCGGACCTGCCCGTCGCACAGGATTTATTATGGCGCGACCAGGTCATGGGCGTATTGATCATTCCCGATGGTTTGCAGACGGACGTGCTGGCCGGCCGCGCCGCCCACGCGCAAGTGGCGGGCAATGGCTTGTATTTGATGCTGAACAAGGTGGCCCTGAACGGGCTGGCCGAAGTGGTGGGCACGGTGTCGGCCGGTATTGAGCTCAAGCGTTTGGGCGCGGGCACGCCGTCCACCATCCAGGCCAGCCAGCAGCGCTCGCCCATCGCCTTCGACGCCGTGCCCCTGTTTAACGTCAAGGAAGGCTATGGCGCCTACGTCGTGCCGGGAGTGGCTACTCTCATTGTGCAGCAGACTTTGCTGATCGGCATGACCATGCTGTTCGGCACCTGGTACCAGCGCAAGGCCTTCCCCGTGGCGGGCAGGCGCACGGCGGGCGGCTACGCGGGCATGCTGCTGGCGTTTGCCTGCGTGGCGTTTTTGAACTGCTGCTATTTCTTCGGCTTTGTCTTCTGGTTCCAGGATTACCCCCGTGGCGGCAACTTTGGCGGCATGCTCTTGCTGCTGGTGCTGTTCTCGCTGTGTGAGGCGGCCTTCGGCATGTTGCTGGGCATGCTGTTCCGCACGCGCGAGCGGGGCACGCAGCTGATGATCGCCACCTCGATGCCCGTGCTGTTCCTCGCGGGCCTGACCTGGCCCGTGTCGTCCATGCCCGTCGTGCTGCAATGGCTGCGCTGGCTGCTGCCATCCACGGCCGGTATCCAGGGCTTTGTTGCGCTTAATCAAATGGGCGCCTCGCTGTATGAAATCCGCCATGAAGTGGCGGGCCTGCTGGCCTTGCTGGTCGCTTGCGTGGCGCTGGGCTGGTGGCGCTGGCGCGGGATGGAGGAGACTGTTGTCGATTTGAACAAGGCGTAACTGGGCCGATATGCAATAATTTCGTTTCCACATTAAATAACAACGCCTGACAAAAACCGTAGCGAGCGGAAGGGAGTTGCGGCCGAGAAGCGCAACTGTGCGAATGTACAGTGAGCATCGCAGGCCGTAAATACCGACGCGCAGTAGGTTTTGACAGGCGTTAGCCAATCATGTCAGCTTTTAATCTGTTCCAGCGCCTGTCCCAGGCCCCCACCAAACCCAAGGCGGCGCCCGCCGCGCGGCAGTTCGACGTGGCGGACCTGTACCAGGGGCCCATCGCGCTGGGAGCGGAAGGCGAGGCGCAAGCGCGGCCTTTCGATGAAAAGCTGCGCCAGGCGTATTTCTGGATCGTCAACCATGCCATCATCAGCCCCCATTACGATATCGAATACAACGATGGCCCGTCGCAGACGTATGCTGTGGGCGACAGCCGCCGCACCCTGAATTTGCCGTCGGCGCAAAGCTATTCCAGCTTCATTTTGCTGCCCCTGCTGACGTTCGCCACGCGCCGCAAATGTCTGTTCGTTGGCGGGCCGGGGCGTGGCAAGACGGCCAGCGCCCTGTTGATGGGCGTGCTGGCCGGTTCCACCGTCAAGGAAGTCAAACGGGCCATGCAGCATGGCCACCCGCAGATGACGGTGGCCGACTTGCTGGGCAATCCGCTGCCGGCGGACCTGGTGAACGCGCAAAGCATGGACGACATTCGCATCGCCTGGCGCGCCTGGCTGGGCATGCGCGTGAAGATCGTCGATGAGTACAACCGCATCCCCACGCGCACGCAAAGCGCGCTGCTCACCGTCATGGGCGACAATTACGCGGAAGTGCTGAACCATATTTACGAATGTCCGGAAGCGGCCTGGTATCTGACGGCCAACGATGACCAGGGCGGCGGCACCTACCAGGTGATCGAAGCGCTGCGCGACCGGGTCGACGTGACGGTGCAGGCACTGGCCTTCAACCCCCGCTTCCTGAATGAGTTGCTGCTGCGCGTGGAAGAAAACGTGCGGCCAGAAGAACTGGTGCCGCCCGATATCATCTTTACGGAAGCGGAGGTAGATCAAATTGGCGAATCCATCCGCCAGGTGGGCGTGCCCGAAGCCGTGCGCCGCCGCCTGGAATTTTTCGCCAGCCAGTTCGAGCTGTTCGAGACGGCCGGCGGCCAGTTCGAATACATGACCAAGGATACGGCCCGCCTGGCCGGTGCCGACCGGGGCGCCGCGCAGGCGGCGGACAATGGGCGCGATCGCCTGAAGGACCTAGGCTGCCAGACCTTGAATGGCATTTCCGTGCGCACCCTGATGGCGCTCTTGATCTATGCCAAGGCCATGGCTTATTTCCGCGGCAATGGCGAGGTGGAGCTGGAAGACTTGCGCCAGGTGCTGCCGTTCGTCCTGCATAACAAACTGCAGCCGGACCCGGATGCGCCATTTTTCGCGCTGCCGGAAAACGCCGCCTATCGCAGCGACAGGCTGGGCTGGCTGCGCCGCCTGTTCGATTTGTCGAACGATGAATTCAACCGCCTGGACCTGGACCGCGACGACCCTGTGGGCGTGCTGTCGGCCGAATTCGACCTGGGCCTCGATGGCGTGAGCGAGCGCGAGACCCTGGCGCGCCTGAACCGCATCGAAAAGCTGATCGGCGAACGTACCAAAGGAAGAAAACTGTACGGCCCCCTGTATGACGATTTGTTGAAGCTCAAATACCTGCACCAGCGCTATACGAATTACCGCAGCTGGCTGCGTTCGCAATGAATGACGCACTGAATATCGACCATTGCCGCGGGTTTCTCGACGCCCTGGCCATGTTGAACAGCGAGGCCAGCGACCTGTGCGCAAGCTATGAGCTGCAACGGCTGCCCGACGCGCCGGACCTGCTCACGGCGCTGGGCTTGCGGGTGGAAGATTACGCCCTGAATGTAAGCATCCCGGCGCGCGCGCTGCCGGCGCCCTTGTGGCAGATCACGGTGGCGCCGTGCGGGCGCGCGCACCTGGAGCAGGTGTGCCAGCGCTGGTTCTTCTCGTCGGACCACATGCGGACGGCGCCGCCGGACCGTTTCCGCGCCTGCCTCGTCAACGCCTTCCTCGACGCGCTGGACATGTCGCTGGCCGCATTCACTATGCATATCGTGAAGATGACGCCGCCGCCTGGTGTCTGGTATGCGATCCACTGGGACGAGATCGCGTTTGAATCAGGGGATGAGCGCTATCTGCTGCATTTTTCGCACAGCGATTGAGGAGGAACAATGATTTCTCCTGCCTTCGCAACTATCCTTGCCAGCGGCCGCGCCCAGTTCAACGGCCGCGCAGCGGAAGCGCGCCGGCGCTTTCCCGCGCTCGACATGGCCGCCTTCGGCGCCTTCTTGCACGATGGCGTCGATCCGCTGGTGGTGGCCGTGGCCGCCGCCGCGCCCGAGCGCGTGGGCGGCGTCACTTTGGCCGCCTACGACATGGCCCTGGAGCTGGTGGGCCATGGCCTGGCCGGTCCGGCCGCGAAAAATCCCTTCCTCAATACCGTCTGGCGCGAGCTGGCGCCATCGTTTGCGCCGCTGCTGGCGACGGCCCCCGTCGACGTGCTGGGCATGCTGAGCAACGCCGCCATCCACATTTCCTCCGTGGCGGGCGCGCGGCCCGCGCAATGGCAGGCCGGGATGGCTGCCGTGGCGCCGCAAGTCGGCAGCGTCGCACAACTGCGCGCCGTGGGCCAGGTGCTGGCCTGGCGCGCCGGCGTTGCGCATTTCCGCCAGGGCGCGCTGGCCGCCGCCGACACCTTGCCGCATGCGCTGGCACTGGCCGCCTTTGGCGAGCCGGGCGCGCAATGGCCGCAGGTGCATGCGCAGCTCATGGCGAATCCGTGGCGCGGCAATGCCGAGGGCAGGGAGTTCGGCAGCTTCAGTGGCCTGGGTGGCGATTTCGGCACGCCGCCGCAAGTGCGCGCCACGCTTGACGGTTTTGTCGTGCGCAGCGCCGAGCGCCATTATTTGCTGGTGGCCGATGCCTATGGCGCCGTGCTGCACAGCGCCACGGCGCAGGAGTTTGAGTTGGCGCAAACCGGCGTGCCGGCGTCCGTGCGCCTCGATGGGGCCACCGTTCACGTCGGCGCACGCAGCATCGCGCTCGACCTGCCGGCCGGTGACATCGCGCTGGCCGCGAATGCGCATACGCTGGCCATCACGTCACCGTGGACGCACGCCATCCGCCTGCTGCCGCTCGCATGAAGAACGATGCCGACACCGTCCTGATCGACCGCTGGCGCGCCGCCTGGCCCGAGGCCCTGGCCGTGTGGAGCAAGTTTACGCGCCTGCGCGACCCCAGCCTGTGCGCCAGCCGCGTCGAAGCCGGCAAGCAGGGCTTGTCCGGCAGCTTCGCCATGATCCGCTTGCTGGACCAGAGCGTGGTGGTGGACTTGCCGCTGGTGACGGAACTGGGACTGGACGACTATGCGCTGGAAATCCTCGCCCATGAAATCGGCCACCACATCCTCGCACCGGGCAGCGCCAGCGACCAGTTCCGCCTGCTGGCGCGCATGCGCCGCGCCTTGCCGACCTTGGAGCAGCACGCGCCCATGGTGGCCAACCTGTACACGGACCTGTTCATCAACGATCGCCTGCAGCGCCAGGCGAACTTGCGCATGGCCGACATCTACCGCAAGCTGCAGCAGGGGAAAGCGCCAGCACCGGACGGCAAGGGCAGCGGCGGCGTATGGACCCTGTACATGCGCATCTATGAAAACCTGTGGCAGCTGGAAAAGGGCGAGCTGGGCGGCGGCCACGCTGACGAGCGCCTGGACACGGATGCCTGGCTGGGTGCGCGCCTCATTCGCGTGTATGCGAACGACTGGATGCTGGCGGCGGGCCGCTTCGCCACCTTGCTGCTGCCTTACCTGGTGGAAGATACGGATGCCCTGGGTGACATTGACCCCAGCCGCTACCTGCAGGACACGCGCGACGCGGCCCGTGGCTGCCAGACATATGGCGCGCAGCAGATCGAGGATGACGAAGAGGACGGCGCCATCCACCCCGTGCACGACAAGCGCATCTCGGGCCTCGATGGCGAGGAACCGCAAGCCGAGGCGCGGCCTAGGGCTGGTGGCGGCCAGCTGCGCGAACCGTTCGAGTTGGGCGACATTCTGAAGGCCTCGGGCGTGGACTTGAGCGGCCATGAAATCGCCATCCGCTATTACCGCGAGCGGGCCTTGCCGCACCTGGTGGCATTTCCCAGCCTCCCCGCACCCGAGTCGCAGGAGCCGCAGATGGAAGGGCTGGAAGCGTGGGAAATCGGCGATCCCCTGGAAGACATCGACTGGCTGCAGTCCGTGATGCAGTCGCCGCGCCCCGTGCCGGGCGTGACCACCGTGCGCCGCGTGTATGGCCGCGAACCGGCGCGCGCCACCGACGCCGTGCCCGTCGACCTGGACATGTACGTGGACAGTTCCGGCTCCATGCCGAACCCGCAGGCGCATACTTCGTTCCTGACCCTGGCCGGCGCCGTCATCGCCTTGTCCGCCCTGCGCGCCGGCGCGAAAGTGCAGGTCACCCTGTGGAGCGGCAAGAACGAAGTGATGCTAACGCCAGGTTTCGTGCGCGATGAAGACATGATCCTCGGCGTGCTGACGGAATTTTTTGGCGGCGGCACCTGTTTCCCCATTCACCGCCTGCGCCAGACCTATGCGGCCAAACGCGAACGGCCCGCGCATATCCTGATGATTTCCGACGATGGCATCACCACCATGTTCGACCAGGATGAACTGGGCAACAGCGGCTGGGATATCTCGGCGAAAGCGCTGGCCCAGGGCGGTGCGGGCGGTACCATGGCCCTGAACCTGGCGCGCGACTGGGATGGCGCGGCCAGCCACCAGTGGCTGCAGCAGACCTATGACGATTTGAAACGCGCGCGCCGCGAACAGGGCTGGGATATCCACGCCGTCGAACGCTACGAGGACTTGCTGGACTTTGCGCGGGCGTTCAGCCGGCGCCACTACATACAACAATGACATGCATACTCCCGGTCCCCACCTCGAAAGATTAACCCACCGCCTGGCCGACACGCCCGTCGAATTCCTCGCCGAGCCCCGTATCGCCGGCGTCGCCAATGCGCAGGCAGTGGCGGTGGCGGCGCTGGTCAACGACGTTTTGCTGCTGCATGGCGCGCGCGCGCCGGCCGCGTCCCTGCAGGGGTTCATCGGCGCGCAAGTGAAGGCGGACCGCAACCGGCTGGCGCTGGCCATGATCCTGTGCTGGCTGCTGGCCGACGAGTGGTTCACCGCGCAGCAACTGCCGCAGCCAGCCTTGCTGCAGGTACTGGGCGAGGCGGCGCGTGAACTGGCCGCCGCCACGCCGGCCCACCAGTTTACGCAAGACCCCGAGCGGCGCGAGGAACTGGCGCGCATCGTGCTGGCGCGCCTGGGTTTTCGGCCTCGCGATGAAAGCGTGGCGCAAGCCACGGACAGATTGTCCGCCATCAGCGGCACGGAGCGGCGCCGCCTGCTTGAAGCGAGCCGCCTGGCCGAACAGCGCGCGCGGGAGATCCGCGAGGCGCTGGCGAAGAAGGCGGCCGAGGAATCGGCCGACAAGTGGTCGCGCGAATGACGCTCGCTGGCAAAGCCGATGTCAATCTGCCGGGCGGCGCCTGGGAATCGGACCGCGACTACTGTCCCACCCTGACGCAGGAGGGCGCGCGCATGCTGGAAAAACTGCGCAGCCACCCGGCGGCGCCCCGCTACCGCAACCGCAGCGGCAACAAGCTGCAGGCCGGGGAAGTGGCGGCCTTGCGCGCCTATGAGCAGGAAGTCATGCAGGCGGATATCGGCTGGAGCGCCGATGCGCCGCCGCCCTGGCTGGCGGATTTTCTCAGGACGGCCTACGCCACCGTGCCGCATTACCGCGCCTGCGGTTCGCCGCCCGCACGTCTGGCGGACGTGGCGCCCATCAGCCGCGCCGAACTGGCGCACGACATTGCCGCCTTCGTGCCCGACGATGCGGACCTGGCGCGCATGATCAACTTCCAGACGACGGGCACCACGGGCCACCCGCTGCTGATCGCCTCGCACCCGCTGGTGGCGGGGCGCTACCTGGCCTTCCACAAGCGCGCGCTGCGCCGCTTCGGCGTGACCTTGCGCCATGGCGCGGGGCAGGTGGGCGTGATGCTGCTGGGGCACCAGCGCCGCTGCTTCACCTATGTCTCCGTCACGCCCTCGATGAACGAATCCGGCCTGGCGAAGATCAACCTGCACCCGGACGATTGGCACCACCCGGACGACCGCGCGCGCTACCTGGACGCCATGGCGCCCGAGCTGATCGCGGGCGACCCCATCTCGTTTGCCGAGCTCCTGACCTTGCCCATGGCGCACAAGCCGGCCGCGCTGATGTCTGTCTCGATGATGCTGTTGCCCGGCATGCGCGCGCGCCTGGAAGCGCGTTTCGCTTGTCCCGTGCTCGACATCTATTCGCTCAATGAAGTGGGCCCCGTGGCCGTCTACGACGAGCAGGCGGGCGGCCACGTGCTGCTGCAGCACCGGCTGTACGTGGAAATCCTCGATAGTGCGGGCCAGCCAGTGCCGGATGGCGCGCGCGGCGAAATCACGGTGACCGGCGGCTTCAATTTCTGCCTGCCTCTCGTGCGCTACCGCACGGGCGATTACGCCTCGCTGGCGCATGGCCCGCATGGCCCCGTTCTGGTGGGGCTGGCCGGCCGCAGCCCCCTGCGCTACAGGACGGTCAACGGCGAGTGGATCAATAATATCGATATCACGCATGCCTTGAAACCGCTGGCCATCGCCCTTTTCGGCGTGCACCAGCATGGCGACGGCGCCATTGCGCTGCGCCTGGCGCCGAACGCCATGCCACAGGCTGACCGGGCGCGTGCCTTGCTTGCGCCTTTTTTCGGCGCCATCACGGTCGAGACCCTGCTGGCGGAAGACAAGATCATTCAATACACCTCGGATTTGCAGGAAGCAGTGGCATGAACCTTTATAAGCGCGGCCTCGTGGTCGGCAAATTTTGCCCGCTGCACCAGGGCCACGAACTGTTGATCAAGCGCGCGCAAGACGCTTGCGAAGAACTGCTGGTGGTCAGCTACACCAGGCCCGAATTTCCCGGCTATGAGCCGGCGCGCCGGGAACGGTGGCTGCGCGCGCAATTCCCGCAAGCGCACATCGTGGTGCTGGACGATGCGCGCCTGGCAGCCCTGTGCGCCGCGCGCGGCGTGCCTGCCCGTCATCTGCCGCACAACGACGACGATGGCGAGCTGCATCGCCACTTCATGGGCTGGTTGTGCTGGACGGTGCTGGCGCTGCCCGTCGATGCCGTGTTCACCAGCGAAGACTATGGCCCCGGCTTTGCCCAGGTGCTGGAACGGCATTATGCCGGCGGGCCGGTGGCGCACGTGAGCGTGGACCAGGCGAGAGCGCAGGTGCCCGTTTCCGGAACCTTGGTGCGGCAAGACCCGCATGCGCACAGCGCCTTCCTGTCGCCGATTGTGTGCGCCGATTTTGTCACGCGCGTGTGCGTGCTCGGCGGCGAATCGAGCGGCAAGACTACCTTGGCGCAGGCGCTGGCGGCGCATTTCGAGACGGCCTGGGTGGCCGAATATGGCCGCGAATTGTGGGAAAGCCAGGATGGCATATTGAACTATGATGATTTGCTGAAAATCGGCCGGGAACAGCTGCGTCGCGAAGCGCAGGCGCTATTGGCTGCGCGGCGCTGGCTGTTTTGCGATACCTCGCCCATGACGACGTATTTCTACTGCGTCGAGATGTTCGGCAAGGCGGAGCAGGAGCTGGCGCGGCTGGCCGAGCACCGCTACGATCTGGTGCTGCTGTGCGCGCCCGATTTTCCCTTCATCCAGGATGGCACGCGCCGCGACGAGGATTTCCGCGCGCGCCAGCATGCGTGGTACCAGGCCGAGCTGGCGCGGCGGGGGATCGCCTTTGTCAATGTGTCAGGTTCGGTGGACGAGAGGGTCAGGCAGGTGGCGCAAGTGCTGGCGGCGCGAATGCCGTGCTGACCGCCGCCAGTATCTCGTCCGAAAACGCGGCATCGTCGACGGCGCGCGCCAGCGCCACGGCGCCCACCATGGCCGACAGCATGACGATGGCTTCCTGCCGGGGGGGGCGTTTTTTCTGCCACGGAAAATGCGTGGTCAGCTTGCCGATGATGGATTTCAGGTGGAAGGTGAAGGCGGGCAGCACTGCCGGCTGCTTGCGCGCGTCGCCGGCCAGCGCCGCCAGCAAGCAGCCGTTTCCCGGCGCATCGCGGTGGGCCGCGCTCACATAGTCGCGCACATACTGGCGCATGGCTTCCGGGCTGATGGTTGCCGCATCGAGCGCCGCGCGCGAGTGCTCCGAGCCGTGCAGCGTGCTTTCCGCCATCAGCGCTTCCTTCGAGGCAAAGTGGTTGTAGAAGGGGCCATGCGTGAGTCCTGTCGCCTTCATGATCTGTCCCACGCTGACGCCGTCAAAGCCCTGTTCACGGAACAGCCGCGCCGCTTCCTGCAGGATGCGCTGGTGTTTTTCTGCCGTTTCGGCCGCTGGGTATCGCATGGTGTTCTCCCGATTATTAAATAATTTCTGTTGACATCATACATTACGTGCGTCATGCTTGCGACGCTAAGCATGATGATCGTCATGTTTAGTGTCGCATCAAAACATGATGTCTATCATGTTTGATCCGTCCTGCTGAAAGCCATTCATTCGATTTTACCAATTGCAAAGGAACCATCATGAGTACAGTCAATACACCGGGCACGGCCCTCGTCACTGGCGCGTCGTCGGGCCTGGGCGCCGTGTATGCGGACCGCCTGGCCAGCCGCGGCTTCGATCTGATCCTCGTGGCGCGCCGGGTCGAACGCCTGGACGTGCTGGCCAGGTCGCTGGCGGAAAAGTATGGCGTGTCCGTGCGTGTCATGGCGGCGGACTTGTCCGCACCGGCCGACCTGCAGCGCGTGGCCGATGAGCTGGCCAGCAATCCGGCCATCACCATGCTGGTCAATAATGCGGGCGCGTCGACCCTGGCGCCCGTCGTCGATACGCCGAAAGCGGGCATCGCCACCATGGACAAGGTCAACGTGACGGCCGTGGCGGAGCTGAGCTACGCCGTGCTGCCGCGGTTCAAGCAGCGCAACAGCGGCACCATCATCAATATCGGCTCCGTGCTGTCCTTCCACATCTTGCCCGTCAGCACGATCTACAGCGCCACCAAGGGCTATGTGATGAATTTCACGCGCGGCTTGCAGCAGGAGCTGGCCGGCACGGGCATCGTGGTGCAGCTGGTGCTGCCCGCATCGACGGCGACGGAAATCTGGGAATTGAGCGGCGTGCCGCTGGCGCAGCTGGACCAGGCCACCATCATGCGCGCCGAAGACTGTGTCGATGCGGCGCTGGCGGGCCTGGACCAGGGCGAACTGGTGACCTTGCCTTCCGTCGAAGACCAGGCATTGTGGGAGAAGTTTGATGCAGCCCGCCTGGCCCTGTTCGCAGGCGCGATGCGCGGCAAGCCGGCATCGCGCTATGGCATCGCGGGCTGATACACGCGAAAGAGGAAGCTACAGCGGCCGTACGGGGATGCAGATGTCGCAAGAGAATTCGCCGGTGGCCGGATCCAGCGCCGTGGCCGCGGAAAAGCGCTCGAAGCACGGGCGCTCATCCCACTGCAGGCCGCTGGCCGGCAGCCATTCGCGCGTCATGCGCGTCCACGTTTCGGCAATGGCGCTGGATGGTCCCTTGAATTGCGCTACCGCATAGCGCCCGCCCGGCAGGGTGGTGATGCTGGCCCGGCCGCCCGACTGGAATGCATCGGGCACGGCGACGCAGGCGTCGTAGCGGCATTTGTCCGGCGGCGTGATGCTGGGATCGTCATGGCCGATGCCGTAGCACGTCGCGTCGCCCAGGCCGTGCGACTGCATCCATGGCGCGACGGTGTCGCGCCAGAAGGCGCCGATGGCGGGGCCGTAAGGGCCGATATGGCGCCGGCACGCCACGGTGGCGGGCGGCAGGTCGAGGATGGTGACTTGCATGGGACTCTCTCTATGAAGTGGATTGGAGTGCCCATGGTGCTGGAAGTTCGGCCCGTTTTCCTGACCGGGATTGCGCATGGCCTGATCCGGATTGCTATCTTGCCGGCGCAGGCGCATGGCTGCGAGCATGGCAGCGTTTTTTGCGGCGACGCCGGCGCGCCAGGCCGTCGGCGTGCAGCCGAATTTCAGCTTGAAGGCGCGCGCGAACGCTTCGCCGGAGCCGAAGCCCGTCGCCAGCGCGATGTCCAGTATCGCTTCGCCGGGGCGGCAGGCCAGCCGCAAGGCGGCCGTTTCCAGGCGCCGGCGGCGCGCATAGTCGCCCAGCGTCTCGCCCATCCAGGCGGCGAACACGCGGTGAAAGTGGAAGCGTGAAAAATGCGCGACGTCGGCCAGCTGCGCCAGCTCCAGCGGCGTGTCGAGGTGGCGGTCGATATGGTCAAGCACGGCATTCATGCGCCGCGCGTATTCGGCGCGGAAATGGCCGGATGTCGGCTGCTCAGGGGGAGTAGGAGAGGAAGACATGCCGCCGATTATGGCATGAAGTCCCCTCCGGGCGGCGTGGAAAAGAGGCTTACGCCGCGTTCAATGCCTGCTCCAGGTCTTCGCGCAAGTCGTCGATATGCTCGATGCCCACGGACAGGCGCAGCATGTCTTCGGACACGCCCGCCTTGGCCAGTTCTTCGGGATTGAGCTGGCGGTGCGTGGTGGAGGCCGGGTGGGTGGCCAGCGACTTGGCGTCGCCGATGTTGACCAGGCGCGTGAACAGTTGCAGGGCGTCGAGCACGCGGGCGCCGGCCGCGCGCGGATCTTCTCCACTGGCCAGTTTCAGGCCGAAGGACAGGATGCCCGAGGCGCGGCCGTGCATGTATTTTTTCACCAGCGCGTGGTCCGGGTGGTCTTCCAGGCCCGCGTAATTGACCCACGCGACCTTCGGATGGTTTTTCAAGTGCTTGGCCAGGGCCAGCGTGTTGTCGCAGATGCGGTCCATGCGCAGGGCCAGGGTCTCGATGCCCTGGATCAGCTGGAAGGCGGAGAGTGGCGAAATGGCCGCGCCCATGTTGCGCAGCGGGACGACGCGCGCGCGGCCGATGAAGGCGGCGGGGCCGAACGCTTCCGTGTAGACGACGCCGTGATACGACACGTCCGGTTCGTTCAGGCGCTTGAAGCGCTCCTTGTGTTCGGCCCATGGGAATTTGCCGCTGTCGACGATGGCGCCGCCCACGGTGGTGCCGTGGCCGCCCAGGTATTTGGTCAGCGAGTGGACGACGATGTCGGCGCCATGCTCGATGGGGCGGAACAGGTAGGGGCTCGGTACCGTGTTATCGACGATCAGCGGGATGCCATGCGCATGCGCGATCTCGGCCAGCTTGGCCACATCCGTGACGTTGCCCAGCGGGTTGCCGATCGATTCGCAGAAGATGGCCTTGGTGCGCGCATCGATCAGCGCGGCGAAGGTTTCGGGCTGGCGCGCGTCGGCGAAGCGCACTTCTATGCCGATTTGCGGCAGGGTGTGGGCAAACAGGTTGTAGGTGCCGCCATACAGCTGGCTGGCGGAGATGAAATTGTCGCCCGCTTCCGCGATGGTCTGGATCGCGTAGGTGATTGCCGCCATGCCCGACGCCACGGCCAATGCCGCCACGCCGCCTTCCAGCGCCGCGACCCGCTTTTCCAGCACGTCCTGCGTGGGGTTCATGATGCGCGTGTAGATATTCCCGGCGACCTTCAGGTCGAACAGGTCGGCGCCATGCTGGGCATTGTCGAAGGCGTAGGCCACCGTCTGGTAGATGGGGACGGCGGCGGCCTTGGTGGTCGGGTCGGGGGTGTAGCCGGCGTGCACGGCCAGGGTTTCGATTCTCATGTGGTCTCCGGTTCGAATGGTCTGCAATGGTGAAATCCGCAGCCATTGTGCCATGCGCCCGTTACCAAGTTATCACGCTTGATAGAATTTTAAGTCATAAGCTAGTGCTGTCTTGATATAAGTCATTCAGCTCTGCCTTGCCGATAAACCGTTCATGCGTGCCATGCTGGGCGCAGGCAAACGCGCCGCCGATGGCGCCGCGGCGCATGGCTTCGTCCAGGCCCGCGCCGCCCAGCCAGGCGTGCAGGAAGGCGGCCACGAACGAGTCGCCTGCGCCATTCGTGTCCACCACGGGCAGCTTCAAGCCAGCCGCCGGAGTGTGGCGCACGGTCTCGCTGCCCCGTTCCAGCAGGTAGGCGCCGTGCGCGCCCGCCATGGCGATCACGGCCTGCGCGCGGCCTTCCGCGACAATCGCGCGCATGACGGACTCCGTGCGCTCGCCAAGCGCCGCCGTGCTGAGGAAGACCAGGTCGGCGCGCAGCGCAAAGACCATGTGGTGCGGATTGACGCCATCCCAGTCGTGCAGATCGGTCGACACGGTGGTGCCGCACGTTTGCGCATCGTCAAACAGCGCGGCCACCCAGCCCATGATGGAAAAGTGCGCGTGGCGCGCCGGGCCCAGGTAGGGCAGATAGAAGGCGGCGGGCATGCGCACGTCTTCCGGGTGGCGGCCGTCGTACAGTGACATCCTGCGCCCTTGCGGGTCGACCAGGTTGACGCTGCGCCGCGTGCCCGACGGTTCGACGATGTGCGAGAAATCGAGCCTGGCATCCTTATAGCGCTGCAGGATGGCCGCGCCTTGCGCATCGTCGCCGATGAAGTCGATGAACTTGCAGCGCAGTCCCAGCGCGTGGCAACCGAGTGCCACGCCATTGCCCGTGTGCGCCACGTAGTCGCGGATGGGCGGCACGTGCAGCGAATCGGTGACGGGCAATTGCAGGTCGGGGACGCGCACGATGGTGTCGATGCCGGCGCCGCCGACTACTAAGATGTCATAGCTACTCATGGTGCTGCCTTTTCTAACAGGACGGTGCCGGCCGCATTCACGGCGACGGCGCCGTCTTTGACGGTGTAAGTGTGATTGGTGTAGGCGTCGCGCAGCGGGGTGCCATCGGCGAAGACGCCGTGTACCTTCAGTTCGAGTGCGCCTTGCGCTTCGGGCACGGCGATGACGGCGTCGCCATCCATCACGCGGGCAAACGCGTACGGCTTGTCGTCGATGAATCGGTGTTCGCCGCGCGCCAGGGCAGGGTGGCGCAGGCGGAACTGGCCCAGCTTGCGCGCATGCGCGAGGGTGACCGCATCCATCGAGCTCCAGTTCATGTCGGAGCGTGTGGCCTGCTGTTCGTCGCCGATGGGCGCCACGCCAGGCTGGCGCGCGCTTTCATCGCCATAGAACAGCTGCACGCCACCCGGCGCCAGCAGCAGGGCGGACAAGCCATGCCGCAATTGCTCGCGCGGGAACAGGCTCGTGTCGTGCGAGGAGATGTACGACAGGATGTCGTAGCGGGGCGCATTGCCGATGCGCTTGCCCAGCAACGTCGCGTACTGGCGGTACACGCCATCGATGCTTTTCCAGTCGCCGCCCGCGCGATTCTGGAAATCGAAATTGATCATCGAGTCGAAGCCCGCGTCATGCCAGCTGCTGCGCTCGGGGCCATGGCCCCACGCTTCGCCCGTCATCCAGAACGGTGCGTCGTCGATCTTCTGCTGCGGGTGGCGGGTTTTCCAATCCTTCAATGCATCAGTGGCGGCAGCGCGCAGGGCCAGCCAGCTGGCCGGCTCCACGTGCTTGACGGTGTCGGCCCTGAAACCGTCGACGCCGAATTCGCGCACCCAGTCGGCCAGCCAGCTGACAAGGTAAGTGCGGACAGTCGCATCGGGCAGGGCCACGGCGCGCGTATCGCTTTTACGCTGCAGGATGGGCGGCAAGCCCACGGCCTTGCTGCTTTCCGTGCGGAAGTCGGGCAGATACGCCAACTGCATGGTGAAATCGTCCTTGCCGCCGTCGGGATAGCCTGGCAAGCCGGCGCGTACCCAGTCCGGCCCCCACCATTGTGCGAAATCAAAGTTGTTGTAGTCGATGTAGCTATGATAGTCGCGCAGGGTGGCTTTTTCATGGCCCGGCCACAGCACGGGTACTTTGTATTCGGACAGGGTGCGCAAGTCCGCGTAACCGGGGTGGTTCAGCACCACGTCGAACAGCACGCGGATGCCTTGCGCGTGGGCAATATCGATCATCTCGCGCAATTCCTCGCGCGTGCCCATGTTGGCGTCCATGGTGGTGTAGTCGAGCGCCCAGTAGCCGTGGTAGGCGTAATGCTGGAATTGCTGCTTGCCGCCCACCACCCAACCGTGGATCTGCTCGTATGGCGCCGTGATCCACAGGGCGTTGACGCCCAGTTCCTTGAAGTAGCCAGCTTTGAGCTGCTGCGTGATGCCGGCGATGTCGCCGCCGTGAAAGCTGCCGACGTCGCCGCCTTGCGGGTCGGCGGCGCGGCCATAACTGTGGTCGTTGCCAGGATTGCCGTTGGCGAAACGGTCCGTCACGGCGAAATAGACGATGGGGTTGTCAGCGAAGCTGAAGCTCCCTGCCTGCGCCGAAGCGCTGAGTAACAGGGCGGCCAGCGCAGTCAGGGAGCGTCGCATGGTCAGCCTTTCACGCCGCCAGCCGTCAGGCCGGAGATCATCCATTTTTGCGCCAGCAGGAACACGGCCGTGATGGGCAAGCCGGACAAAATGGCGGCCGCGGCGAAGTCGCCCCACAGGTATTTTTGCTCGTACAGGAACAGTTTCGAGCCGACGGCCAGGGTCAGGTTGTTCTGTTCATGCAGCAGCACGGAAGCGATCGGGTATTCGATGATGGCGCCGATGAACGACAACAGGAACACCACCATCAGGATGGGCACCGTCATCGGCAGCAGCACGTAGACAAACGCTTGCCATTGCGTGGCGCCGTCGACCTTGGCCGCTTCCTCGATTTCGATGGGGATGGTTTGATAGTAGCCCTTGATGGTCCAGATATGCAGCGCGATGCCGCCTGTGTAGGCCAGCACCAGGCTGCCGTGGTGGTCGATGCCCAGCCACGGCACGTAGCTGCCCAGCACGTCGAAGATGGCGTAGATGGCTACCAGGGCCAGCACGGCGGGGAACATCTGCAGCAGCATCAGCGCGGACAGGGTCTGCGACTTGAAGCGGAACTGCATGCGCGCGAACGCATACGCGCAGGTGGTCGACAGCAGCACGGTGACGGTGGCGCTCATGCTGGCCACCTTGATGGAATTCCAAAGCCACAGCAGTACGGGGAAGTCCGGTTCGACCAGGGTGCCGTTGGGCGCCTGGTAAGACATGCCCAGCGCCAGGCGCCAGTGTTCGAAGCTGATCTCGGGCGGTATCAAACTGCCCGAGGCGAAATTGCCAGGGCGCAAAGAGATCGACAAGATCATCAGGAAGGGAAACATCACCAGCGCGATCAGCGCGATCACGGCGACGTGGGCCGCCAGGATGCGCCAGCGGTTGGAACGGTCGACAACGATAGCCATGGTCGGTCCTTTATGCTTTGTTCATGCGCGTCAGGCGCATGTTGACCAGCGAAATCGCGGCCACGAGGAAGAAGATCAGGGTCGAGATGGCGGCGGCCAGGCCAAAGTTCTGGCCGGAATCCTCGAACGCGATGCGGTAGGTGTAGGACACGAGCAAGTCCGTTGTGCCTGCCGGTAACGTCGTGTCGAGGAAATCGGGACGTCCGCCCGTCAGCAAGCTGATCAGCACGAAATTGTTGAAATTGAAACCCAGGCTGGCCACCATCAGCGGCGTCAGCGGTTTGATGATCAGGGGCAACGTTATTTTGAAGAAATTCGTCAGCGGTCCCGCGCCGGCCAGGGCCGACGCTTCGTACAGGTCCGACGGGATCGCCTTGATCAAGCCCATGCACACCACCATCATGTAGGGGTAGCCGAGCCAGGTGTTGACGATCAAAATCATGGCCTTGGCCAGCGTGGTATCCGAGAACCAGGCGGGCTTGATGCCGAACAAGGCGTCGAGCACGAGGTTGATTTCGCCGAAGTTATTGTTAAACAAACCTTTGAAGACCAGGATGGAGATAAAACCCGGTACGGCGTACGGCAGGAACAGCAGGGTGCGGTACAGGCCGCGGAAGCGCAGCGCATCCCAGTTCAGCAGTACGGCCAGCACCATGCCCAGGCCCGTCGTGGTGGCCACGCTGATCAGGGCGAAAACGATGGTCCACACGAAAATGCGCAGGAAGGGGCCGCGGAACGCTTCATCGGAGAAGATCTTCACGAAATTGGCGAAACCGACGTTGACCTTGAAGCCCGGTTCCAGCTTCGTGCCGTCCGGCATTTCATAAAAGCCCGTCTTGAAGTTCGGCTTGACCAGTTCGCCCGTGGCGATTTTCTTGAGCGTTTTGTCCGGCAACTGCTTGTAGACGTGCGCGACGGGGCCGAATTCGCGCAAGCCCACCATGCGCAGCTCGATCCTGTTCGGCAAGATCAAGGTGAGCAACTTCAGATCCTTTTGCAGGGCGATGATATCCTTGATGGGCAGCGGCGGGGCCAGCACGGGCGCCTGCACGGGGTCGAGCGGCGTCACTTCCACGTTCAGGGGCACGGCGCGCTTGAGGGCCAGCGGCTGCGTCAGCAGCACTTCGCCCGTGTCCGGGCTTTCCAGGCGCAAGCGGTATTCCTTGTTGTCGGCATGCACGGTCATGGCATAGCCGGCGCTTTCCACGCGCTGCGTCTCGTCCAGCAGGTATTGCGTGGCGCGCTCATAGGTGAGCAGGTTGCGCGAACTGAAATTGGTAAAGCCGATCGACACCGTGTACACCATCGGCAGCAGCACGAAGACGATGACCGCCGTAATGCCGGGAAACAGATAGCGGTAGGCATAGGCGCGCGGCGACGTGAAGACAAACGTCGTCAGGGTCAGCAAGCCGAGGAAAACGGCGGCCAGCATGGTCTGGCCGGAAATGTACAACATGAAGAGCAGATACAGACCCAGCGCCATGCTGATGGTCAATACCGTAGGGCCGATAAACTTGCGCACGATGGGATACCTGTGAAGATGGAGTGATACGAGATGGCGCAGGTCGGATCAGGCCCGAAGGCCCGTGATCCGGCCTGCGCCAGGCAGTACGATATGCTTAATTCGCCGTCGTAATCCGCTTCGCCGCCGCATCCAGGCCATCCTTGGTCGTCTGGCGGCCTTGCGTGATGTTTTCCAGCGCCGATTGCATCGACGACCAGAAGCGGCCCATTTCCGGGTTGTTCGGCATCGGGCGGCCCGCTTGCGCGCTTTCCATCGTCGCCTGGATGTTCGGATTGGCTTTCAATTCCGCGAACAGCACCTTGTTGGCTGGCGTGCCCAGCGGGACGTCGGCGTTGATGGTTTTCAGGCCATTGATCTGCAGCATCTGGTTTTCCAGGAATTCCGTGGCCAGGTCCTTGTTCGGGCTGGCTTTCGAAATCATCGCGCCCAGCACGCCCACGAATGGGGTGGCCGTCTTGCCGGCGACGGTAGGGATCGTTGCCACGCCGAAATTGATCTTCGACTTGCGCGCATTGTCCCACGACCATGGGCCGTTGATCATCATGGCGATCTTGCCCTGGTTGAAACCGGCTTCCATCTCGGCATAGCCCGCGCCCTTCGGCATGGCGCCGCTGTTGATCAGGGTCATCAGCGCATTCACGCCAGCTTGCGAACCGGCATTGTTCACGCCCGTTTTTGCCGCATCGTAGCGGCCGTCGGACTTGACTTCAAACGGGAAGCCGCCGCCCGCACCCAGCAAAGGCCACGTGAAATAGGTATTCGTGTAATCCCACAGGATGGCTTTCTTGCCTTGCGCGGACAATTTCTTGTCCAGCGCGGCGATTTCTTCGAAGGTTTTCGGTGGGGTCGGCACCAGGTCCTTGTTGTAGACGAGGGCGACGGCTTCGATGGAGATCGGGTAGCCCCAGGTCTTGCCGCCTACGGTGAAGGCATTCCAGGCCAGCGGCAGGATGGCGGCGCGCGCTTCCTTGCTTGGCGTCACTGGTTGCAGCAAACCGGCGTCGATCCAGCCGCCGATGCGGTCATGCGGCCAGATCCAGATGTCCGGGCCCTTGCCGGCGGCCGCCGCTTGCTGGAATTTGTTTGGCGCATCTTCCGGGTGCTCGACGACGACCTTGATGCCCGTCTTCTTGGTGAATTCCTCGCCGACCTTGGCCAGGCCCTTGTAGCCCTTGTCGCCGTTGATCCAGATCAAGAGGGTGCCTGCTTCGGCCGCGTTCGCCATGCTGACGGCGGCCAGGTTGCCGATGCCGGCCAGGGCGGCGGCGATCAGGGTGGTTTTGATGAAGCTGCGTTTCGGGTGCGTGAAGGACATGTCAATCTCCAGTATCTTTTTTTATGCTAAGTTTATGTTGAATATCAAGGCTGAAACGATGCAACCAGGCCAGGCGGCGCCTGTAGCGCCTGGCCCTTAAATCCGGAATCAGGTACGCGTCTGTCCATGCTCGTCGAACACATGGACGCGGGCGGGCGCCACCTGCAGCGCCACGGATTGGCCAATGGCCCAGTCCGTTTCCGCATCGGCGCGCACCACCAGCGGCTCGTCGCCGCCCGGTACCTGCACATACAGATAGCTGATGTCGCCCAGTTTTTCCACCGCTTGCACGGTGGCCGTGAGGGCGGCAGTGGCGCCGGGTGCGCACGCCTGCACGTGTTCGGGACGCGCGCCGACGGTGACGGGGGTGCCGCTGGCCAATGGCTGCGTCAACACGGCTTGCAGCATGCCGCCCGCGTTGGTGGCGATGGTGGCCACGCCGTCCGCGTAGCTGTGGATCTTGCCTTTGAGGAAATTCATGCGGGGCGAACCGAGGAAGCCGGCCACGAACAGGTTGGCGGGGTGGTGGTACAGCTCCAGCGGGGCGCCCACTTGCTCGATGCGGCCCGCGTTGAGCACGACGATGCGGTCGGCCAGGGTCATCGCTTCGACCTGGTCATGCGTGACGTAAATCATGGTCGAGCGCAATTCGCGGTGCAGATTAGCCAATTCGATGCGCATCTGCACGCGCAGCGAGGCGTCCAGGTTGGACAGCGGTTCGTCGAACAGGAAGACGTCGGGCTTGCGCACGATGGCGCGGCCGATGGCCACGCGCTGGCGCTGGCCGCCCGACAAGTCTTTTGGTTTGCGTTCCAGCAAAGGTTCGATGCGCAGGATTTGCGCGGCGCGCTGCACGGCGTCGGCGATCTGCACCTTGTTCATGCCGGCCAGTTTCAGGCCGAAGGCCATGTTTTGCGCCACGCTCATGTGCGGGTACAGGGCGTAGCTCTGGAATACCATGGCGATGCCGCGCTTGGCGGGCGGCACGTCGTTCATGCGGGTCTTGCCAATATACAAGTCGCCGCCGCTGATTTCTTCCAGGCCGCAGATGCTGCGCAGCAAGGTGGATTTGCCGCAACCCGACGGGCCCACGAAGACCATGAATTCGCCGTCGGCGATCTCCAGGTCGATGCCGTGCAGGGTTTGCACGTCGCCATATGCCTTTTTCAGGCCTGTTAACTTCAGTCCAGCCATGTCTGTCGTCCTCAATCTCACTGAATGTGCCTGGCCAAATCTACTGCGCGTCGAACTTGCGGCTGGCGATGCTCACTGTGCATTCGCACAGCTGCGCTTCTCAGCCACAACTTTCATCCGCTCGCTACGATTTTGCCAAGCACTGATACTCTGTTGTTCGGCCCCGCTGATGCGCGGGGCTCGTTATTGTAATTGGCGGCATGGCCGCCAAAGGCTGCGATTTACGCCAGGGTGCCGAACCAGCCGCCATGCGCAGGCAAGCTGATCTGTTGGCCATCCTTGCTGCCTGGCAATCCATGACCGGCCAGGTCGGCCGCTGGCGCCGCGTCTGGCCAGGCAAACGTGACGGCTTGCGTGCCCAGGTTGAAGGCGGCCAGCACGGGCGCTTGGCCTGGCAAGTCGCGGCGCAGGGCCAGCACGGGTTCCGGCGCATCGAAGAAGACTATGTCGCCGCGCAACAATTGCGGCAGGGTGCGGCGCCAGGCGAGGATGTTTTGCGCAAACTGCAATGGTGAAGCGGCATCGTTTTCTTCGACATCAACGGCGCGCGCCAGGTGTTCAGGCGGCACGGGCAACCAAGGTTTTGCCGTGCTGAAACCGCCGTGCGGCGCCTCGGCCACCCATGGCATCGGCGTGCGGCAGCCGTCGCGGCCCTTGAACTGGGGCCAGAACGGGATGCCGTACGGGTCTTGCAGCGCTTCGAAAGGAATGTCCGCTTCCGTCAGGGCCAGCTCGTCGCCCTGGTACAGGCACGGCGTGCCTTTCAGCGCCGCCTGCACGGCCAGCACCACCTTGGCCAGCGATGGCGACGGATTATCTCCGCCCCAGCGCGTCATGACGCGCACGCTGTCGTGGTTGCCCACGGACCAGGACGCCCAGCCGTCGGCCACTTGCGCTTCGAACTCTTCCACTTGCGTGCGGATGTGCGCGGCCGAAAACTCCGCCGTCAGCAAGTTGAAACTGTAGGCCATGTGCAGCTTGTCGGCGCCCGTGTAGGCAGCCATGGTGGCCAGCGCATTGTCGTCGCCCACTTCGCCGATGGAAATGGCTTGATATTCGTCAAGTACGGCGCGCACGCGCTGCAAATAAGCGATGTTTTCCGGCTGCGTCTTGTCGTACACGTGCGCCTGCATGCCGTACGGGTTGATGGCCGACACGCTGCTCGCGTCGCGCTGCGCGGCGGGCGGATTGTCGCGCAGCAATTGGTCGTGATACGGGAAGTTGCAGGAATCGAAGCGGAAGCCATCGACGCCGCGCTCGAGCCAGAAACGCAGGTTGTCCAGCTGCGCCTGCTGCACGGCCGGATTGTGGAAATTCAGGTCGGGCTGGCTGGCGAGGAAATCGTGCAGGTAATACTGGCCGCGGCGCGGCTCCCATTGCCAGGCGGAACCGCCGAACACGGACAGCCAGTTGTTCGGCGCCGTGCCATCCGGTTTCTGGTCGGCCCACACATACCAGTCGGCCTTGGCATTGTCGCGGCTGGAGCGGCTTTCCACGAACCACGGGTGGTTGTCGGACGAGTGCGACAGCACCTGGTCGATCATCACTTTCAAGCCCAGTTCATGGGCGCGCGCCACCAGGCGGTCGAAATCGGCCAGGGTGCCAAACATGGGGTCGACGTCGCAGAAATCGGCCACATCGTAGCCGAAGTCCTTCATCGGCGACGTGAAGAAGGGGGAAATCCATACGATGTCGGCGCCCAGGGCGGCGATGTAATCGAGTTTGGAGGTGATGCCAGGCAAGTCGCCGATGCCGTCGCCATTGCTGTCGAGGAAGCTGCGTGGATAAACCTGGTAGATGACGGCGCTGCGCCACCAGTCGGCGGGCAGATGGGCGAGATTGTTCTGGATGGTCGGCATGAATGATTTCTTAAAAGTTGCCTGTAGCCTTGGCTATCAGGGCGGCGCTGCTGGTTGGTAGGCGAACGTCTTATTTTAAAATTCAAAGCGCTTTGGGTATGAAATGAGTATAGTTCAAAGCGCTTTGAAAAGTAAAGCGATACACGCGCCAGACATACGATTTTTTTATGAGGGTGATTCAGGAAGGCGAGACAGTGGCGCCGGCCAGGCGGCCGGCGGCATGGGGAGGCGGAATACGCCTAGTTTGGTACAGGCCCGGCGGACTCGCCCGGCAACAGTTCGCACGGCCACAGTTCCTGCAGGTCGGTGACGGGCGTGCCATCCATCAGGGCCAGCAGCATGTGGATCATCTTCGCGCCGGCGCCGCGCGGGTCGGGCTGGACGACGGTGGTGACGTTGTGGCCGGCCAGGGAATCTTCCATCACGCCCCAGACGATCAGCGACATGTCGCGGCCGATGGCGATGCCCGCGTCGAGCAGGGCGCGCACGGCGCCCACGCCCGACATATGGTTGTCGACGATGACGGCAGTAGGGCGGGGCGAGCGGGCCAGCAGGCGCTGCATGGCCTGGTAGCCGGCGCGGCGGTCGTGCGCGTTGTCGACCAGGTTGTCGGGGTCGACGGCGAGGCCGCCCGCCTGCATGGCGTGCTGGAAACTCTCGACGCGCTGGCGCACGAAGTTCAGGTCCGGCGTGGCGCTGATCAGGCCGATGCGCTGGTGGCCCAGCTGCGCCAGGCGCTCGACGGCCAGGCGCATGCCGGCCTCGTTGTCGTAGTCGAACCACGCGTGCGGCTGGTTCAGCTGGGTGCGGCCATGCGCGACAAACGGCATGCCCTGCTGCGCCAGGTAGGCGATGCGCTCGTCGAACGGCTTCGTGCGGCCGACAACGAGGCCATCGATGCGGCGGCCCTTGACCATGCGTTCATAGGTGTGGAATTCGTTGGTGGCCGAGGCGGGCGCGATCATCATGTCCATCTGTTGGGCTTCCAGCGCTTCCGACATGCCGCCCACGATGTCGATGAACATGGGATCGGCCAGGTCGTTCGGCATCAGCGGGTAGATGATGCCGACGATATTCGTGCGTCCCACGGCCAGGCTGCGCGCCATGGGATTGGGGCGGTAGCCGGCCGCCTGCGCGGCGGCCAGCACCCGCTCGCGCGTGCGTTCGCTCACTTCCGGATAGCCATTCAAGGCGCGGCTGACGGTGGTTTCGGATATTCCTAGCGTTTTGGCGAGATTTTTGAGGTTCATGGATGCTGCGGTTGGGGTCTATCCAGGGTGGGTCGGGAGCGGTGCCGTGCGATGACGGGTAGTTTATCTGATAAATGCCGGATTGATCAGGGTCATGACAAGCGGCGGCGGCGCCCAAAAAAATACGCGGGCAAACCCAGGGGCGCCCGCGCTAAAAGAGGATACTGCTGAATCACTACATTGAAGCTGCCGGCCATCGCGTGCAGCGGCGAAATGGTGGGTCCGGGTACTGCTTGCCCCTGGATAAGCGGGCGGTGTTGCTGCCACCGGCAAGCGTCCGGGGACGCTTGCCAACGTTCTAGCGGCCTGCGATTACCACCAGGATTCCACTTGGAAACCGACGGAGCTGCCGCTGGTCTTGCCACCGAACACGCCGGTCGACGACAGCGCCGATTCCACGGCGGCGGCCGACTGGGCTGCCTTGTTCCATTTGGCGTAGGTGTAGAAAGCGCGCAGCACGGGGCGCGACCAGAAGCTGTTGCCGGCCGACAGTTGCGGCGCGAAGGTCAGCTTGGTCAGGTTGCGGCTTTCGCCGCCTTCCGGCTTGACGATGTCGTGGCCCAGTTCCACGGCCAGGCTGTAGTTGTCCGTGAAGTGGTAGACGGGACGCGCGCCGATCGACGTCCACTTGCTGCTCACGCCTGCCGATTCCTTGTCTTCGTAGACGAAGGTGCCCATGCCCGACCAGGCGCCTTTGGGCTGGATCATGATCTGTTCCGTCAGGCGCACGACCTTGTCATCCTTGTTGGCGCCCAGGCTGAAGCCGCCCGTGTTGGCGGCGCTGCCCTTGCCGTACTGCAATGCCACCTTGTTGAAGCCGCCCAACAGATTGCCTTGCGTATGCATGATGGTCAGCAAGTGGCCGCTGGCGATGGGGGCCGCGCCTTGCGCATTGCGTTTCTGGTTGAATTGCAGACCCAGGGTCAGTTCGCCATCCGGGTTGACCTTGATGCCGGAGAAACGCAAGTCGTGGGACAGGCCCATGCGCTTGCTGTCGCCGTCATCGGCCGTGCGCACGACGGCGTAGGCCAGCTTGGCGGCGCCCAGGTCGATGTTTTCCAGGCCGGCGCCAGGGCCGCTGTTATTCCAGAAGTAGTAATCGGTGATGTGCACGTCCTGGCGGTCGTAGTAGCGCTTGCCGACCCAGGCGCGCGCTTCGGCGAAGGCGCCCGTGCCGATCTTGTCGGCGACGACGTTCATTTCGCGCCACGACGGGTCCGATTGCTCCCAGTCCTGGTTCTGGTTGACGGAGAACGCCACCAGGGTATTGATGCGGAAGGTGGTGCCGTTGGCTGCCTTGAAGGCTTCGCCGCCGAATTTCAGCTCGCCGTAGGTTTCGCACTCATTGCCCAGACGATACTTGGACGAGGCGCCGGCCAGGCCGAAACACGCTTCCTTGCCGCCTTCGCTGCTGGTGCCGAAGCCCGAGCGGATGTAGCCGCCGAAATCGATCGGCAGGGCGGCCTGGGCGGCCGAAGCGCTCAAGGCCAACGCCACGGCGGCAGGCAAAGTTTTCAAGAAATGTTTGTTCATTGCGTCTCCAGTGTTTTTATAGGTGTGGGATCGGTGCGCATAACTTCGCACAACCAAAGCGCTTTAGTTATGTTTCAAAGCGCTTTGAGTATAGTTCAAAGCGCTTTGATGAGTAAACTAGTTTTATCTTTGAAAACTTTTGAGGTGTTGCGGAGAAGCATCAAAGGCGGGCGGCGGCGCGTGGACGCCGCCGGGTATGGCGGGGCAAGGGATGGCTGCTGCGGGAAAGCCGGGCCGCTTAGTTTGGCGCCTTGCAGGCGGGCAGGGCGGCCGCGTCCCGCGCGGCGTCGGCTGCATTCGCCGGATGGCGCAGGAAGGCGAGGATCAGCAGGGCCGACGCCGTGGTGATGCTGGCCAGCACATACAGCAAGTGGCGGAAGGCGGCGCCATAGGCTTGCGCCAGTTCGGCGGCGCCGGCCTGCGGCAACAACGCGCCCGCATGGCGCAGCTCGCCCAGCGCCAGGAAGGGCGCCGCCAGCGCCGCCTGCTCCGCGCCGATGCCGGCAAGGCCGGCGCCGCCCAGTGCCGCCATGGTGAAGGTGCCCAGCAGCGCGCTGACGATGGCCAGCGCCAGGCCTTCGCCCGCCACGCGCGTCGTATTGAAGATGCCGGCCGCCATGCCGGCCCGTTCGACGGGCACGACGCTGATGGCCAGGCCATCCATCAAGCCCCAGGGCAGGCTGATGCCGCAGCCGATCAGCAGTAGCGGCCCCAGCAAGGTGGCGGGCGACTGGCCCGGCGCGCAAGTGGAGAGCCACAGCAAGCCGCTAGCCGCCAGCAGTAATCCGCTGGCGCAGATGTGCGCGGCGGCAAGGCGCTGCGCCGCCATGCCGGCCAGGATCGGCAGCACCAGCATGGGTGCCGACAGGGCGATCATCATGCGTCCCGCCTCCAGCGCGCTGTAGCCTTCGATGCCGATGAAGCGGGCCGGCAGCAGCACCAGCAGCACGACGAAGGAAAACGCGGGCGCGGCCGCCAGCAGTTGCACGCCGGCAAAGGCGGGCAGGCGGAACAGGGATAAATCCAGCATGGGCCGCGCCGCGCGCCGCTCCACGCGGATGAAAAGGGCCAGCAGCAGTGCCGCTGAACCGAACAAACCCAGGCTGGCGGCGCTGTTCCAGCCACTGTCGGGCGCCTGCAGCAAGCCATAGGTAAACAGGGACAAGGCGCCCGTAAACGTCAGGGCGCCGGGCCAGTCGACGCCCTGCGCTTGCGGGTCGCGCGATTCGCGCATGGCGCGCGCGGCGGCCAGCAGGGCGGCCAGGCCGGCCGCGGCCGTGGCGACAAAAATGGCGCGCCAGCCCGTGTGCGTGATCAAGGTGCCGGCCAGGAAGGGACCGAAGGCCAGGCCCACGCCGAAGGCTGTGCCGATCAGGCTGAAGGCGCGCGCACGGGCGGGGCCGTCGAATTCCTGCGCCAGGGCCGCCAGTCCGCTCGACAGGGCCATGGCGCAGCCCAGGCCCTGCACGGCGCGCAGCACATCGAGCCACAGGATGCCGGGCGCGGCCGACAGCGCCAGCGCGGCGGCGGAAAACACGCCCATGCCCAGCAAGAACACGCGCTTGCGGCCATAGCGGTCGGCCAGCGCGCCTGCCACCATCAGGCAGCCGCCAAAGCTGAGCATGAAGGCATTCGTGATCCACGCCAGCGCCAGCGGCGAGCCGTGCAGGTCGGCGGCGATGGCGGGAATGGCGATGGCCGGCCCCGTAAAACTGAGCGGCATGCATAGCGCGGCGAGGCAGACGGCCGCCAGCACGAAGGCGCGCCGGGCCGGGGAGGCCGGCTTCATACGGTGATTCGTATCCATGGGAATGATTCCAGAAAGAGGGAATCTGATGATAATATGGACGTAATCAATGAAAAAGTGGCTGAAAATCCACTCATAACGGACAAATATTCCCTAATCAACATGGCGAGATGATATGGATAATCTGAACGGCATTGCCGCCTTCGTGCGCGCGGCGGAAACGTCCAGTTATGTGGCGGCCGGGCGGCTGCTCGGGGTGTCGGCCTCGGCCGTGGGCAAGAGCGTGGCGCGGCTGGAAGAAAAGCTGGGCGTGCGCCTGCTCAACCGCAGCACGCGGCGCATCAGCCTGAGCAACGAGGGGGCGCTGTTTTACGAGCGCTGCCAGCGCATCCTGGCCGACCTCGGTGATGCCGAGGCGGAACTGTCGCACCTGGCCGAGGCGCCGCGCGGCAAGCTCAAGGTCAGCCTGCCCGTGATTGGCTACCGCATCATCCTGCCCCTGCTGGCCGACTTTACGCGCCAGTATCCGGAGATCGAGCTCGACCTCGATTTCAACGACCGCCTCGTCGACGTGGTGGCCGAAGGCGTCGACGTGGCCGTGCGCAGCGGCACCTTGACGGATTCGCGGCTGATGGCGCGCGAGCTGGGGCCGTTTGCCTTCGCCATCGTGGGCTCGCCCGCGTATTTCGCCCGCCACGGCGTGCCGGCCACGCCGCGCGCGCTGGAAGGGCACGCTTGCGTGCGCTATAAATTCCCCACCACGGGAAAACTGCAGGAATGGGCGCTGCAGCGCGCCGGGGGCGACAGCGGCGGCGAGTTGCGCTTACCGACCGCCTTGACCTGCAACAATATCGAAGCCTTGATCGGCGCCGCCACGCAGGGCGTGGGCCTCGCTTACCTGCCTGACTTTATCGTGCGCGACGCCATCGCGCGCGGCGAATTGCAAGCCGTGCTGGCCGACTACCTGCTGCACTCAAGCAAGTTCTGGGTGCTGTGGCCATCGAGCCGCCACCTGTCGCCCAAAATTCGCGTCTTTGTTGACCATTTGTGTACCCACCTGCATTTTTCCGCGCCCCCTGCCGACCCTGCATCCTTCCCGTGATGCCCCTGGCCGCCGCGCCGGCGGCTGGTTGGGGAATATTCCTACCCCAAAGAGATTATTCCTAACACCGCTGAATTTATATTTGCTGCACCGCATCAGGCAATGCCGCACGGCATCAACTTATACCCTTCCTGAATACCGGTCATTCGTTATGGAAATTGCCATAAGGAATTTATTTATGTTAATTTCATATCTGTTTCTGCAACATTGCATCGGCTGGTCGCTTGCGGGAACATGTGCAGGATTAGGCGCCATAAGCGTGTAGTAACCAACAATTAAGGGATGGTAACCCCGTTCCGTTCAGGGAGTGTGCATGAAGACAGTCACTACGACACCGCCGGATCTGGCGCCAGCCGCGCCAGCGAAACCGGCCCGTAAAACGGGTCTGCTGCTTGGTGGCGGCGCACCAAATTCCACCTTGATCGCCGGCGCCCTGGCCGCTTTCCTCGACGAAGGCATCGAGTTCGACGTCATTTCCGCCTCGGGCGCCGGTGTGTTGATGGGTTTGCTTTACACGACGCCGCACGAGGCAACGCCGCGCCAGGCCTTGCAAAGCTGGGCCGACACGGGCGTGGCCGACAGCATTTACAAGATGATCCCGATCAACTACAAGGTGTTCCAGAAGCCGGGCATGCACGCGAGCACTTTCCGCGATGCTTTCCAGCCGCCGGCCAACAATCCTTTTTTTCAGGCGTTCCAGCAAACGTTTGCGGGCGTGCCCACGGCCTGGTCGGACTGGGGCAAGCTGATGGTGTCGTCGCTGTCGCCGTCGGACCTGTCGGCGAAAAGCCTGGGCCTGTGCGCGCACTTGCCCTTCCTGGAAAAGGCCGTGGATTTCTCGGGCGTGGCCCGCATACGCCCCGATTTCTACATCAATGCCTACAACCTCAGCGAACACCGCATGCAAATCTGGGGCAAGCACGAAATCGAACCCATCCACGTGCGCGCCGCGTTGTCGTTTCCGTTTCTGTATGCGCCCACGACCATCGCGGGCGACGACTACATCGAAGGCGCGGCGCTCGACACGCTCAATTTCGACCCGTTTATCGAAGGCAAGGGCGAGCACCATGACGCCGACACCCTGGTCATCCTCGATATCCTCGGTGACGAGCGCTTGCTGCGCAAGCCGCGCAACCTGTACGACGCCTGGGTGCGCTCCATCATCACGCCGCTGGTGAAGATTTCCAAGAGCGAGCTGCGCCTGTTCGAACTCGAGCACAACACGGATGCGCGCACGGGCCAGCCCAAACGGCGTTTGCTCAAGCTCGACCTGATGGGCGGCATCCCGGAACAGCACTGGCCCGACACCCTGGACTGGTCCAGTTCGAACATGCAACTGCTGTTCGACGTGGGCCACAAGGCGGGCCTGGCGTTTTGCCGCCAGCATGGCGACTTGCTGCGCCGCACGCCTGACGCTGCCCCGCTGGCGGCCTAGCCACCGATCCCCGGCCACCTGATCGGCAGCTATTTATCCTGCCTGGCCTTGCCAGGCCACTCTTTTTACTGTGAAACACCATGAATATCACCAAGCAATTAATTCTGACTCTCACCATCGCCTTGCTGGCCCTGCTATTGCTGGGCGCCGGCGGCGCCATCCAGCTGCAGCGCGCCCAGGAGCGTTTTGACACGGTGCAAAACCGCATCATCCCCAGCATCCAGGGCTTGAATGCGGCCAAGGGTTTCCTGGCCGACTCGCGCCTGGCTGGCTACCGCCTGTCCGTGTTCTCGAATTTGGCCGACAAGACGGCGCTGGACAAGGCCGTGGCCGATGCCAACACGAATTTCGACAAGGTCATCACCACCTACCGCGCCGAGCGCCTGTACGATGCGACGGACAGCAAGATGCTCGATGCCGACCAGGCCGCGATGGAAGCCTACCGCCGCGCGCTGGTGCCATTCTTTGCCGCCGCCTACGCGGGCGACATGGATGGCGTGCGCGCCACCTTGCTGGCCGGCACGCCGCTGGCCATCACGGCCGCGGCCGCCAAGAAAAGCATGGATGACCATATCGCCTACAACAACAAGCTGGTCGATGACGTGAAGGCGGAAAGCCTGGCCGCCTACGATACGGCGTTCAACACCATGCTGGCCGTGCTGGGCGTGGCCGTGCTGCTGACGGGCGCGCTGGCCTGGCATATCTACCGCACCATCAGCGGCGGCCTGGGCGATATCGAACACACGCTGGAGCGTGTCAGCGCTTCGCTGGACCTGTCCGCCGCCATGCCCGTCGAGCGCATGGATGAAGTGGGCCGCACGGCCACTGCCTTCAACAAATTCCTCGAGCGCATCGTCGGCGTGATCGCCACCGTGCGTACCTCGGCCGATACGGTCAGCGTGGCGGCCGCGCAGATTTCCGCCGGCAACGCGGACTTGTCCGTGCGCACGGAGCAGCAGGCGTCTTCCCTGGAAGAAACTGCGTCCAGCCTGGAAGAGTTGACCTCGGCCGTGCGCCAGAATACGGACAATGCGCGCCAGGCGAACTCGCTGGCCGTGTCCGCTTCGGACGTGGCCCGCAAGGGTGGCGCCGTGGTGGCGCAAGTGGTGGGCACGATGGGTTCGATCAACGAATCGGCGAAGAAGATCGCCGACATTATCGGCGTGATCGACGGCATTGCCTTCCAAACCAACATTTTGGCGTTGAATGCGGCCGTCGAAGCGGCCCGCGCGGGCGAACAGGGCCGCGGCTTCGCCGTGGTGGCCACGGAAGTGCGCAACCTGGCGCAGCGCTCGGCGGCTGCCGCTAAGGAAATCAAGGGCTTGATCGAGGATTCCGTCGACAAGGTCAACACGGGCAGCGCGCTGGTCGACCAGGCGGGCGCGACGATGGAAGAAATCGTCGCCAGCATCCGTCGCGTGACGGACATCATGGGCGACATCGCCAACGCCAGCCACGAGCAAAGCGCCGGCATCGAGCAAGTGAACCAGGCCATTTCGCAAATGGACCAGGTCACCCAGCAAAATGCGGCCCTGGTGGAAGAGGCTGCTGCAGCCGCATCCTCGCTGCAAGACCGCGCCGTCGAGCTGGTCGACGTGGTGGCCGTGTTCCGCCTGCATGGCGACGCCCAGGCAAAACCGTTGAAAGTGGCAGGCGGCTTGCCGGCCCCGGCTTCCGCCTCAGCCAGCCGGCGCCTGGCGTTGCCTGGCCGCAGCGCCCGCGCTTAAGCTTGGAAATTGCCCCGGTACGCCGGGGTTTTTCTTTGGTGGCGGTGCTGTTCCATGGGGGAACGTTGATGTTGGGATGGCAAGGGCAGGGCGCCGCCTGGTTCCGCGGCAGTCTGGGAGTATGCTTGCCTTTTGCGAGTGTGAGTCCGCAGTCCAAAGCGGATATCGCAGTCGAAGCGCGTTAAGACGGAAGTAAGCCATCAAGTTTGGCCCCGTGTCATAACTTGCCCGAAGCAGGAGTGCGTTTGCGCTCTGGCAAGTTGAATCCCGTTTTATAAAACGCATCCTTGAATTCTACGCATCCATTACAGGGCCTAACGGTTTCTAATGCCGATATGCGCTGCTCAGTCAGTTGCATCAAACATAAGTCCATCGAAAAATGGTAAGCACTTCCGCCATGCATTGCCTTGTTCTGGAACTTGCACTCCGCGTCGCGGAAAACAAGCCATGCACGTTGCGCGCTTTGCAGCCCTTGTGGCTTGGCAAGCGCGTACATCAATGTCTTGTAGATGACGTTTAAACGCGTGTCGGATTCTTTTAGCTCTCGACTCATGCAGAAAGTATTTTCAAGATTATTACCTTCTTCGCAATGCTCCTGTTTTATCGATGCCATATCGCTTTGTTGTTCGGAGGCATTGGTCAAGGACGACAGCGAAAGGCTCAAGAAAATACCGCCCAACATGGACAACCGGCTTAAAACAGTAATTCCCACGAGCACTCGCTCCTTCTGATAATTGATCGTATTGAGATCCGCTCCTGGCCTGACCCGGTTGTTAATCAAAGATAATTCGCTGTCCCACTTCGAATTCATTCTCGTGGCAGTAAAACAGGATAAGCGGCGTGTCGTTCGAATAAACCATCGCGTCGTCACGTGAAGGGACAAAAATATCCGACCAATTCTCGACCAGGAACACACTGCTGCACAAGAAACATTCGTCTTCTCCAAATACCACCACGACTTGCTGGTTTCCCGGCACACGGGCACGTAACCATTTGCTTGCGATGGCCGCATCCTCTCCGGATGCGAACCGCTCGATCGCGTCAACGGTGTTAGCGTTCAGGCCGAGATGCGTCTTCGAGTCGTGAAGGCCTGCTATCTCATAGGCGCGGCGGGCATCCTCGGCATTCAGCCAGGCGACATCCGCTGAGTGATGCTGTAGTTCCTGAACCCGCCAATGTGCTGTGTTCATCATTTCTCAAAATTTCATATGCTCGTGGTTATGGCGAGCAGCGCGGTCGAATCCGGTGCATCGCTTGATCCTGGCGCCAAACAAGGCTGTCATCATGGTCCGGCTTTATCTGCGACCAGTATAACCAGAATCTAATTCTATTGGCATGATAAAAAAACAGTGTATCCTGCAATTCCAGCAGATATATTTTTTGTCGAGGCAAAGAAAAAGCTGCGGCATTTGTTTCTGCTGGCGGAGTATCTTTGAATTGGCGCAATGGCATGGCGATATTGCGTGATGAATGCTATGCCGCAGGCAAATATCCAGACACAGCGCGGCGCCGGATAGCAGACCCAGTTACTTTCACCACAATGATAGGGAGATTCCCAATTGATGCAAATCAAAGAAAGCATTCACATTGCAGTCCCGCCCACGGTCGTCGACCAGATTTGGAGCGAGGTCGACCGATGGCACCTGTGGGATCCGGACACAAAGCAAGCCCGGCTCAATGGGCCGTTCGCGGTGGGGACGCATGGCAGGATCGTTCCCAGCAAGGGGATGGGCATTCCGCTGCTGGTCACGGAGCGCACTGCCGGCCGCTCGTTCACCGTCGAGGGCCACATCCCCCTGTTCCGCATCCACTTCGAGCACACGGTTGCCGCCGTCAATGGCGGATCGGAAGTCGTTCACCGCGTGTGGTTTACGGGAGCGCTTGCCTTTCTGTTCGGGCCAGGCGTTGCCAGGCAAGTCAGGGTCGGGCTTCCCAGGACGATGCTTTCGCTGAAGGCCTATGCCGAGAAGCGCAACGAAACACTCCATGATGGCGAGGCGGGCAGGGCTGGCGCGACTATAGCCTGATAGATAGTTTCCCCTTGTCAATTCCTTGCAAAGCACTGCAGCAAATTAACGTGCCGTTCCCGTCATGATGGAATACAATTCTTGCGTGGCAGCCAGCTTGCCTGGCAAGGCCGGGCACGGCACCACGCTTTGACCTCGGAAAGATGTTGGCTTATGACTCTGCAGTTCCCCCAGCGAACGGCGCCTTGCGCGCCATCCACGCTCCGCCTTTCACGCAAGCCCCTCGTTTCCCTGTTCGTCCTGACGTTTTCATGCCTGCTGCTCACGGCGCCCGTCATGGCGGCCACGCCAGCCAGCGGCAGCGTCATGCTGGAAGAACTGACCAGCACGGAGTTGCGCAGCCGTATCGACCATGGCGCCACCACCGTGCTGGTGCCGATTGGCGGCGTCGAGCAGAGCGGGCCGTACATCGCGCTGGGCAAGCACAATGTGCGCGCCGGGCTGCTGGCGCGGCAGATTGCGCAAAAGCTGGGCAATACCATCGTCGCGCCCGTCGTTTCCTACGTGCCGGAAGGCAGTATTGCTCCGCCGGCCGGCCACATGCGCTTTGCCGGCACGATCTCGATACCGCCAGCCGCCTTCGAAGCCGTGCTGGAAGGGGCGGCCGCCAGCCTGCGCCAGCATGGTTTCCGCGACATCATTTTTCTTGGCGACCATGGCGGCTATCAAAAAAACGAGCAGAACGTGGCGAATAAGCTCAACCGCGCCTGGGGCAAGGCTTCCACCGGCAAGGAAGCGCGTGCTTACGCCTTGCTCGACTACTATGACATCACGCAATCGACCTATATTGCCGAACTGCAGAAGCGCGGCCACAGCAGCGCCGAGATCGGCCTGCATGCCGGTTTGGCGGACGCGGCGCTGATGCTGGCGACGGACCCGTCGCTCGTGCGCAGCGAGGCCATGGCCCACGGCCCCAAGCCTGGCGTGGCGGATGGCGTGCGCGGCGACGCGACCCGCGCCACGGCTGAACTGGGTCAGATCGGTATCAAGCTGCAGGTGGACACCTCGGTGGCTGCCATCAGGCAACTGCTGCAACGACCTAAATAATTCCGCTGGAAGTGCTGAACTTCCGGCTTTTGCAACGAAACGACGCGAAATCACATGAAAAAATCTCAACGACGCACCATCGTCACCTTGTCCGCCCTGGCTGCCGCACTGGCCGGCCTGGGCGTGGCCAGCCAGGTCATCGGCGCCAGTACGCCGGCCCCGGCCGCCGCAGCGCCGGCCGCCGCGTATTCGCCGCTGCCGGGCATGCCCCCGCTGGTGGACCCGAAAAACGTGTACGGCAGCATCGCCAGCAGCAATATGAGCCCCGTCGTCAAGGATCACTTGCGCCGGGTCTACGTGCCCAACCTGCGCTCGAACGATGTGTATGTGATCGACCAGGACAGCCTGAAAGTGGTGGACAAGTTCAAGGTCGGCAGCGGCCCGCAGCACGTCGTGCCGTCGTGGGACTTGCGCACCCTGTGGGTGGCGAACAATGCCGAGCGCACGGACAAGGGCAGTTTGACGCCGATCGACCCCTTGACGGGCAAGCCGGGCAAGGAAGTGCCCGTCGATGATCCTTATAATATGTATTACACGCCGGACGGCAAGTCGGCCATCGTCGTGGCCGAAGCGCGCCACCGCCTCGATTTCCGCGATCCGAAGACCATGGCCGTGCAGTACTCGATCGACACGCCCCAGTGCGGCGGCATCAACCATGCCGATTTTTCCAATGACGGCCGCTACGCCATGTTCACCTGCGAATTCGACGGCACCATCGCCAAGATCGACCTGGTGGGCCGCAAGGTCGACGGCTACCTGAAATTGCAGATGCCGGCCAAGCGCTTTGCGGAGTCCGGCCCCGTGGGCGGCCCGGCGAATGAAATCTGCAGCGTCAAGAAGGGCATGCCGCAAGACATACGCATCTCGCCGGACGGCAAGAAATTCTTCATCGCCGACATGGACGCCGACGGCGTGCACATCGTCGATGGCGCCACCCTGAAGGAAATCGGCTTCATCCAGACGGGTGTGGGCGCGCACGGCCTGTATCCGAGCCGTGACGGCAAGAAATTGTACGTGGCCAACCGCGGCACGCACCGCATCCATGGCAAGCCGAAGGGCAAGGGCAGCGTCAGCGTGATCGACTTCGCCACGGAAAAAGTCGTGTCGAACTGGCCGATTCCCGGCGGCGGCAGCCCCGACATGGGCAATGTGAGTGCCGATGGTAAATATCTGTGGCTGTCCGGCCGTTTCGACGACGTGGTGTACCGCATCGATACAAACAGTGGCGACGTTTCCAAAGTGAAAGTCGGCCAGGAGCCGCACGGCTTGACCGTGTGGCCGCAGCCGGGCCGCTATTCGCTGGGGCATACGGGCAACCTGCGCTAGGCGAGGCGCGTGGCGCTCCCTGGAACCGCAGTGCCGGGTCTGCAGTTATGCTTGCCTAAAAAGCAATGTTGGCGCATACTGTATTCCCCATTCCACTACCTTCAGGGAGCACCAGCATGATTCTTGATCACATCGGTTTGAATGTCAGCGATGCACAGGCCAGCAAGGCCTTCTTTTCGGCCGCCCTGGCGCCCCTGGGCGTGTCGGTGGTGATGGAAGTGCAGGGCTGGGTCGGCCTGGGCAAGGATGGCAAGCCCGATTTCTGGTTCGGGGTGGGCGGCGCGCCGCATGCCGGCATGCATCTCGCCTTCGCGGCGGACAACCGCGCCCAGGTGGATGCTTTTTACCAGGCCGCACTGGCAGCGGGCGGCAAGGATAACGGCGCCCCCGGAATCCGCGAAATCTATCACCCGAATTACTACGGCGCTTTCGTGCTGGGCCCGGACGGTCACAATGTCGAAGCCGTCTGCCACCGTCCCGAACCTTGACGCCGGTCATTACCTGAAGAGAGCAGCATGAAGCACAGCGCCACCCTGTTTGCCGACGATGCCGGCCGCTATGCCTATGTGAAAGCGGGCTTTTCCTGGCCGGCCCTTTTGCTGGGCTCGCTCTGGGCCGTCGCCAAGCGCCGCTGGTGGCTGTTGCTGCTCATGCTGGCCATGGATGCCTGCCTGTGGTTTGGCAGCCACCTGGCCACGGAACTGCGCATCGGCCCGATGATGCTGCTGATGGCCGCCGTGGAGCTCAGTTACCTGCTGGCGCGCGGCTGGTATGGCAACCGCTGGCTGGAAGCGTCGCTGCGCAGCCGTGGCTACAAGCCCGTCGTGCCGGGCTGAACCTGCCTGGCACAGATTTCCCATCACGTCACTGACGTTTGCCAAAGGCAAGCCGTCCAGCCAAAACTTTCTGCGCAGCCTAGCGCACCTTTGATCCAGATCATCCCTCAACTGCGGTGCTCACGTAGCCTTGGGACTCGCGTTGCAAAGCATCGTCCCACCAATCGGATATGTTTTTTCGCGTTTCGTGGCGTAGCCCGGCCGTCTTCCTCACCGTTCGACAGCCGGTGGTGTCGCCATCTGTTTATGTCCACCCAACCGCTATCTAATGAGGAACTCCATGTATCCATATTCCCGTAGTGTTACCCCCGCCGCCAAAAACCACCTGGAAGCGCAACTGGCTTTTTTCAATGGACTGTCGAAGTCGCTGTTCCAGTCGGTGCAGCACTTCAGCGACCTGAACATGCAACTGGTCCAAGGCTTGCTGGAAGAAACCGCAGTCACCAGCCAGAACCTGCTGACGGTCGAGCGCGCTGAAGATGTGTTCCAGGTGGCTGCCGCGGCGGGCCAGCCAGCCGCCGAGCAACTGCGCAAGTACCAGCAACAGGTGTCGCGCCTGGCAGCCGATACGCAGGTCGAACTGGCCAACGTGGCAGAGCGTCATGTGAATGAAACGAGCCGTACTGCCAAGGCGCTGGCCGAAGAAGTGGCCCGCACGGCGTCGGAAGAAACGGAGAAAAACGTGCGCAAGCAGCAGGAAGCCATGCAGCGCATCGCTGAACCGTTCCAGGCCTATCAGCAAAACGGCGCCAGCCGCGACCAGCAACGGGGCGCGCAAAGCCGTGACGGCCAAAGCCTGCAAAGCGGCAGCCACCAGGGCAGCCAGCAGTCGGCCGGCAGTGAAGGCTCGGCCAGCGGCAGCGTATCGCAAGCGGGTTCCGCACAAAGCAAGAGCAGCAGCGCCAGCCGTAAAGAGTAAGCACGCGGCTGCTTGCGGCTGAGCCGCTTCGCGAGGGCCGAGCCTTGAGCTGCGGCCAGCCGGCACGCAGCATCGTGCCTCCTGGTTTGGACAGAGCGCCCGCCCTTCACGGGGCGGGCGTTTTGTCGTATGCGTGCAGTTCAGAGGCCGGCGTGGCCGCGCCAGGTGAGCGGGTGGGCACGGTGATGCTTGCCGGCACGGCTGTCTTCGGCGAGACGGCGGACAAGACCGTGTCACCGCTCCCGCTCCCGCTGTTGGCGTCGATGAAGGCGCTGACGGCGTCCAGGGTGGGCGCCAGCCTGCGCAAGGGCGCTGCCAGCGTGGCGACCAGGGTGGCGTGGCCCACGTGGTCGAAATACGTTTCCGTCACGGGCCTGGCAAGCGTCCGCAAGGCCTTGGCCAGACCGCCCGTGTTGCGTCGCGGATCGACCAGTTTATCCTGTCCGGGCAGGGGGGCGATCAGCAGGGCGGGCGGGGCTGCGGCCGTCACGTGGTGGATGGGCTGCGACGCGGCGGGTGTGTCCGGGTAAAAGAAAACGGGCCGGGTGGTGGTGTTTTCGATCGGCAAGAAATCATAGGGGCCGGCCAAACCTATCCAGCCCCGCAAGTCGTGTGGGTGCATGCCATGGCGCGCCAGCAGGCTGGCGTCGAGCGCCACCATCGCCGCATTGTAGGCGCCGGCGCTATGGCCCATGACGAACAGGCGCGTCGGGTCGCCGCCGTGGCGGCTCGATTCCATCGCGGCCCAGGCCACGGCGCGGGCCGCATCCTGCAGGATTTCGGGATAGTGCACCTCCGGATACAGCCGGTAGTCGGCGATCACGGCCAGATAGCCGCGCGCCGCCAGCGCATGGCCCACGAAGGCATAGTCGGCGCGCTCGCCCGTCGTCCAGTTGCCGCCATAAAAGAACACCACCACGGGCACGGGCCCCGTACGGATTTTGGGGGCGTAGACATCGAGCTTTTGCCGTGGCAGGGGGCCGTAAGCGAGGCCGCGCGTCACGTGCGAAGCGCTGCCGGACGAGAAGGCATTGATGGCCATCAAGGGTGAGCAGGCGGCAAGGCCGGCAGCCAGTGGGATGGCCGCCAGCAAACCGAGCAGGGTGGTGCGCAGGATCGTCATGCCAGCTCCTGATGGTGAGGGGTGATGCTTGCAGTGTAGGCCAGGCAGGGCAGGGCGCACACGGGAAAGTTGCTGTATAGCATAGATAAATGTGGCATGCGTCAATCAATCCTGCAACAGCCATTTGCGCGCGGTGGCGATGACGGCGTCCGACAGGGTGCGCGTGAGCGGGGTCTGGATATCCCAGGCATGCCAGGTCAGGGGCACGTCGAGCGCCTGTCCGGCCGCCACGTCGACCAGCCTGCCGGCGGCCAGCGCCGTTTCCGCCTGCAGCAGGGGCACCATGCCGTAAGCATAGCCCGCTTCGATGAAGCGCACGAAGTCGCGCGCCGAACCGAGCACGTGGTGCGGATAGCGGCCCGTGTAGCCGAGCCGGTGCTGCAGATAGCGCTCGTGCAGCGCATCCTTGCTGCCGAACGTGATGGCGGGCGCCTGGCTGACGGCATCCACCGTAAATCCATGGGGAAACCATTGCTGCGCGAACGCGGGCGAGGCCACGCACAGGTAGCGCATGCCGCCCAGCGGCGTGGCCGTGGTGCCCGCCACCAGGTCGTTGGCGCTGGTGACGCAGGCAAATACGCGCCCTTCGCGCAACTGGCTCAGGGTGTGGTCCTGGTCGTCGAGGCGGATATCGAGCAGGCAGGACGGCGGCGACAGCAGCGGTCCCAGCGCTTCCGGGATCCAGGTGGCGGCGCTGTCGGCGTTGACGGCGATGGCCAGTTCCGGCAAATGCGTGGTGGGGCCGGGCTGGGCGTCGAGCGCCGCTTCGAGCAGCTTGACTTGCCGGTAATGGGCGATCAGGCGCTGGCCCGCTTCTGTGGGCAGGGGCGGGTGGCTGCGGATGATCAGCAGGGTGCCTTCCAGGTTTTCCAGGGTGCGGATGCGCTGCGACACGGCCGGCTGGCTGATCGCCAGCGCCTGCGCGGCCTTTTCAAAGCTGCCCAGGCCGATCACGGCGTCGAGGGCGGCCAATCCACGGTAATCGACGACGCGCATAAGTTTCTCTTATATATGGTTAGAATCATTCATTATACTTATATTTACTTTTTCTTTACACTGTTGAAATAGGGTAACAACTCCACTCTCCCGCGCGGTCCTGCTGGTACCGCTACACCCTCCACCTACCTTTGATGACTTTGCCGTTGCCGGCAGAGCGTGGGCGGCCGTGCGCGTGATGGAAAGCAATAAAGGAATCGATATGGACAGCGCAATCTTCTTGAAAGGCATGGGGCTCGGAGCGAGCCTGATCGTTGCCATCGGCACGCAAAACGCCTTCTTGCTGAAACAGGGCTTGAAGCGTCACTACGTGCTCACCTGCATCCTGGTCTGCCTGGTGTGCGATGCGATCTTGATCACGGCCGGCGTGGCCGGCATGGGCACCTTCATTGCAGACAACCCCAATTTCTTGCTGTGGGCCAAGGCCGGCGGCGCGACCTTCCTGATCGCGTATGGCTTGCGTGCCGCAAAGTCCGCCTGGCGCCCAACGGCTCTGACGGTGTCGGCTGCCAAGTCGCCGGAAGGCTACTGGGCCGTGATCGGCGCGGCGCTAGCGTTCAGCCTGCTGAACCCGCACGCCTTCCTCGACACGGTCATCCTGCTCGGCTCGATCGGCGGCCAGCATGAAGGCGTGGGACGCTTCTACTTCGCCGGCGGCGCCATCATGGCTTCGGCCCTGTGGTTCTTCCTGCTGGGCTTTGGCGCCCGCTACCTGGCGCCCGTGTTTGCCAAGCCCATGGCTTGGCGCGTGCTTGACGGCATCATCGCCCTCGTCATGTGGGCCATCGCCGCCTCGCTGTTCCTGTAAGGCATCAGCTATAAGGCATCAACGCGTCAGGAAGGCCAGCACGCGGCTGGCCAGCTTGCCATACGGCGGCCACAGCAGTTTCAACGCACTGTAGCGGGCCTGGTAAAACACGGGCCGCAGCTTGCTGAAGGTGTGAAAGCCTTCGACGCCGTGGTAGTGGCCCATGCCGGACTCGCCCACGCCGCCGAAGGGCAGGTCGTGCTGGCCCACGTGATACAGGGCGTCGTTGACGGACACGCCGCCCGACATCACGCGGTCGATCAGCAGCTGCACCGTGTCTGTTTTGTTGCTGAACGGATAGATGGCCAGCGGCCGTGGTCCCGCATTGATGCTGTCGATCACGTTCTCAAGCCTGGCATAGCCGCGCAGCGGCAGGATGGGGCCGAAGATTTCCCGCGTCAGCAACAGGCTGTCCTCGGGCGCGCCGAGCACGATGTGCGGCGCGATCTTGCGCGTGGCGCGGTCGTAGGCGGGCCCCGGCAACAGCGAAATCACTTGCGCGCCCAGTGCGCGTGCTTCGTCGAGCGCCTGCAGCAGGCGTTCAAAGGCGGGCTCGTCGATGATGGAAGTGTAGTCGGGCGTGTCCAGCCGCGGGTAGCGCGTGGGCACGATGGCGCGTGCGTGTTCGACGAAGGCAGGAATGCTGGCCTCGGGCAGCCAGGCGTGGTCGACGCACGTGCAGATTTGCCCCGCGTTCAGGAACTTGACGAACAGGATGCGCTCGGCTGCCGTGCGCACGTCGAAATCGGCGCAGACGATGGCCGGCGCCTTGCCGCCCAGCTCCAAGGTGACGGGGCACAGATTGCGCGCGGCGGCCGCCATGACGGCGCGGCCCGTCTGGCCGGAACCCGTAAATAGCAGGTGGTCGAACGGCAGTTGCGAAAATTCCATGCCCACGCCGCCCGTTTCGTCAAAGAACTGCAGCTTTTCCGGTGGAAAGTAGGCGGGCATGGTGTCGATCAGCAGCCGCGCCAGGTGGCGCGAGTTTTCGCTCATCTTGACCATGGCGCGGTTGCCGGCGGCGAAGATATAGGTCAAGGGCACCAGGCTCAGGTTCACGGGAAAATTCCACGGCACGATGACGCCCACCACGCCCAGCGGCTGCGGCATCACGCGGTTGCGGGCGCCAGGGAAATTGCGCCAGTCCACGCCGCGGCGCTGCGGCCGCATCCATTTTTTCAAATGTTTAAGGACGTGGTTGATGCCGTCAATGGCGGGAAAGATTTCTGCCAGCAAGGTTTCGTGCCGGGAACGGTTGCCGTAGTCGGCGCTGATCGCCGCGCACAACGCGTCCTTGTGGTCGCGGATGAAGCGCTGCAAGGTGTGCAAATCGCGTTTGCGCTCGGCCAGGGTCGGCACGGGGTGGGCCAGGCAGGCGGCGCGCTGCAAGCGCAGGGCGGCAGCGAGTTCGGTGCTCAATAGCATGTTTTCTGCGACATCAGGCATTGTTTTCCTTGGCCGGCCCGGCAATGTGCGCGCCGTTTCATCACACGTTTCAGCACACTATAGTGGACTCTGCGGATAAGTGCCGCCAGCGTGCCGACGGCGCTGCACGATACGCCGTAAAATGTCCGGCAACTGTACGCTACTCTTTCCAGGAATGCCATGACCTCGACCACGCCAGACTCCCTGCACATCGTGTGCCCCCATTGCGACGCCGTCAACCGCTTGCCGGCAGCGCGCCTGATCGAACAGCCCACGTGCGGCAAGTGCCAGAAGGATTTATTTACGGGCCAGCCCGTGGACCTGGCCAGCGCCCGCTTCCTCAAGCATATCGAACGCAGCGACATTCCCGTGCTGGTCGACTTCTGGGCGCCGTGGTGCGGTCCGTGCCGCAGCATGGCGCCATTCTATGTGCAAGCCGCCAAGACCCTGGAACCCGCATTTCGCGTCGTCAAGGTGAATACGGAAGCGTCGCCGGACCTGGGCAGCCGTTTCAATATCCGCAGCATTCCCACCCTGGCCCTGTTCCGCAGAGGCGTGGAAGTGGCGCGCCAGCCGGGCGCCATCGATGCGCAAGCCATCATCGCCTGGGCGAGGGACAAGGCGCGTTTCTAAACGCACAGGAAAACCATCACAGTTTTCCATTTGACATTTAATATGGCGCCATATTATATTGCGCCATATGATAAAGCTCGAACAGAAATACACGGCCCTGCTGGGCGACGTGCAGCGCCGCGCCAGCGGTCTCGACATGGCGCAGTCCACGGCGCGCTTGCGCCTGTGCTTTGAAGTGCTGGGCCTGGCCTCCGCCATCGATGGCGATTGTGCCGCGCGCCTGGGCCGGCATGACTTGTCGGAAGGAAAATTTGTGCTGTTGTCCCTGCTGCGCGACGTGCCCGGAGGGCTGTCGCCGCACGAACTGGCCGAGCAGGCCGGCGTGACGCGCGGCACCATCACGGGCTTGCTCGACGGCCTGGAACGCGATGGTTTCCTGGCGCGCCACGCGGACCAGGTCGACCGGCGCAAGCTGCTGGTGCGCCTGAGCGCCAAGGGAGACCTGGCCGCCGCCACCCTGGTCGATGAACACGCGCAATGGATCGCCAGCCTGTTTGCCGATTTCACGCCGGAAGAAATGCAGTTGCTGAGTGCGCTGCTGGAAAAAGCCTGGCGCAAGACGGATAGAGGTGAAATGCAGGGTGCGCCATGAGCCGCGGCGTCGCCGACATCGCTCCCGCGCGCCTGGCCCTGCTGAACGGCGGAAGCGTGGCCAGCGCCACCCTGACGGAAGGGCTGGCCATCGATTTCGCCCAGTTGCTGGCTGCGGCCGTGCCCGCTATCGGCGCCGCTCGGCTGGATCAACTGCGCGCGCAGGCAGCAGCCGGCATCACCCGGCGCATGGCGCTGGCGGCGCAATTGCTGCTGGAAGCCAACGCCGACCTGGCGCAGTTGCAAGCGCATGCGTCCGACACGGTACGTGGCTGGGCCTGCTTTGCCATCGCCGCCCAGGCTGGCCTGACCTTGCCGCAACGGCTGGCGGCCATGCGGCCGCTGGCCGACGATGGGCACTTCGGCGTGCGCGAATGGGCCTGGCTGGCGCTGCGGCCCCATCTGGCGGAGAGCCTTGACGAGGCGATTGCTTTGCTGGCGCCGTGGACGGCTGACCCGTCAGAAAGAGTACGCCGTTTCGCTTGCGAAGCGCTGCGCCCGCGCGGCGTGTGGTGCGCGCATATTGGCCGGTTAAAAGAACAGCCGCAGCTGGCCTTGCCCGTGTTGCATGCCTTGCGCGCCGATCCGGCCGTCTACGTGCAGGATTCCGTGGCCAACTGGCTCAACGATGCGGCCAAGAGCCAGCCGGATTGGGTGCGCAGCCTGTGCGCGCAATGGTTGCAGGAAAGTGCCAATGCCGCCACCCAACGCATCTGCAAGCGCGCCCAACGCTCGCTTGCTTAACTTTTTGGAGGAAAACATGCATTACCTGTTAGAGCTGTACAACCCGAAACCCGCCTGGCTGGCCCTCGACGCCGCCGCGCGCCAGGCATATTTCGGCACGGTGGGCGCCGGCATGGCGGCCTTGTCCGGCACGGGTGCCGAAGCGCTGGCCATGGGCGCCATCGATGGCGGCAAGCTGCATGGGGCTGCCCAGCAATTTTATGCCGTCTGGCGCTTCCCGGACGAGGCGGCACTGGATGCCTTGCTGGCCGGTATCGCGGCCACGGGCTGGCATGATTACTTCGACACCATCAATGCGGCGGGACCGGCCGTGGATTTTCCTGCCCACCTGGCGCAACTGGCGGGCGTCTAGCCGTCCGCCGTTTTCCTTGCCGCTGCGGTAAAGTTGGCATTTCCATCCGACCATTGACGTTGATGCCAATCAAACTGCTCTCCATCCTGATGCTTGCCCTGGCGCCCATGCTGGCGTCGGCCATCCCTGCCACCCCGCAAGCCCTCGTCGCCGCCGCCCGCAAGCAGGTGGGCGTGACCCTGCAGTACGACCCGCGCTACGAACGGCTCGCCTATCCGGGCGGCGACGTGCCGCTCGAGCGGGGCGTGTGCACGGACGTGGTGGTGCGCGCCTACCGCCAGCTGGGGCAGGATTTGCAGGTGCTGGTGCACGAAGACATGCGCAAGGCGTGGCAGGTGTACCAGCAGCAAGGACGCTGGCAGATGAAGGGGCCGGACCGCAATATCGACCACCGGCGCGTGCCGAACCTGGGCACCTACTTTGCCCGCCATGGCACCAGCTTGCCGCCAAGCAAGGAAGCGAACGCTTACCGCGCGGGCGACATCGTCACCTGGCGCCTGCCGCGCAACCTCACGCACATCGGCATCGTCAGCGACAAGCAGTCGTGGGGCGGCGTGCCGCTCATCATCCACAACATCGGCGAAGGCGCGCGCGAGGAAAATATTCTATTCAGCTATCCCATCACGGGGCACTATCGTTGGCAACCGCGCTGAGGGGCAGGGGAGCGATCTCCTGCAGGATCGCCAGCACCTGGGCCAGCGCCGTGTCGATATCGAGCTTGTCGATGGCGCCATAGCCGAGGAACAGGCCTGCGTGGCGTGCCTCGCCGTGATAAAAGCCCGATAGCGCATACAGGCTGATGTCGGCCAGGCGCGCGCGGCGCAGCAATTCGGCGATATCGAGCGGCGCCTGGGCTAGGGCCGCCACGTGGAAGCCGGCGCTGGCGGGCACCAGGCGGAACCACGGCGACAGCGGGCCGTTGAACCAGTGCTGCAGCCGCTCGCGCCGCCCCGCATAGATATCGTGGCAGCGGCGGATATGGCGCAGCAGATGGCCGTCGCCGATGAACTTGGCCAGCGCATGCTGGCCCAGGCTGGCCGTGTGGCAATCGCTCAGGTATTTCACCGTTTCCACGGCGGCCACGATAGCTTGCGGCAGCACAACATAGCCGAGCCGCAATTCTGGCAGCATGATCTTGGAAAAGCTGCCCACGTGCGCGACGACGCCGTAGCGGTCCATGCTTTGCAGGGAATCTTCGGGCCGGCCTTCGTAACGGAAGGCGCTGTCGTAGTCGTCCTCGATGATGATGGCGCCCAGCTGCTGCGCCCGTTCCAGCAAGGCATGGCGGCGCGCCATGCTCATCGGCATGCCCAGCGGAAATTGATGCGCGGGCGTGACATAGATCAGCCGCGTGCCGTCCGGGATTTGTCCGACGATGAGGCCATCCTCGTCCACGTCGATGCCCACCACGCGGGCGCCCTGGCTGGCGAACACGGCGCGCGCCACCGGGTAGCCGGGTTCTTCCACGGCAACCGTGTCGCCTGCTTCCAGCAAGGTCAGCGCCAGCAGGTGCAAGGCTTGCTGCGCGCCGCTGGTGACGAGCACTTGTTCCTCGGTGCAATGGATGCCGCGGCTGAAAGCGGCATGGCCGGCGATCGCCGCGCGCAAGGCCGGCAAGCCGGCGACAGGGCCATAGCGGCCGCGCGCCTGGCCACCCTGGCGCAGCGCGTGCAGCATGCAGGCGCGCCATTCATCCTGCGGGAAGTGCGCGGGCGTGGCGCGCCCGCCGATGAAGGCATAGCGCGCCGGCTCTTCCTGGCTGGCGCGGCGCAGGGGCGTGGGCGTCGCTTCCCAGCGGGCGATGCGCTGCGCGCTGGCCAGCGGCGTGCTGGCGTGGCGACGCTGCGGCGACGCGTGCGGCGTCTGCACGAAGCTGCCCACGCCCACTTTGCCGACCAGCAGCTTTTCATAACCGAGCTTGTCATACACGTCGGACACCGTCTTGCGCGACAGGCCCAGCTGGCTGGCCAGCAGGCGCGAGGGCGGCAATTGCTGTCCGTCCGTCAGCCGGCCCGAGCGGATGGCCTCGCTGAGCTGGCGGTACAGCTGGCCGCCCAGGTCGCGCGTGCCGTCGATCAGGATGTGTAATTCCATGGAGTATCTGCTGGTGGTCTGCTGTTTTTCGGGGGGATTGGCCTGCCGCGCGCTGTTCCTGGGCCACTACAATGGTGCATCCCTACTCCTTCAAGGAATGCATCATGACACAGCAACGACTCGATTTTACACAAGCTTCGCCGGACGCCGTCAAGGCCATGTACGCGCTGGAAGCGGCGATTGCCAGGCTGGGCGTGGAACACTCGCTGCTCGAGCTGATCCGCCTGCGCGCCTCGCAAATCAATGGCTGCGCCTTTTGCGTGGACATGCACACGAGCGACGCGCGCAAGGCGGGCGAAACGGAACGCCGCCTGTATGCCGTGTCCGTCTGGCGCGAAACGCCGTTCTTCACGCCGCGCGAGCGGGCCGTGCTGGCCTGGACGGAAGCGCTGACCCTGCTGCCGCAAAGCCAGGCGCCCGATGACGTGTATGCGGCGCTGGCGGAACAATTGACGCCGGCGGAAATGGTCAACGTGACCCTGGCCATCGGCTCCATCAATACCTGGAACCGCCTGGCCGTGGGTTTCCGCAAGATGCCCGAATAAATCCTGTGTTCGTTCGCGAACAGACGCCTGGCTGATCCCTGCGTAGTCTGGCAAGACAACTTGTCAGCGAGGGAACGGCCATGGAAGTCAATATCAGCGAAGCAATTGAAAAGACACCGGAACAGCTGGAAGAAGCGCGCCGCGAATTCATCGCGGAACTGTGGCGGCGCTTTGAAACCTTGCAGGAATGGGCCGTCAGCCACTGGCCCGACCAGGAACACCCGCTTAGTTCCGCCGACTTCGTCGAGGCGCGCAAGGAAATCTTGAGCTTGCGTTCGCCGGCCGGTTCCCTGAACCAGCCGGTGCAGCAAAATGAAGCGGAACCGGAGCAGGGCGGCGCGCAGTATGTGGATGTGACGCCCGCCCCCTGGCCTTGAGGAGCGCCTGAGAAAACGTCCATGACTGCGTTGCCGCGCCTGGCCGTACTGGCGTACTGCCTGTGGCACGGCGCCTTGTCCTGAACGTTTTTCAGGTGCCCCCGTCCTGAAAAATCCGCTGTAAAAGTTACTGCTTGACCACTTCCGCTTTCTTGCCCTGCGCAAACACCCAGCACAGCAAACTCACCAGCAACCCCGCCATCACGCCATACGCCAGGTTCAGGGCGCTGTCGAACAGCAGTGGCGCCACCAGGCCCGAGACCAGCGCGAACAGCAGCATCTGGATGAACGACTGCATCGACGAAGCCAGGCCGCTGTTGTTGGGGAAGTGGTTCAAGGCCATCAGGGTCATCGGCGGCATGGCGATCGACAGGGCGAACGAGTAGAAGAACAATGGCAGCACGGCCCACGGCACTTCGGCGGCAAAGAAGTAGTTGTAGCCGATGTTGACCAGCGCGGCGATCAGCATCAGGATGAAGCCGGTCCAGATCATCTGGCGCTGGCTGTAGCGGTGGGCGATCTTCGCCGACAGGGCCGAACCGAACACCATGCCGCTAATTAAGGGAATGAACAGCCAGGCGAATGCCGTTTCCGGCAGGTGCAGGATGTTGATGATGAAGTAGGCGGCCGAACCGATGTACAGGGCGAAGCCGCCAAAGGCCGCGCCGATGGCCGTCGACAGCAGCAGGAACTGGCGGTGGCACAGCACTTTCCAGTAATTGACGGCGATGTCGCCCAGGTGGAAGGCGTGGCGCTGTTCCTTCGGCAAGCTTTCCGGCAGCGCGCGCCAGACGACGACGAACATCAGCACGCCGAAGGCCGTGAGGAACCAGAAGATCCAGCGCCAGCCCAGGCCCACCTGCAGCCAGCCGCCCAGCACGGGCGCGATGGCCGGCGCCAGCGCGAACACCATCATGATGTGCGAGAGGATTTTCTGCGCGGCGGCGCCCGAATAGCGGTCTTGCACGATGGCGCGGCCGATGACGGAACCGGCGCCCGCCGACAGGCCCTGCAGCACGCGCCAGGCCAGCAGCCAGCCCAGCGACGGCGCCAGCGCGGCACCCACGGAAGCGATCACATACAGCACCAGCGAGACGAGAATGACGGGACGGCGGCCGAACGAGTCGGACAGGGTGCCGTAAAACAGCATCATGAAGGCGAACGTGAACAGGAAAAAGCTCAGGGTTTGCTGCACCAGCAGGGGGCTGGCATTGAAATCATGCGCGATGGCGGGGAAAGACGGCAGATAGGTGTCAATTGCAAGCGGTCCGACCATCGCCAGGCCCGCCAAAATCCATGTTAATAATTTAGTCATGTTGAACAGTGTTTTTGTTAGTCCGTCATTTTACGCTAGTGACCGGAATCAGGTTTGACGCCGGCCTTTTTGCCATCCATATGCGTTTTTCGTATATGAAATCTTGAAATTCTTCGTTTGCATCGCTTGCCGCCGCCGCTAAGCTTGGGCGAACCGGCTTGTTTGCCGTTTTCTGGAAGTGATACGCCATGCACAGTATTTATCCCGCGGCGCCCGCCGACGACACGGCCCAGTGGAACCTGGGGCCCGTGATCCAGGCCTTGCGCAGCTCGCGCGAAGACAAGCACAAGATCCGCCATAACGGCAGGGTGCGCGAACTGCCGTCGCGCGAAGCCCTCACCACCATCGTCAACGGCCTGTCGGCAGCCTTGTTCCCAACGCATTACGGGCGGCCCAACCTGACGGACGAAAGCATCGATTATTTTGTCGGCGACACCCTCAACACCACCCTGAACCGCCTCAGCGAGCAGGTGCGGCGCGGCTTGCTCTTTTCCGTACCTGCCGGCGATGAAGGCGATGGCGCGGGCGATGATGCGGCCCTGGCGCAGCAGGCGCGCGACATCACGCGCGCCTTCGCCGCCAGCCTGCCCGATATCCGCGCGCTGCTGGTGTCGGACGTGCAGGCCGCCTACGCGGGCGACCCGGCCGCCACCTCGGTGGCCGAGATCATGCTGTGCTATCCGGGCACCATCGCTATCCTGTACCACCGCCTGGCGCACCGGCTGCACGCCCTCGGCGCGCCCTTCCTGGCGCGCCTGATCGCCGACATCGCGCACACGCTGACGGGCATCGACATCCACCCGGGCGCCCACATCGGCGCCTCCTTCTTCATCGACCACGGCACGGGCGTGGTGATCGGCGAGACGGCCATCATCGGCCAGCGCGTGCGCCTGTACCAAGCCGTCACCCTGGGCGCCAAGCGTTTTCCAGCCGATGCCAGCGGTGCGCTGATCAAGGGCACGCCGCGCCACCCCATCGTCGAGGACGACGTGGTCATTTATGCGGGCGCGACCGTGCTGGGGCGCATCACCATCGGCGCGGGATCGACCATCGGGGGGAATGTGTGGCTGACGCAGAGCGTGCCGCCAGAAAGCAATGTATCGCAGGCGCAGATGCGCAACGATTGAAGCGTGGCCGAGAAAACGTCCATGGCGGCGCTGCGCTTTGCCCTGAACGTTTTTCGGCCACTCTTCGCGCCAGGAGAGGGTTCCTGGCTTTGTGATGACCTTACTTCACCGTCAGCGCTTCATAGCGCGCCACGGGCACGCCATCCTTCAACAGCAGCAATTCCTGGTCGGCGTAGCGGTAGCCATTGACTTCGCCCAGGGTGGTCAGCAGCAGGCGTTCCAGGTCCATGTCCTGCGGCTGGCACATCATCATGGTGCCTGCCAGTTGTCCAAAGTTCAAGGTGCTGACGCCATCGCTGGTGTAGCCGCCCATCATCTGGTTGCAGCCGCTGTTGCCGCTGGCGCGGCCTTCAGCCAGCAGCAGGGTCACTTCGCGCTGCTCGGGCGCCTTGCGCACCACTTGCTTGCCCTTCAATTCCTTCAGCTTCCACTGCGTGCCCGTCAGCTTGGGCGCCGGCTTGGCGGGCGAGGTGGCGCCTGGCGCGGCGGCGGCAGCGTCGCTGCGCACCGGTGTTTGCGCGCAGCCGGCGGTGATGGCGACGATGGCGGCGAGGGGAATCAGGCTGGCGAGTTTGAACATGGCGGTTCCTTCTTTAAATGAATGGCGCCAGCGTAGCAGATCGGCGCTGCGCCAGCGTGCACGGTTGACAAGCTCATTGGCAAGCTTACTGCTGCTTTTCCTGTTCCAGCCGGGAGTCGAGCACGGTGCGCGCCGCCGCCACATAGGCGCGGCAGGCTTGCGGGTCGACAAAGGCGTCGCTGCCGGCCGTGGCGCTCGCCTCCAGCCGTTCCCACAACTGTGCAGCCTCGGGATGCGCGGAGATCAGCACGTCGCAAGGCAGTTTTTCCAGGGTCTCGAAGCTGCGGCGCAAGTCCGCCACCGCGTTCGGATACTCGCTGCTGGCGCTGAACTTGAAGCCGGGACGCGAGACGGCGTTGAGGCTGTCCGCATACACCATGTTCAGGCAGCGGGGGCCGTCGCACGATTGCCACGTCCAGCTCAAGCCTCCGGGCGTGTGGCCCGGCGTGGCGTGCGCCGTCAGGTTGACGGGGCCGACATTGAACTGGCCGCCGTCGCGCGCCAGGCGCATGTCCTTGACGGGCGGGTACTTGGGCAGCGCGTGGTATTGCGGGTCGTCCGGCCCCACTTCGCCCGACGCCAGGTCCAGCGCCGCCGACGGGCTGGCGGCCACCAGCGCATTGCTGCGCCGCTGCAGTTCGGCCAGGCCGCCCGCATGGTCGATATGGCCGTGCGAATTGAGGATCAGCTTGACGTCCTCGATGCGAAAACCCAGCGTGCCGATATTGGCGATGATCTTGGGCGCCGATTCCGGCAAGCCGCCGTCGATCAGCACGTGGCCCTGCGGCGACGTCACCAGCACGGAACTGAGGCCTTTTACGCCCACATAATAGGTATTGCCGAAGATGCGGAACGGCGCCTGGTCCGCATTCCAGGTGGCGCAGATGTCGCAGCCAGGCGTCGGCGGCGTGACTGGCGCCTGCGCCAATGCCAGGGAGCCATGGCCTGCCAGCAGCGCCAGTGCCAGCGCGCGCGTAAGAGTGGGGGGCATTGCGATCCTTATCCGTGGTGCCAGGGTGGCATATGCTGACATGGAACGGGGCTGGACGCAAACCCTAAGGGGCGGCGGACGGCGCGCCGGCGGTATCCTGCTGGTAGACCAGTTCGATCAGGGTATCGTCCGCATAGCGGGTGTCGCCGATGGGCGACAGGAAGGAGCGGCCTTCCTTTTCCACCTTCAGGGCGATGCGGCGCTCGCCATCGAGCAGGGTGGCGCTGGCGATGGCCTGGTCGCTGCGGGTGCCCATCTTGAGCTGCTCGGCGGAGCACCAGTCGGTGGTGCGCAGCAGGGTGCCGACCAGGGTGCGTACCCAGAACGGTATCTCTTTCTTGGCGATGGCAATCGTCACCTGGCATTGCAGGCGCAGGTCGCCCAGGCGGCGCATGCCGGCCGGCACGCCGTCGCTGTGAATGGACGGCTGCCAGCGGTAATTGCCCTTTTTCTTGTTGGTGACCAGGTCCGCGTCTTCGCTGTCGGCCTGCGCGCTGCGCGGCAGCGTGAAACTGCCGTCGGCGGCCAGGGGCAGCGCAATCGAGGTTTCGTTGCCGGCGATGCGCAAGGCCAGGTCCTGCATGGCGTCCGCCGGCGCGCGGCTGCCCGCGACCAGCTTGAAGCGCACTTCGCGCGCCCGGGGCGCCAGCGCATGGTATTCGTCGAAGGCATCGAGGCCGGCCGCCATCACGCGGTACGATTTCAGTTCCGGGTTGCGGATGCTGTTGATGTGGATCGATTGGCCGGTTTCCGCCGGCGCTTCCACTGGCACGTCCGCTTGCGCTGCCGCGTGGCAGGCGGCCAGGATGGCGAAGAGCAAAGTCGAAGAGCGCTTGCCGCGAAAAGAAAGGAGGTCCACGTCGTCGCTTGTCATGTTTTTAACATGACAAGCTAACATGATAGTCAACGCTTGTCACTGGCGCCGTCAGGCCACCGCCAGCGCCACCCCTTCTGGCGCGATGCTGACCTGACGGCCCGCGTGATCGGCGGGCAGGCGCGGGCCCTGGCCGAAGACCTTGTGGCGCAAGCTGCCTTCCTCGTAATGGGTACGGTAGCGGCCGCGCCGCTGCAGTTCCGGCACGATGTATTGCACCACGTCGGCCATGCTGTCGTGGGCGACGGCGAAGGCGAGATTGAAACCGTCGATGCCCGTTTCATCGAGCCAGCTTTCCAGCCGGTCGGCCACCTGGCGCGCGTCGCCGACGATGACTGGGCCGCGTCCGCCCAGGCCGATGTATTCGGCTGCTTCGCGCACCGTCCAGCGGCGGTCCGGGTCGGCCTGGCTGAACGAAGCCAGCGCCGAGCGGCCGGCCGGAGAATCGATGTACTCGATGGTGGCGTCAAGCGGGTAGCGGCTGAAATCGACGCCCGTCCAGCCGGACAGCAGCACGAGGGCCGCCTCGATATTCACGTGGCGCAGGTAATCGGCATGCTTGGCGCGCGCTTCCTCTTCCGTGGCGCCCGTGATGACCAGCGCCTGCGCGTAGATCAGCAATGCGTCGCCATCGCGCCCGCTTTGCCGCACTGCGGCGCGCAAGTCGTCCGCGTAACGCTTGACGACCGTCTTGCTGGGGCCACTGACGAAGGTCGCTTCCGCATGGCGCGCCGCGAAGCGCGTGCCGCGCGGCGAGGTGCCCGCCTGGTACAGCAGCGGCGTGCGCTGCGGCGACGGCTCGCACAAATGGATGCCGGGCACCTGGTAGTGGCGCCCGGCATGGTTGATCGGATGCACGCGGGCCGGATCGGCATAGATGCCGCGCGCCTTGTCGTTGACGACGGCGTCGTCGTCCCAGCTCTTTTCCCACAGCTTGTAGACGACGTCCAGGTATTCGTCGGCCAGGTCGTAGCGCTCGTCGTGGCCCAGCTGCTGGCTCAAGCCCAGGTTGCGCGCCGCGCTATCGAGATAGCCGGTGACGATATTCCAGCCGATGCGCCCTTTCGTCAGGTGATCGAGGGTGGAAATGCGGCGCGCGAACGTGTACGGGTGCTCGTAGGTGAGGGCGCAGGTGACGCCGAAACCCAGGTGCGTGGTGGCCTGCGCCATGATGGGCACGAGCGCCAGCGGGTCGTTCAGCGGCACCTGCACGCCGTGTTCCAGGGCCGCATCGAGGCTGCCCCGGTACACGTCATACACGCCCAGCACGTCGGCGAGGAAAACCGCGTCGAACAGGCCCGCTTCCAGCAGTTGCGCCAGTTCCGTCCAGTGTTCGGGATCGGTATAGCGGTGGCTGCGGTCGCGCGCATGCGTCCACAGCCCTGGCGACTGGTGGCCGACGGTATTCATCTGGAAGGCGTTGAAGCGTATCGACTTGGCCATGGCTTATTTGGCCGCCGTCTGCAAGGCTTGCTGGTAATCGGGTTTCGAGTAGCCGGCAAAGTGCTTGTTCGTGATGTCGAGGAATTCGCGCGAGCGGTAGGCGGCCGCCAGGTCTTTTGCGAACTGCTTGTCCTTGTCCGCCGTGCGGATGGCCACCAGGTTGATGTAGTTGGGCGAGATTTTCTCGGCCACCAGCGCATCCGTCAGTTTCAGCCCCGACGCCAGCGCGTAATTGCCGTTGATGAAGGAGTAATCGGTGTCGCCCAGCGAGCGTGGCAGCTGCGCCGCTTCCAGCGGCAGCAGCTTGATTTTCTTGGTGTTGACGGCGATATCCTTTTCCGACGCGCGCACGGGGTCGAAGCTGGCGCGCAGCTTGATCCAGCCCAGCTGGTCGAGCAGCACCAGCGCGCGTGCCTGGTTGGTCGGATCGTTCGGCAAGCCCACCGTCGTGCCTTCCTTCACGTCGTCCAGGGTCTTGTGCTTCTTGCTGTAGATGGCAATCGGCGCCGTGGGGATCGTGATCAGGTCCGTCAGGGCCAGCTTGTGCTCCAGCGCGAATTTCTTCAGGTAGACGATGTGCTGGAAGACGTTGGCGTCCAGCGAACCCTCGGCCAGCGCGAAGTTCGGCTGGATATAGTCGTTGAATTCCACCAGCTTGACCTTGTAGCCCTGCTTTTCCAGGATAGGCTTGATACCCAGCTTGATCTGGTCCGCATACGGCCCGGCGCTGGTGCCGATGGTGATGTCCTTCGGGTCCTTGGCGTGGACGAAGCTGCTGGCCAGTGCCAGGGTCAGGGCGGTGAGGAGGATGCTGCGGCGGGCGATGGTCATGGTGGCTCCTTGGTGGGTGAATCAGGAATACGCCGTCGGCTCGGGCACGCTGCCATTCAAGGCAAAGCGTCCCAGGTCGCGCAGCTTGTAGTCGATGGGGTCGTGCAAGGTGTGCACGCGCACGTTGCGCCAGTAGCGGTCGAAGCCGTATTGGGCCGAGGTGGAGCGGGCGCCCGTCAGTTCGAACATCTGGCTGCTGATCTCCAGTCCCGCCTGGTGCGCCAGGCACTTGGCTTCGGCCACAGCGACGGCCAGCAAGCCCCGTTCGCGCGCCGTCACCAGCGCGCCCTTGCGGAACACTTTTTCCAGTTCCTGCGCCGCCGCGTCGGCCAGCACCTGCGCGGGGCGCAGCAAGAGCCACAGCAGGCCATAGCGGTGCTGTACCAGAGGGTCGTCCGTTGCCTTGGCCACGCCCGAGGCAAACCAGGCTTTCGCCTGTTCGTCCGTGTAGCGGCGCGCCGCCTCGAATGCGCCTTCGGCGATGCCAAGGTACAGGTTGGCCATGATCAGCTGGGCGATCTGCGAGCGCACGGTGGCTTGCGGCGTGGCGGCCTGCGCGGGCGCCTGCAGCACCAGCTCACGCGGTAGGGCCACCGCCTGGAAATGCACATTGCCGCTGTCCGTCTGGCGTTGGCCGAAGGCGTCCCAGTCCGCCTGCACGGTCACGCCATCCTGGCGCGTAGGCAGGGCGGCGATCAGCGCCGTTTGCGTGGGCGCGTGCCAGGCCGAGACGGTCAGCCAGTCCGAGCCCACGGAACCGGAAGAAAAGCTCTTGATGCCGTCGAGGGTGAAACCGTCGTCGCTGTCGGCCGCGGTGACCCGTTTGTCGAGGGGATTCAAGGCATTGCCCCAGAACAGGCGCTCGTCGACGGTCAAGGTGAGCAGGCGGCGCTGCTGCTGCGCGCTGCCATACAGCTGCAGGCCGGCCAGCTGCAGATGGTGGAAGCCGAAGACATGCGCCAGCGCGCTGTCGGCCCGCGCCAGGATGCGGATCACCTGGTACACGAGGGGCCAGGACGCGCCCTGGCCGCCGAATTCCACGGGGATCGACAAAGTCAGCAGACCCGACTCGCGCAGCCATTCGCGTTCCTGCGCCGCGTGCCCGCCGGCCTGGTCGCGGGCATTGGCCGTTTCGGCCAGGCGCGCGGCCAGCTTTGTTGCGATGCGGATGGCGTCCTGCAGGGGTTCCGGCACAGGCGGCTGGGGACGGGCGGCATGGAGAAAAACGCTAGACATGAGTGACATTCCAGAAAGACGATGACGCCGATATTGCACCGCCAGGCGTGCGCCGTACACGAAGAAAACCGCGCATGCATATGCGAAAAAAGCCGCGCGGGAGCCGGCGCCTTCGCTTGCGGGGCGTCAGGCCCGGATAGTCAAAAAACGCATATCGAAGCGCGAAAGCATTCGTTTTGCCGGACTGCTGATGGCGATAGGCTGCAAGCATCCGAGCAACTCCACTTTCGACAACCTACAGGGACGGGCATCACATGAGCATCTTGTTATTGGGCGGTAGCCCGCAACTCCCCTCGAGTTCCAGCCGCCTGCTGCTGCATATCGGCGAACAGCTGGCGCTGCAGGGCCACAGCTACGCCAAGCTGCATGTGCGCGACCTGCCGGCGCGCGCCTTGCTGCTGGCCGACTACGACGACGCGGCGATTGCCCGCGCCGTGCGCGCCGTGGCCGACGCCGACGCCATCGTGATCGCCACGCCCATCTACAAGGCGTCGTATACAGGGTTGCTGAAAGCCTTCCTCGACCTGCTGCCGCAAGATGGCCTGGCCGGCAAGCTGGTGCTCCCGCTGGCCACGGGCGGCGGCCATGCCCACACCCTGGCGCTCGACTACGCGCTGCGTCCCGTGCTGCATGCGCTGGGCGCCAAGCAAGTCTTCACCAGCATCTACGCGAATGCGCAGCAACTGGCGTGGCACGAAGAACGGGGCCTGAGCCTGGATGCGCCGATTGCCGAACGCGTGCAGGCGGGCATCGAGGAACTCTCCACCGGCCTGTTCGTGCTGCAGGGGCAGCGCCCGCCCGCGCCCGCCGATATTTCTGTCCCCGTGCGTTCGCTGCAAGACCAGCCTTACGCGCCCCAGTATCAAGCCGCCTGATTATTCACCGACCAAGGAACTGCCATGACACACCGCCACGCACAACGACTCTCGCGCCGTACCACCCTGGGTTTGCTGTTTTCTGCCGTCGCCGGCGTGATGGCGGCCGGCATGCCGGTCGCGGCGCAGGCGCAAGCCAAGGGGGAAGTGCAAGCCAAGGGCGAGGTGCGCATCGGCTACCAGAAATACGGCACATTGACCCTGCTCAAGGGGCGCGGCACGCTGGAGAAACGCCTGGCCGAGCAGGGCGTGGGCGTGAAGTGGACGGAGTTCCCTGCCGGCCCCGTGCTGCTGGAAGGCCTGAACGTGGGCAGCATCGATTTCGGTACGGTGGGCGAGGCGCCGCCGATCTTTGCCCAGGCGGCCGGCGCCAATCTGGTGTACGTCGGCAATGAGCCGGCGTCGCCCGCCAGCGAAGCCATCGTCGTGCCCAAGGGTTCCGGCCTGCGCACCCTGGCCGACTTGAAGGGCAAGAAAATCGCCCTGAACAAGGGCTCGAACGTGCATTACCTGTTATTGAAGGCGCTGGAAAAGGCCGGCGTCGCCTACGCCGACATCCAGCCCGTATTCCTGCCGCCGGCCGATGCGCGCGCCGCCTTCGAACGGGGCAGCGTGGATGCCTGGGCCATCTGGGATCCGTTCCTGGCGGCCGCCGAAAAGCAGCTGGGCGCCCGCGTGCTGGCCGATGGCAAGGGCTTGGTGGCGAACTACCAGTTCTATCTCGCCTCGCGCACGTATGCCGAGAAAAACCCGGAAATCCTGCGCATCGTGCTCGATGAAGTGGCCAAGGTCGATGACTGGGGCCGCAACAACCCGGAAGAAGTGGCGACGATTCTGTCGGCGCAGACGGGGCTGGGCAAGGATGTCGTGGCGCTGGCCGCCTCGCGCTATGCGTATGGCGTCAAACCCGTGTCGGTCGACGTCATCGCGTCGCAGCAAAGGGTGGCGGACGCGTTTTCCAGCCTGAAGCTGATCCCGAAACCGATCGTCGTCAAGGACGCGCTGCTGCCGGCGCGCCAGTTGGCCACAAGCACCAAATAATCAAGGAATACACACCATGTCATTGAATGTCTTCTGGTTCATCCCTACCCACGGCGACAGCCGCTACCTGGGCACGTCGCAGGGCGCGCGTCCCGTCGATGCCGATTATCTGCGCCAGGTGGCCGTGGCCGCCGACACGCTCGGCTACGACGGCGTGCTGCTGCCCACGGGCCGCTCCTGCGAAGATGCGTGGGTGGTGGCGTCGTCGCTGATCAGCGTGACGCAAAAGCTCAAATTTTTAGTGGCCGTGCGGCCCGGCCTGTCCACGCCCGGCCTGGCCGTGCGCATGGCGTCCACCTTTGATCGCCTGTCGAACGGGCGCCTGCTGATCAACGTCGTCACGGGCGGCGACCAGGGCGAGCTGGAAGCGGACGGCCTGTTTGCCGACCACGCCAAGCGCTATGAAATCTCCGATGAATTCATCAAGGTGTGGCGCGCCACCCTGGCGGGCGAGGGCGGCGCGGCCGGCTATGATTTCGAGGGCAAGCATATCCAGGTGAAGGGCGCGAAAACCCTGTATCCGCCCGTGCAGAAACCATATCCGCCGCTGTACTTCGGCGGCTCGTCGGAGCCCGCGCATGAACTGGCGGCCGAGCAGATGGACTTGTACCTGACGTGGGGCGAGCCGCCTGCCGCGGTTGCCGAGAAAATCGCGGACATCCGCGCGCGCGCCGCCAAGCGGGGACGCACGGTGCGCTTCGGCATCCGCCTGCACGTGATCGTGCGCGAAACCAACGAGGCGGCCTGGCGCGCGGCCGATGAACTGATCAGCCACCTGGACGACGACATCATTGCCAAGGCGCAGGCGGCGTTCGGCAAGATGGATTCCGTGGGCCAGCAACGGATGGCGGCCCTGCATGGCGGGCGGCGCGACAAGCTCGAAGTGTCGCCCAACCTGTGGGCCGGCGTGGGCCTGGTGCGCGGCGGCGCGGGCACGGCCCTCGTGGGCGATGGCCCGACGGTCGTGGCGCGCATGCAGGAATACGCGGACCTGGGTATCGACACCTTCATTTTCTCCGGCTATCCGCACCTGGAAGAATCGTACCGCTTCGCTGAACTGGTGTTCCCGTTGCTGGGCAAGGGCAAGGCCGTGGGTGAGCAGTCACTGACGGGACCGTTCGGCGAAGTCATGGCCAGCAATATCGTGCCGGCCGCGCCGCAGAAAAAGGCGGCCTGAGATGGGCGCCGGCCCCACTTTCACCACCAAGCGTCTGCCCGGCACGCCGTGGCGCAATGCGCTGGCGCCGTGGGCCTTGCCCGTGGCACTGCTGCTGGCCTGGCAACTGGCGGCGCAGTGGGGCTGGCTGTCGAGCCGCATCTTGCCCGAGCCGTGGGCCGTGGCGAAAGCCTTCTGGCACCTGGCCGTGTCGGGCGAATTGTGGCTGCACCTGAAAACGAGCTTGTGGCGCGCCACGGTCGGTTTTACCGTCGGCGCGGGACTGGGTCTGCTGCTGGGACTTTTGACGGGCAGTTTCCGCCACGCGGAAACCCTGCTCGACACGACCCTGCAAATGGTGCGCAACATCCCGGCCCTGGCCCTGATCCCGCTGGTGATCCTGTGGTTCGGCATCGACGAGACGGCGAAACTGTTCCTGCTGGCCGTCGGCGTCTTCTTTCCCGTCTACCTGAACACCTTCCACGGCATCCGCTCGGCCGACCAGGGCTTGATCGAGATGGCGAAAAGCTACGGCCTTTCGGGCTGGCCCCTGTACCGCGACGTGATCCTGCCGGCCGCCATGCCGTCGATCCTGGTCGGCGTGCGTTTTTCGCTCGGTCTCGTGTGGGTGCTGCTGATCGTCGCCGAAACCATCTCGGCGCAGGCCGGCATCGGTTACATGACCATGAATGCCCGCGAATTCCTGCAAACGGACGTGGTGCTGGTGGGGATTTTGCTGTACGCCTTGCTGGGCAAGCTGGCCGACCTGTTCTCGCGCCGGCTGGAACGCCACTGCCTGCGCTGGAATCCCGCCTACCGATAGTGACGAAATGAGGAAAGAACACCATGCTGCTCGCCCCCATCCAGATCGAAACGGATTTCCTGTCGCACTTCGTGCAGTACGACCCGGCCAGCGCGCCGCCGCAGGCGAAGGCCGCCCCGCAGGCCCCTCTGGCGCGCCGCGGCGTGCCCCTGGCCTTGACGCAATTGAGCAAGGCCTATGGCGAACGTCCGGTCCTGAAAAACGTCGACCTGCAGCTGGAAGCGGGCGAATTTGTCGCCATCGTGGGACGCAGCGGCTGCGGCAAGAGCACCTTGCTGCGCTCGATCGCGGGCCTGGAGAGCGTCGATGAAGGCCATATCTCCATCGGCAGCGGCGTGGGCGCGCCCGATATCCGCATCATGTTCCAGGAATCGCGGCTGCTGCCGTGGAAGACGGTGCTCGACAACGTGGCCCTGGGCTTGCCCCGTTCCGTCGGCGCGGCGGCCGCCTCGCTGTGGACGGTGGGCTTGGCCGAGCGGGCGGACGATTGGCCGTCAGCCCTGTCGGGCGGGCAGAAACAGCGCGTGGCGCTGGCGCGCGCCCTCGTGCACGAGCCGCAACTGCTGCTGCTCGACGAACCCCTGGGCGCGCTCGACGCCCTGACGCGCATCGAGATGCAGCAGCTGATCGAGTCGCTGTGGCTGGCGCGCGGTTTCACGGCCGTGCTGGTGACGCATGACGTGGCCGAAGCCGTGGCCCTGGCCGACCGGGTGCTGCTGATCGAGGATGGACAGGTCACCATGGACGTGCCGGTGGACTTGCCGCGCCCGCGCCAGCGCGGCCATGCGGCGTTCGCCGCGCTGGAACAGGCTATCTTGTCGCGCGTGCTGCAACCGCAGGGTCAGATAACTGCGCCAGCACAATGAAGCCGTCGCTGTCGAGCGTCGCGACGATGGCTTCATAATTGTCGATGGCCGGGTGGCGCGTGGCCAGCGGATGCGCATGCGTGGCGGTGACGACGATGACTTTCGCGCCAGCCGCTTCGCCCGCCTCGATGCCGACGGAGGCATCCTCGAACACCAGGCAATCGGAGGGCGCCACGCCCAGTTTTTCCGCCGCCAGCAAATAGCAATCGGGCCGGGGTTTGCCCGCCTTGACGTCTTCCGCCGTCACCATGATGGCCGGTATCGGCATGCCGGCCGCCTTCAGGCGGGCCGTGGCCAGCGCGCGCGGCGCCGAGGTGACGATGGCCCATTGCGCGGGCGGCAGCGATTGCAAAAAGCGCAGCGCGCCCGCGATTTCAATAATTCCTTCCACATCGATGATTTCGGCATCCGTGATGCCCTGCGATTCGCGCTGCGCGTCGACGCCGGGCAAGCGCAGTTTGGCGATGGTGTCGACCGAGCGCGCGCCGTGGATGGTGGGCAGGAAGGCTGCCACGTCGAGGCCCTGGCGCTGCGCCCAGGTGCCCCAGATGCGTTCTGCGGCGGCGATGGAATTGATGACGGTGCCGTCCATGTCAAAAAGAAAAGCCCGGTAGCGGCCGGCGGCCGATGGTGTCGGGGATGAAGACGGCGAGGGCAGTGCGGACATGGCTTCCTTCCGGATGATGGACTGGAAGCCATTGTAACGGCAGTCGATTTTTATTTCACAGGTAGACCGATTCAAACCTGGCCACGGGTGAGCCATCCTTGAGCAGGATCAGGTACTCGCCATCGAAACGGTAACCCGTCACGCTGTTCAAGTTGGCCAGCACGGTGCTTTCCAGCTGCATCAGGGGCGGCGGGCAGGCCATGCGCGTGCCGGCCAGCTGCGTGAAGCGCAGGGCAGTGCCGGCCAGCGTGTAGCCGCCCATGACCTGGTTGCAGCCCGTGAAACCATGGACCTTGCCATCGTCGGTGAGGGTGATGCGCACTTCGCGCTCCTGCTGCGGCGCCATCGTCACCGGGGCGCCATCGAGTTCCGTCAGCTTCCAGTAGGTATTCGTCAGGCTGTAGCTGGGCGTCAGGGCGGTGTCCGGCTTGGCGCTGTCGGACGTGGCGGCGCAGCCGCCGGTCATGGCGATGGCTGCGGCGAGGGACAGGTATGTGAGGCGATGCAGCATGGGGCGCTCCAGTATCAAGGTGTATAGCCGCAAGATTAGCAGTTTTCCCGTATCTGCCGGCGTACCGCAGCGGCGAATGTTTCCATTTTGCCAGTACTGGCATTACACTCATGCTTTCTGCTGTTTCAACCTTGATCGGGAGCCGGGCCGATGCTGCAAGCGCAAGCGCTGGATAATCGACTGGTCGCCACCAGTGCCGACGACGTGCTGGTCGACCGCATCGTGCCGGGCGCGCCGCTGGTCATCGCCTTCGGCTTCGTTTCGTGGACAACGCGTCCCGCCTTCGATTTTTACGGGCGCCTGCGCAAGCTGGAGCAGGCCAGCGGACAGCACCTGAACAAGGTCCTCGTGCGCGATTCGGGCAATGCCTGGTACCACCGGCGCATCGCGGGCCTGGGCAATCACGTGGATGAAACGGCGCAAGCCCTGCGCGAGCTGGTGCGCCGCATCGCGCCCGGCCAGGTCAGCACCGTCGGCCAGTCCATGGGCGCGTACGCGGCCGTCATGTATGGCTTGCTGTTGGACGCGCAGCAGATCGTCGCCTTCGGACCCTTGTCTTTTCTGGACGTGCAGCAGGCGCGCCTGTACCACGAGCTGCGCTGGCTGCCCGTGATGGAGTCGCTGGCGCAAGACCCGCCGCCGTCTGGCTACTATGACCTGGCCGCCCTGTGCCGCGCCAGGGCGACGGCCGATACGCAGCTGCACCTGGTGTTCGGCACGCGGCCCGACGTGGCCCGGCCCGACGTCGCCAATGCGGGCGCCAGTGCCAGCGAATCGGTGAACCTCGACGCCATGCACGCGCAGCGCCTGGCCGCCTTCGGCCGCTGCACCCTGCACCCGTATCCCCAGTCGGGCCATGCGGTGGTGCAGCACCTGATTGACACGAAGCGCATCAACGGCTTGCTGGCTAGCTGCATACTCGGTCTCACGCTGGAAGAAGAACCCATGTCGGAGATCGGCGCCGCCTGGCATGACTGGGTGGCGGAAAACCTGCGTTTGGGCTGCGCCGGCGAGCAGCTGGTGGCGGTGCTGCAGCAGCATGGCTTTTCGCTGGCCAGCAGCATGGCCGCCGTGGATGCGGCCCGCGCCAAGGCCCTATGACGCCGCAGTTCGAACTCGACACCCTGAAAATCCGCATCGCCGCGCCTGAACTGGCGGCGCTCGACTTGCGCGTGCGGGTGCAGCGCGCGCTGCGCCAGCTGATACTCGACGGCGTGCTGGCGCCCGGCCTGCGCCTGCCGGCCACGCGCGCGCTGGCGCAGTCACTGGGCGTGTCGCGCGAGACGGTGGAAATGGCGTATGCGCAGCTGCGCCTCGATGGTTATGTGCGGCGGCAGGCGGGATCGGGCAGTTTTGTCTCGCCGACGATAGGCGCGAGCTTGCTGGGCAAGCCTGCGACTGCGTTGCCGCCCTTGTCCGCGCAGCCGGCGGCCCTCAGCGCGCGCGGCGCGCAGATTCTCGCCAGCGGCGGCGTGGCCGACCAGCAGAGCGTGAAGGCCTTCGCCACGGGCTTGCCGGAAACGCGGGCCTTTCCGCTCGACGTGTGGGAGCGCTTGCGGCGCCAGGCCGCCGGCGAACACCAGGCCGGCGTGCTGTTGCACGGCGACCCGCAAGGCGCTGAACCCCTGCGCCAGGCCATCGCCGACTATGTGAACCTGGAGCGGGGCGCGCGGGCCACGGCGGACCAGGTGCTGGTGCTGAGCAGCACGCGCCAGGCCCTGTACCTGTGCGCGCAAGTGCTGGCCGACGCGCATGGCCCCATCCTGATGGAAGACCCCGGCTATTTCGGCGCGCGCAAGGCGTTCGAGATGGCGCAATTGCAGGTCGTGCCAGTACCCGTCGATGCGCATGGCTTGTCCATCGAGCACCTGCGCGCGGACCGCAGCGGGGCCAACACGATTTACGTCACGCCCTCGCATCAATACCCGACGGGCGCCACCCTGGCGCTTGAGCGCCGCCTGGCCCTGACTGCCTGGGCCGCCGCGCGCCAGGGCTGGATCATCGAGGATGATTACGACAGCCAGTTTCACTACGCGGGCTTGCCGACGGCTTGCGTGCAGGGGCTAGACACGCAGCAGCGCACGATTTACCTGGGCACCTTTGCCAAATCGCTGTATCCGGGGCTACGCCTCGGCTACATGGTGCTGCCGCCCGCGCTGGTCAAGCCGATGACGTATGCGCGCAGCATCCTCGACGGGCATACGCCGCAGCTGGACCAGCTGACACTGGCCCGTTTCATCGCCGACGGCCATTTCGCGGCCCATGTGCGCGCCATGCGCAAGGTCTACGCCGTGCGCCGCGATGCGATGGCGCAGGCCGTGCAGCGGCATTTGCCGCATGTGGTCGCGGCGCAGCTGCCGCCGGGCGGCTTGCAGATGCCGTGTCTGCTGCACGGGGGCAGGGACGAGCTGGAAACGATACGCCTGGCGGCGCAGGCGGGCATCGTGCTGCCAGGCCTGAGCCGGCTGTACGCGAGGCCGCCGGAGCGGGGCGGCTGGCTGCTGGGCTTTGCCGCGCTCACGCCGCACGAGATCGACAGCGGCATCGTCCGCCTGGCCCGCGCGCTGGGGTGAGTGCTCAAGTGGTCTGTTATGTATGCGAAAAGTGGCCTGCCTGAGCAGTCCATGTGGCCGTTAAGATGCCTCTTTTTGAACTTCAGGCAAGGGTACACGCATGCAGACTAGTTCCACATCATCGGCGTCGATCGACCACACGACACGGGCGCGCTGGCGCGACCTGGCGTCCCCCGCCATGGCGGCCTTCATCTCCGTCCTCGTCAACTATGGCGGCACCTTCGTGCTGGTATTCCAGGCGGCCCAGCTGGCCCAGCTCAGTGCCGCGCAGACGGCGTCCTGGGTCTGGTCGCTGAGCATCGGCGTGGGCGTGACGGGCATTTGGCTCAGCTACCGTTACCGCGCACCCATCATCACGGCCTGGTCCACGCCCGGCGTGGCCTTCCTGGCCACCGTCATGCCGCATACGCCGTATGCCGAGGTGATCGGCGCCTATATCGTGTCTGCCATCGCCTTCATCTTGCTGGGCATGTCCGGCGCCTTCGAGCGCCTGGTGCGCCTGATACCGGGCGGCATCGCCGCCGGCTTGCTGGCCGGAATCCTGCTGCAATTCGGCGTGAACGCGTTCGGCGGCGCCAGCGCCGATCCGCTGCTGGTGGCGGTATTGCTGCTGTCGTACGCCGTGCTGCGCCGTTTCACGGCGCGCTTTGCCGTGGTGGGCATCATGCTGACCGGCCTGGCCCTGCTGCTGGCGCAGGGGCGCATCGATACGCAAGGCATAGCACTGGCCCTGGCCGCGCCCGTGTTCGAGATGCCGCGCTTTTCCGTGGCGTCGCTGCTGGGCGTGGCGCTGCCCCTGTTCCTGATCACCCTGACTGGGCAATACATGCCCGGCATGCTGGTGCTGCGCAATGACGGTTACCAGGTCAGCGCCAATCCCATTTTGACGGTGACAGGACTCGGTTCGCTGCTCATGGCGCCATTCGGCGCGCACGCCTTCAATGTGGCCGCCATCACGGCCGCCATCTGCACGGGCAAGGATGCGCATGCGGACCCGTCGAAGCGCTATGTCGCGGGCCTGGCGTGCGGCGTGCTGTACATTCTGGTGGGCATCTTCGGCGTCACCCTGGCCAGCCTGTTCATGGTCTTGCCGCGCCCCTTCATCACGGCGCTGGCGGGCCTGGCCTTGCTGGGCGCCATCGGCAACAGCCTGGCGCAGACGATGGCGGACGTGCGCATGCGCGAAACGGCGCTGATCACCTTCCTGGCCACGGCCGCGAACGTGACTCTGCTGGGCGTGGGCGGCGCCCTGTGGGGACTGGCGGCCGGGCTGGCGGCGCATGCGCTGATGCATGGCTGGCGCAAGGCGGCTTGACGGCGGCATCGCCGGGCAGCTTGCCGATGTTGCCGGCCGCCGCATACAATTGCTGCGCCCGTGCCCGTTGGCACTATTGAACGAACTGAACGATGCCCGAGATCACTTCCCTGGCGCAGTATCTGCTGGCGATCACGCCCGCCTTCCTCGTCTGCGCCGCCTTGCTGCTGGCCGTGCCCCGGACGGTGCCGCTGCTGCGCGTGCTCGTGCACGTGCTGTTTTTCGTGCTGGCGCGCGACGCGATGACGGCGCACGGCTATTGGCAAGTGGCGGCGGGCGGCTTGCGTTTCACGGCGCCGCCGCCGGTCTTGCTGGCGCTGGGCGCCATGTCGCTGGCCCTGGTGGCGAGTACTTGCTGGCTGGAAAGCGAGGCGCGCCGCCAGATCCGCTGGCTGGGCACGCGGCCGGCCCTGTCCGTGTTGCTGGGCGTGGCGGGCGCCATACTGATCATTGCGCTGGCGACGGGCTTGAAAGCCTTGTCCGGCTTGCCGTCCCTGGCGCCCGTCGCGCCATCCGCGCTGCCCTTGCTGCTGGGCTTTGCGCTGGCGGCCAACTGTTATGAGGAATTGCTGTTTCGCGGCTTGCTGCAGCAGCAATTGCGCGCCTGGCTGCCGGCCTGGCGCGCGGCGCTGGTGTCGGGCCTGCTGTTTGGCCTGTGCCACGCCTTTCTCGCCACCACCGTCACGCAGGTGGGCGTGCCCATCCTCGTGTTCACCGTGATCGAAGGCGTAGTGGCGGGGCTGGTATATTGCCGTGCCGGCTTGCTGGGCGCATCCCTCGCGCATGGGCTGGCGATTTTTGCGCTGGCCGCCGGCTGGGTGTGAATCCTGTTGTTTAATGTCAAAGAAACGAGAAGACAATGCCTGTAAGCTCTTACCTGAATACCCGCCCCGTACTGGGCGAGCGCGTCTACCTGCATGACACGGCGCAAGTGATTGGCGACGTGCAGATCGGCGACGACTGTTCCATCTGGTGCAACAGCGTGCTGCGCGGCGACGTCAACCGCATCGTCATCGGCGAAGGCAGCAATATCCAGGACTTTTCCATGGGCCACGTGTCGCACAGGAATGCGGCCAAGCCCGACGGTTCACCGTTGACCATCGGCAAGTACGTCACCATCGGCCATTCCGTGATCTTGCACGGCTGCACCATCGGCGACGAGTGCCTGATCGGCATGGGCAGCATCGTCATGGATGACGTGGTGGTGGAAAAACACGTGATGCTGGGCGCGGGCAGCCTGGTGTCGCCGGGCAAGGTGCTGGAAAGCGGCCATTTGTACGTGGGCCGTCCCGCCGTCAAGGTGCGCGCACTGACCGAGGCCGAGATCGCCTACCTGCGCTATTCGGCCGAACACTACGTGCGCGTGAAGAACAATTACCTGGCCGGCGAGCCGGGCTGATGCATCAGGCTGGCGCCGTGGCCAGCGCATTGATGCGCGCCGCCATGGCGCGCGCGTCAGGCACGCCGAGTACCAGGCGCGCCCACTTTTCGCCCTGCAATTCGATGACCAGCGGCTGCGTGCCGCGCGTCATGAAGACAAACTGGCGGTCGCCACCCTTGTGGTAGGTGCCCGCCGAAATGACGCCAGGCAGGTTGGTGCCCGGAGCGCGCAAGCCCAGGGCCGTGCCGCGGAAACCGTCATCGTCGGTGGCGCCCCGCACATGCTGCAGGGGAATACGCAGGTTGCCGTGAAAGGATGCCAGCTTTTCCCACAGGGCCAGGCGGATGGTCAGTGCATCGTCGTTCAATTCGAGGACAGGCATGGTGTCTCCTTTGGTGGTTGATCCAGATGGCTTAACAGGCGTTCGCCCAGCAGGCGGGCCGTCCCGGCGCCCGTGTCCTGCACGGCGGCGCGGCACAGCGCAGTGATGGCGGCGTCGGAGGGCGCCAGTTCCTTCAAGGCGATGATCAGCAAATCGACCGCTTCTTCCCGCGCCGGCCAGCCAGGCTGCAGCGCCTGCGCCAGCACGCGCTCGAACAGATGGCGCTTGGAGCCGAATGCCTTGTACAGGCTGCCGCGCAGCAAACCGGTCGCCTTGACCAGGTCATCGATCGATGCGGCGTTGTAGCCCAGGCTGCCAAAGACGGCGGCAGCCTGGCTGATGACGGTCGTTTCGTCGAAGTTGCGCGGTCTGGCCATGGTACGTATGCAATGCGTGCGGCGGGGCGGGATGTCCCGTATCTGCTTCCACTATATGCATTGGTGAACGATTGGTCAATAACTATCGGCGGGCAGCCGTTGGCGCAGTTCCGGCCGCGGCGCCAGGTCGTGCGGCAGGCGCAGGCCGGAGACGAGGCCCAGGCGCCGCAACAGCAGCAGCATCCACCAGCCCGGGTCCCATTCGCCCGGCAGCAGGCCCAGCCTGGCTGAACCCGGATACGCGTGATGGTTGTTGTGCCAGCATTCACCCATGGTCAGCAGCGAGGTCAGGCGGATATTCCGGCCTTGCACGGCGGCGCCGTCGACATGGAAGTGCATTTGCCCATGGTTATGGGCGAAGTAGCCGATCAGCCAGTGGCCCAGCACGCCGGCGCTGACCCGCGCGCAGACGCCCCAGCAGACGTAGCCCCAGCCGCCCCAGGCGTAGAACAGCAGGGCCCACGGCAGTTGCTGCAGCATCCAGGTTTTTTCCAGGAAACGATAAAAGCGGTCGTGCGCGATGCGTGGCTCGATGGCGATGCGCGGCGGGTGGTCGAGGTCGAGGCGGCAGTGGAGTTGCCACCAGGCATCGCGCCAGAAGCCGGCGCCGTGGCGCAGATAGGGGTGGCAATCGGGCAGGCGCTGCGCATAGTCGCGCAGCTCGTGCTGGCGCAGCAGGCCCAGCGGGCCGCTCAGGCCCACCAGCACGCCCAGGTACACGAGTACATATTCCAGCCATTTCGGGCACTGATAGCTGTCGTGGATCAGTTTGCGGTGGCTGCCCAGCGAGTGGCCGAACAGCAGGACGATGGCCGTGCTGACGATAAACAGCGCCACGCCCGTCCAGCTGAAGAAGAGCAGGGCGCCAGTCACGGCGCCGGCCAGCATGGCCGTCAGCCACAGCGATGGCAACGGCGCGTAGCGCACCACGCCGTCCAGCACTTCGCCAGCGTGGCTGGCGCGGACGCGGTGACTGTCCAGGCTGGCCGTTGGCATCAGCCCTTGGGGGCCGACGACGGTTGCGTGTACTTGTCGAAGTTGGTGATGTAATCGTTGAAGTTGTCGGTCAGCATGCGTTTGTACTGTTCCGTGAAGAAGGCCACGGCGCCTTCCTTCTCTGCCTGCATCTTGGCCACGTCGTTGCTCTTGCTGGCGACGAGGAAGGCGTTGAAGCGGGCGGCCGCGTACAGCAGCGAGGTGGCCACTTCATTGCCGCCGCTGTGCATGCATTGCTCATTGGCCAGGGCGATGACCTGGTCGGCGCGTTCCCAGAATTCCGGGCCCGGTGCTGGTTTTGTCGTTGGTGTGCTCATAGAAATCCCTCATGAAAGTGCGCGCCAGTCTACACAGGGGGCCGCAGGCTGTCCAGCCGCACGGCCGCCAGTCAGGGCGTTTGCAGGATCTGTTCGAGCAGCACGGCCAGCGGCTGGCGGATATCGAGCACGATGCCGGCCTCGTCCGCCTGCAGCGGTTGCAGGGTGGCCAGCTGGCTGTCGAGCAGGCTGGCGGGCATGAAGTGGCCCGGGCGCTGCAAGCGGCTTTCCAGCACGGCGCGCGGGCCGTCCAGGTGGACAAAGCGCAGGGCCGGGTCGCCTGCGCGCAGCATGTCGCGGTAGGCGCGCTTCAGGGCCGAGCAAGAGACGACGAGGCCGCTGCCTTGCGCGCGCGCCGCAGCGATGCGTTCGCGCAGGGCGGCCAGCCAGCCGGCCCGGTCGGCATCGTCGAGCGGGATGCCGGCCGCCATCTTGGCCACGTTTTGCGGGGAATGCACGTCGTCGCCTTCCACGTAGGGCACGTGCAGGGCCTCGGCCAGCAGGCTGCCGACGGCGCTCTTGCCGCAGCCGGACACGCCCATCACGACCCAGCGCACGGCGGGCACGTCCAGGTGCAAGGTCAAGGCGCCGAGACGATGACGGTGACGCGGCGGTTTTCCGCCTTGCCCGTCTTGCTGGCGTTCGAGGCGACCGGTTTGCTCATGCCCAGGCCCTTGACGGTGATGTTGTCGCGCGGAATGCCCGATGCGCTCATGGCGTCGGCCACCACGTTGGCGCGCGCCAGCGACAGCTTGTTGTTGTACGCTTCCGTGCCTTCGTTATCCGTATGGCCTTCCACGCGCATGTGGGTAATGCCCACTTTCAGCAGGGCGGCGCTGATTTTCTGGATGGCGTTGCGGCTCGGTGCCGTCAGCTTGGCGGCGTCGAATTCGAACAGCAGCTTGTCGGTAAAGCTCAGTTCCCAGCCTTCGTCCGTCTGGTTGAAGCCTTGTTCCTTCAAGGTGGCGACTTGCTCGGCGTTGAACAGCGGTTTGACTTCTGGCGTGCTCTGGCAGGCGGCCAGCAGGCCCAGCATGAACAGACCGAGGACGCCGCGGCGTAATTGTGTGTAGAGAAATTGCATGGTGTTGCTCCTTGGTTCAGGGGTGAATATGGGGTTGCGGCAGGCGCGCCACCTGGCGCGTGCCGCGCTGGGCCTGCTTGGCGCGGTACATGGCTTCGTCCGCCGCGCCCACCAGCGAGACGGCGTCGATGGCGTGGTCGGGGAAGACGGCCACGCCGATGGTCAGCGAGCTGACGATACTGTTGCCAGTGGGCAGTTCAATGGCTTGCGCCATGGCGGCGATGATGTTGTCGGCGATGTGCATGGCGTCGCTGCTGTTGCGCAGCGGCTTGAGCAGGATGGCGAATTCGTCGCCGCCCAGGCGCGCCACCAGGTCGCCCTCGCGCAATTGCTGCTTGATGCGCGCGGCGATCGTCACCAGCACCCGGTCGCCCGAGGCATGGCCGAAGGTGTCGTTGATGTATTTGAAACGGTCGCTGTCGAGGAACAGCACGGCCACCTTGCCATTGCCGACCCGCGCTTCGAGGATGGCGCGTTCCAGCTCCGCTTCCATGAAGGCGCGGTTCGACAGGCCCGTCAGGCTGTCGTGGTTGGCGCGGTGCGACAGCGAAGCGTTTTCCTTTTGCAGATGGCTCTGCCATGCTTCCAGTTCGTCGAGCAGGGCGTTGAAGTCGTCATTGATCTGGTTCAACTCGGCAATATTGGCTGGCGGCACGCGCAATTCGAACGAGCGGTCGCGCCGCACGCGGTGGGCCGTTTCCGCCAGGTGGCGCAGGGGCGACGTGATTTCCGTTTCCATACGGCGCGACAGGCGCACGGCGACGGCCAGGCTGAGCACCAGGCAGGCGAGCAGGCAGGCCAGGCCGCTGAGCAGGAAGGGCAGCAGGCTGCGGCTGTGCGGCACCAGGGTGATGTTGCCGATGGCCTGGTCATTGCGCGTGATGGGGAAGGTCAGCGAATCGGGCAGCATCCAGCCCGTCAGCGCGCGTTCGATGTAGTAGCGCGTGCCATGTTGGCCCCGTTCCCAGCGGGCCAGCACCTTGCCGGCCGTGTCGCTCACCTGCGCCTGGTCAATATCTTCATTGACGCCGATCAAGGCCAGCGCTTCCCTGGCGGCCTGGGAATCGCCAAAGACGACGGCCCCTTCCACCGTGTAGCTCATCGAGCGGGCCACCAGGCGCAGGTTCTGGTCCGAATACACGCGCAGGGCCAGCAGCGCCACGGCCGTCAGGGTCAGGCCGGCCGCCAGCACGGCGATCAGCGACACGCTCAGGTGGGCGCGCCGCAGCACGCTGTCGAGCGTGGGGCGGGGCGTGCGGGCAGGCTTGGTGCTCATGCGGGCGCTCATGGCGGCGGTCCCTTGCGACGTGCAATTTGCAAGGCGTTCGGATGCACGCGCAGGCCGCTGCGGGCGATGGCGTCGAGGTTGACGTCAAAGCCGATCTGCGCCTCGTTCAGGCGCAGGCAGAACATGGTGCCCACGGTGCACGACGTGCCGGGTTCGGCGACCGATAAAATCGGCTTGCCGATGAGCTGCGCCAGCAAGTGCTCGCGCTCGCCCTCGGGCAGGCTGCCCAGGTAGACGACGTCGCATTCGCTGGCCGCGCTTGCCGGCGCCGGGATTTTCACGCGGATGCGCTGGCCCAGGCTGGAGGCGGGCGTATCGACGATGGCCGCGCCGTAGCGGGGCGCACCGACCATGCAGACGCGCACTTCCTGGCGCGCCACGGGCCAGCGCACATAGCTGACGATGCCAAACAGGACCTGGGCCACCTCGGCGGGACGCCTGGCGTCGGCCGCCGCGCCCGCTTGCGCCCACGCCGCGCACGGCGCCAGCGCGGTGCCGGCGAGCAGCGAAGCCAGCAGCACGACAGCGAACAGGGCTGGCGGCGCGGAGCGCTGCCGGTGGCGGGGGGAAGAGGGCACGGCGTCGGTGTCTTTATTCGGGTCGGGTGGCTACTTATACTGTTACTCAGCAACACAGACTCTACGGAAGTCCCGGTTGAAAGTAAATCACGGCGCTACGCCATACAACCTTGCATTATAAACACGAATGTGAAAACTTGCATTCTTTACCATGAGAATTACTTGTCAACACTGCCGTGGCACGCCAGAGTGTTGCTATTCTTCCAGTGTCGCTTCCAGCAAGTCGATTTCGCGCAGCAGGCGCAAATGGATGGTGTCGTCCAGTTCGCCAGAAATGCGGCGGCGGAACAGTTCATCGCGCTCCGCATTCAGCGCTTCCAGGCGCAGCGCGCGCTCGGCCTTGGCCAGTTCCTGCAAGCGCATCGCCTCGTCGTTGCTGCTTTCGCCATACGCGAGGCGGCGCCGGTAGGCTTCGATCAGGCGGTTGGCCGCTTCCGTGACGACTTGCTGCTTGTCATTCTTGTCGATGCCTTCGCACACTTTTTCCAGCCGCGCGATGGCCGCTTCGGCGGCTGCGGCGCGGGCATTGCGTTCTTCCGTCGAACGGCGCGCGGGCGGCGCGAACACCAGGCCCTTGGTCAGCAGGGGCAGGGTGACGCTGGCCAGCAGCAGCGACAGCAGAATCACGCCCATGGCCAGGAAGATGACGAGGTCGCGCGCCGGGAAACGATTGCCATCGGGCAAGAACAGGGGCAGGGTCAGGATGCCGGCCAGGGTCAGCGCGCCGCGCACGCCCGCGAACGACGCCACCAGCAGCAGGCGCAGGCTGGGGCGCGCCAGCAGCGCCGCATCCTTCGGTTCGCCCGCGATTTTCTTGTGGTGCTTGAACAGGGTCAGTTTCATGGAAATGAAGACCCAGAGGAAGCGCATGAAGGTCAGCCCCACCGTGATGGCGATGACGAACAGGGGCAGCTTCCAGGCGCTGCCGGCGCCGATTTCGGCGGAGGCGGCCGGCAAGCCGGCGACGGTGGCGGGCAGCTGCGCGCCCAGCATGACGAAGATCACGCCGTTCAAGACCAGTTGCACGGTATCCCACACGGCCTTGCGCTGGGTGCGCGTGGCGGCCAGCGGGCGGCCGATCAGGTCGGCGTAGTGCATGGACACGCCCGCCGTGGCGGCGGCCAGGATGCCGGAACCGTGGATTTGCTCGGCGCCCAGGTAGGCGGCGAACGGGATCAGGATGCTGATGAGGATTTGTAGGCCCGGCTCTTCGCCCACCTTGCTCACCAGCCATTTATTCGCCAGGCCCACGCCCCACGAGATGGCCAGGCCGATGACGATGCCGCCGCCCGCTTCCTGCAGGAAACTCAGCGAAGCGGCGCCGATGGAAAAGCCGCCCGTCATCATGGCGCCTACGGCAAACGTGAAGCAGACCAGGCCCGAAGCGTCGTTCAGCAGCGATTCGCCTTCGAGGATGTGCATCAGGCGCGGCGGGATCGGGTTGCCGGCGGCGATCGCCGAGACGGCCACGGGGTCCGTCGGCGAGAGGATGGCGCCCAGCGCGAAGGCGACGGCCAGCGGCACGCTGGGGATGAGCCAGTCGATGAAAAAGCCCATGCCCAGCACGGTAAACAGCACCAGGCCGATGGCCAGCATCAGGATCGAGCGTGCGTCGGAAAAGAAGGCGCCCTTGGGGATGCGCCAGCCGTCGAGAAACAGCAGCGGCGGGATGAAGAGCAGGAAGAAAATGTCGGGGTCGAGCGGCACTTGCACGCCAAACAAGGCCAATCCCGTGCCGCCGGCGATCTGGATCAGGGGCAGCGGCAGCCTGACCCAGCGCGAGCGGGCGAGAAAGCCGCACAGGACGACGGTCAGGACGAGGATGAGGATGATGGTAACGGTATGCATGAAGGAGCGGCGGCGTGCTGAAACGCTGATTATAAGGCGCAGCCCGCCTGCGGCGTTGCCTGCGTGTCATTGCGTACATACAACAAGTCACAATCGCGGTAAGATTGTCACCGTGGCCCTGTTGCCGCCGCCGTTGGCCGGCGGCCCGTGCGCCTTGCTTACACCCTGGCCTTTACTTTTCACTGGTTCCTGTTTTGCTCAAGAAAATCTTCACCGGCCTGCTGTTGTCGCTGGCATTGCTCATCGTGGCGGCCCTGGCCGCGTATCTGTATTACTGGCGCCCCGCGCTGGCGCCCATCGATCCGCCTGCCGCCACGGCATTTTCCCCGCAAGTGGTGGAGCGGGGCCGCATCCTGGCGGGCATGGGCAATTGCGCCGCCTGCCATACGGCCAGGGACGGCGCCGAGTACGCGGGCGGGCACGGCCTGGCCACGCCGTTCGGCACGATCTACGCGACGAATATCACGCCCGACCGGCAAACGGGCATCGGCCGCTGGTCGCTGGCCGCCTTCCAGCGGGCCATGCGCGAAGGCGTGGGCCGCGATGGCGCCCATTTGTATCCCGTCTTTCCGTACACGCATTTCAACCTCGTCTCGGATACGGACTTGACGGCCTTGTACGCGTATTTCATGACGCGCCCGCCCGTGTATGCGGCGGCGCCCGCCAACAGCGTGCCGTTTCCCCTGAACTTGCGGCCGCTACAGGCGGGATGGAAGTTGCTGTTTTTCAAGCCAGCGCCTTTCCAGCTTGATCCTGCGCAAGGACTGGACTGGAACCGGGGCCGCTACCTGGCCGAAGGCCTGGCCCATTGCGCCGCCTGCCACACGCCGCGCAATGCGCTGGGCGCCGAGCTGGCCGGTTCGCCCTATCTGGGCGCGGCCATCGACCACTGGTATGCGCCGGCCTTGACCAGCGCCAACACGGCCCCCTTGCCATGGACGCAGGACGAGCTGTACGCCTTCCTGCGCACGGGCGCGACGGCCCTGCACGGCGTGGCGGCAGGACCCATGTCGGCCGTCGTGCACGAAGGCATGGGCGCCTCGCCCGATAGCGATATCCGCGCGCTGTCCGTATATTTTGCCGGCGTGGCCGGCGCTGAACAACGCCAGGTCGATACGGATGCCGTGGTGAAGGCCGGCATCGCCCGCTCGCAGAGGGTCAGCCTGGTCGACAACGACCGTGGCGCCAGCCTGTACGTGGCCGCCTGCGCGTCGTGCCACTCGAACAGCGATGGCCGGCCCGTGGCCCTGCGCCCGGAACTGAGCCTGAACAGCGCCGTCAGCGCGCCCGATCCCGCCAACCTGATCCAGGTGATATTGCACGGCATCAGCAAGGATGCGGCCATGCCCGGCGTGCTGATGCCCGGCTTTGCCGCCTCGCTGACGGACAATGACGTGGCCCAGCTGGCCGCCTATCTGCGCCGCAGCCGCAGCCACCAGCCGGCCTGGACGAACCTGGAAGCGGCCGTGGCGCGCACGCGCGCCGGCAAGTAATTCTTGAAAGTTTCTTATGTATAACATTACCGTGAATGGCCAGCCCTTCGGCACCGAGACCGACGCCGAGACGCCCTTGCTGTGGGTGCTGCGCGATGAAGTCAACTTGAAGGGCACGAAGTTTGGCTGCGGCATCGGCATGTGCGGCGCCTGCACCGTGCACGTGGATGGCCGCGCCATGCGTTCGTGCATTACGCCGATTGCCGCCGTGGCCGGCTGCGCCATCACCACCATCGAAGGCCTCTCGCCCGATGGCACGCATCCTTTGCAGCGGGCGTGGCTGGCCACGCAGGCGCCCCAGTGCGGCTATTGCCAATCGGGCCAGATCATGCAGGCGGCCACCTTGTTGAAAGATTATCCGCAACCGACGGATGCGAATATCGATGCCGTCATGAGCGGCAACCTGTGTCGCTGCATGGCGTATGTGCGTATCCGCAAGGCGATCAAGCTGGCGGCCGGCATGCAGGAGGCGCCCGGTGTTTAAGTTGCCGAAAGAAAATTCTGCTGCCCGTCCCAGCTCGCTGGGCCGGCGCGGTTTCCTGATCGCCGCCGCCGGCACGGGGTTTACTTTGGCCTTCCTGCGCGCCGACAGTTCCCTGGCCGACAGCAAGGTGGCACGCGTGCCGCCCGCCAAGCCGGCCGCGCCCGTGTTCGACCCCAGCATCTGGTTCCAGATCGGCCGCGATGGCATGATCACCGTCAATATCGCCAAGGCGGAAATGGGCCAGCATATCGGTACGGCCCTGGCGCGCATCGTCGCCGAGGAACTGGAAGCGGACTGGAGCAAGGTACGCCTGCATTATGTGGACACGGACCCGAAATGGGGTTTGATGGTGACGGGCGGCAGCTGGTCCGTCTGGCAGAATTTCGACCCGCTCAGCCGTGCCGGTGCGGCCGGGCGCCTGGCGCTGGTCGAGGAGGGCGCGCGCCTGCTGCGCGTGCCCGTGTCCGCCTGCCACGCCAGGCTGGGCGTCGTGCATGGCCGGGGAAGGTCGATCAGCTATGGCGACATCGTGCGCCGTGGCAAACTGGCGCGCCAGTACACGCCGGAACAATTGAAAGCGATCGTGCTGAAAACGCCGCAGCAGCGCAGCCTGATCGGCCGGCATGTGCAGGCGCTCGACATTCCCGCGAAACTCAATGGCGCGGCCGTGTACGGCATCGATGCGCACGTCGAGGGCATGCTGTATGCGCGCCCGAAGATTCCGCCCACGCGCTACGGCGCGAAAGTGGTGTCCATCGATGATGCGGCCGCGAAAAAGGTCAAGGGCTACCTGCGTTCGTTCGCCTTGCAAGATCCCAGCGGCACGGTGCCCGGCTGGGTCATGGTGGTGGCCGAAACGTATGCGGCCGCCGTGCGCGCGGCCGAGCTGGTGCAAGTGAAATGGCGGGCCGGCGCGGCGGCCCACGTGGCGGAGCAGGATATCCTCAACTACGCCACCAAGCAGCTGGCCGATGCCAGCCTGGGCGCGCGCGTGGTCGATGATGATGGCGTGGAGCAAGCGTTCAAGGATGCCAGCCTGCAACTGGAGCGCCACTACACGACCAGCACCGTGCTGCATTTCCAGCTGGAACCCGTGAATGCCCTGGCGCAGGAAATCGACGGCGTCTGGCACATTCATGCGGGCAACCAGTGGCAATCGTTGATCCTGCCCGTGCTGGCGCAAGCGCTGAAGGTGCCGGAGAGCAAGGTCATGCTGCACACCTATCTGCTGGGCGGCGGTTTCGGGCGGCGCCTGAATGGCGATTATTGCGTGCCGGCCGCCCTGGCGGCGCAAGCCGTGGGGCGCCCCGTCAAGATGATCTGCACGCGGGCCGACGATGCCCGCTTCGATTCGCCCCGTTCGCCGTCCGTGCAGCATGTGCGCATGGCGTTCGACGACGCGGGCAAGGTGTCGGCGATGGTGCACGAGGCCAGCGCGGGCTGGCCCACGCAAGCCATGATTCCCGCCTTCCTGGCCAAGGATAAGCAGGGCCATCCGTATGATCCGTTCGCCATCGCCGGCGCCGACCACTGGTATGCGGTGGGCGCGCAGCGCGTGCGGGCCGTGTCGAACGACCTGGCCAACAGCAGTTTCCGCCCCGGCTGGCTGCGCTCCGTGGGTCCCGGCTGGACGAATTGGGCTGTGGAAAGTTTCATGGACGAGGCGGCGCAGGCGGCCAAGGTCGATCCGCTGGCGTTCCGCCTGTCCTTGCTGCAGGCGTCGGGCCGCAATGCGGGCAGCGCGCCGAACGCCGTCGGCGGCGCCGCGCGCCTGGCCCACGTGCTGCAGCGCGTGGCGGACAAGGCTGGCTGGGGCAAGGCCATGCCGCCCGACACGGGCCTGGGCATCGCCGCCACGTTCGGCCAGGAACGCGACATGCCCACCTGGACGGCGTGCGTCGCCCGGGTCAAGGTAGACCGCAGCACTTGCATGGTGAAAGTCGAAAAATTGTTCATGGTGATCGATGCGGGCAGCATCGTCGACCCCGATGGCGCGCTGGCGCAGGCGGAAGGGGGCGCCCTGTGGGGCGTGAGCATGGCCTTGCATGAAGGCACGGCTTTCCTGAACGGCGAAGTGAAGGATACCAACCTGAATACCTACACGCCCCTGCGCATGGCCGACGTGCCCGAGCTCGATATCGAATTCGTTGCCAGCACGCACACGGCGACGGGCATGGGCGAACCGCCCACGACGGCCGTGGCACCGGCCATCGGCAACGCCATCTTCGCCGCCGTGGCGTCGCGCGTGCGGCATTTGCCAATCCGCCCGGAAGCCGTGCTGAAGGGGCTGGACCGGCACGGCGCCGTATAGTCCTGCCTTGCCGGTGACGATGCGCGAACGGCTGCGCAGGAATGGCCGCGGGCTGCTACACTGAAGTTAGCCGCCCGGGGCACGCAGGCTGTCCCCGGCCCGGCGAGATCAGCGTAAAATCAGCGTACAGCTTGACTTCAGCTTTAGCTTGATCCCAGCTCGATTGCGGAGGCAACCATGCAAGAACAATTTGTCAGCATTACGGCCGATGAACTTCAAATGGATGGCGTGCTTGAAATGCCCGAACGGCCGGTGGGCATCGTCCTGTTTGCCCACGGTGCAGGCGCCGACAGCGACTACCTGGGCGCTTCCAGTCACGCCACTTCCCAGGATTTTTTGCGGGCGGGCATCGCCACCCTGCGCTTCGACCAGGGCGGCGTCGAGCCTGGCGGCGGCAGCAATGGCCACGCGTATTTCGTGCGCAGCGATATCGTGCTGCTGGCGCGCCAGCTGGAAAAAGCCCTGGGTTGGCTGCAGCTCGACCCGTCCACGCGGCGCTTGCCCTGCGGCCTGTATGGCTATGGCACCAGCGCGGCCGTCGTGATGCAGCTGGCGGCCTGGCGCAGCGCGGAAATCGCCGCGCTGGCCGTGTGCGATGGCCAGGTGGAAATGGCCGGCAAGGCGGCGCTGGAAAACGTGCGCGTGCCGTCCCTGCTGATCGTGGGCGGGCGCGACCCCGACGTGGCTGGCCTGAACCGCATGGCGTTCGCCACCTTGCGCTGCGACAAACAGTTGGAACAGATCGCCGCCCCTGGCGGCCCCGACACGCGCCACCAGGCCGCCTTGCTGGCGACGGACTGGTACACGCGCCATTTCAACGGGCATACCAGCACGGCGCAGTAGCGCAGCGGCTCAGGCGGCGCGCAAGTTCTTCGCATGGAAGCGCACGTGCTCTTCCATGAAGCTGGCGATGAAGTAATAGCCGTGGTCATAGCCGGCATGGCGGCGCAGCTGCAAAGGCTGGCCGGCGTCCCGGCACGCCGCTTCGAACACCTCGGGGCACAGTTGCTCGGGCAGGAACTTGTCGGCCAGGCCCTGGTCGATCAAGATGCCTTCGGGGAACAGCGGCGGCTGGCCCTGCAGGCCGCGCATCAGCGCGCTGGCGTCGTATTGCTGCCAGCTGGCCTCGTCGCTGCCCAGGTAGCCCGTGAACGCTTTCTTGCCCCACGGACATTGGCTCGGTGCGGCGATGGGGGCGAAGGCGGAAACGGAGCGGAACAGGTCCGGGTTGCGCAAGGCCAGCACCAGCGCGCCGTGGCCGCCCATCGAGTGGCCGAAAATGCCCGTGCGCTGCGCGTCGATCGCCAGTTCCTGCTCCAGCAGGGCGCGCAATTCCAGGATGTAGCTGTACATGCGGTAGTGGCTGCTCCACGGCGCCTTGGTGGCGTCCACGTAAAAGCCCGCGCCCACGCCGAAATCCCAGGAGTCGCTCTCGCCCGCGATGTTCGCGCCACGGGGGCTGGTGTCGGGGGCGATCAGGATCAAGCCTTCTTCCGCGGCCACGCGCTGCGCGCCGCCCTTGATCATGAACGTTTCTTCCGTGCAAGTCAGACCCGCCAGGTAAAACAGGGCGGGGCGTTTGGTGGCGGCCACGCTGCCTGGCGCCGTATCGGGAATGAAGGCCGAGAAACGCATGGGCAAGCCGATGGCTTGCGCGTCGTGGCGATAAAAGCGTTGTACTCCGCCAAAACAGGCGTGTTCACTCAACAGTTCCAGCATGAATTCTCCTCGTTAATCTCACAGTATAGCGAGAGTAACGCACCGCAGAGGCGGGATCAGTCCAGCATGGCCGTTAATGCAGGCAAGATGTCCTGTGCCGGCGCTTCCGTCTTGAAGGCCAGCAAATGGTCGGCGCGCGTCTTGCCCAGGTTGATGGCGGCCACGGGCTTGCCCGTTTCGGCCGCCATGCGGCACAGGCGAAAGCTGGAATACACCATGACGGACGAGCCCACCACCAGCAGGGCGCCGGCTTCGTGCATCTTGCTTTCGGCTTCGGCCGCACAGGCGGCGGGTACGCCATCGCCGAAAAACACCACGTCGGGCTGCAGGGTGCCGCCGCAGCGGGGGCAGACAGGCAGGTGGAAGGTGGCCAGCTGCGACGGCTCCAGCAAGGCGTCGCCATCGGGCGCCGGCGTGGCCGTGGCGCCCAGCAGCTGCGGATTGTCGTGTTCGAGCTGATCTTGGATCAGGCGGCGCGTGTGGCGGGCCCGGCAATCGAGACAGACCACGCCATGTATGCTGCCGTGCAACTCCGTGACGGCGGTACTGCCCGCTTGCTGATGCAGGCCATCCACGTTTTGCGTGACCAGGCCGCCTATTCTCCTGCGCCGGGCCAGTTGCGCGATGGCCAGGTGGCCGGGATTCGGCACGGCCCGCGCCAGGGTTGGCCAGCCCACCATGCTGCGCGCCCAGTAGCGGCGGCGCACGGCTTCCTGGCGGCGAAAATCGGGACCTTGCACGGGTGCATTGCCGCGCCGTACGCCTTGCGTGTCGCGGTAATCGGGTATGCCGGACGCCGTGCTGATGCCGGCGCCCGTCAGCAGCAGCACGTCGGGATGGCGCCGCAGGAACTGTGCCAGCTGATCGAGGGCAAGATCGTCGCTGGCGGACCGCAGGCTGGCTGAGGAAAAATTTTGCATGATGCGCCATGCTAACCGAAAAGCATGGCGCCGTTGCAGGAGGGAGGTTTATTCCAGCTTCATGCCGAAGCGCTGCAGCCGCGGCTGCCAATGCTCCTGGATATTGGCCGACACGAGGATGCGCTCGGCCTTGCCGATCAGCAACGCGCGCGGCACGAAGCCGAAGTAGCGCGAGTCGGCGCTGTTGTCGCGATTATCGCCCAGCATGAGGAAATGGTCGGTTGGCACCGTTACGGGGGCAAAGCTGCGCGCCGCGCCCGCGATTTGCGGCAAGACCTGGATGCGGTGCTGCTCGGTCTGGTTGCGTTCATTGATGCGTTGCGCCGTCAATTGGCCCACGTGGGCGATGGTTTCAGGGGCCGTGTCGAGCGCCGTGTACTGGGCGGGCTGGCCATTGATGACCAGCTGCTCATTGCGCATTTCCACCGTGTCGCCGGGCAGGGCGACGATGCGCTTGATCAGGCGCGTACCGTCTTTCGGCGAGGAAAAGGTGACGATGTCGCCCCGCTGCGGTTCGCCCAGGCGCTGCAGCACGATATCGGTGAGCGGCACTTTCAGGTTGAAGGCGAGGCGGTTGACGAAGACCACGTCGCCTTCGAGCAGGTTGGGGCGCATCGACGCCGACGGTATGGGATTCCAGTCCGCCACGGCCGTGCGGAACACGCCGAACAGCAGGAGGAACATCAAAAAACCTTTGTTGGCGCGCATCCATGTGCTCATCTCGGCTCTTTCGCTGGGCAGTGCCCGTGAGGGTGAAGGGACGCGCCATTGCTGCTGGCGCCATATCACGATGCACGGCAAGGCTGAAGCCAGTCTTAAATCAACGCAGGCGCGGCCGATGGCGTGACCATTGTTGCGTGCACGCATCACTCTGTCTCAGGGATGCCGGCACGGCGCATGCGCGTCGTCGTCGCCGTTGCGCCGGCGCTTGCCGTGCATCTCGTCCCACAGCTCGCCGAGCGCTACCAGCAAGCCGCCAGCCACGAAGGGGATCGCCACCAGCCAGGGAATGCTGTCGAGCCATGGACCCAGCAGGATGGCCGAGGCCACGGCGATGGCGATGGCGCTGCACCAGAAGCGGCGCGGATGCCGGAGCGTGAACAGGTAGTGAAGGTCGTTCATAAATCCTCCTTGGTGAGCAGGCGGAACAGCCGGGCGGCCAAAATGCTGCTGACGGCGATGACGATGCAGCCATCCAGGAAAAACAGCACCTTGCCCACCAGGTGCATGCCCTGCACGAGGTAGACGGGCAATTCCTGCGCTTCCGCCCACTGCGTCATGCGTGCCAGCACGATGGCGGCGGCAAAGATGACGACGGCCAATGCCAGCACCAGCAGCACATGTTCGAACAGGCGTAGCCGCACTTTCATGTTGGACTTTGCAAGATAGATAAGATTCCCGAACCTTGACGTTATCAGTCCATTATCACGGTGCCTTGCGCTGCCACAAAGTCGCGGCCGATAGCCTGAAAACGGCGTTGATGCCGGAAAGTGCGGCTATTTGAACGCCTTGATGACGGCGTCCAGCTTGACCTTCAGCGACTTGTCGTGCGCGTGGATGGGCGGCACTGCGCGCTGCACGCCCAGCAACTGGTAGACGGCCGTCTGCGCCGCGCGCACCGAGTATTCCACGGTGAAGACGACATCGTCGGCGATTTCCACGAACTGGCTGACGAAGGCCAGGTTGACGGAGTTGGCCGGCACGGGCAGGGGACGGTCGCTCTTCGCGTGGGGCATGAACATGCTGGTGATGTACGGCATGCGGCAGGGAATGCAGTTCGCCGTGGCCATGATGTCGAGGTCGAAGTTCAGGTGTCCGCACAGCTCGCGCAGGATGTCCTCGCCGCTGCAGTCGGACATGGGCTTGGCGACGAAGTTGCCGATGCGATCAGGGTGCAGCGCATAGCCCCAGAATACTTGCACGCCCGCGGGCTGGCCGGCGAAATGGGGCTGGTGCGCCAGCACGATGGACATGAGCCAGTTGCTGTCCTTGAAGGTGACGAGGCCGCCCGTGCCCGCGCTGTTGCCCGTGAAGCGCTCCATCCTGTCAAAGAAGGCGCCGTCCTTCAAGGTGACCGTGTACGAGGCCCAGTACGATTCGGGGATGCTGCTGTTGAAGGCGGCGGGACGGCCCAGTTGCGGGCGTCCCTCGGCCAGCTTTTCCCACAGGCGCCAGCCATGGCTGTCGTGCTTCGTGCGCCTGGCGGCCGCGCGGTGCATGCTGCCATAGCTGGACGCATCCGTCATCGAGGCATTCTGGAAAAACACCAGGTCGTCCGCGGCGACGGGGACCACGTCGGCCAGGCCGCGGCGCTGGCAGGCAATGGCGGTGGCGCTCAGGCGGCCATCGGATTCTTGCACCTCGATATCGGTCACCGTGCAATCCATGATGAGGTTCACGCCTTGCGCCTGCAGCCAGGCGACCAGCGGGCGCACCAGCGAATCGTACTGGTTGTAGACGGTGCGCTTGACGCCGGCCAGGGTTTCGATGCGCGAAAACTCCAGCATGAAGCGGTGCAGGTAGCGCTTGAACTCGACGGCGCTGTGCCAGGGCTGGAAGGCGAACGTGGTGGCCCACATGGTCCAGAACCGGGTGTCGAAGAATGCGGGCGAGAGCCAGTCCGTAATGGCGCTGCTGCCCAGTGTGTCTTCGTCCGCTTCCGCCAGCTTCAGCAGTTCCAGCCTGTCCTGCATGGAAAAGCCCATGCTGCTGACGTCGACCTTGAAACGGTTGCGGTCGACCAGCCGCGCGCGCGAGTGGGGAAGGTGCAGTTCGTTGAAGGCGACGGTTTCGTCGTAGACGCTCTGGCCCGCATGCTCGAGCGAGGGGATGCTCCTGAACAAGTCCCAGGTGCACTCGTAATTGTCGGTGGTCAGCATGCGCCCGCCGCGCAGGGTATAGCCATCTTCGGCATTGCCGCCGCCATCGAGGCTGCCACCGGTCACGGGCGACGCTTCGAAAATGGTGATGTTGCTGCCTTGCATGCCGCCGTCGCGTATCATGAAGGCGGCCGCGGCCAGCGAGCCGATGCCGCCGCCGACGAGGTAGGCTTTCTTGTCTGTATTGCGCATGTTGTTCCCTGAGTGTGAGTGCATCCGCGTGCGCGAAAGGCTGGCAAGCGACATGGCCGACGTCGCGCCAAATTTGCCTATTTTACAACATCAGGTGAGGATTGCCTGCTTTATGGAGCAGTTGCTCGGTTTTTTTTAGGCGCCCGCGTGTTCCTTGCGCCGTTCAAAGTACAGCAAGTCCGACCAGGCATCCTGGAAGCGCATGGCTTTTTCCGAACGGCCATATTGGTGAAAACCGTTGCGCTGCATGACGGCGACCGAGCCCAGGTTTTGCGGCCGCGCCGTCGCTTCCAGGCGCCACAGTTCCAGTGTGCCGAAAGCCTCTTCCAGCAGCAGGGCCACCACGCGCGTGGCGTAGCCGCGTCCGCCGAACCGTTCGCCGATGCGGTAGCCGAGCGTCGCCTTGTTGAAATAGGGACGCGTGACGGCCGTCAGGTTGACCCTGCCGATGATCTGCCCGTCCAGCTTGGCGAGGTACTGGTAAGCCTGGTCTTGCTGGCGTTCGCGCTGCGCCTGTTCGATGGCGGCGGCGATGGCTTCCTGGTGGTAATAGGACGGCGCGCGCGCCGTAACCCAGTTTTCAAAATACGCGCGGTTTTCCAGTTCGAAGGCCAGCAAAGCGGGAAGGTCGGCGCTGGAGGGCGGGAACAACTGAAGGCGGTCGAGGTCTGGCATGGGATCGTGTGGGAGCATGAGCGAGGAAGGCGTCAACGCAGTCCCCAGACGTCGTCTTCCGTCCACCCCAGTTCCGCAAAATCCTGCGCCCGCTCGCCCGCTTCGCCGGCGCAATAGAATTCGTCGAGCTGGGGCGGCGCGATGCGCGTGCCGGCCAGCATGGCGTGCACTTGCCCCCGGTGGTGGATCTGGTGCTGGAACAAATGCGCGAGCATGCGCTGGCGCGTATCGACTTGCGGCGTGTCGCGCAGGATCGTCACGGGCCGCGCCAGGTCGGTGTCGCACAGGCTGCGGCAGTGGGCGATCAGGCGCGCGTCGGATGCATGCTGGGCCGCCTGCAGCGTGGCGCAGTCGGTAAATGGCTCGTCCTGTTCAAAGAAGGCATAGCAGTCGGCATGCGGCGCCTCGCCGCGCAGCTCGCGCTCCAGCGCGTCGAGATAAAACCAGTCGCATGTGAGGATGTGGTTCAGGGTGAACTGGATGGTGGGAAAAAAACTGACGCGCGTCGCCTGGAATTCGGCCAGATTTAGCTCGCCGCAGGCTTTCAGCAGGCGGTGGTTGCTCCAGGCGTTGTTGTACGCCTGGGTGGTGACGTAGCGGGCCAGCATGTTGCTCATGATTTACCTTGCAAAGAGGGGAACTGCGAGAGCGCCACTGTAGCACTTTGCGGCAGGTGGACCAAGGCGGCCACGCCCGCCGCACCGGCACGGCTGTCATCAAGTAAAATCGCGCAGCGGATGTCGCGATAGTGATGCATATAGGGCTGGAAAAGCAAAATGGGTTGGATAGGAAAATTACTGAACGGCGGCGAAAAAAGCAAGCTTGCGCCAGTCACGGCAGCGGCGGCGCCCGAGATGACACGGCAGCCAGCCACCATCACCGAAATCGATGCCATCTACTACCGCTGGCTGGCGGCCGCGGGTTCGGCGCAGGCGACAGCGCAGGCCGAACAGCAGATTCTGGACGAATTGACGCGCCTGGCCAGTGAACCGATCGCCGGCGCCGCGCTGGTGCCGCGCATCCCGGCCATCATTCCGCAGTTGATGCGTACCTTGCAAAACGAAAACATGAGCGCGGCCGAGCTGTCGCGCCAGCTGGCGCAGGACGTGCCGCTGGTCGCCGAGGTCTACCGCGAAGCGAACCGGCCCCGCTACCATTCGCGCTACAACGCCAGCCCGTCGATCAACAATATGGAAGGCGCCATCATGCTGCTGGGGCAAAACGGCATGCGCATGCTGCTCGCCCGCGTCGCCTTCCGCCCCATCGTCAGCATGCAAAGCGGCGGGTTGACCATACGCACGGCGCCGCTGATCTGGCGCCAGTCCGAGAAATGCGCGCTGGCGGCCAACCTGGTCGCGCCCGCAATGCAGGCCAACGCCTTCGACGCCTATCTGGCGGGGCTGATGGCCAATGTGGGCCTGGTGGTGGCGTTCCGCCTGATCGACCAGATGCACGCGCCCGATGCCTTTCCGCAATCGGACGCCTTCATTGCCCAGGTGTTTGCGCAAGCGCGCCTCTTGTCGGTACGGATCGCCGAATTATGGGAGTTTCCCGAGTCCGTGACCCGCGCGATCGGGCAGGCCGGCGCCGATGACCACGCCGATCCGCAGGCGCAAGCGCTGGCGCTGGGCGATCGCTTGAGCAAGCTGCGCATGCTGGTCGATACTGGCCGTTTTCCTGCCGATGATCCCTTCGTGATGACGGGATTGAGCAAGGCCGAGCTGCAGGTGTTTGACAAGCTGGCCGATGACGAGGACGAGGACGACGAGTGACGGCCGCAGGCCGGTCGAACTGCGCCCCGGCCCGGTAGCAGATTCTTGCGGCCAGGGCCGCGATTGCGTGGTAATCTGGCAACTAAATGAGTGGACGGTGTGCCATTCCATCCTGTCGTATGCCCATGCTGCCGAGGAGGTTCCTTGCTTCCATTTCGCCGTTCCATGCTTGCCGCCGCGTGTTTGGTAACAGCGGCGCAGCCCTGCGCCGCCGCGCCGGACACACTGCCCGTCAAACCGGCCTTCGCACCGTCCGCAAGGCTTGCTGCCATTGCTGCGCAGCGCTCCTTCCAGCTTCAACTGGGGACTGCGCCTGTCGATCTGGTGCGGCGAGGAGATGCCGTTCGAGCAGCCCGACCGCATGGCCGCGCAAGTGGCGCCGGCCCTGGGGCTGGGCGGCGCGGATAACCGCACGGCGACGCCGGGGATGTGCGGCGCCTGGCGCGTTGCAGCGGCTGCGGCGCAGGCAAACGATGCCGTGAAAAGCGACGTGCCGGTGCTGATCCTGGCCGGCGAATTCGATCCCGTGACGCCGCCAGCCTGGGGCCGGCGCCTGCTGCGCAGCATGCCCAACGCGCGCTTCGTGCAGATACCGGGCCAGGCGCATGGCGCCATGTTCAACCGCTGCGGCGGACAGCTGACACTGGCATTCCTGCGCGACCCGCGCGCGCCCTTGAACCTCGATTGCGTGGCGAAGATGCCGGGGCTGGTGTTTGCCGCCGATTAGCGCGCAAAGTAGAGCGCATGCAGGTGCTCGAGGTCGACCTCTGAGGCCGCCTGCGACAGCGCCACCTTGCCGCTTTGCATCAGGTAGACGTGATCGGCCACGCCGACGGCGCGCGCCGTGTTCTGCTCGACGAGGATGATGGTGCGCTTGCCGTCGTTCAGGCGCGCGAGGATCTCGAACAGCTCGTTGACCACCAGCGGCGCCAGGCCCAGCGACGGTTCGTCGATGATCAGCAGCGACGGATCCGACATCAAGCCCCGCGCCATGGCCAGCATCTGCGCCTCGCCGCCGGACAGGGACCCTGCCAGCTGCCTGCGGCGCTCGTGCAGGCGCGGGAACATGGCGTAGGCTTCCGCCAGGCGCGCAGGCATGTGGCTGCGGTGCTCCTTCGGAAAGGCGCCCATGATCAGGTTTTCTTCCACGCTCATGTCGCGGAACGTCATGCGCCCCTCGGGTATCATCGTGACCCTCGCGTCGCTCATCTTCCACGTCGGCGTGCCGTTGATGGGCGTGCCATCGAGCGCGATGCTGCCCGCGCCCACGGGCAGCAAGCCCATGATGGCGCGCAGCAGAGTGGTCTTGCCGGCCCCGTTCGGGCCGATGATGGTGGTCAGCTTGCCCTTCTGGATGGACAGCGACACATCCCACAGCACATTGATGGCGCCATAGCCGGCGCGCAGATTCTCTATGTTAAGCATGCGCGGCTCCCGTGTAGCTTTCGATGACGGCCGGGTTGCGGAAGACCGCATCGGGCGTGCCGTCGGCGATCAGCTGGCCGAAATTGAGCACGGCCACGCGCTGGCACAGATTGCTGATGGTTTCGATATCGTGCTCGATCATGACGATGCCCACGCCAAAGGCGGCGTGCAAGTCCTTGAGCATGCCCATGAAACGGCGCTTGCCATTCGTTTCCAGTCCCGCCAGCACTTCGTCGAGCAGCAGCAGTTTCGGGTTCGTCGCCAGCGCCTTGGCCACTTCCAGCGCCTTCAATTCCGTCAGCGCCAGTTCGCTGGCCGCGTCGCGCTGCGCCTTGTCCGCCAGGCTCGTGAAGTCGAGGATTTCATCGATCTTGCGCATATCCACCTTGCCGGTGCCGAAACGCTGCGCCACGACGAGGTTTTCGCGCACCGTCAATTCATGCATGGGCTGCGGGATCTGGAAGGTGCGGCCCAGCCCCAGGCGCGCGCGCTGGTACATGGGCGTGGCCATGATGTCGCGCCCCTCGAAGCGGATGCCGCCGCTGGTGGGGCGCACCAGGCCGGAAATGGCGTTGAACAGGGTGGTCTTGCCGGCGCCGTTCGCGCCCACCAGGCCGATCACGTCGTGGCTGCCTACCTTCAGGGTGACGGAATCGACGGCCGTCAGGCCGCCGAAGCGCACGGACACATTATCGAGTTCAAGCATGTGCTTTTTCCTTCGCTTTGACGAGTTTGCGCAGCAGCGGCAGCAAGCCGTTCGGACTGAAGACGATCATCGCCACCAGCAGCACGCCCAGCACCAGTTGGTGGCCCGTGGGGATCAGCGACTTGAAAATCAGCTGGTCGACCAGGTAGACCACCACGGCGCCCAGCACGGGCCCGAGTATCGTGCGGTAGCCGCCGAAGATGGCCGCCACGATGGGCAAGGTCACCCACAGGCTGTTGAAGGCGTAGTCCGGTTCCAGGAAATTGATGTAGTGGGCGTTGAAGGCGCCGAACAGGCCCGCCATGAAGGCCGACACGAGCAGCATGGCGCCTTTCAGCAGGGTGCTGTTCACGCCGACGACGCGCGTGGCGTCTTCGCTGTCGTGCATGGCGCGCAGGGCGATGCCGTAGTGACTGGCGCGGATGCGGCTGTAGGCAAACGCGCACGCCACCACCAAGGTCAGCACCACCAGGTAGGCGCCCGTCTTGCTGGCCAGGTCGAAGCCGAAGACGGTGGGCAAGGCCGGGATATTGTTGATGCCGCCGGCGCCGCCCGTGACGGAACTCCATTCCGTGGCCAGGATGCGGAAGATGTGGGCGTAGGCGAGGATGGCCAGCGCAAAATACGGACCGCGCAGGCGCAGCACGGGCAGCATGATGACGGCGGCGATGGCCGCGCCCGCGCCACCGAGCAGCATGGCGGCAAACACGGGCAAGCCCAGTTTCACGGTGGCCAGCGCGGAGACATACGCGCCTACGCCAAAGAAGGCTGCGTGACCGAAGCTGACCATGCCGCCCAGGTTGCCCAGCAGGGCCCAGGACATGGCCACGCCGCCGATGATCAGGGCCGCCACCACCATGCTCATCACATACTGGTTGGCGCCCAGGGCCAGCGGCACGACGATATACGCGGCCAGCAGCAGGCCCGCCGTGGAAATCAGTGTCGAGCGCTTCATCCGCGCCTCCGTTGTGCGCCGAACAAGCCGTTCGGCATGATGAACAGCACCAGCAGGAACAGCACCATGCCCGATAATTCCTGCAGCGCGGAGCTGGCGAGGGTGACGGTCAGCGCCTCGGCCACGCCCAGCAGCACGGCGGCCAGCAGCACGCCGGGAATGGAACCGATGCCGGCCAATACCGTGATGATGAAGGCTTTCACCGTCAGCGCGCCGCCGTAGGCCGGCTGGATCACGCCATAGCTGAACAGGGCGACGCCCGCGAAGGCGGCCAGGATGCCGGCGACGAGAAACGACACCAGTTCCGTGCGGCCCGGGTCAATGCCCATCAGCTTGGCCGCGTCGCGGTTGCTGGAGACGGCGCGCACGGCGCGGCCATACCAGCTGGTGGACAGCCAGCGCCACAGCGCCGCCATCAGCACCAGGCTGACGCCAAAGAAAATCACTTCGCTGCGCATGCTGAAAAACGGGCCGATTTCAAACCCTTCCTGCAGCCAGCTGGACGACGTCGAGCGGATGTCGGCCTTCCACACGAGCAGGATGAAATTGGTGAGGATGACGCCGATGCCGTAGGTAAGGATCAGCGAATTGATTTCGCGGTCCTTCTTGATGCGGCTGACGATCAGGTACACGCCCACGGACGTCAGGCTGACGATCACCAGCGCGATGGGAATGGCGAATATGGGACCGAGTCCCAGGCCCGATTCGACGCTGTAGGCGATGTAGGCGGCCAGCAGCACCAGTTCGCCGTGCGCCAGGTTGATCACTTTCATGGTGCCGAAGACCAGCGCCAGTCCCAGTGCGATCAGGGCGTAGGAGCCGCCCTGCAGCAAGCCCGAATACAGGGCCTGCAAGATTAATTCTGTCATGTCGTCATCCCGTCAGGCAGCCGAAGGGCATCGCGAAGATGCGCCAGGGCTGCCGTTCATCGGTGCGCGCCCGGGCGGACGCGCGCGTGCGCAGCGGGAGGCTGCCTACCAGGGCAGGGCTGGATAGGCCAGCTTGCCCGTTGCGTGTTCCTTCGGCCAGACGATCACCACTTTCTTGTCCTGGTGCTGCGCCATGCGGTGCACGAAGTTCTGGTTGTCGCCGTTGGCGGCGAACTGCACGCGGCCGATCAGGGTTTCGCGGTCCGTCTTGCGCATTTCCTCGGCCACGCCGCCTTTCTTGATGGTGCCCTTGTCGGCCGCGCGCGCGATGGCTTCGAACAGCAGCATCGACTGCACATAGCCAAACTGGCCCAGGTAGTCCGGCTCCTTCTTGTACAGCTGCTTGTAGGCGTCGCTGAACGCCTTGCCGTCGGCCGTCTTGAATTCCGTGGGGAAGGGCAGCAGGGCCGTGCCGAACACATTTGGCATCAGGTCGGGGAAGTCGGCCGCCATTTTCGGCGTGGCCAGCGACCACACGCCCACCATGGCCTTGATCTTCGGCTTCAGGACGCGGGCGGCGCGGATGATGCCCACATAGTCGTTTTCATAGCCGACCATGGCCACCACTTCCGATTTGTCCTGCAGCTTGATCTTGTTGATGATGGGCTTGAAGTCCGTAATCGCCGGGTCGAACGAGTGCGTCGTCACTTTCACGCCCTTGGCTGCCAGGGCTTTTTCCACGTCCTTCGCCAGGCCCGTGGTGGCGTCCTTGGTCGAATACACGATGGAGACGGACTTGGCACCCACGTCTTGCAGCAGTCCCAGCATGGCTTTTTCGTAGCCGGCCGTGTTATTGATGCGGAAAAAATTCTTGCGCCCGCTGCTCACCAGGCTGTCGTCCACGCCGCCCGAGGTGATGTAGACCAGGCCCAGTTTGTTCGCCGTGTCCGAGGCGGGCGAGATATTGTTCGAGCCATAGCCGCCCGTGATGGCCACCACGCCCTGGCTGGCCAGCTTTTCCACGGCGGCGATGGCCTTGGCGGGCGCCGATTCGTCGTCGACGGTGATGATCTTGATGGTGTGCTTGCCGTTGGTCTTGTTGAAGACTTCGGCCGCGACCATGATGCCTTCCTGCATGCCGGCGCCGACACGCGCCAGGTTGCCCGTCAGCGGGATTTCCGCGCCGACCAGGAATTCGTCGGCGCTGGCCTGCGTCATCCAGGCGCTGGCAACCAGTGCTGCCATGGCGATGCGTGTATAGGTGCGTTTCATCGTGTCTCCTCCGGTGATGTGGCTTGGTTTTATTGTCGGTTCTGGTACTACATGGTCAACTTATCGTGCATTCTGCGCCATTTGCCGCAGCTGCCCCTTTAAAATCTTGCCCGTGGCGGCGGCCGGCAGCGCGTCCATGACGATGATGGCGGACGGGCATTTGTACGGCGACAGGGTCTGCGCCAGCCAGGCCTGCAATTGTGCCACGCTGGCGGGCTGGCGCGGGTCCAGCTCCACGTAGGCGATGACGTCCTCGTTGCCATCGGCCACGGTGCGGCCCACCACAGCCGACTGCACCACGGACGGGTGGGCGTTCAGGGCCGTTTCCACTTCCAGCGGATACACATTGAAGCCGGAGCGGATGATCAGCTCCTTGGTGCGGCCGACGATGAAGAGGGCGCCGTCGGGATCCTGGCGCGCCATGTCGCCCGTATTGAGCCAGCCCCCATCGCGCATGGTGGCCGCCGTCATGGCCGGTTCGCGGTAATAGCCGGCCATGACGTTCGGCCCGCGTATCCACAATTCGCCCGGTTCGCCCGGTGCCACGTCAAGGCCGTCAACGCTCACCACGCGCACCTCCACGCCCGGTATCGGTGTGCCGACGGAGTCGTCGCCGCGCGGCGCTTCCAGGCGCGTCTGGCTGATGGTGGGCGCGCTTTCCGTCATGCCGTAGCCATTGTGCAGCGCGGTGCCCAGCAGCTTTTCCACCTCGTGCTTGAGTGACGGCGCCAGCGGCGAGCCGCCCGCATACGCGAAGCGCAGCTTCGTCGGCAGCGGGGTATCGGCGCCGCCCAGGGTTTGCAGCAGCTTGGCGTACATGGCGGGCACGCCCTGCACGATGGTCAGCTCGTCGTCTTTCAGGGCCGAGAGCAGACCGTCGACGGAAAAGCGCGGCACCAGGTACAGGGCGGCGCCCGCATACAGGGTGCCCAGCGCCACCGAGGCCAGGCCATATACGTGCGAAATCGGCAGCACGCCGTAGGCGCGGTCGGTGCTGCTCAATCCCCGCAGGGTGCTGGACACGGCGGCGATGAATAGCAGGTTGCGGTGCGTGAGCATCACGCCTTTCGACTGGCCCGTCGTGCCTGTCGTGTAGATCAGCGCGGCCACCTGTTCATTGCCGGGGACCGTATCTTCGACGATAGTTGTCTCGTTCAAGTCGCCGACCAGCAGCTCGCCCATGCCGTCGACCGTGGCGCTGGCCGCGCCCAGACGTGCAGCATGCGCGGCCGCTTCCGGCGAGGCGCCAGCCAGGAACAGCACGCGCCGCGCGGAACTGTGCGTGGCGATGGTATCGATTTCGCGCGCCGACAGCCGCGCGTTGACGTTGACGATCCACGCATCGATGCTGGCGCAAGCGAAGATCAGCGCCACCTGCAGCGCGCCGTTTTCTCCCACCACCATCAGGCGGTCGCCGGCGCGCACGTCCAGCTGGCGCAGCAGCTGCGCGGCATTTTCTACACTGTGCTGCAGCTGCGCATAGGTCCAGCTGCGGCCAGCTTCATGCAGCGCCGGCGCGTCCGGCGCGCGCGCCGCCCAGTGGACGGGGATGGCCGACAGGCGCGCCGGCAAGCCGGCCAGCAGGGCGGGAATATCCATGGCGGCCTCCTTCACTTTTGCGCTGCCTTGATCATGTTGCGGGCGATGACGATTTGCTGGATCTGCGTCGTGCCTTCATAGATGCGGAACAGGCGCACGTCGCGGTAGAAGCGTTCGGCCGCGTATTCGCTGATATAGCCGGCGCCACCGTGGATCTGCACGGAGCGGTCGGCCACCCTGCCGCACATTTCGGAGGCGAACAGCTTGCAGCACGACGCTTCCGTCGAAATGTCTTCCTTGTTGTCGCGCCGGCGCGCCGCGTCGAGCACCATGCTGCGCGCCGCGTAGATTTCCGCCTTGCTGTCGGCCAGCATGGCCTGGATCAGCTGGAATTCGGCGATGGGCTGTCCGAACTGCTGGCGCTCCATCGCATACGCCAGGGCGTCGGCCAGCATGCGTTCGGCCGCGCCCACGCAGACGGCGGCGATGTGCAGCCGGCCCTTGTCGAGCACTTTCATGGCCGTCTTGAAGCCCACGCCTTCCTTGCCGCCGATGATATTTGCGGCAGGGACGCGGCAGTTCTCGAAGATCACGTCGCAGGTATGCGCGCCCTGCTGGCCCATCTTTTTATCGATCTTGCCCAGCGAGAGGCCGGGCGTGTCCTTTTCCACGATGAAGGCGGAAATGGCCGAGGCGCCCCGCTTGACGGGGTCGGTGCGGGCCATGACGGTAAAAATGCTCGCTTCGGGCGCGTTGGTGATATAGCGCTTGCTGCCGTTGAGGATATAGAAGTCGCCGTCGCGCACGGCCGTAGTGCGCAGGGACGCGGCGTCGGAACCCGATCCCGCTTCCGTCAAAGCGAACGAGCCGATGATGTCGCCGGCCGCCAGTTTGGGCAGATAGTATTGTTTTTGCGCTTCCGTGCCGTCGATGACGATGCCTTGCGAGCCGATGCCGTTGTTCGTGCCAATCAGCGAGCGGAAGGCGGGCGAGGTGCGGGCGATTTCAAACGCGACCCGGACTTCCTCTTCCATGCTCAGTTCCAGGCCGCCGTAGGCTTCCGGGATCGACAGGCCGAACAGGCCCAGTTCGCGCATCTGCGCCACGATGGCGGGTGGGATGGTGTCCGTTTCGGCAACCAGCGCCTCGTTCGGCACCAGCACTTCGCGCACGAAACGGGCGATACTGTCGAGCAGAATGTTCAGGGTTTCTTCGTCGCGTATCATCGGGTTCCTCGGTACTGTAATTAAGAGGGGCGCGCAGTCTAACCGCGGCCCAGGTTTTTTTCCACTGTCTTGACCAGGGCGACCAGGCGCGGTCCCAGGTCGGACTCGAGTTTTTCGCGCGACAGCAGGAAGGCGGGGCCGCCGCAATTGAAGGCCATCACCTGTTCGCCATCGGCACCCAGCATGGGCACGCCCACGGCGTGCACGTCGTTCTGCCATTCGCCGGCCGAGATGCAAAAGCCCCGGTCCAGGTAATCCTTGAAGCCTTGCTCGATGCCGGCCTTGATGCGCGGCCAGCGTTCCGTCTCGTGCACGCGTGCATGGTCCATCAGGTAGTCGCGTTCGGCCTGCGGCAGGATGCACAGCAGGGCCTTGCCCATGGCGGTCGTCATCAGGGGGATGCGCGAACCGACGTCGAGGCGCAGCGTGACGTTGGCGCTGCTGCGGCAGGTTTCCACGTACACCATGCTGAGGCGGTCGCGCGTGCCCAGCGAAACGGAGGCTTGCGCATGTTCGGCCAGTTCTTCCATCAGCGGACGCGCCATCTTGCGCACGTCCAGATTCGACAGCATGCGGTAACCGAGGGCCAGCACGCCGGCGCCCAGCTGGTACTTGCCCAGGCTGTCCGAGTAATTCAGGTAGCCCAGTTTGGTGAGGGTATAGGTGAGGCGTGAAATCGTCGGTTTCGGGATGCCCGTGCGCTTGGCCATGTCCGCATTCGACAGGAACACTTCGCCGGGACGGAAGCAGCGCAGCACTTCCAGCCCGCGCGCCAGCGCGTTGACGAACTGGCGGTCCTTGCCTTCCTCGTCATCGCTGAAGACGATGAGTTCCGGATCTGCTGCGGTCTGAATATTTGTCATATTTGCATTCATTTTCAGGCTCCCTGGAAATCAGTTTGCCTAGCCGAATCTGGCATGTCAACCGTTTTGTGAAACATTCGTTCGCACAGCGAAATGCTGCAGTGCATAAAATTTGCCTCGAAAATTGACTTGCGCAGGGGTTTCCCGCCTTGTCGCTTGAGCATCGCTATATACGTCTGTATATTGCGCTGTTGGGTGACGGCCACCGCATGCGTGGCCGCTTTTTTGAGTATCGCTATATAAGACGATATATAACGAAAGTGGAAAGATCTAGACGATGTTGAAACAGGTAATGGCAGGCGCCGTGATGCTGGCGCTGGCGCAAATGGCACAGACGGCGCAGGCGCAGCAAACGGCGGGAAACGATGGCGTGGATGCGGCGGCGCCGTTCGTACTGGGCACGGTGACGGTGATCGGCCAGCGCGAGCAGGCAGGCAAAATGGAACAACAGGTGGGCGCGCAGGTGAGCCGCGCCGAGATGCGCCGCTTTAACCGCGACAATGTGGGCGACGCATTGAATCTGCTGTCCGGCGTGTCGCTGTCGACCAATTCGCGCAACGAGAAAACCGTCGCCATCCGCGGCTTCGATGCGCGCCAGGTGCCGCTGTACATCGACGGCATTCCCGTCTACGTGCCGTACGACGGCTATGTCGATTTCAACCGCTTCACCACCAGCGACCTGGCCGCCATCCAGGTGGCCAAGGGCTACAGTTCCGTGGCGTATGGCGCCAATACCCTGGGCGGCGCCATCAACCTGGTATCGCGCAAGCCGTCCGCGCGGATGGAAGGCGATACGTCCATCGGTTTCGGCTCGGGCAGCGAGCGCCAGGTGTCGGCCAACGTGGGCACCAACCAGGGCCTGTGGTATCTGCAGGCGGGCGTGTCGTATATCGACAGCGACGGTTTTCCCCTGTCGTCGGACTTCCGCCCCACGGCCACGGAAGACGGCGGCATGCGCAACAATTCCTACCGCAAGGATCATAAACTGTCGTTCAAGGTGGGCTACACGCCCGATGGCGCGCAGGCGGGCGACGAGTATGCACTGAGCTACTACAAGCAGCATGGCGAAAAGGGTCAGCCGCCATCGACCAATCCCGTCGGCGCGCGCTACTGGCAATGGCCGTACTGGAACAAGGAAAGCGTGTACTTCGTCTCGCAGACGCGCCTGGGCGACGCCGAGCGCCTCAAGGTGCGCCTGTACCATGACAGCTACGACAATGAAATCACCTCCTACACGAACGGCAGCTACACGACCCTGAAGACCAGCGGCCAGGGCAGCGTCAGCGGCGGGCGCAGCATCTACAACGACCGCACGAACGGCGGCGCGCTGGAACTCGAATCGTTCCGCCTGGCCGCGCACAGCCTGCGTTTCGTGGCCAGCTACAAGGCCGACGAACACCAGGAACTCGACGCAAAAGGCGTGCGCACCACCTGGTACAAGGATGCCTTGTGGACCCTGGGCGCGGAAGACAGCATCGCCCTCGATGCGGCGACGGAACTGTCGCTGGGCGTCTCGCGCAATGAACTGCGCCCGGACACCGTCTACAGCGCCGGCAATGCCTACACCTTGCCAGCCAATCAATCGGCCACGGACCTGCAGGCGGGACTGTTCCGCAAGGTCGGTCTTGATGCGCGCGTGTACGCCACCGTGGCGCGCAAGTCGCGCCTGCCGACCCTGAAGGACCGCTACTCGCAGCGCCTGGGCACGTATATCGAAAACCCGGCCCTGCGCGCGGAAGAGGCGATGAATTATGAGCTGGGGTATCAAGGAAACGTGCAGGGCGCCAAGGTGGAAGCGGCGCTGTTCTACAGCGACGTGAAGGACAAGATCCAGAGCGTGGCGAATGTCTCGGGCGTGCGCTCGCAGATGCGCAACGCGGGCAGGGCGCACATCAGCGGCGTGGAACTTGGCTTGCGCGGCAACGCTGGTGCCTGGCTGGATTTCGGCGGCAATTACACCTACACGGACATGAAGAACGTCAGCGACCGCGCCACGCGCCTGACGGACGTGCCGCGCCACAAGCTGACGGCGCATGCCGTGCTGCATGCGGCGCGCCAGGTCGACGTGGTGGCCATCGCGGAAACGAACAGCGGGCGCTGGGTCTCGAACACCCTGGAACTCGGCGGCTTTACGACCGTGAACCTGAAGGCTGTGTACCGTCCCTTGCCGGCCTTGACCCTGGAAGCGGGCGTGGCGAACCTGGGCGACCGCAATTACGCGCTGGCCGACGGTTTTCCCAGCGCGGGACGCACCTGGCTGGCCAATGCGCAGTACCAGTTCTGATTTTTTGAATGTTTCATGAAAGGACACAGCATGTTGAAGACAATACTGACAAGCCTCGTTTCGGCGGCGCTGCTGGCGGCGGCGCCCGCGTGGGCAGACCCGGCGCCGGCGCGCGACAATATGAGCCACGCGCTGGCCGTGACGGGCGTGGTGGAAACGCCCTTGACCCTGAAAGTGGCCGACCTGCGCCAGCTGCCGCCGGCCAACGGTGGGAAAATCGTCGTCACGCGCCATAACGGAGACAAGGCCGAAACCATTACCAGCTACAAGGGCGTGCTTCTGCGCGATATCCTGGACAAGGCGGTGCTCGATGCGCCGGGCCATAACGACGTCAAGAAGCTCGCCATCATCGCCACGGCCACCGATGGCTATGCGGTGGTGTTTTCCTGGGGCGAGCTGTATAACTCGCCGGCCGGCGAGGGCGTGATCGTCTACTACGAAAAGAACGGCAAGGCGCTCGGCGACAACGATGGCGAGATCGCCCTCATTTCGGCGAAGGACATCCGCACGGGTCCGCGCCACGTGAAGTGGCTGAACGGCATCGAGGTGCGCAAGCTGGTGGAGTGACGATAAGCTGATGGAAAAAACGCGCCGTGGAGCCATCCCCGGCGCGCTTTTTTATGCCGCCAGCGCTTGCCGCATGGCCTGGCCCGCCACGTTGAACAGGCCGCGCGCCGCTGGCGTCAAGCCCAGCATGTGGATCGACGCATGGATCATGCCGTCGAGCTGTACGCATTGCGCCGCCACGCCGTCGTCGCGCAAATACCGCGCATAGGCCTCGCCTTCGTCATGCAGCGGGTCGTACTCGCACACCAGCACGGTCGCCGGCGGCAAGTCCTTCAGCGACGTTGCCCGCAGGGGCGCCGCATAGGGCTGCGCACCTTCAGCCGGCTCGTTCAGGTAGGCCGACCAGCAAAAGCGCATGGCTTCCCGCGTCAGCGAATGGCCTTCCGCATAGCGCTGGTAGGATGGGGTGTCGAAGGCGAAATCGAGCGCCGGGTACAGCAGCAGCTGGTGCGCCAGCGCGGGACCGGCCTGGTCGCGCGCCATCAGGGCTGCGGCGGCGGCCAGGTTGCCGCCCGCGCTGTCGCCGCCCACGGCCAGCCGCTTCGCATCAATGCCCAGTGCTTCGGCATGGTCCGCCACCCAGCAGACTGCCCGGTAAAAGTCGTCCAGCGGCACGGGGAACTTGTGCTCGGGCGCCAGCCGGTAGTCGACGGAAAAGATCACGCAGCCGGTGGCGTTGGCCAGTGCGCGGCATGGATTGTCGTACAGGTCCAGCGAGCACAGGCACCAGCCGCCCCCATGCGCAAAGACGATGGCCGGCAGAGGCTTGCTTGTGTCTGCGCCGGCGGGCACGTAGGCGCGCACGGTCAGCGCGTGCTCGCCAGGCAGCACGTAGTCCTTGATCGAGGCGACGTCTTCCAGCGGCCCGTGCAGCTGGCGCAACCCCGTTTCCGTGGCGGCCCGCAAGTCCGCCAGCGAGGCGGGCGGCGGCGCATCCCTTGTCTGTTCCAGCCAGGCGGCGATCAGCGGATCGAGGCTCATGCGGCTTCTCCGGCCAGGAACGGCAGCAGGTGGGCGATGAACGCTTCCGGCTGTTCTTCCATGATGAAGTGGCCGCATTCGGCGACGATGGCGCCTTTCAAGATGTCCGCCTTGCCCTGCATGGTCAGCAGGGGTGCATCATTCGTCGCATGGTCGGCGCCGATGGCCAGCACGGGCATGGCCAGGCTCTTTTTCGCCCGTTCCAGGTTTTGCCGGATGGTTTCCGGAATGGCGCGGTAGTAGGCGAAACCGGCGCGCAAGGCGCCCGGCGTGGCGTAGGCGTCCGCATACACATCGACGGCCACCTTGTCGCGGCGGTACGACCAGCGGTCCAGGATGAAGCGGATGTATTCGCGCTCCTTGCCGGCCGTGAGCATCTCGGGCAAGTCCAGCACCTGGTTGAACATGAAGTGCCACAGGAAGATATTGTCGGACGGCGCGACAAAAATCGGCGGCGCGGGTGCCAGGCCGGGAATGACGGCTTCCGTCAGCGCCAGTTTCGTCACGGCCTGCGGGAAGTCGCTGGCCAGCGCATAGCCGACCCACATGCCGATGTCGTGGCCGACGACATCGTACTGCGCATGGCCCAGGGCCAGCATGGCGCGGTGCAGGGTGGCTGCAACGGCGCCCGTGTCGTAGCCGCCGGCCGGACGTTCCGAGTGGCCGCTGCCGGGCGGATCGATGGCGATCGCCTGGTAGCCCTGGGCGGCAAGGGCCGCCATCACATGGCGCCAGGCGTACCAGGTTTGCGGCCAGCCGGGAATCAGCAGCACGGGTTTGCCTTCGCCGGCGATGACGCAATGCAGGCGCTGGCCGTCGATGCGCACATAGTCGTGGGTGTAGCTGTCTTCATTCTGATGCATGGCAAGTCCTTGTATTGATTCAGTTAATTAGTTGATTAGTTGTGCGTGATGCCGAGCAGGGTATTGATCTGCTGCGCGCTGACGGGGGCTCCGGCGAAGTCGTCGAAGATCTTGTCGGTCACAGGAATGATGTGGGCGTTGATGAAGGCCACGCCTTCACGCGCACCCACTTCCTGGTCCTTCAGGCAGCATTCCCATTCCAGCGTGGCCCAGCCCGCGTAGTCGTTTTGCGCCATCTTCGAGAAGATCGCCTTGAAATCGACCTGGCCGTCGCCCAGCGAGCGGAAACGTCCGGCGCGGTTTTCCCACGACTGGTAGCCGCCGTAGATGCCTTGTCGTCCCGTCGGATTGAATTCCGCATCCTTCACATGGAACATGCGGATATGGTCCTTGTAGATGTCGATGAATTCCAGGTAGTTCAATTGCTGCAGCACGAAGTGGCTCGGATCGAACAGCATCTTGCAGCGCGGGTGACGGCCCACGCGCTCGTAGAACATCTCGAAGCTGATGCCGTCATGCAGGTCTTCGCTCGGGTGGATCTCGTAGCACAGGTTGATGCCCTGTTCTTCGCACACGTCGAGGATGGGCAGCCAGCGGCGCGCCAGTTCGTCGAAGGCCGCCTCGATCAGGCCGGGCGGGCGCTGCGGGAACGGGAACAGGTAGGGCCAGGCGAACGAGCCGGAAAACGTGCCCATGTCGGTCAGACCCAGGCGTTTCGAGGCCATGGCCGCCAGTTTCACTTGCTCGATGGCCCACTCGGTGCGCGCCGCCGGCTGGCCGTGCAGGTGTGCCGGCGCAAAGCTGTCGCACAGCGCGTCGTAGGCCGGGTGCACGGCGACCAGCTGGCCGAGGATGTGTGTCGTCAGTTCGCTGATGACCAGGCCATGGCTGGCCAGCATGGCGACGAGGTCATCGCAGTATTGCTGGCTGTGGGCCGCTTGCGCCACGTCGAACAGGCGTGCATCCCAGGCGGGAATCTGCAGGGCCTTGAAGCCCATGCCGGCCGCCCACTCGGCGATGGCGGGCAGGGTGTTGAAGGGCGCCGTATCGGCGGCGAATTGTGCCAGGTGCAGGCTTGGTCCTTGGATGGTTTTCATATCGGCTCCTATTGTTTGTCGATCGACAAAGAATAGGCGAAATTTGCAGCGCGGTCAAGGCCGTGATGCAAAATAAATGCGGAATCGGTATGGCGTGCAGGCGTTATACTGGCCGCCAGTTTGCAAGCAGAGGATGAAAATGGCAGGAAGACCGAGGGAATTTGACCGCGCGCTGGCGCTGGCAAAAGCGCGCGATGCGTTCTGGACGCGCGGCTACGAAGGCGTATCGATGGCCGACCTAGTGGCGGCGCTGGGCATCGCTTCGGCGCGCATCTATGCGGCGTTCGGCTCGAAGGAGCAATTGTTCCGCGAAGCCGTGGAACTGTATGAAACGGGCGAGGGCGCGTTTGCCGTGCATGCGCTGGCGGCCAGCCTGAACGTGCGCGACGCCGTGGCGCGCATGCTGGAAGAAGCCGTGCTGCTATATACGCGCAGCGGCCAGCCGCAAGGCTGCATGGTGGTCACGGCCGCCACGAATACGAGCGCGGACAACGCGGGCATCGCCGACTGGCTGGCGCAGCACCGCCGCGCGCGCACGCAGGCCGTGATCGAGCGCCTGCGCGCGGCGCAGCTAGCGGGAGAATTGAAAGAGGAGGCGGACGTGCAGGCGCTGGGCGACTATTATGCGGCGCTGCTGCATGGCTTGTCGGTGCAGGCGCGCGACGGCATTCCCGCCGAACGGCTGCTGGCGCTGATCACGCCGGCGATGGCGCCCTTGGCGCTGGAAATGAAAAATTAGACTATCTTGCCGATAGTCGCCGTGGATGTTTGCTGCATCAGGTCTTGACGTCGATCAGGCTGCCCAAGGCCTGGTCGGCCGCCTTGACGACATTCGCCGATAAATTAAAACCGGCCTTGTAGACGAGGTTATCCGTCAGTTCTGACGCCAGGCCCACGCCGTTCGGCCGGCTTTCGGCCGCCTTGGCCGCATTCGCACTGGCGCCGCTGACGCTTTCGCCGGCGGCCAGCTTGCGTCCTTCTACGGAGAGGGTGACGCCCGTGCCGGCCGGGCTGGACTCCTGGAACTCGGCTTGTTGCGGCTGGAAGCCCGGCGTATTCGCATTGGCGATGTTATTGGCGGCCACATCCAGCGCGCGCTGGTTGGCGGTCAGCCCCGAGGTACCGGTGGTGAGGGCGGATATGGACATGGCGGCTCCTTCAGAATGCCTCTAGTTTACTCCCATGCGGGCGCTATGTGGTTGGTGCAAGGCAACATTTTTCCGCGTCGTCGATGACCGCAAAAAAAGTTACCCATCCATAATGTTTTAATATTGTCCTGCGCCCTTTCACTGCCTAGACTGGCTGGGAAATCTCGCATGGAGCCTGCCATTTCCCCCCTCGTACGCCGCCTTTGCCTGGCTTTGCTGCTCAGCTGGTCTTGCCTGACCCTGCAAGCCCAGCCTGCTTCTGCCTCACTGCCGCTCGATGCGCGCCTGAACGAGCAAATCATCATGGTGCCGGCCGGCGACGGCTTGCGCGACGTGCTGGAAACAACCGTGTTCCGCCCCGCCGGCCCCGGCCCGTTTCCCCTGTTGCTGATGAATCACGGCAAGCAGGCCGGGCCGGCGAAACTGCAGGCGCGCGAGCGCTTCATCTATATGGCCGCTGAATTCGTGCGCCGCGGCTATGCGGTGATGCTGCCCATGCGCGCCGGGTTTGCGCGCTCCACGGGCGCCTACCGGGATTTCGGCTGCGACATGCTGGGCAACGCCCAGGGCCAGGCGCGCGACGTGCTGGCCGCGCTCGCGTATGCGCGACGCCAGAGCTGGGTCGACCCGGAACGCATCGTCGTCGCGGGCCAGTCGTACGGCGGCATGGCGGCGCTGGCGCTGGCCACCCGGGTGCTGCCCGGCGTGCGGGGCGTGCTCAATTTTTCCGGCGGCCTGCGCGTCGACATGCCCGGCTGCGACTGGCAAGGGGCGCTGGCCAAGTCCTTCGCCACCCTGGGCGCCTACAACCACATCCCCAGCTTGTGGCTGTATGGCGCGAATGACTCGTATTTTTCGCCGGCGCTGGTGCGGCGGCTGTTCAATTCCTTTACCGGTTCGGGCGGCCGGGCGCAATTGCTCGCCTATGGCCCGTTCAAGCGCGACGCGCACCTGACCCTGGGCAGCCGCGACGGCGTGGCCGTGTGGTTGCCCGCCACCGAGCGCTTCCTGCAGAAAATCGGCATGCCGGTGCGGCAGGTCTACCGCGTGGCCGATGCGCCGTCTCCGCCCGCCACGCATTTCGCGCTGCAGGACGATATCGCCGCCGTGCCCTACCTGGAAGAGCAGGGGCGCGCCGCCTACCGCGTCTTCCTGGAGAAAACCGCGCCGCGCGCCTTTGCCCTGTCGGCCAGCGGCGCCTGGGGCTGGGCCGAGGAGGGCGAAAGTCCCGATGTGCGCGCGCTGGCCTCGTGCCAGCGGCGCAGCAGCCTGCCGTGCCAGCTGTATTCGGTCGATGAAAGCGTCGTTTGGCCGCTCGCCGGCGCCAGCGCAAGCGCCGCCGGCGGCGCGCAATAGGCCGCCGCGCACGATAGTTGTCGCCGAAACGGGGGATGGGCGAATATACTAGGCGAAAAGGGAGGCGTTGCGCTTCCCGTCCGCCCTTATCATCAGCGAGAATTCACCCTTATGGCGTCATCCCCAGAAAACCTCAGCATGGCCGTGTTTTGCGACTTCGAGAACGTCGCGCTCGGCGTGCGAGATGCAAATTACGAAAAATTCGATATCAAGCCCATCCTGGAACGCTTGCTGCTCAAGGGCAGTATTGTTGTCAAGAAGGCATATTGCGACTGGGACCGTTATAAAAGTTTCAAGGGCACCATGCATGAAGCGAACTTCGAACTGATCGAAATTCCTCACGTGCGCCAGTCCGGCAAGAATTCGGCCGACATCCGCCTGGTGGTCGATGCGCTGGACCTGTGCTACACCAAGGCCCACGTCAACACCTTCGTCATCATCAGCGGCGATTCCGATTTTTCGCCGCTCGTGTCGAAACTGCGCGAAAACGCCAAGCAGGTGATCGGCGTGGGCGTCAAGCAGTCGACCTCCGACCTGCTGGTGGCCAACTGCGACGAATTCATTTTCTACGATGACCTGGTGCGCGAAAGCCGCCGCACGGCCGCCAAGCGCGACGCGCGCGACACGCCTGCCGCCAAGCGCTCGCCGGACGAGGAAGTGCGCCGCAAGGAAAAATACGAGTCGCGCAAGACGGAAGCGATCGAAATGGCTGTCGAGACCTTCGACGCGCTGGTGTCCGAACGCGGCGACAGCGGCAAGATCTGGGCTTCGATGCTGAAGGAAGCGATCAAGCGCCGCAAGCCGGACTTCAGCGAGTCCTATTACGGTTTCCGCACCTTCGGCAACCTGCTGGAAGAGGCGCAGACGCGCGGCTTGCTGGAATTTGGCCGCGATGAAAAATCGGGTGCCTATGTCTACCGCAGCAGCGGCCTGGTGGCCGTGCCGGCCGCCGCGAACGCGGATACAGCCAATGAGGTCAGCGGCGAGACCGGCGTGGCGGCGGAAGAGGGCAATCACCGCGAAGGCGGCAGCCGCCGCGATTCGCGCCGCAATGGCCGTGGCGGCCGCAAGCAGAACGAGCAACGCCGCGGCGAGTCCGCGCCACAGGCCTTCGTGCCGGTGGCCGACGCCGAAGCCGTCATCATCGAGCAGTATGCGCCGGCGCCGCAGCCGGAAGTCCAGCACGAAGTGGCTGAAGCCGCCGCCGAAGCGGTGGCCGAGGTGGTTGCAGAAGAGGGCAACGCCAAGCGCGGTTCGCGCCGCAATGGCCGCGGTGGCCGCAAGAATGGCGATGGCGCCCGCGAAGCGCGCGCCGAAGTCGTCGCCGTCGAGGTGGCGCCGGTGGTGGAAGCCGTGCCTGCGCCTGAGCCGGTAGCCGAAGTGCCGGTGGAAGCCGCCGCCGAAGCCAAGCCAAAGGCCAAGCCGCGCACGCCGGCCCGCAAGGCGGCTGCGGCGAAGAAACCGGCCAAGAAGGCGGCCGAAGCTGTGGTGGAAGCTGCGCCTGTCGTTGAAGCGGCGCCGGTGGAAGTGGCTGCCGTGGCGGAAGACAAGCCGGCCAAGGCGCCGCGCAAGACGCCGGCGCGCCGTCCTGCGCGCAAGAAGGCGGAAGCTGCCTGATAGCCTGAACGGCAACAAGCGGGGCGGCAAGCGCATGCGCCCCCGCTTTTCCGGCCCCTGCCTTGCGCAAACCGCGCACCCCGATCTCCCCAAGCGTGTACGATGAGCCTGTTTTTAACGCGGCGGGCGGTCAAGCATGTACCACGGTGAACGGTTCAACAGCATTTCCCATACGGTGGGCGCCGCGCTGGCGGCCATCGGCGGCGTCATCCTGATCGTCGCGGCGGCCCGCACGGGCGACCCCTGGAAAATCGTCAGCTGCAGCGTGTATGCGGCCATGCTGCTCACGCTCTACCTCACTTCCACCCTGTACCACAGCGTGCGCGGCAAGGCCAAGGCCGTGCTGCAGCGGCTCGACCACTGCGCCATCTACCTGCTCATCGCGGGCACATACACGCCCTTCATGCTGGTGACCCTGCGCGGGCCGTGGGGCTGGTCGCTGTTCGGCGTCGTCTGGGGCCTGGCCTTGCTGGGCATCGTGCAGGAATACGTGTACGCGAAAGGCGCGCGCATCCTGTCACTGGTGATTTACGTGGCCATGGGCTGGCTGATCGTCATCGGCATCAAGCCGCTGCTGGCGGCGCTCGAGTGGAACGGCTTCCTGTGGCTGGTGGCAGGCGGGCTGTGCTACACGGGCGGCATCGCTTTCTATGCCACCGACCACAAGCTGCGCCATGGCCACGGCATCTGGCACCTGTTCGTGCTGGGCGGCAGTAGCTGTCATTTTATCGCCATTTTGTTCTACGTTGCCTGACGTTATCCCTTGCCATCACTGTTGCCATGATTCCATTATAATGGCGCGATATGTGAAAATAGCGCAACAATGCGGCAATAATAAGGCAACAATGGATATCAATTCGGACGACCTGAAAATCTTCGTCACCGTCATCGACAGCGGCACCCTGAGCGCGGCCGCCGTGCACCTGGGACAAACCACATCGGGCGTCAGCCGCGCCCTGTCGCGCCTGGAAGACAAGCTGGCCACGTCGCTGCTGACGCGTACCACGCGCCGCATGGAGTTGACGGAAGAGGGACAGCTGTTCCTGGACAAGGCGCGCGCCATCCTCGCGTCGATGGAAGACGTGGAAGAGTCGATCCGCATCCGCCGCCAGAAGCCGGCCGGGCGGCTGTCCGTCGATGCCGCCTCGCCCTTCATGCTCCATTGCGTGGTGCCCCACGTGGCCGAGTTTCGCGCCATGTACCCGGACATCCGCCTGGAGCTGACCAGCAACGACCAGATCGCCGACCTGCTCGAACACCGCACCGATATCGCCATCCGCATCGGCGCGCTGGTCGATTCGACCCTGCATGCGCGCCCGCTCAGTGCCAGCCCGCTGCACGTGCTGGCCACGCCCGCCTACCTGGCGCGTCACGGCGAACCCGCCACGCCGGAAGCGCTGTCCGGCCATGCGCTGCTGGGTTTTGCGCAATATGAGCTGGGGAATAACTGGCCGCTGCGCCACGAAGCGGGCAACAGCCTGCAGATCGTGCCGGCGCTGGCCGCGTCCAGCGGCGAAACCCTGCGCCAGCTGGCGTTGCACGACCAGGGCATCGTCTGCCTGTCCGACTTCATGACGAAGGACGACATCGCGGCCGGCCGGCTGGTGCGGGTGCTGCAACCGTTTTACACGGGCTACCGCCAGCAGATCCACGCCGTCTACTACCGCAACACGCAACTGGCGCAGCGCATCAGCTGCTTCCTCGAATTCCTGCAACAGAAACTGTAAGGCCCGGACATGAGCGCACATGGCATGCAATGCCCCACCTGCGACGAATATGGCGACCTGGTGCACGCCACGGTCCGCCAGACGGGCCAGCAGGTGATCGTCTGCACGGAATGCGATTTCGTGTGGCCGCATCCGGAGCAGGACATTGATCCGGCGCATGCCACGGATGTGGCTTCCCTGCTGGCGCAATCCGGCCTGGACGACGACTGGGACGAGCTCGAACTCGGGGCAAGGGTGCCGCCGTCGCCTACAGCATGACGTGCGATTCTTCCGCCCGCAGCAGGGCTTCCACTTCATAGGCGGGCAGCGGCCGGCTGAAATAATAGCCCTGCGCCTCGTCGCAGCCATGGCGGCGCAGGTAATCGAGCTGCTCCGCCGTTTCCACGCCTTCGGCCACCACGCGCAGCTTCAAATTGTGCGCCAGGGCGATGATGGAGACGACGATGGCCGCGTCGTCCGCGTCGCGCGCCACGTCGCCGACGAAACTGCGGTCGATCTTCAGCACGTCGATGGGGAAGGTGCGCAGGTAGGCGAAGCTGGAATAGCCGGTGCCGAAGTCGTCGATCGACAGCTGCACCCCGAGCGCCTTCATGTCGTGCAGTTGGCTGACGGCCAGCGCCACATCGTGCATGAACAGGCTCTCCGTCAGTTCCAGTTCCAGGCAGGCGGGCGGCAAGCCCGTTTCCAGCAGCACGTCGGCGATCGACGCGACCAGGTTCGGCTCGTTGAACTGGCGCGCCGACAGGTTCACGGCCAGGCGCAAGGTGTCCAGTCCCGCCGCATGCCAGCGTTTCACCTGCGCGCACGCTTCGCGCATGACCCAGGCGCCGATCGGCACGATCAGGCCCGTATCCTCGGCCAGCGCGATGAAGCGCTGCGGCGCCACCATGCCCAGGTCCGGATGCTGCCAGCGCAGCAGCGCTTCCACGCCGACGATGCGTCCGCTGGCAAGGTCCACCTGCGGCTGGTAATGCAGCACGAACTGCTCGCGTTCCAGGGCGTTGCGCAGCGCCGTCTCGATGCGCAGACGCTCCAGGGTGGCCTGGTTCATGGCCGTCGTGTAGAACTTGATGTTGTTGCGGCCCTGTTTCTTGGCGCAGTACATGGCGATGTCGGCCTGCTCGATCAGGTTCTGCGTCTCGCCATTCAGGGTCACGTCGCCGGGCGCGTCGTAGCGCGACATGTCGTAGACGGCCACGCCGATGCTGCAGGTGACGAAGAATTCCTTGCCGTCCAGCAATACCGGCTGCGCCACGGCATCCATCACGCGCTGCACGATGGCGCCGCTGAGCACTTCGTCGGCCTGCTCGCACAGGATGGCGACGAATTCATCTCCCGACAGGCGCGCCACCGTGTCGCTTTCGCGCAGGCTGGACTGCAAGCGCGTGGCGATGGTTTTCAGCAGCAGGTCGCCGGCCTTGTGACCGAGGCTGTCGTTGACGAACTTGAAGCGGTCCAGGTCGATCAACAGCACCCATAATGCGCGGTTCTTGCGGCGCGACAGGGCCATCGCTTGCGCCAGGCGGTCGCGCAGCAGGGCGCGGTTGGGCAAGCCCGTCAGCACGTCGTGGTGGGCGATGTGCTGGATTTGCTGCTCGGCCAGCTTGCGTTCCGTGATTTCGGACCCCGTGCCCCGGTAGCCGCGAAAGTCGCCCAGCTCGTTGAACAGCGGCTCGCCATTGATGCTGAACCAGCGCAGCTGGCCATCGCGGTCGTGCATCGCATATTCGAGGTTGGAAAAGGGCAGGTGGGCTTCCAGGTTGGCGATGTGCTGCTTGCCCCAGCGCGAATTGCGCATTTCCGGGTTGTTGTCCCAGCGCGTCATGCCGATGAAGCGTTCCAGCGGCATGTTCGATTTGTCCGTGAAACCGCTGGTGATGTGGGTGAAGCAGAAGTTGGCGTCCTGTTCCCAGTACCAGTCCGAGGACAGGGCCAGCAGGCGGCGGAAGCGCTTTTCGCTTTCCTGCAAGGCGCGCTCCGTGCGCTGGCGCGCCCGCACGTCGGCGCTGAGCAGTTCATTGCTGCGTTTCAGGTCGGCCGTGCGCTGCTCCACCAGCAATTGCACGCGGCGCGAGCGCTGCGTCAGCGATTGCACGAAGGCGGCCGTCAGTACGCTGAATAGCAAACCCGTGATCAGGGTGAACAGGGAGCCCAGATGGTCGGCCAGGAAGGGGCGCGGATGGGCCACCACGCGCACATGCCAGGGCCGGCCGGCGGAAACGAAGGCCCGGTCGTAATGGCTGTGGTAGGCAAAGTGCAGCCAGCGGGGCAGCGATTCCCAGGCGCCGCCCGGTTCGTCGGCGGGCGCCTGGCCATGCCGGAAGATCAATTGGCGCGGGTCGGCGCCGGCGTCCGCGTAGACGCTGAGTTCAAGCTGCGAGTCGCCCAGCAGGTCGGCGCCGGCGAGGATTTTCTGCACCAGTTCCCCGGCGCGCACGATGACCGCCGTATCGCCGATCAGCGCCGCGCGCCGCTGCTGTATCGTTTGCAGGGGCACGCCGTGGCGGTACACGGGGCGCACGATGACGAAGCCCCGTTGCGGCCCTTGCGCCAGGGCCAGCAGGCCGGTGGCGGTGGTCTGGCCGCTGACGATCGCCTGTTCCAGCGCGCGCGCCAGCACGCCGCTCGGGCTGACGTTCAGGCCGAAGGCGGGGCGGTTGCCCTGCAGGGGTTCGAGGTAGTCGACCACCAGGTAGCTGGCGCGCGTCGTCGCGGGCACGACGACGCCGTCGCGCATTTCCGTCATGGCGTAGTCGGGCACGATGCGCCGCAGTTCCGTCTCGAAGGCGGCGCGCTGCGCATGCGGCACGATGCGGTGGAAATTGAAGGCCTGGATGAACGGATGGCGCTGCAGCAGCGGCGTGGTGAAGTCGTGGAACTGTTCCCGGGTGACGGGCACGACGGCGGCAAACAGCTGGTTTGTTGTCGTCAGCACCTCGACCGCATCGTCGAGCCCCTGCTCGATGGCGGCCACCCTGGCGCCGGCGCGCTGCTGCAGGCTCAGGCCCATCTTGTCGTATTCGAGCTGGCTGATGGCGGCAAACAGCACGGCCGTCACGCTGACGCCGCAGGCAAAGGTCAGCGCGGCCGCGGCGGAAATCGACAATGGCAGGCGGCCACGCAGCATGGTTTTTCCTATCTCACTTCATGGACACTTGGGTTCGGCGGCGCCTGCCGGCCCCACGCAGGCGGTAGTTTGTCATAAACCACATCCATCATGCGGATTTTGCACCAAATTACTGCCAATAAGCAACAATATCTATGACCGGGGAAGACGACTTTCAGTCGCTGCCCGCGCCTGACCGGCGGCGCAGGCGCCACAACTGCCATGCCGGCAGCCAGCGGTTCAGGAAAGCCAGGCCGCATACCCGGCGCCAGCGCACCAGGCGCACCACGCGCACGGCGCGGCCGTCGGCGCCTTGCCCGGGCCTGGCGGCGAAGATGATGCGGTTATTGCCGGCGATGCCGTCGAAGTGGCACACGGCGCCACGGAAGGTGAGCATCAGGCGCGCCAGCATGGCGGGGTAGTGCTCGTCATAACTGAACAGGTTGGCTACCAATACGCCGCCGGGCAGCAGGGCGCGCAGGCAGTCCGCGTAGAAGCGCGCGCTGCCCAGTGCCGGCGGCAAGCCCGTTTCGTCATAGCCGTCGAGCAGCAGCACGTCGGCGCAGCCCGGATGCTGGCGGATATAGCTGACGGCGTCCGTCTCGATGATGCGCAGGCGCGCGTCGTCGGGCGGCAGCATGAATTGCTCGCGCAGGGCGATCACGTCGGCGCGCAGTTCCAGCACCGTGATGCGGGTGTCGGGCAGGTGGCGGTGGCAGAATTTCAGCAGCGAACCGCCGCCCAGTCCCACCATCAGGATGTGGCGGGGACGGGGCACGAACAGGGTAAAGCACATCATGGCGCGCGCATAGCGCAGCAGCAGATGGTCGGGGCGCGACAGCAGCATTTCGCTCTGGATCATGCCGGGCTGGAATTCCAGGCGGCGCCGGTCGCCACAGGTATGCACCTGCGGGGCAAGCGGGGTGGTGCTTCTGTTTTCCGGCATGGGACGACTTCGCTGAGTGGACTGGGGGAGATGCTTTGTTGCATTCAGAGAAATCTGATAAGCTCCCGTGAGCATACCCGATTAATCCGCGCCGAGCATGCGTATATCGGCGCGCGGCGGCACGGCCGCGCAGTCGGGCACCATGGAGACAAGCATGTTTTTGGATCACCCCATCATTACGGCGACGAACAGTTTTACGGAGCCCGACCGCATCGAGCGCTTGACGCGCGTGTACGGCTACGCGGCGGCGCTGGCCGACCAGGCCGCCAACGTCGGCTTCATTGAGAAAGTGGCGCAAATCCACGACCACAAGGGCACCCTCATCGTCTTCTGGCACGAAGCGCCCAGCGAGGTGGAAAAGCAGTATTTCGTGCAGGCGTGGGCCAGCAAGATCGGCGACGGCAGCACCAATGTCGAACACGAAATCTGACCTGGCCTGCCGCGCCTGCGCGGCGACGGCGTAACCCATGGATATCAAGACCCTGGTACTGGCCCTGGCGCTCGGCAACCTGAGCCTGTGCGCGGCCCTGTTCTTCTTCGAGTATGAGCGCAAGAAGTCGCTCAGCATGTCCACCTGGGCGGTGGCCAAGCAATGCCAGGCCGTGGCCTGGTGCCTGCTGTATTTCCGCGGCGTGCTGCCCGATTTTCTCTCCATCTTGCTGGGCAATAGCCTGCTGTTTGCCGGCATGGCGCTCGATGCGGGCGCGCTGTGGCAGGCGGCCGGGCGCAGCGGCTGGCGCGGCACCGTGCTGCCGGCGCTGGGGCTGTCGGTGGCGCTGTTCGCCGCCTGCTATCTGTTCGACGTGGCGCCGCTGCTGCGCAGCGCCGGCGGTTCGCTGATCGTGGCCGGCTTTTTCCTCGCCGGCGTGGCGGCCTTGTGCCTGAAATGGCGCGAGGCGAGCATGCTGCGCCGCTTCCTCGTCGTCAGCATGGGTATTTTGTCGCTGCTGATCGCCGCGCGCGGGGTGCTGGCCGCCGCCGTGCCGGGCTTCGATGCGGAATTGATGCAGCTGGCCGGCTTCGGCGCCCTGTACCTGATGATGCTGACGAACGCTTTCGGCTATCTGCTGCTGTCGCGTGAAAAGCTGGGCGGCGAACTGGCGCGCCTGGAAGTGCTCGACGCGGCCACGGGCGTGCCGAACCGGCGCGGCTTTTACCAGGCGCTGGCGCCGTGGATGGCACTGGCGCGCCGGCCCGGCTTGCCGACGGCGCTGGTGGTGCTCAATATCGACCACTTTAAAAGAGTCAACGACAGCTACGGTCATCCGGTGGGCGACGCGGTGCTGAAAACCATCGTCGATACCTGCCGCCAGCAGCTGCGCGACAGCGACCTGATGGGCCGCCTGGGCGGCGCCGAATTCGCCATCCAGCTGCCGCGCACGACCCTGGCCGATGCGCTGATGGTGGCCGAGCGCATCCGCGCCGCCGTCGAAGTATTGCCCGTCAAGACGGAGCGCGCCGTGCTGCAACTGACGGCCAGCCTGGGCGTGACCACCATCCGTGCCGAAGACAGCACCGTCAGTCTGTTCAAGCGGGCCGACGAGGCGTTGCAGGCGGCCAAGCAGGCGGGCCGCAACAGGGTCGTCGAGGCGCAAGGCGCCAGTACGCTGGACGTGTAAGCCCGCTTACTTCTTGCGCGAGCCGAGCCAGCTGGGTTCCTTGCCGCATTCCTTGGGCAAGAACAAGGCATCGAGGCCGGGATCGCAGCGATGGTCAGGCGCCTTCATCGGTTCGACGGTCAGCCATTCGCTCTTGGGCAGGATCTTTTCTTCGCGTGGTTCCACGGGCGGCGCGGGCGGCAGGCTGTCTTGCCACCTTGGCTCTGCGGCAGGCGCGGGCGCGGTGGCCCAGTTCGCGTCGACCTGCGCTGGCGGTGTGTCCGCGTGTGCGGCGGCGCTCAGCAAGCTGCCCGCGAGGATGAATGCACGCATGGCGGCGCTGTTTACGGAAATCATGGTCTGTCCTTGGTCGGTGCCGCGAGGGCGGGCCTTGCATTATGATGCCAGCCGGAAGCAAAAACACAAGAAAATTGCAACGGCATGTTACCAAAGGGACTATAGTTACTGGTAGCAAGCAGGTGCATCACAGCAAGGCGCTCGAACGGTGAGCAAGGCGCGGGGCGCCGCTGCCCGAACGTGTGCATTCCCTAACTTTCATTTAAGCTAAGCAAGTTATGCTATCGAGCGCACGCCAGGCTGCCCTGTGCCGTCCGCACCGCAGTTCCTCTTTCTTACTCTTGCCAGGCCCATAATGAAAATGCTCAAATCCCTGCCTGTATGGCCGCTTGCCGCCCCCGTTGCCGGCTGGCTGTTCCTGTTCGGTTCCACCTTCAATGTCGGCGGCGCCTACCAGATCCTGCTGGTGGCTGGCCTGATCGGCAGCGTGCTGGCCGCCGTGTACCACGCGGAAGTGGTGGCGCACCGCATCGGCGAACCGTATGGCACCCTGGTGCTGGCGCTGGCCGTGACCCTGATCGAGGTGGCGTTGATCGTCTCGCTGATGCTGGCCGGCGGACCGGAAACGACGGGGCTGGCGCGCGATACCGTGTTTGCCGCCATCATGATCATCCTGAACGGCATCGTCGGCATCTGCCTGTTGCTGGGCGCCGGGCGCCACCGCGAGCAGAGCTTCGGCCTGCTGGGCGTGAGCGCTTCGCTGGCCACCCTGGCGGCCATCGCCGTTCTGACCCTGGTGCTGCCGAACTACACCTCGAGCGCCGCCGGCCCCTTCTACAATTCCAGCCAGCTGATCTTCATCGCCGTCATTTCCCTGGTCCTGTACGGCACCTTCGTGCTGGTGCAGACGGTGCGCCACCGCGATTACTTCCTGCCCAAGGAAGCCGTCGGCGATGAAGAGGTGCATGCGGCGCCGCCCACGGCCACCGTCGCCTGGGTCAGCGCCGGCGCGCTGCTGGTGTGCCTGGGCGCCGTGGTGCTGCTGGCCAAGTCGCTGGCGCCCGCGCTGGAGACGGCGATTGCCGCCATGGGCGCGCCGAAAACCCTGGTCGGCATCGTCATCGCCGCCATCGTGCTGCTGCCCGAAGGCCTGGCCGCCGTGCGCGCCGCGCGCGCGAATCGCCTGCAAACGAGCTTGAACCTGGCGCTCGGCTCCGCGCTGGCCAGCATCGGCCTGACTATTCCGGCTGTGGTGGTGGTGTCGCTGGCCACGGGCCTGACGATTACCCTGGGTCTCGATATCAAGTCGACGGTGCTGCTGCTGTTGTCGCTGATGGTGGCCACCCTGTCGCTGGGCACGGGCCGCACCACGGTCATGCAGGGTACGGTGCACCTGGTGATTTTCGCCGTTTATTTATTTACCACCATCGTGCCGTAAGCGCCACGGCTGGCCGCCGTTTTGTCACAATCCTGTCACGCCGCTGTCATACGATGAGGGTAGTGTGGTAGGATTTTTAAATCGTTTAAATGATTTATATAGTTTAGTAACTGATTTTGCCAACTTTTTCAGTTGGCACAGTAATGACAAGACAAGAGGCCAGTATGTATGCAGCGGTGGACCTGGGGTCCAACAGTTTTCGTTTACACGTCGGCAAGCATGATGGCGACACGATCCGCGTGGTCAAGAGCGTGCGCGACCCGATACGCCTGGCTGCCGGCCTGGATGCCAATGGCGACCTGACCGAGGCGGCCATGCAGGGCGCGCTGGCCTGCCTGCAGCGCTTTCGCGCCATCCTCGCCGGCTTCGAACTCGATGCCGTGCGCGTGGTGGCCACGTCGGCCATGCGCGTGGCGCGCAACGGCGCCGTCTTCCTGCCGCTGGCCGAGCAAGCCATCGGCCATCCGATCGAGATCATCTCGGGCGAGGAAGAGGGGCGCTTGATCTACATGGGCGTGGCCAATGCGCTGGCCATTCCCGGCGAACGCCGGCTGGTGATGGATATCGGCGGCGGCTCGACCGAACTGATACTGGGGCGCGGCAACGATATCGAGCGCGTCGAGTCCTTCAGCCTGGGCACCGTCAAGCAAAGCCTGTCGTTCTTCATCGGCGGGCGCATCGACGCGCCGTCGTTCGAGGCGGCCATCCTGTCGGCACGCAGCCATTTCGAGGATGCCGCGCCGCCGTACCGCCCGCAGCACTGGAAGACGGCCTACGGCTCTTCCGGCACCATCCGCACCATCGCCGACATCATCGCCCGCAACAAGCTGGGCGACGGCTTGCTGACGAGCGCCAGCCTCGACGCACTGGCGCGCCGCTTCATCGAGCTCGGTCACACCAGTCGCATCGACATGCCAGGCTTGCGCCCCGACCGCGCCAGCACCATCGTCGGCGGCCTGGCCATCTTGATCGGCCTGTTCCGCGAACTGGCCATTCCCGCCATGACGCCCATCGAGGCGGGTCTGCGCATGGGCGTGATGTGGGATTTGTACCTGCGCTCGACCAAGCGCGACCGCCGCGAACAGTCGGTGCAGGGCTGCATGGAGAAATTCCATATCGACCAGCAGCGCGCCGGCCGGGTGGCCGAGCAGGCGCTGGCCATGTATGCGCAGCTCAAGCCCACGTCCGACGCCCTGGTGAAATCCCTACGCTGGAGCAGCCTGCTGCACGAGGTGGGCCTGGCCGTGTCGCAGACGGGCTACCACAAGCATGCATCGTATATCGTGGAGAACGCGGATTTGCCCGGTTTTACCACGCGCGAACAGAAGACCATGAGCCGGCTGATCCTGGCGCAGAAGGGCAACTTGCGCAAGATCGGCGAAGTGCTGTCCGACCCCGATTTTGCCAAGGCCGTGCTGGCGCTGCGCCTGTCGATCCTGCTCATGCATGCACGTATCGAAGCCGATTTCAGCGAACTGCGCCTGCGCATGAAGAGCCGCATCGAACTCGATATCAAGCGCGGCTGGGTGGCGCACCATCCCACCGTGTCGTTCTGGATCGAGAAGGAGCAGGAATTCTGGGATGAGGTCGGGGTCGATTTCACCATCCGCGCCAGCGCCTAGGAGGTCATGTCGTGCACATGACTTGATGTGCAGCAAGCAAGATTTCAAAAAACAGTATATATTGTTTATATTAATTACTAGATTGGAAAATCCATGACCAAAATCGTCCCAGCGAAAAAAGCCGACAGCGCGCCCGTATCGATGTTCCCTACCAGCGCTTCGATCAATGCGGCAGCGGCCAAGGCCGCCCCGGCTGCCAAGCCCGCCGCTAAACCAGCTGCGAAACCAGCCGCCAAGCCTGTGGCAAAAGCCGCCGTCAAGCCGGCAGTCGCCAAGCCAGCGGCAGCCAAACCAGCGGCGGCCAAGCCAGCCGCGGCGAAGGCGCCAGCCGCCAAGCCGGTAGCGAAGGCCGCCGTTGCCAAGCCTGCAGCCAAAGCCGTCGTCAAAGCCGCCGTCAAGCCGGCAGCCAAGCCAGCCGTGAAAGCTGTCGCCAAGCCTGCGGTGAAGACCGTCGTCAAGCCGGCCGCGAAAGCCGCCGCCAAACCGGTAGCCAAGGCGGCCGCCAAGCCTGCGCCAGCGAAAAAAGCGCCGGTCGCCAAGGTCGCCGCCGTCAAGGAAAAAGCCCGCAAGCCGAAACTGGTGCGCGACAGCTTCACCATGCCGGAAGCGGAATACGAAGTCCTGGGCCAGGTCAAGAAAGCCTGCTTGAAGGCCGGTTTCGAGATCAAGAAAAGCGAATTGCTGCGCATCGGCGTGGCGCTGATCAGCCAGATCGACCTGGCGACCCTGCAAAACGTGCTGGCTGGCCTGCCGCAGCTGAAAACGGGCCGCCCGAAGAAGGATTGATGGCGCGGGCAGGGGCCGCCCCTGCCTGTCCATTCTGGTTTACCATGGGGCCTGTGATAGTTCCCCCATGGTTGCCATGTCAGAAGATACAGATATCGAACGCGCCGGCTTCGTCGAGCGCGCCATCGTCCGCCACCAGGCGGGCGTCTCTACCCCAGCCATCGACCGCGTCGCCGAGGAAGTCCCCGTCGCGCTGGTCTTCAATGGCATTTCCCACGTCGTCATGATGGCCACCCCGCTCGACCTGGAAGCGTTTGCCTATGGCTTCGCGCTGACGGAAGGCGTGGTCGCTTCCGCCGGCGCCATCTTCGATTGCGAAGTTTTCCTGCGTCCCGACTCCGCCGAAGTGGCTTTGAGTATCGCCCAGGAGGATTTCGTGCGCCTGAAGGACCGGCGCCGCCAGCTGACGGGCCGCACGGGCTGCGGCGTGTGCGGCATCGACAGCATCGAGATGCTGGACTTGCAGCCGCAGGCGCTGCCGCCGGCCCTGATCCATGTCGACCTGCCGGCCGCCCTGGCGCGTGCCTCCGCCGGCTTGCGCGCGCACCAGGCGTTGATGCGCGAAACGGGCGGCGTGCATGCGGCTGCGTGGTGCACACCCGACGGCGATATCGTGCACGTCTTCGAGGATGTCGGCCGCCACAATGGCCTGGATAAACTGATCGGCCATTTGGCACTGAGCGGGGCGGACATGCGGCGCGGCTTCGTCTTCCTGTCCAGCCGCGGCAGCTACGAGCTGGCGCGCAAGGCGGCGCGCATGCAGATTCCGCTGCTGGCGACGATTTCCGCCCCCAGTTCGCTGGCCATTTCCATCGCCACGCAGGCGGGCATGAAGCTGGTGGGTTTCTGCCGCCAGGATGCGTACGTCGATTACACGCCCGGCATCACCTTGTAGCCTCCACTGCGCTCCAGCAAAACTGGCACGGACTTCGACGTGGGCGTGCCGGCGCCGTCCGCCGTGCTGGCCAGCGGCACCAGCGCATTCGTTTCCGGATAATACGCGCCCAGGCAGCCGCGCGGGATGTCGTAGGCGACGAGACGGAAGCCGTCGGCGCGGCGCGCCACGCCATCGTCCCAGGCGCCGATCAGGTCCACCAGCTCGCCATCGGCAAATCCCAGCATGGCGATATCTTCCTCGTTGGCGAAGACCACCTTGCGCGTGCCGTACACGCCGCGGTAGCGGTCATCCATGCCGTAGATGGTGGTGTTGTACTGGTCGTGCGAGCGGGTGCTCATCAGGACCATCAGGCGCTCGCCATGGCGCTGTTTCGCGCGGTGCAGCGGCGTATCGAGGTCCAGGGGGGCGACGAGGAAGCTGGCCTTGCCGCTGGCCGTCTTCCACACGCGCTCGCGCGAAGCCACCGTCAGGTGAAAGCCGCCCGGCTGCGCCACCCTGGCGTTGTAGTCATAAAAATCGTCGAACACCTTTTCGATGTCGTCGCGGATGCGCGCATAGTCGGCCGCATAGGCGCGCCAGTCCACCAGGGCGCTGCCCAGCGTCGCTTCGGCCATGCCGGCCACGATGGCCACTTCCGAGCGCAGCTGCGGTGAAGCGGGCGCATTGCGGCCGTACGAGATATGCACCATGCTCATCGAGTCTTCCACCGTCACGCCCTGCGCCACGCCGTGCTGCGAGTCGATTTCCGTGCGCCCCAGGGTGGGCAGCAGCAAGGCTTCCTTGCCGATGACGAGGTGGCTGCGATTGAGCTTGGTGGCCACCTGCACCGTCAGCGCGCACTGGCGCAGGGCGGCAAAGGTCAGCGGCGTGTCCGGCGTGGCGGCGGCGAAATTGCCGCCCAGCGCGATGAATACCTTGACGTCGCCGCGCTGCATGGCTTCGATGGTGGCCACCACGTCGTGGCCATGCGCGCGCGGCGGCTCGAATCCATACACCTGGCCCAGGCGGTCGAGGAAGGCCCTGGTCGGCTTTTCCTCGATGCCCACCGTGCGGTCGCCCTGCACGTTCGAGTGGCCGCGCACGGGGCACAGGCCGGCGCCCGGCTTGCCGATCTGCCCGCGTAGCATCATCAGGTTCGACAGCATGCGGATGGCCGCGACACTGTGCTTGTGCTGCGTCAAGCCCATGCCCCAGGTAGCGATGATGCGCTGGCCCTTGACAAAGATGTCCGTCAATGCCTCGATCTGCGCGCGCGCCACGCCGGACTCCCGCAGCAGCAGTTCCCAGCTTTCCATGCGCAAGTCGTCGCGGAAGGCGTCGAAGCCGCTGCAGTGTTCAGCGATGAAGGCGTGGTCGACGACGGCAGGGGTGCCGGCCGCCTGCGCCGCATCGTCATGTTCGACGACGCGCTTGGCGACGGCCTTGATCAGGGCGAAGTCGCCGCCCAGGGTCGGCTGGACGAACAGGCCGGCCAGGCGCGTGCTGCCCAGGGTTGCCATTTCCAGCGCGCTTTGCGGGTCCATGAAGCGCTGCAAGCCCCGCTCGCGCAGGGGATTGATGGAAACGATGCTGCCGCCGCGGCGCGCGCAGTCGCGCAATTCGCCCAGCATGCGCGGGTGGTTGGTGGCGGGATTCTGGCCGAAGATGAGGATGGTGTCGGCCAGCTCGAAGTCGGCCAGGGTCACCGTGCCCTTGCCGATGCCCACGGTGGCCGGCAAGCCGCGGCTGGTCGCCTCGTGGCACATGTTGGAGCAGTCGGGGAAGTTGTTGGTGCCGTACAGGCGCGCCATCAGCTGGTACAGGAAGGCCGCCTCGTTGCTGGCGCGGCCCGACGTATAGAACGCGGCCTGGTTCGGGTCGGGCAGGGCGCGCAGGTGGCGCGCCACGAGGGCGCATGCGTCATCCCAGGAGATCGGCACGTAGCGGTCGCTGGCGGCGTCGTACACCATCGGCTCCGTCAAACGGCCGTGCTGCTCGAGCGCGTAGTCCGACTGTGCCAGCAGCTGCGTGACGGTATGGCTGGCGAACAGTTCCGGGCCGGCGCGGCGGCTGGTCGCTTCGGCGGCGACGGCCTTGGCGCCGTTTTCGCAAAAGGCAAACGTGGACGCGTGGTCGCGGTCGGGCCAGGCGCAGCCGGGGCAATCGAAGCCGTCTGGCTGGTTTTGCGCCAGCAGCGCCTTCAGGTTGCCGGGCGCGACGCGCTCCTGGCGCAGGCTGATGGCCACGTGTTTCAAGGCGTCCCAGCCGGCGGCCGGCCTGGTGTAGGGCGTGATGTGCGGTGCGTCCTGGTCCTTCATGGGCTCTTTCGGCTGGGCGAGTGTGGTAATTATGCACGATCCCCGGATGACATTGACTTGCGTCATGGAAATGACATTCGGCTGTCATTTTCCTGACATATTAGACAAGTACGCTGGAGTCGTCTTGATCACAGGGGATGAAACCATGCAGAACATAGTCGCATCAAACGAAGCCAAGGCCCGGCCGGTCCAACTGGTGCTGAGTCAGGCCACGACCGCGGCGGAATTGCGCGAAGTCCAGCGTTTGCGTTACAAGGTGTTTATCGAGACCATGGGCTTGACGTCGCTGGCCAACGCCGATGGCCTCGACAGCGACGAATTCGACGCGCACTGCGATCATCTGATCGTGCGCGACGCCGATACCCTGAAAGTGGTAGGCACCTACCGCGTGCTGAGCGCCGCCAAGGCCGCCAAGATCGGCCGGCTGTATTCGGAAAACGAATTTGACCTGAGCCGCCTGAAGAACCTGCGCGGACGCATGGTCGAAGCGGGCCGCGCCTGCATTCACCCGAAATACCGGGGCGGCAGCGTGATCATGCTGCTGTGGTCCGGCCTGGCCGAGTACATGCGCCGCGAGCGCTGCGACTACCTGGTCGGCTGCGCCAGCATCAGCCTGGCCGATGGCGGCCATAACGCCGTCGCCGTGTACCAGGCGCTGGCCGAAAAGCACATGGCTCCAAGCGAATACCGCGTCACGCCGCACCTGCCTTTCCCCATCCACCAGGTGGAAGCGGCGCACAAGCCGCAGGTGCCGCCGCTGATCAAGGGCTATCTGCGTTCGGGCGCCTGGATTTGCGGCGAACCGGCGTGGGATCCTGATTTCGAAAGCGCCGACATGTTCATGATGATGCCGCTGGCGAATCTGGACGAGCGCTATGCGCGCCATTATGGCGTGGTGCCTGGCTAAGGCTATTGAGGTGAATGCCGGGCAGTGACGCCTGCAGCTGGCTGGCCAGCGCCTGCACGGCGCTGCGCAAGCCGCTCTCCGCGCCGTCGGGTGGCAGCAGTTCGAGCAGGAAGCGCAGCGGCGCCGTGATCGCCTCGGGTTCGCCGATGCTGCCGTGGCGCCGCACGGCGTCGAGGTACAGGGCCAGGAAAGCGGTGCGCGCGGAGGCGTCGAAAGGCTGGCCGTCCGGCGCCTGCCACAGGGCCGCCAGCAGGGCGGCGCGAACGGGGGCGCCGGCGTCGATGGCGCGGTGTTCGTCCGCGTGGCGCTGGCGCGCATAGGCGATGGCGTCGTGCAGCAGGTCGCCCAGCTGCGGATCGAGCGCGCGCCAGGCGCCGCTGTCGCCATGGGCTTTCAACAGCAGGGCGCCCGCCAGCACCTGGAAAATCAGGTCGCAGTCGGCCACGCCGCTGCGCCGCCGCGCTTCTTCCAGCGCGGCCAGGCAGGCGTCCGTCATGGCGTGCAGGGCGGGCGCGCCGGAGCTTCCTGCGCGGCCGGCCAGGCGCGCCTGCAAGGCCCAGTAGCGGCCCAGCAGGGCCAGGCGCTGCGCCGTGGGCGCCAGCGCCACCAGCAGGTCGATATGCTGTTTTCCATCCTGCAGCAACTGCCGTCCCTGCGCCATATCCGGCACGGCCGGCACCTCGATGCCGGCGCCCGCATCGAGGCCGCACAGGGCCGCGCCCTGGCGTATTTCCAGTTCCGCCCAGTGCGCCAGCGCGCGCAAGCCCACCTTGCCGTCGGCCGCGCTGTGCGCCGCGCGGTAGTGTTCGATGGCGCGCAGGGTGTTCTCCAGGCCGCCGAGGCCGGCCCGCGTGGCGGCCATGTTTTCGCGGATGTCGGCGCAGCCGAAGAAGCGGGCGCGCACGGCTTCCTCGATGCTGCCCAGCTTTTCCTCGATGGCCGCGCGGCGCGCCGCATCGGCGCCCGCCAGGCGCGCGTGCAGGGTTTCCAGGTCGGCCAGCAGGTGGCCGTGGTAGTGGTAGTCGGGCGCTTGCCAGGGCCGGCTCTGCGTGTTCGGAAAGCGGTAGCGGTCGTCGCCATACGCCTGGTAGGCGCCCCAGGTGTTCGACGCCGGGAACTGCAGGTACGCCGCCTCGCGCGCCAGGCGCACGGCGTCGCCAAAATATTCGCCGCTCAGCATGGCGTGATAAAAGCTGTGCGCGAAGATGCTGGCCGCCTGGTCGTCGATGCGCCAGCCGGCCGCGATCACCGCCTGCGAGCCCATTTCGATGAAGGCCGTGGCCAGGCTGGCGGCCAGTTTCGACCACGGCGCGATGGCGTCCGGGCGCATGTCGCCCAGGTGGCAGCAATTGATGAAGACGAATTGCGGCACGCGCTTCAATTTGCCCACCTGCGCCGCCGTCAGCCGCGTCTTCGGTCCCAGTACCAGGCCCGTATGGGCGATGCCGGGGCCGGCCACTTCGCCGTGGCCGGCCAGGTGGATGGCGAAATAGCGCTCGTCGAACAGGTGCACCAGCACGCGCTGCGCCTGCGGGCGCAGCAGCTCGCGCACCTGGTAGCCGTACGCGCCGAACATGCGCGCCACGTCCTGCGCCTCGGCCTGCGCGGCGGGCAGCTCGGGCAGGCCGGAATCGGTGTCGCCGATCACCAGCACGCTGTTGCTGGGCGGGCTGACGGCCGATGGCTGCTCGCGCAGGCTGGCCAGCTGGCGCACCATGCCGATGCGCGTCGACAGCGGGCTTTCCTCGCTGCCCGCCTCGTCGCGCATCAGCTCCCACGGATAGATGGCGGCGCTCTGGTCGACGGCCAGGATCAGGCCGCGCATCTCGGGGATGGCCGCCTTCAGGCCATTGGGCAGCATCAGTTCGTACAGCGCGCGCGACAGGCCCGGCTGGTCGGTGGTGTTGTCGGTGGCGTCCATGATCAGGCCATCGACGGCTTGCCGCTGGTTCGGCTCCTCGTCGACGCTGTTGTGGGCGCGGTCCGTCAGCACGGTGAAGCGCAGGGCGCCGGAGAGGTCGGCGGCGACGATCTGTACGCGGCGCCAGCCATTGTCGCCGCTCAGGCTGGGCAAGATGCGCCGGTAGCCGCCGGGGCTGTGGCGGATGCGCTGCTCGAACGTGAAGCTGCCCTGGTAGCGCGCCTCGGCCATGATCTGCTCGATGGCCATGGCGGCGGCGATGGCGCGCGCCTCCGACTGTTCGTAGATGGCGATATGGCCGATGCGGCAAGCCATGCCCGCGTCTTCCAGGCGCCGGTTGGCGCTGCGCGCGCCGTCGAGCAGGGCCCGCGCGCACAGGGCGATGCTCAAGCCGCCATAGCCGGAGCCGGACAGCAGGCTGGCCACGCGCAGGCCGTGCTCTCCCATCGGCGGCGCGGCCGCATGGCCGGCGGCGCGCACCTGCAGGCAGACGCACGCGTATTCGAGCAGGCCGCCGGCAAAGGCGCGCGCCAGTTCGCCCGGCGTCAGCTCGCCCAACGCGCCCAGGCCGATGACGATGGCGCCGCCGGGCCGGCGCGCCGCATCGGGCTGCAGCACCACCAGGGCGGAGTCGGGGCGCTGCGGAAAGCGTCCCAGCGCGTGGATTTCCTGCAGCTTGCCCGCCAGCAGGCGGTCGAGAAAACTCATGCTGCCGCGCAGCGATTCTGCGGCATAGCAGCCGCTCATGACGGGCGCGTCGGCCGAGGCCATGCTGCCGTGGATGATGGATAGGCTCAGCTGCGGCGCGCGGTTCTCCGGCGCGATGGCGGGGCAGGCGGCGCCGAGGGCGGCGTCGAGCAATTCCTGCGGCTGCGGGTACAGCGGCGTGGCGTCGGGGGCGTACGGATGGAAGCGGGGCGGGGCGCCGCCAGGCGCGTGCGGCGGGTGCCGCGGCAGGGCTGCGGCCTGGCCGCTGTCGAGCAACTGCGCGATGGCAGGGTAGTATTCCTTTTGCAGCAGCAGGTCGCCGTGCGCCACCGGCAGGTAGCAGGCCGCCACGCCGTCCGGCACCGCGCCTTGCCAGGCCGTGCGGCCATCGCCGTCCGGCGACCAGGCTGTCTCGATGCCGCCGTCGCGCAGGCGCAGGGCCACCGGCGTGTCGGCGCAGCCGGCCAGGTAGCTGCAATGGCGGGCGTCGGGCGGGGCCGCTTCCAGCAGGGCCACGGTGGCGCGCGCCGCGGCCAGCGCCTGGGCCTCGGGCGCCTGCCAGCCGCCGGGCAGGCCCGCCTGCGCGTCGCCGGCGGCCAGCTGTGCCCACGCACCGGCGTCGAAATAATCGATACCGCCCGGCTGCGGCCACGGCAGCATGTCCAGCACGCCGGGAAAGGCGCGCACGAAGCCGAGAAACTGGCGCCGCGTGTGCTTCCAGCCTATCCAGCACGCCAGCATCTGCACCAGCCGGTCGCGCCCCAGCAGCACTTGCACCATCGCCTGCGTGCCGCGGTTGGCCGTGCCCACCTGCAGCAGGCGGCTGCCGGGCAGGGCGTTGAAGCGCTGCCAGCGGTCTTTCAGGGCCAGGCGCGCCACCAGCCCGCCCATGCCGTGGGCAACGATGCGCAGCGGCTGGCCGCGCTGTTCGGCGTCGCGCATGGCCTCGTCGAGCACGGGCAGGAAGGCGTTGCCGGAGTGCTGCAGCGACAAGCGCCAGTCATAGGCAAAGGGCCGCACTTCCTGGCTTTGCGCGAGAAAGCGGGCAAACGGTTCATAGCAGGATTCGACCCAGCCGGCGCTGACGATGTGCGGCTGGCCCACGGCCAGGCGTTCGATGCGCCCTTCGACCAGGTTGACGGGGTCGAACCAGATGCGGTTGCTGCCCACTTGCAGGTGGCTGCCCATGATGTCGGGCAGCAGCAGCACGATGGGCGCTTGCGCGCGCCGTTTCGGCACTTCGCCGCCGCGCGCCAGCGGGCCGTGCTCGATGCCGGGCAGCGGCAGGTAGGCGGTCTCGTCGCCGGTGAGCGCCTGCACGGCGGCCAGGCCGGACGGCGCGCGCTCGAAATAGTTGAGGTGGTGCGCGTGCGGCCCGCGCAGCAGCAGTTGCCGCACGGGCGTGCTGCGCGTGGCGCCGCCGGCCATCGAGGCGCAATTGACCACCAGGTCGTTCTGCCCGCCATACAGCTGGTCGTCGAGGCAGTCGCCCAGCCAGCCCAGCAGGCCATCGCCGCTGCACGCGCCGGCCAGCACATGCAGCGGGCTGGCCACGCGCACGTCGGGCGCATTGAGCAGCGCCACCAGGGGCGAGTCGGGCATCATCGCTTCCAGGCCCGGCAGGATGCGCGCGTCGCAGCGCTGCTGCACCACGGCCAGCAGGAAAGCCATGGCGCCATCGGGCAGGCCGCCGTGGAGCAGCAGGTTGAACATCGCGCTGGCCCAACGGTCGAGGCGGCCCGACATCAAGGTGGTGCCGCGCGCCGGGCAAGCCACGCGCACGAAGCGGGCGATGCGGATGGCGCGCGTCTTCAGCTCCATGCTCAAGTCGCGCAGGCGCGCCGCATCCCCGTCGTAGCCGCCGCGTCCGCCCAGCCGCGCTTGCGCCGTGAAGTGGTCGATATCGTGGCTGTTGAACGCTTCGCCGCCCACCGTGTTTTCGCTCAGCCGCTCCAGGCCGTCGCCTGCCAGGTCGACGGCGCCGCGGCTGTCGATGCGCTGCGCCCGCGCCAGCAATTCGCCCAGCAGGCCGCCGCGCGAATGGCTCAGCAGGTGCAGCACGGCGCCGTGCGGCAACTGGCGCACGAGGGTCAGCGCGTTCTCGATGGGGCTGTCGCTGAGGCTGCGGTGCTCATAGCCATAGATGCGGTTGCCGTACTGCGCCGCCAGTTGCGGCGCCAGGCCGTTGCGCCACAGGCCGGCAAAGCTGCGCTGGGTCGACGAAGCCGTGCCGTGCAACAGCAGCAGCAGCGGTTCCGGCCCGGCGGGCAGGCTGGCGACGGCCGTCATGCTGCCCGCCTCGATGCCGCAGCGGTACAGGCCCAGGCGTTGTTCCAGCTGGCGGTCCTGGAAGGCGCCCGCCGCCGCCAGCGCCGTCATGGCGGCGCCGCCGCAGCGGTACACGCGCACGGCGCGCAGCATCCAGGCGCCCAGGCCGTCGCGGCTGGCGCCCGGCGGCGGGCGCGCCGCCTGCGGGCGCAAGGCCAGTCCCACTTCGATGCTGGCGGGCGCGCCGTCGCGCGCCAGCGTGGCCGGCCCCAGGTAGCGTGGCAGGTCCAGGCTGCCGGCGAGCAGCGAACTGCCGTCGCACAGCAGCAGTTGCACGACGTCGTCCGGGCCGATATCGAGGGCGATGCGGCAACTGCCGATGCCGCGCGCGCCGGACAGCACATGGGTCTGGCTATGCCAGCCGGGCGCGGCGGGGCAGTCGCCGGCGCTGGCGAGGGGATCGCGCGTGAGCGTCAGGCGCAGCACGGGCGGCGCAAGGGGATCGCTGGACATGCGGTTGGGATCGCTGGTTAAAAGCTGACCTTGATGCCTGCGCGGACCATGCGTGTTGTGTCAGATCAAGTTTGAGTGGAAATGCAGGGGAGAAGCTGGGAGGGCGCTGGAAGGCAGAGAAACGGTCAGCATGGTTTGGGCTGGGTCTCTTCGCTATCGTGTCCGGATGCGGTGCGGTGAACGAACTACGCGAATTGTATGGCAAAAGTTCATGGCGCCGGGAACCTGGGTGCCTGGCATGGCATTACAACAGCGGGTAACTCAATGGACTGGCGTGGCGGACAGTTCCTTCAGTTCGCGGATGGTGATGTCCGATTTTTCATGCATGCGCAATAAAATCGTTGCACCGACCGACAGTTTGCCGTGACGAATCTTGCTGATGATGGGAGGCTGCACTTCCAGTACACGGCACAGTTCCGCATCATTTTTCAGGTTCATCTTCTCGATCAGGGTGTCGAGCAGCTTGTTGGGCACAAAACTCGATGGTTCGAGCGCACGCGCCCGGTTCATCGCTTCAATCATTTCCAGCTTCTTTTGCCGAACGTTCATTTACTCCTCCTTCAGGTTATGCAAGGGACGAGACCACTTTGGGTGGTCCCGGCTATAGTTCGTCATCGCAGTACGGCTGTCTGGGTGACGTAGTACAACATTCGCGTTAAAACATTGATAACCAGGCAAGTGTTTTCAATAATACTACGATAACAAAACTTGTGACAGATGGTCAGTTAAATTAACTGATTGTTTGATCAATTTGGTTGACGATTGTTGTATTTTGTAGTCCGCTTTTGGTCAATATCATGGTTCTGTCCGCCATTTCGGCGGCGGCCAGCGAATGCGTGACCATGATCGCGCAACTGCCGTTGGCCTTGATTTCGGCGCGCAGCAATTGCAGGATGCTGTGTGCCGTGTCCGGGTCGAGGTTGCCGGTAGGCTCGTCGGCCAGCACCAGCGCCGGCTTGTGCACGAGCGCGCGGGCAATGGCCACGCGCTGCATTTCACCGCCGGACAATTGCTGCGGAAAGTCGCCGCCGCGTCCGCCCAGGCCGACCGCCTCGAGCATGCTGGCGGCACGCTCCTGGGGCAGTCCGTTGAGCAGCAGCGGCAGGGCCACGTTTTGCAGCAGGGTCAGGTGCGGCAAGACGTGGAAAGCCTGGAAAATAAAGCCCATGCGGGCGCGACGCAGCCGGGTGGCGGCGGCGTCATCGAGGCTGGACATGGCAATGCCGTCCACCAGGATAGGGTGCGCTTCGGCACCCGCGTCGGGCGTATCGAGGCCGGCGATCAGGTTCAGCAAGGTCGACTTGCCCACGCCCGAGTCGCCCATGATGGCGATGAATTCCCCCGCCTTGAAACGGCAGGAAATATTGGCCAGCACGGGACGGGCATTGGCATAGGACTTCGACAGATGGCGCAATTCGAGCATGGTGTTAACGGCTATCGTAAAGGGAGGCACGCGGGGGAGAGGGGGGCCTGGGAACTGCAAAGGGGCGCGGATTGTTTGGCCGGCAATGTGTAGTATACGACAGGCTTATGCTTTTTGCTTGGCAATACCACTTTTGCGTGCACGCCGCCGATATGGACCCTAAGTTACCTGCCGCACGGCTGGCTTGCGCGGATTCCGTTATGATGGAAAAAAGTCATCGGCAAGGCGCCCGCCAAGCACTACGGCAGGGGCGGCGCGCCCGGTGGCCGACCGTGCAAGCCTTTCGTGAAACTAGTGAACCTAACATTGACGACGCCAGCCCATGACCATGCCACTTGCGCAACAGCAGTCCGATTTCCGCCCCGCCAGCCACGCCGCGGCGGCCAGCGCCACTCCTGCCACGATAGCCGAGATCAGCAGCGGCCTGCTGGCGCGCCAGGCCTGGACCTCGCCCAAGTACCTGTACGACGCGCTCGGTTCGAAACTGTTCGAAGCCATCTGCGCCTTGCCCGAGTACTATCCGACGCGCACGGAAGCGGCCATCTTCGCCCGCCACGGCGCCGAGATCGCGCATGCCGTGGGGCCGGGCAGCACCCTGATCGACCTGGGCGCGGGCAATTGCGCCAAGGCCGCCAGCCTGTTCCCGCTGCTGCACCCGGCCCAGTACGTGGCCGTGGATATTTCCTACGATTTCCTCAGTGAATCGCTGAGCCGGCTGCAGCAGCGCTTTCCGCACATCGAGATGACGGGCCTGGGCCTGGATTTTTCCAGCCGCCTGGACTTGCCCGACAGCGTGCGCGAGGCGCGGCGCCTGTTCTTCTATCCCGGCTCGTCGATCGGCAATTTTGCTCCAGAGCAAGCGACCGCCTTCCTGCGCCGCCTGCGCGCGAATGCGGATGGCGATGGCGGCCTGCTGATCGGCGTCGACCTGATCAAGGACGACGCCATCCTCGACGCCGCCTATGACGACGCGCTGGGCGTCACGGCCGCCTTCAACCTGAACATGCTGCGCCACGTGAACGGGCTGATCGGCGCCGATTTCGACGTGCGCGCGTGGCAGCACCACGGCTTTTTCAATGCCGACGAGCGCCGCGTCGAAATGCACCTGGAAGCGCGCAGCGAACAAGTTGTCCATTGGAAAGGTGGCCAGCGGCGCTTCGCGAAAGGCGAGCGCATCCATACGGAAGACAGCTACAAATACACGCGCGCCACCTTCGTCGGCTTGCTGGAGCAGGCAGGATTTTCCACCGTGCAAGTCTGGACGGACCCGCAGCAGTGGTTTGCCGTGATATACGCACGCGTGATTCGAGACTAAAAGGCGACGATGCTGATCGATCATTACCATCAAGTGCGCCAGCATTCTCTGCGGCTGGCCGAACCCCTGTCCGACGAGGATTGCGGCGCGCAATCGATGCCGGACGCCAGTCCCGTGAAATGGCACCTCGCGCATACCACCTGGTTTTTCGAAACGTTTATCCTGGAAAGCATGGAAGCGGCGTTCGCGCCTTTCCACCCGGCCTTCCGCGTGCTGTTCAATTCGTATTACAACGGCGTGGGCGAGAAACACCCGCGCGCCCAGCGGGGCTTGCTGACGCGCCCCGGCATGGAGGTCGTGCGCGCCTACCGTGCCAACGTCGATGCGCGCATCGCGCGCCTGCTGGCGGGCGAACTGGCGCGCGACGAGCGCGAACGGCTGACCATGCTGCTGGCGCTGGGGCTCGAGCACGAGCAGCAGCACCAGGAGTTGCTGTTGACGGATGTCAAGCATCTGCTGGCGCAGAGCGCCCTGTTTCCCGCCTACCTGGAGCGCGGGGACAACGGGCTTACGCCAGCGCAAGAACACGCGCAGCCCACGGCCTGGCTCGCCTTCGACGGCGGCCTGGCGCAGATCGGGCATGCGGGCGACGGCTTTTGCTTTGACAATGAATTGCCGCGCCATCCGCAATACGTGGCGCCGTTCGAACTGGCCAGCGCGCTGGTGACGAATGGCGACTATCTCGCCTTCATCGAGGCGGGCGGCTACCGCACGGCGCACCTGTGGCTGGCCGAAGGCTGGGACTGGGTGCGCAGCGGGCAGTTGCAATGCCCGCTGTACTGGCAGCGCGATGACGCCGGCCGCTGGCAGGAATTCACCTTGTTCGGCTTGCGGCCGCTCGATCTCCAGGCGCCGGCCACGCACCTGTCCCTGTTCGAGGCGGACGCCTATGCGCACTGGGCTGGCGCGCGCCTGCCGACGGAAGCGGAGTGGGAAGTGGCGGCGCAAGGCGTCGCCGTGGAAACGGGCCAGCTGCATCCGGCCGCCGGCGCGCCGGGAACAGGACTGCGGCAAATGTTCGGCCACTGCTGGCAGTGGACCAGCAGCAGCTACGCGCCGTATCCGGGCTACCGCACGGCGCCCGGGGCGCTCGGCGAATACAACGGCAAGTTCATGCTGAATCAATACGTGTTGCGCGGTTCGTCGTGCACCACGCCGGCCGGCCATGCGCGCGCCAGCTACCGCAATTTCTTCCCGGCCGGTGCGCGCTGGCAATTTTCCGGCATCCGCCTGGCGCGCCAGGTGGAATAAGCGGCTTAGTGCAGGCGCGGAACGGACGGGGCAGGGCGGCTTGGCGCCTGGCCACCGGCGCTCTGTTCCAGCTTGAACTGGCTGACGAGGGTTTCCAGGTCGCCCGCCTGTTCATGCATGGCTGCCGCCGCCGCAGCCGCTTCCTCGACCAGGGCCGCGTTTTGCTGCGTCGTCTGATCCATCTGCATGATGGCCGCATTGATTTGCTCGATGCCTTCGCTTTGCTCGTGGTTGGCGACGCTGATTTCACCGACGATGGCGCTGACCCGGCCCACGCTGGCCACCACTTCATCCATTGTCGCGCCCGCCTGGCTGACCAATTGTGCGCCCTGGTCGACCCGGCTGACGGAGTCGGCAATGAGTTCCTTGATTTCCTTGGCGGCCGCTGCCGAGCGCTGCGCCAGGTTGCGCACTTCGGAAGCCACGACGGCAAAGCCCCGTCCCTGTTCGCCGGCCCGTGCCGCCTCGACGGCCGCGTTCAGGGCCAGGATATTCGTCTGGAAGGCGATGCCGTCGATGACGGCGATGATGTCGACGATCTTGCGCGACGAGGCATTGATGGCGTCCATGGTGCCGATCACTTCCGCCATGGCCGAGCCGCCGCGCTGCGCGATGGCCGATGCCGAGCGTGCCAGGCTGTCGGCCTGGCGCGCATTGTCGCTGTTGCTGCGCACGGTACCCGTCATTTCGATCATCGACGAGGCCGTCTCTTCCAGCGCGCTCGCTTGCGCTTCCGTGCGGGCCGACAGGTCGGCATTGCCGCTGGCAATCTGGCTCGACGCCACGGCGATCGTGCCCGTGCCGCCGCGCACCTGGCCCACCAGGGTGGCCAGGTTGGTGTTCATGTCGCGCAGCGCCTGCAGCAGCTGGCCCGCTTCATCCTTGCCGTCGGCCACGATTTTGCTGCTCAGGTCGCCTCCGGCCACGGCTTGCGCCACGCGCAAGGCATACGCGATCGGCGTGGTGATCGAGCGCGTGACCCACCAGGCAAAGAGCACGCCCAGCAGCAGGGCGGCCGTGCCCAGGCTGGCCATCAGCACATTGGCTGCGGAAATATTCTGCTTGATTTGCTGGCCGCCATGCACGACCACGCCGCGCTGGATTTCATTCAGGTGGTTCACCGTCTTTTGCAGCTGGTTCAGGGCGGGCAGGGTATCGTCGCGCACGTGCACGGCCGCTTCCGCGCGCTGTCCCGCCACCAGCAGCTTGTCGGCCTGGCTGAACGACACGACATAGGCCTTGCGCTGTTGCTTCAGCGTGGCCAGCAGTTCCTTGCCTTCAGGCAGCACGATCAGGCGGTCGAGCACGACCAGCGCATCGGTGATGGTGGCCTTGTTGGCGTCGATTTCGCCGTGGATGGCGTTGGCGCGGGCAGGATCTTCATGGATGAACAGTTCCAGCACCAGTGCCGCGTTCGAACGCGTGGTACTGCGGATGGTGGCGATGGCGTCGGCCTTGGCCCAGTCTTTTTCGATGATGGCTTCGCTGAGCGCACCGATCTTATCCAGGCGCAGCAGGCCCGTGCCCACCAGCACTGCCATCAGCAGCAGCACCACGCCAAAACCGGCACCCAGGCGCACGCCTATCTTCATATCCGTTAATTTCATACTGATTCCCTCGGTAGCTAATGATCTGTCTCCGGTGGTCTTGTTATGAAACAATTATACGGCTGGTGATACCTGATTTGCACTACTAATTGCCCAATAGAAATGAAAAAGCGGCACGGCGATCAAGCCGTACCGCTTTTTCTCCCTCTGGAGCGCGCCGAAATTGCTTAGGCAGCGCTGGCAGCCACGTCGGCCGCTGTTGTTTTTTCGGCTTCCGTTTGCCCGATGCGGCGGTTCACGGCGGACAGCACGGCCTTGAACGAGGCGGTGACGATATTGCTGTCGATGGCGGCGCCGAACAGGGTCGGGCCGTTGTCGAGGCGCAATTCCACGTAGCAAGCCGCTTGCGCATTGGCGCCGGAGCCGATCGAATGCTCATGGTAATCCATCAGCTTGATGTCGAGACCGAGCGCATTGACGAAGGCGTCGATGGGACCGTTGCCGCCGCCTTGCAGGGCCAGCGGCGTCTGGCGGTGCGACAGGCTGATGTCGATCTGCACGGATTCGTCGCTGCTCGTGTCTTCCACCATGCGGTGCGAAGCGTAGGCGTACGGCGCCGTCTGCTCCAGGTATTCGCGCTGGAAGATGTCGTGGATATCCTGCGCGGCGATTTCGCGGCCCGTGGCGTCGGCCACGGCTTGCACGGCGCGCGAGAATTCGATCTGCAGGCGGCGCGGCAAGACCAGGCCGTATTCCTGTTCCAGCAAGTACGCCATGCCGCCCTTGCCGGACTGGCTGTTGACGCGGATCACGGCGTCGTAACTGCGGCCCAGGTCGGCCGGGTCGATCGGCAAGTACGGCACTTCCCAGATGGCGCCGGCTTCTTGCTTGGCGAAACCTTTCTTGATCGCATCCTGGTGCGAACCGGAGAAGGCCGTGAACACGAGGTCGCCCGCATACGGGTGGCGCGGGTGGACGGGCAACTGGTTGCACTCTTCCACGCACTTGCGCACGGTATCGATGTCGGAGAAATCCAGGCCCGGATGCACGCCCTGCGTGTACAAATTCATCGCCAGGGTGACCAGGTCGACGTTGCCGGTGCGCTCGCCGTTGCCGAACAAACAGCCTTCCACGCGGTCGGCGCCCGCCATCACGGCCAGCTCGGCCGACGCGACGGCCGTGCCGCGGTCGTTATGCGGGTGCACGCTGATGATGATGGAATCGCGGCGGGCCAGCTTGCGCGACATCCATTCGATCTGGTCCGCATACACGTTGGGCGTGCTGCATTCCACGGTCGATGGCAGGTTGATGATCATCTTGTTGGCCGGGGTCGGCTTCCAGATGGCGCTGACGGCGTCGCAGATATGCTTGGAGAAATCGAGTTCCGTGGTGGAGAACGATTCCGGCGTGTATTCGAAACCCCATTCCGTTTCCGGATGCTGCGCCACCAATTGCTTCACGAGGGTGGTGCCGGTGGTGGCGATATTCGTGATTTCTTCGCGCGACATGCCGAACACGACCTTGCGGAATACGGGCGCCACGGAGTTGTACAGGTGGACGATGGCGCGCTTGGCGCCGACGACGGACTCCACCGTGCGGCGGATCAGCTCTTCGCGCGACTGGGTCAGCACGATGATGGTGACGTCGTCCGGGATGCGGCCTTCATCGACGAGCTTGCGGACGAAATCGAAATCCGTCTGCGATGCCGATGGGAAACCCACTTCGATTTCTTTCAGGCCGATGGCGATCAGCATGTCGAAGAACCGCAGCTTCTTTTCCGCGCTCATCGGCTCGATCAGCGACTGATTGCCGTCGCGCAAGTCGGTGCTCATCCAGATAGGCGGTTTGCTGATGATCTGGTTCGGCCATTGACGGTCGGTCAATTTGACGGGAGGAAAGGCGCGGTATTTGGAAGCTGGGTTTTGCAACATCATGATCGGGTACTCCTGAAGATAGGGGGAAATCAATGGTTGTGGCGCAAGCTTGCCGGGCGGCCACGCAACACTAGGCCAGGCAAGCGATCGGTAGCGATAGCAGTGCAGCGACGATGCCAGCGGGGGCTGTCGCAGTGGGGATTACGTGTACGAATGGGGATGGTGCAAACATCATCAAACCTTCCAGGGTTTTTGAAACACGCCGGCGTGTGGCCAGGCGAAGCAATGCGGCAAACTTATGCGCGTGCTAGTAGTAGTCGCGATAGCGACAGCAGGGAAGGGGATGAATGTTTGAAGGAGGACATGCACTTAATGTACGGGAAATCAGGCGGGGCTGTCAAGCGTTTCCGTTCTACACGTAATGCACGTGCGCCGCCCCGTCCGGCGCATCTTGCGCCATGCGCGCCAGGATGCGCTGCAGGATGGTCGCTTCGTCGGGCAGGCGCGCGGCGAAGGCTGGCCAGCCGCGCAGCTCCAGTTGTTGCGGCATGTCCACCAGGCCCGTGATGGCATCGTGGAAAGCATCCCAGTTCATGCCATAGAAGGAAGGAAAACCCAGTGCGGCGGCCAGCGCCGCGTGCAGCTGGCGTGGCGAGTTGATATCGCTCAAGTCGATTGACACAAGGGTTGGTCTCTTCACACTATTCCCTTGAGCAAGTTCTGCAGGTTGGCACGCATGCCGGCGACCACCGTTTCGTGCCGTTCCAGGATAGCGGACGCATCCTGGAATGGCGCCGGGTCCAGATACAGGCGCGGCAAGTCGGCCACGGCCACGCCGCGCGGGCCGCCGCGCAGGATGTCGTCCGCATGCTGCTGGATCGAGTTGACGGCCGCCTGGATGCGCGGCGTCGCCGAGGCGGCCAGGCAGGCGGCCAGCGCGGCGTCGAGGTCGGCGCGCGCGGGCGCCTGCGGCAGCACGGGGGCGGCGATCTGTTCCAGCGGCGACATATTGACGGCCGGCTTGCGGTAGGCGAGCAAGGTGTCAAGCGCCATCAGCCGGTGCGGGCCGCCGCGCCGCAGCCAGTCCAGGATGCGCGGCCACGGCGTGCCCAGCAGCGCCGCCGCCACGCCCCATTGTCCCGCCACGGGCGAGCCCACATTGGCGTCGATCCAGGCGAGGGCGGCCGGATTGCCCGTGTAGGCCAGCAAGGCGGCGTTCGACGAGCGCAGCGCGGGCGCCTGCGTGACGAGGATGGCGGTCAGCCAGGCGAGGGCGCCGTCGGGCGGCTGCTGCGATAGCTGTTGGGTAAACGGGTCGCTCAGGGCGCGGCTGTCGGAAAATTGATATGCGTCGGACATGTTCTGTGATTCGGCGAGTGAGAAGAGTTTATAGGTTGACTGCCTGCCAGGCCAGGGGCAGGGCTGAGCAAGCAGGGTTGAGCAATACATCGGACGCTGCGACGCCGGAGGGTTGGCGGCTACTGCGCCGATTTTTGGCAGCGTGCGGAAAAGTGCATGGTGGCGCTGTTTTCGAACGGGGAATTGATCTCGCCCTTTACCTCCTTCAATTTGCCGCTAAAGCGCATGGTCAGCGGGCCGCTGGCCGGTCCCGCGTCATATGTGCACGCCAGGTTGTCGCCGCTTTGCCGGCAGTCGTAGAAGTTGCTCGCCTTGCCGCGCTCGTCAACCATGAGGGTGCCTTGCGCCCCGTGCTGGTCGGGGGCGTCAAAGCTGAGTGCTATCGTGTGCTCCCCCGGATCCATGGGCATCTGCAAGTTCCCCGTACAGGTAAAGCCCGCCATTTTCTCCGCGATGTTATTGGCACCCTGCGTCGCCGCGACGGCGTTGGCGCCGGCCGCACCCAGCAGGGCGGCAACGAGCAGGCATGGATGGGCGATGAGGCGTAACAGGTCTGTTTTCATAAGCCGATCAATATAGGTTGGCTTGCGGCGCCAGGCTGGTGCGCGCAATTGATTATATTAAAAACAACATTAATGATGCGGTAAGCCAGGCGCCAGTCTAGCAGCCGCAGTGGCGCGCACGATTCGGAATCTTGTTATTTATTAACATTTAAGGCGGCCTTCAGTGCGGGCGGCCCCGCTTGCGCTACAATCGGCTCTCCTTTGTTGCCACTGCCGCGCGCGGTTCTCATTCTCCACCATGTTCCCTAAACGCCTGACCCTGCTTGCCCTGGCCGCCTTTGCGCTGGCCGGCTGCGAAACCACCGCCCCGAAACCTATCCAGGTATTGACGCCACCCGAGCCCATCGTCGTCACGCCGCGCAAGATCAAGATCGGCCTGGCCCTGGGCGGCGGCGCGGCGCGCGGTTTCGCGCACATCGGCGTGATCAAGGCGCTCGAATCGCAGGGCATCAACGCGGACATCGTCACGGGCACCAGCGCCGGCAGCGTGGTGGGTGCCATGTATGCGGCGGGCAACTCCGGCTTCGCCTTGCAAAAGATGGCGTTCGACATGGACGAGGCGGCCATTTCCGACTGGGCCTTGCCCCTGTTCGGCAAGTCGTCCGGCGTGCTGAAGGGCGAAGCGCTGCAAAGCTATGTCAACAAGGCCGTGGGCGGCGTGCCGCTGGAAAAACTGAAAATTCCGTTTGGCGTGGTGGCGACCGACCTGAAAAATGGCCAGCCGATCCTGTTCCAGCGTGGCAACACCGGCATGGCCGTGCGCGCCTCGTCGGCCGTGCCGGGCGTGTTCCAGCCCGTGACGATCGCCGGCCACACCTATGTCGATGGCGGCCTCGTCGCTCCCGTGCCCGTGCGCTTCGCGCGCGACATGGGCGCCGATTTCATCATCGCCGTGAATATTTCGTCGCAAACGGATACGCAAAAGGCAATCAGCTCGATGGAAGTGCTGATGCAGACCTTCGCCATCATGGGCCAGCGCATCAACCAGTTCGAGCTGAAGGATGCGGACGTGGTGATCCAGCCCAGCCTGGGAACCATGAAGGGCAATGATTTCAACAGCCGCAACCAGGCGATCCTGGCGGGCGAGCAGGCGACCTTTGCCGTCATGGCGCAGCTCAAGCAAAAGCTGAAAGCCAAGCGCGAGCAGTAGGGGATAGCGCTGCTGCGCATTTCGTATACAATTTTGATTCAACATAACAAGGATGCACCATGCAATCGAAACCGATTTTGACCCTGGACGACGTAAAGAAAATCGCTGCCGCCGCCGAAGCGGAAGCGGTCAAGAATAACTGGGCGGTCACGATCGCCATCGTCGACGACGGCGGCCACCTGCTGTGGCTGCAGCGCATGGATGGCGTGGCGCCGATCTCGTCGCACATCGCCCCATCGAAAGCCAAGACGGCCGCGCTGGGCCGCCGCGAATCGCGCATCTATGAAGAGATGATCAACGGCGGCCGCGTCTCGTTCCTGAGCGCACCGGAAATCGACGGCTTGCTGGAAGGCGGCGTGCCCATCGTGTTCGACGGCCACTACGTGGGCGCCGTCGGCGTCTCGGGCGTCAAGTCCGCCGAGGACGCGCAAATCGCGAAAGCGGGCATTGCCGCCCTGACGGCCTAAGTAGTAGCCGCAGTTGCAGAATAAGCCGCCCCGCGCAAGCCGGGCGGCTTTTTTCATGGGGCGGGGGATTTATGCTGCTGCGCAAAAAAATGCCACCGATTCCGAGTTTTCTTCCTTGTGGAAAAGCTTCCTTTTGGTTATAATTCAAAGGTTTAGCCAATCACACATATACCGTAGCGACTACCCATCCCCTCATTCAAAATGACCGTTGAAACACCCTGAGTGCATCTGGCTCGGGTATCTAGGCGGTCGGTCTGACGTGGCGCAGCTACGGTAACTTTATCAGGAGTTGCCCTTGCCGCCATTTTTTTCTGGCCCTGCCGTTCCAGCCATATTAGCGCTTGCTGATGGAACGATCTTTAAAGGTTTTTCGATCGGTGCCGCCGGTCATACCACGGGCGAGGTCGTTTTCAACACCTCGATGACCGGGTATCAGGAAATCCTTACCGACCCAAGCTATTGCCGCCAGATGGTCACCCTGACCTATCCGCATATCGGCAATACGGGCGTCAATCCGGAAGACGTCGAATCTTCCAAGGTTCACGCCGCTGGCCTCATCATCCGCGATCTGCCATTGCTGGCATCCAGTTTCCGTTCCACCCTCTCCCTGTCCGATTACCTGAAAGCTGAAAATATCGTCGCCATCGCCGGCATCGATACACGCAAGCTCACGCGCATCCTGCGTGAAAAAGGTGCGCAGGGCGGCGCCATCCTCGTCGGTACGCAAGGCAACGAGCCATCCGCCGCGCAAGCGCTGGAACTGGCCCGCTCCTTCCCCGGCCTGGCCGGCATGGACCTGGCCAAGGTCGTGTCCAGCAAGGACGCCTACGAGTACCGCGAAACGGAATGGACCTTGGGCGAAGGCTATGGCCAGCTGGCCGACGCGGACGCGAAATACCACGTGGTCGCCTTCGACTACGGCGTCAAGCGCAATATCCTGCGCATGCTGACGGCGCGCGGCTGCAAAGTCACCGTGCTGCCCGCGCAAGCGACGGCTGCCGACGCCCTGGCGCTCAATCCGGACGGCATCTTCCTGTCGAACGGCCCCGGCGACCCGGAACCGTGCGACTACGCGATTGCGGCGACCAAGGAACTGATCGAGAAGGGCATCCCGACCTTCGGCATCTGCCTCGGCCACCAGATCATGGCTTTGGCTTCCGGTGCGAAAACGCTGAAGATGAAGTTCGGCCACCACGGCGCCAACCACCCGGTGCAAGACCTGGAAACGAAACAGGTCTTGATTACCTCGCAAAACCACGGTTTCGCAGTCGACGCGGCAACCTTGCCCGCGAACTGCCGCGTGACCCATGAATCGCTGTTCGACGGCTCCCTGCAGGGCTTTGCCCGCACGGACAAGCCGGCCTTCTGCTTCCAGGGCCACCCTGAAGCGTCGCCGGGCCCGATGGATGTTGCTTACCTGTTTGACCGCTTCATCAACTTGATGGCTGCGGAGGAGAAAAAGAAAAATGCCTAAACGTTTAGATATCAAAAGTATTCTGATTATTGGCGCTGGCCCGATCGTGATCGGCCAGGCCTGCGAATTCGATTATTCCGGCGCGCAAGCGTGCAAGGCCCTGCGCGAAGAGGGCTACAAAGTCATCCTGGTCAACAGCAATCCTGCGACCATCATGACAGATCCGGAAATGGCCGACGTGACCTATATCGAACCGATCACCTGGTCGGTCGTTGAACGCATCATCGCCAAGGAGCGTCCTGACGCCATCCTGCCGACGATGGGCGGCCAGACGGCGCTGAACTGCGCGCTGGACCTGTTCAACAATGGCGTGCTGGCAAAATACAACGTCGAGCTGATCGGCGCGTCGCCGGAAGCCATCGACAAGGCGGAAGACCGTTCCAAGTTCAAGGACGCGATGACCAAGATCGGCCTCGGTTCGGCCCGTTCCGGCGTGGCGCACTCGATGGAAGAATCGTGGGCCGTGCAGCGCACCCTGGGCTTCCCGACCATCATCCGTCCATCGTTCACCATGGGCGGCTCCGGCGGCGGCATCGCCTACAACGAAGAAGAATTCGAAACCATCTGCAAGCGCGGCCTGGAAGCATCGCCGACGAAAGAGTTGCTGATCGAAGAATCGTTGCTGGGCTGGAAAGAGTACGAGATGGAAGTGGTGCGCGACAAGGCGGACAACTGCATCATCATCTGCTCGATCGAAAACCTCGACCCGATGGGCGTGCACACGGGCGACTCCATCACGGTTGCGCCAGCGCAAACCCTGACGGACAAGGAATACCAGATCATGCGCAATGCCAGTCTGGCAGTGCTGCGCGAGATCGGCGTCGACACGGGTGGCTCGAACGTGCAATTCTCGATCAACCCCGTCGATGGCCGCATGATCGTCATCGAGATGAACCCGCGCGTGTCGCGTTCGTCGGCCCTGGCATCGAAAGCGACGGGTTTCCCGATCGCCAAGATCGCCGCCAAGCTGGCCGTCGGTTTCACCCTGGACGAGCTGCGCAATGAAATCACGGGCGGCGCCACGCCGGCTTCGTTCGAGCCGTCGATCGATTACGTCGTCACGAAGATCCCCCGTTTCACGTTCGAGAAATTCCCGACCGCCGACCACCACCTGACGACGCAGATGAAATCCGTCGGCGAAGTGATGGCCATCGGCCGTACCTTCCAGGAATCGTTCCAGAAAGCCTTGCGCGGCCTGGAAGTGGGCGTGGACGGCATGAATGAAAAGACCAAGGACCGCGAAAAGATCGAAGAAGAACTGGGCGAGCCTGGTCCTGAGCGCATCTGGTACGTGGGCGATGCGTTTGCGCAAGGTTTCACTTTGGAAGAAGTGCACAACCTGACCAAGATCGACCCATGGTTCTTGATCCAGATCAAGGAGATCGTCGACCTGGAACTGTGGCTCGATACGCAGAAGCTGGAAAACCTGGACAAGAACACCCTGTACAAGTTGAAACAGAAGGGCTTCTCGGACCGCCGCCTGGGCTTCCTGCTGCAGACGACCGACACGGCCGTGCGCCAGCAGCGCCATGCGCTGAACATCCGTCCCGTCTACAAGCGCGTCGACACGTGCGCGGCGGAATTCTCGACCGACACGGCGTACATGTATTCCACGTACGACGAAGAGTGCGAATCGAATCCGACCGACAAGAAAAAGATCATGGTGCTGGGCGGTGGCCCGAACCGTATCGGCCAGGGTATCGAGTTTGACTATTGCTGCGTCCACGCGGCCCTCGCCATGCGCGAAGACGGCTACGAAACCATCATGGTCAATTGCAACCCAGAAACCGTTTCGACCGACTACGATACCTCGGACCGCCTGTATTTCGAATCGCTGACGCTGGAAGACGTGCTGGAAATCGTCGCCATCGAAAAACCGGTAGGCGTGATCGTGCAGTACGGCGGCCAGACGCCATTGAAACTGGCGCTGGACCTGGAAGCGAATGGCGTACCGATCATCGGCACCTCGCCCGACATGATCGATGCGGCCGAAGACCGCGAGCGTTTCCAGCAAATGCTGCACAAGCTGGAACTGCGCCAGCCGCCTAACCGCACCGCGCGCACGGAAGCCGACGCTTTGGCGCTGGCGCAGGAAATCGGTTACCCGCTGGTCGTGCGTCCATCGTACGTGCTGGGCGGCCGCGCCATGGAAATCGTCCACGAGCAGCGCGACCTCGAGCGCTACATGCGCGAAGCCGTCAAGGTTTCGCACGATTCGCCGGTGCTGCTGGACCGCTTCCTGAACGACGCCATCGAGTGCGACGTCGATTGCATCTCCGACGGCGAAACGACGTTCATCGGCGGCGTGATGGAACACATCGAACAGGCTGGCGTCCACTCGGGCGACTCGGCTTGCTCGCTGCCACCATACTCGTTGGCACCGGAAACCATTGAAGAACTGAAACGCCAGACGGCGCTGATGGCCAAGGGTCTGAACGTGGTCGGCCTGATGAACGTGCAGTTTGCGATCCAGAAGCAAGAGATCGATGGCCAGCTGAAAGACGTCGTCTTCGTGCTGGAAGTCAATCCACGCGCTTCGCGCACCGTGCCTTTCGTCTCGAAAGCCACCGGCTTGCAACTGGCGAAGATCGCCGCGCGCTGCATGGTTGGCCAGTCGCTGGCGTCGCAAGGCATCACGCAGGAAGTCGTGCCGCCATACTTCAGCGTCAAGGAAGCCGTGTTCCCGTTCGTCAAGTTCCCTGGCGTGGACACCATCCTAGGCCCTGAAATGAAATCGACGGGTGAAGTCATGGGCGTGGGCCTGACGTTCGGCGAAGCGTTTGTGAAATCGCAACTGGGCGCCGGCGTGAACCTGCCAAAATCGGGCAAGGTCTTCATCAGCGTGAAAGCGTCGGACAAGCCGCGCGCCGTGCAAGTGGCGCGTGACCTGGTCGAGTCCGGCTTCACCGTGGTCGCCACCAAGGGTACCGCCGCCGTGATCGCTGCTGCCGGCATCGCCGTCACGCCAGTGAACAAGGTGATCGAAGGCCGCCCGCACGTGGTCGACATGATCAAGAACCATGAAATCGTGCTGGTGATCAACACCGTGGAAGAAAAGCGCAGCGCCATCGTCGATTCGCGGGCCATCCGCACGTCGGCCCTGGCATCGCGCGTGACGACCTACACCACCATCGCCGGCGCGGAAGCGGCCGTCGAAGGCATCCGCCACCTGGATGAGCTGCGTGTGTACGATTTGCAAGGTCTGCACAAGACCTTGAACTAAGTGCGTTTGCAGTGGCCGCCGTTAGGCGGTACACTGCATGCTTATCAACCACAGAGTTCCGTGCAGAGCAGCGCGCGGCCTCTGTGGTTTTCACTTGGTAAGTCCGTTAACCGTGGCAAAACACGGACAGCGGCGCCGATAACTAGCAGATAGTAGAGATAACATGACCTCAGTCCCATTGACCAAATACGGCGCAGAACTCTTGAAGGAAGAGCTGCATCATTTGAAGACCAAGGAACGCCGCATCGTCATCGATGCGATCGCCGAAGCGCGTTCGCACGGAGATTTGTCGGAAAACGCCGAGTACGATGCCGCCAAGGAACGCCAGGCCTTCGTCGAAGGCCGCATTGCCGAGCTCGAAGGCAAGCTGGGCGCAGCGCAAATCATCGACCCGACCGCGCTCGACGCGGAAGGCCGCGTGGTGTTTGCCTCGACCGTGAACCTGGAAGACCTGGAATCGGGCCAGAAAGTCACGTACCAGATCGTCGGCCTCGATGAAGCTGACTTGAAAATGAACAAGGTTTCCGTGACGTCCCCGATCGCCCGCGCGCTGATCGGCAAGTACGCCGGCGACGTGGTGGAAGTGCAGGCGCCGTCCGGCCCGCGCGAGTACGAAATCCTGGAAGTGCTGTACATCTGATGCTGATGCGCGTGCGCCTCCTCGTTGCCACCCTGTGGGCCGGCAGCCTGTGGACCATCGGCTTCATCGTGGCGCCCACCCTGTTCGGTACCCTCAGCGACCGCGTGCTGGCGGGCAATATCGCCGGCAGCATGTTCCGCGCCGAGGCCTGGCTGTCCATCGCCTGTGCGCTGGTGCTGCTGGCCCTGTTGCAATGGGGCGCGGGCGCGCTGGAGTTGAAGCGCCGCCGTTTGCTGGCCGCATTGGTACTATCGATGCTGGTGTGCGCGCTGCTCAGCCATTTCGGCATTTCGCCCCTGATGGCCGAACTCAAGGCGCAAGCGCCGTCGGGCATCATGGACGAGGCCATGCGCAGCCGCTTCGGCATGCTGCATGGCGTATCGACCCTGATCTTTGCCGTGCAGAGCCTGCTGGCGGGCGTGCTGATCTGGAAGCAACAGTAATCTTGATTCAGCAGCAATAAAAAAGCGGAGCAGGGAATATCCCGTGCTCCGCTTCTTGTTTCAAGCCCGGCCGCCTTGCGGTGGCCGGGTGAACAGGCTTACTTGCTGCCCAGTGCGCTTTTCTTGGCGCTTTTCTGACGCGGCTTGGCACGCTTGATGGAACCGCCTTCGGTAACGCGCTCATTGCCCTTGATCATGACTTTCGTCACGCTCGGGCGCTTGGTGCCGCTGGCGCTGGCCTTGACGATGGTCACTTCGCGCATGCCTTTGCCGGCGCTGACCTTCTCCTTAACCACTTCTTTTTTCGGACGGTAGATTACCAGCAGTTTGCCAATATGTTGTACCGGGGCGGCGCCGAGATTGCCGCAAATCGTATCGTACATTCCGACGCGGGCTTCGCGGTCGTCGCCGAACACGCGGACTTTAATCAGACCGTGCGAATCCAGGCCAAGGTCGATCTCTTTGAGGACAGCAGGTGTCAAGCCCGCTTCGCCAATAATGACGATAGGCTTCAGCGCGTGTGCTTCGGCGCGCAGTGCGCTGCGCTCTACGGGTGTAAGTTTTAGCATAATAATATTTAGTAATTCCCTTAAAAGCAGTATTCTACGCGAATGGCAAAGAAGAAATTAAACAAAAACTGGTTGCACGACCACATAAATGATCCATATGTGAAGTTGGCGCAAAAAGAGGGCTACCGCGCCCGGGCAGCATACAAGCTGAAAGAAATCGATGAAGACGAGAAACTGATCAAACCTGGCCAGGTGATCGTCGACCTGGGTTGCACTCCTGGCAGCTGGGCCCAGTACACGCGGCGCAAGCTGGCCGGCAAGGACGGCGGCGGGGTCAATGGTACCCTGATTGGCCTGGACATGCTGGAAATGGAGCCGATTGCCGATTTCCACTTCATCCAGGGCGACTTCCGCGAAGCGCGCGTGCTGCGCCAGCTGGAGGTGGTGTTGCAGGGCCGCAAGGTGGACCTGGTCTTGTCGGACATGGCGCCCAACCTGTCGGGCATCGCCACGGCGGATGCCGCGCGCATGGAACACTTGATCGACCTGGCCATCGAATTCTCGCAATTGCACCTGAAACCGTCTGGCGTGCTGCTGGTGAAATGCTTCAAGGACATGGGTTTCAGCCAGATCGTGGAGAAATTCCGCGCCGAATTCAAGGTCGTCGTGCAGAAAAAACCCAAGGCCAGCCGCGATAAATCGTCGGAAATCTTCCTGATGGGCCGTGGAATCAAGAATCCGCTGAAAAATGCCGTGGAAGAAGATGATTCCGCCCTTGATATTTAAGAGGGAATCCGCACATGGGAACGAGAAGTGCAGTAGCGTCTGATGGCATAAAAGCCTAAATTGTTTATACTGCATTTTTTTGCGTGAACGCGATTTTTTCGCGCGCACGGATCGGCGGGCTTTGGCACGGCCCGCTTATTGCGAGTAAAATCGTGTTTCTAGCTATAGGTAAAGAGATGCGCACTGCATCCAAGGAGTCTTCGTGAATAACATGTTTTCCAAATCTGCCATCTGGGTAGTCGTATTGCTGCTGTTGTTCATGCTGTTCAAGCAATTCGACAGTCATGGCGCCACAGGCGGCAGCAAGGCCATCGCTTATTCCGATTTGCTGGATGAAGTCAAAGCCAAGCGCGTCAAGGATGTCGTGATCGAAGGTTCGTCGATCACCGCCAAGCTGATGGACGACACCAAGGTGCGTACCACCGCCACCAGCCTCGACAAGGGCTTGATCGGCGACTTGCGCGACAATGGCGTGCATTTCGATGTGCGTCCGCCCGAGGAAGCGTCTTTCCTGCAAACTATTTTTGTTTCCTGGTTCCCCATGCTGCTGTTGATCGGCGTCTGGGTCTTCTTCATGCGTCAGATGCAAGGCGGCGGCAAGGGCGGGGCATTCTCGTTCGGCAAGTCGAAGGCGCGCATGATGGATGAAGCCAGCAACACCGTCACCTTCGCCGATGTCGCCGGTTGCGACGAAGCGAAAGAAGAAGTCAACGAAGTGGTCGACTTCCTCAAGGATCCGAGCAAATTCCAGAAACTGGGCGGCCGCATTCCCCGCGGCGTACTGATGGTCGGTCCTCCGGGCACGGGTAAAACCCTGCTGGCGCGCGCCATCGCCGGCGAAGCCAAGGTGCCGTTCTTCTCGATTTCCGGTTCCGACTTCGTGGAAATGTTCGTCGGCGTCGGCGCCAGCCGCGTGCGCGACATGTTTGAAAACGCGAAAAAGCATTCGCCATGCATCATCTTCATCGACGAGATCGACGCTGTCGGCCGTCACCGCGGCGCCGGCATGGGCGGCGGCAATGACGAACGCGAACAGACCCTGAACCAGTTGCTGGTCGAGATGGACGGTTTTGAAGCGAACTCCGGCGTGATCGTCGTGGCCGCCACCAACCGCGCCGACGTACTCGACAAAGCGCTGCTGCGTCCGGGCCGTTTCGACCGCCAGGTGTCCGTCGGCTTGCCCGATATCCGCGGCCGCGAGCAGATCTTGAACGTGCACATGCGCAAAGTACCTATCGGTACCGACGTGAAAGCCGATATCCTGGCCCGCGGCACCCCCGGTTTCTCGGGCGCGGACCTGGCCAACCTGGTCAACGAGGCAGCCCTGTTCGCCGCGCGCCGCAGCAAGCGCCTGGTGGAAATGGCGGACTTCGAAGATGCGAAAGACAAGATTTACATGGGTCCAGAGCGTAAATCGATGATCATCCGCGAGGAAGAGCGTCGCAATACGGCTTACCATGAGTCCGGTCACGCCGTCGTCGCCAAGCTGTTGCCGAAGGCCGATCCCGTGCACAAGGTAACGATCATGCCGCGCGGCTGGGCCCTGGGCCTGACGTGGCAGTTGCCGGAACACGACAACTTGTCCGCCTACAAGGACAAGATGCTGGAAGAAATTTCCATCCTGTTCGGTGGCCGTATCGCCGAAGAGATTTTCGTGGGCCAAATGTCCACGGGCGCGTCGAACGACTTCTCGCGTGCCACCAAGCTGGCCCGTTCCATGGTGACCCGCTTCGGCATGTCCGACAGCATGGGCGTGATGGTCTACGAAGACAGCGAAAACGAAGGTTTCTTCGGTGGCGCCACGAAGACGATCTCGGAAGCGACCCAGCAAAAGGTCGATGCTGAAATCCGCAACATTCTCGACAAGCAATATGCATTGGCGCGCACCTTGCTGGAAGGCAACCGCGACAAGGTCGAAATGATGACCAAAGCCTTGCTGGAATGGGAAACCATTGACGCAGAGCAAATCAATGACATCATGGCCGGCCTGGAGCCGCGTCCACCGAAAGTCATCCCGCCACGCCGCAATGCGGGCGACAGCGGCACGGGCGGCATCTCGCCTAACGTGACGGCGCCAGCCTGATAGCGACCACTGCCTGATTAGCGGCATGCAAGAGAAGGGTAAGGAGCAATCCTTGCCCTTTTTCGTTGCCGCCGCAGTTTTTTCCTGACGACTACAAAGAATCACATGCGACACTATTTGCAATTCGGCCGTTTCGGCTTCAACCTGCAGGGCACGCAGGCGCTGGTGATGGGCATCCTGAACATCACGCCCGACTCGTTTTCCGATGCGGGCCAGTACCAGCACCTGGAATTTGCCATTTCCCGCGCCGAGCAGATGATCATGGACGGTGTCGACATCATCGACATCGGCGGCGAATCGAGCCGCCCCGGCGCGCCGCCGCTGCCGCTGCAAGACGAGTTGCAGCGCGTCATGCCGGTGCTGTACGCCTTGCGCGACTGCGGCAAGCCCCTGTCCGTCGACACCTACAAGCCGGAAGTAATGCGCGAAGCCATCCTGGCGGGCGCCGACATGATCAACGATATCAACGGTTTCCGCGCGCCGGGCGCCATTGACGCCGTGCGGGACAGCGATTGCGCGCTGTGCATCATGCACATGCAAAACGTGCCGGAAACTATGCAAGCCCAGCCGCAGTACGAAGATGTGGTGCGCGAAGTCATCGACTTCCTGCGCGAGCGCATCGACACGATGACGGCGGCCGGCATCGCCCGCGAGCGCCTGTGCGTCGATCCCGGCTTTGGCTTCGGCAAGACGGTGGAGCAGAACTACGCCCTATTGCGCGCCACGCGCCAGTTGCGCAGCGAACTGGGCCTGCCTGTGCTGGCCGGGCTGTCGCGCAAGTCGATGATCGGCGCCGTCACGGGGCGTCCCGTCGAGCAGCGCCTGGCCGGCAGTGTTGCCGGTGCACTTGCTGCGGTAGCGCAAGGTGCGGAAATTATCCGTGTGCATGATGTAGCTGAAACCGTCGATGCACTGAAGGTCTGGCGCATGGCACACTGAGCCTGTAAGATTTATCATAAACAACAAAAAGAGAAATACTATGACGCGTAAATATTTTGGCACGGATGGCATCCGCGGCCTGGTGGGCACGGCTCCGATCACCCCCGATTTCGTCATGCGCCTCGGCTATGCTGCCGGCAAGGTGCTGGCCAAGTCGCAAGGCGGCAAGACGCGACCGACGGTGCTGATCGGCAAGGACACGCGCATTTCCGGCTACATGCTGGAAGCGGCGCTGGAAGCGGGCCTGTCGGCCGCCGGCGTGGATGTGATGCTGGCCGGCCCCATGCCGACCCCGGCAATTGCCTACCTGACGCGGGCGCTGCGCCTGTCGGCCGGCGTGGTCATTTCCGCCTCGCATAACCCGTACCACGACAATGGCATCAAGTTCTTTTCCGGCCAGGGCACCAAGCTGCCCGACAGCGTGGAACTGGAAATCGAAGCGGCACTCGACGAGCCCATGGCTTGCGTGCCCTCGGACAAGCTGGGCCGCGCCAAGCGCCTGGACGATGCCCAGGGTCGTTACATCGAATTTTGCAAGGGTACCTTCCCGAACGAGCTGGACTTGCGCGGCCTGAAGATCGTCGTCGATTGCGCGCACGGCGCCGCCTACCATATCGCGCCGCACGTGTTCCATGAGCTGGGCGCGGAAGTCATCGCCATCGGCAACAAGCCCGACGGTTTCAATATCAATGCGGGCTTCGGCGCCACGGCAACCAAGGCCATGGCCGAAGCCGTCGTCGAGCACGGCGCCGACCTGGGCATCGCCCTCGATGGCGACGCCGACCGCCTGATCATGTGCGATGCCACGGGCCGCTTGTATAACGGCGACGAGTTGTTATACGTCATGGTCAAGGACCGCCTGGCGACCGGTCCCGTGGCCGGCGCCGTCGGCACCCTGATGACGAATATGGCGCTGGAAGTGCTGTTCAAGCAGCAGGGCATCGGCTTTGCGCGCGCCAAGGTGGGCGACCGCTACGTGCTGGAAGTCATGAAGGAAAAGGGCTGGATACTGGGCGGTGAAGGTTCCGGCCATCTGCTGTGTCTGGACAAGCACACGACGGGCGACGGCATCGTTTCCGCGCTGCAAGTATTGTCCGCCCTCAAGCGCAGCGGCCAGAGCCTGCAGCAATGCCTGGCCGAACTGGTGCTGTTCCCGCAAACCCTGATCAACCTGCGCGTGGCGCCCGGTTTCGACTGGCAAAAAAATGCCGCCATGGTGGCCGAGAAAGAACTGGTCGAGGCCGAGCTGGGCGACACGGGTCGCGTGCTGATCCGCGCTTCCGGCACCGAGCCGCTGATCCGCGTGATGGTCGAGGCAAAAGATAAGGAAAAGGCCGAGTCGATGGCGCGCCGCATTGCGGATAAAGTGGCTGTGTAAAGGCAGGCGCCGATAGTTATTTCCATCTAATTCGTCTATGGCAATTGACGAAATTGGGTGGGGGCGTTATTATCTTGTCTTCGGAGTGTGGCGCAGCCCGGTAGCGCACCTGGTTTGGGACCAGGGGGTCCAAGGTTCGAATCCTTGTACTCCGACCAAAGTCATAAGCGGGCTGTCAGAAATGACAGCCCGTTTTCTATTCCTCGCTGGCATTTCATTGCTGGCGCGCATGGATTAAAATACTGCACCTCTCCGCCCATCGTTCAACGGATAGGACAACGGTCTTCTAAACCGTGAATGGGGGTTCGATTCCCTCTGGGCGGACCAGTTTCATACTGGCCACGATCATGCTGCGGCAAGCTGCCGCAACGCAACGCACCCTATCTTTCCCCCCCACATCCGGTTTTCGCGCAGCGGTTCAGGGCTGCGCGCCCAGCACTAAGCTCAGCAAATACAGCAGCGGCGCCGCGCACAGCAGCGCGGAACACAGCGACAGTACTTTCTTGCTGGCCAGGCGTGCCAGGCGCAGCCGTTCGCGCACGGGCAAGTGCTGGCGCAGCGCATGGCGCGCGCGCGGCTGGAATGGGGATTCATGCATGTGGGCTCCCTCGCAACGGTGACTGAAGATGCCGGTCAGCATAGCGGGAGAGGCATAAAGGCGGTGTAAAGAGTGGGCGGCGCGGCGCAAGCGCGCTGTAAACATGGGTGCGCCGGCGCCGTGTTGCGGGTCTTGCCCGATGCTCTTATTTTGCCTGGCGGCGGCGCGCCAGGACGCCGAGCAGGCCCAGGCCGGCGAGCAGCATGGCATAGGTTTCCGGTTCAGGGACGGCGGAAACGTAGGCGCGGTAATTGCTCAGGTCCTTGGGCAAGCCTGCCACCGTGAAGGTCGTGCCGGCTGCGACGGGCGCTGCCCATTGGAAGACCAGTTCGCCCTGGCCGAAATGGATGGCCAGGTAATCATAGGCCGCCGCACTCGTGAAGGAATTCACCCCGCCGCTGGCGCCTGCCGTGGTGCCGGCGGTGCAGCCTGAGGTGGCATTGTCGCAAAACGAGACGGCCGCACCCAGGCTGGTGCCGAAAACGCCGTTGATATAGCCCTGGATGTCGGTGGGACTCTGCGGCACGAGATTGTCGTTATAGTATTTCACCATGAGGGCAGGTGACGGCGAGTAAGTGACGGTGCTGCCTTCGATGCTGAAACCGCTGGCCGGTCCCACATCGACCCATGTAGCAGCCTGTGCCACGCCCATGCAGGCCGTCAGGGCGGCCAGCATGGATGCCCGTATGGCAATGCTTGTTATGCTTTTCATGAAAATCCCCTTTTATTTTATTGCAGACATTTCACTGCTTCAGGGTGCGCGCCGTCCGGTCAGGGAGGTCGACTTGTCGCCCGGTCGCCTTTGCGTGAGTACGCATATGCAAGCTTAGTCTTGATGTAAATTAATACAATTTAAATAATGCTATTGGCATGCTTGACAACATCGCATACGGCTATGTATGGCTGTGCTGGCGAAAGCCTGTACGGCGAGCGGAAATGGCGTGACAAGGCACGCCAGCTTGTGCTAGCAATGCATTGAGTAGGGAGAGGGGCGGCGGGTTTCAGTCGCTGTTATTGCTGACGCCGAACAAGCGATCCTTGGCGTTGAGCAGCTTTTGCACCTTGGCGCCCATTTTCATCAGCTGCGCCATCGATTCGGGCGACAGGCGCTGCAAGTCGTCGAACCAGGTGTTGGCCAGGTCGACCAGTTCATACATTTCGCGCATGCGCTCCTGCGCATACTGGTCGACGGGTTCCGTGGCTGGCGCCAGCAGCGATTCGCGCAGCACCGTCAGGGTGGGCGCCACTTCGCGGCGGCGGCGCTCGGCGGCCACCACGCGGAAGATTTGCCACACATCGCCCAGCGAGGAAAAATACTCGCGCCGGTCGCCGGGGATGCGCGACTGGCGGATCAAGCCCCAGCCCTGCAATTCCTTCAAGCCGATGCTCACGTTCGAGCGTGAAAAACTCAGGTGTTCCGCGATTTCATCCGCGTGTAAAGGATGCTCTGCGACAAACAACAAGGCGTACACTTGCCCCACTGTCCGGTTAAAGCCCCAGCGGCTGCCCATCTCGCCGAAATGGCTGACGAAGGTCAGGATCAGCGGCGTCATTTGGATATGTTGAGTTTTCATAATTATCTGAATTTTTTCACGCCACACCCGCAGGGTCAATTGATATATGTCATGTTTCGCAGTATTATGCAAAATATCGAATTTACAGAAAATTCTGAAAACTCAAAAAGTATAGATATGCCTACCACGCCGCTGTCCTTGCCCCGCTTTATCCTTCCCCGTGCCGCCAGCCTGGCGCAGGGCGGCGCCGCCTTGCTGTGGCTGCCGCAAGCGGCTTTGCTGGCCTGGGCCGTGCAAGCCATGCTGGCCGGTGCACCCTGGCGCGCGGCCCTGTTGCCGGCCGCCGGCGTGCTGCTGCTGGGCGTGCTGCGCGCCGGCTGCGAAGCGTGGGGCGCGCGGCGCATGTATGCGGCGGCGCGCGACCACCTGTCCACCTTGCGCGTGCAAGTGGCGCAAGCGCTGGCGCACCGTTCGCCGCTGGACCGCCAGCGCGCCCAGTCGGGCCAGGCGGCCAGCGTCATCGCCGAACAGGCCGAAGCCATCGTGCCCTACCTGGTGCGCTACAAGCCCGCGCGCTGGAAAGTCATGCTCGTGCCGCTCGTGATCCTCGCCGTGGTGACGCCCCTGTCGTGGATCGCCGCGCTGATCCTGCTCATCGCCGCGCCCCTGATTCCCGTCTTCATGGCCCTCGTGGGCATGGGTGCGCAAGCGGCCAGCCGCGCGCAGATGGTGGAAATGGGCAGCATGAACGCCTTTCTATTGGACCGCCTGCGCGGCTTGGCCACCCTGCGCGCGCTCGATGCCGTCGGTGTCACGGCCGAACGCCTGGATGCTTCGTCGCAATCCGTGCGCCGGCGCACGATGGTGGTGCTGCGCATCGCCTTCCTGTCGTCCGCCGTGCTGGAACTGTTTTCCGCGCTCGGTGTCGCCATGGTGGCCGCGTTTATCGGTTTCTCCTTGCTGGGCAGCATCAATTTCGGTACCTGGGGCCGCGAACTGAGCCTGGGGCAGGGCTTGTTCATCCTGCTGCTGGCGCCCGCGTTTTTCGAACCCTTGCGCGAACTGGCCGCCGTCTGGCACGACAAGGCGGCCGGCGAAGCGGGCCTGGCCGGCCTGCACGATCTGGCGGCCGAGGGCGTGCCCCTGCCCGGCGCCGGCGTGGCAGCCGCTGCCGTCTCCGCCGCCGCCATGGCCGTGGCGCCGCCGCCCGCTATCGATATCCATCAACTGCGCTTTGCCCATCCCGGCGAGGCGCCCGTCTTCGACGGCTTCGACCTGACCGTGCGCGCCGGCGAACATGTCGCCCTGCTGGGCGCCAGCGGCGCCGGCAAGACCACCTTGCTGTCCTTGCTGGCCGGCTTGCTGCCCGCCAGCGGCGGCGAGATCCGCATCGGCGGCGTGCGTCTGAACGACGGCACCGTGAATACCTTGCGCCAGCGCATGGCGTGGATGGGCCAGCGTCCCCATGTGTTTGCCGCCTCCGTCAGCCAGAACGTGACCCTGGGCCGCGTGGGCGCGCATGCCGCGCAAGTGACGCAGGCGCTGCACCTGGCCGACCTGGCTGCCGTGGCGCAGGCGCAGCCGGCCGTCATGCTCAGCGATGGCGGGCAGGGCTTGTCCGGCGGCGAAGCCGTGCGCCTGGCCCTGGCCCGCGTGGCCCTGCATCCGCATGCGGACTTGCTGCTGGTCGATGAACCGACGGCCCACCTGGACAGCGAAACGGCGGCGCGCGTGACGGACGCCTTGCTGGAATTGGCGAAAGGCAAGACGATGATCGTCGCCACGCACGACCCCGTGCTGGCCGGCCGCCTGCAGCGCACGGTGCAGGTCGATGCCCGGGCGCAGGCACAGGAGTTGCGCGCATGAACACCACACTGATCTCGCATCCCGTCCTGCGGCAATTGCTGCTGGCCCAACCAGGCAAGCTGATCGGGGGCGCCTTGCTGGCGGCCCTGACGGCGGTGTCCGGCATGGCCTTATTGGGCTTGTCCGGCTGGTTCATCACGGCCACCTCGATTGCCGGCCTGCATGCCTCGACGGCCATCCTGTTCGACGTGTTCGGCCCGTCGGCCGGCATCCGCCTGCTGGCCATCGGCCGCACGGGCTCGCGCTATGCGGAACGCCTCGTCACGCACGACGCCACGTTCGCCGCGCTGGCCAGCATCCGCGTGCAACTGTTTCGCGGCTGGTCGCGCCCGGAAGCGGCCAGCCGCCTGCTGCGCCAGCCCGCCAAGCTGCTGTTCCGCCTGACGGCCGATATCGATGCGCTCGAATCGCTGTACCTGCGCCTGCTGGTGCCCGCCTTCACGGCCCTGTGCGCGGCCTTGCTGGCGGGTGTGGCGCTGGGCGTGATGCAGTGGCAGCTGGGCCTGGGACTGGCCGCGTGGCTGCTGGCCGCCGGCGGCGGCATCAGCTGGAGCGTGGCGCGCCGCGCCCGCCGCCCGGCCATCCTGCGCTCGCGCGGCATCGAAAAACTGCGTTCCGGCGCCATCGACCTGGTGGCCGGCCAGACGGATCTGGTGATGGCGGGCCGCATCGACGCCCAGTGCGCGGCGCTGGGGCGGATCGACCGCTCGCTGGCGCAAGCCGATTTCGCCCTGCTGCGCCTGGAAACGGCGGCGGGCGCCGCGTATGGCGTGGCCGGCAGCGCGACCCTGGCTGGCGTGCTGCTGGCCGTCGCCGCGCTGGTGCAGCAGCAGGCGCTGAGCGTGCCGGCCGCGGCGCTGGCCCTGCTGATCGCCCTGACGGCCGTGGAACCGTTTGCGGGACTGCGCCGCGGCGCGCTGGAGGCGGGGCGCATGCTGCTGGCGATGCGCCGCCTGGCGCCGCGTCTGGAGCAGCAGGATGTCGCCACGCTGCCCCTGGATGCCGCACCGGGCTTGCGCCTGGAACGCGTCAGCGCCGCGCATGCGGGCAGCCATGTGGCCATCCTGTATGACGTATCGCTGCACATCGCCGCCGGCGAGCGCGTGGCCTTGATCGGCCCCAGCGGCGCGGGCAAGTCCACCTTGCTGGCCCTGGCCGCGCGCGAGCTGGCGCCATTGTCGGGCAAGGTGAGCGCGCCGCGCGCCTGCCTGTTCACGCAGAAGACGGAATTGTTCCAGGACAGCTTGCGCGACAACCTGCGCCTGGCCGACCCCGCCGCCAGCGATGCGCAGCTGTGGGCGGCGCTGCAGGCGGCCGGCTTGGACGACGAGGTGCGCGCCCTGGCGGGAGGCCTCGACACCATGCTGGGCGAGGGCGGCCTGGGCTTGTCGGGCGGGCAGGCGCGCCGTTTGGCGCTGGCGCGGCTGTTCCTGCACGAATCGACCTTGTGGCTGCTCGACGAAGCGACGGAAGCGCTGAATGCGGGGACGGCAAGCGACGTTTTGCAGCGCTTGCGCGCGCGCTGCGAAGGGCGCAGCTTGCTGATCGCAACCCACTTGCGGCGCGAAGCGGCGCTGGCGGATCGGCTGCTGCGCATCCGCGACGGCCGCATCGTCGAAGAGCTGCGGCGCGGCACGGATGGCTTCGAAGCGGCCCTGGCGGGCTTGCGGGGGGATTGACAAGAACGGAGACAGGCGGTGCCGCACGCCAGCCCGAAGGCGGCGGAACCAATCGAATCGCATCAGATAGATACCAAGTTTACAATTACAGTAGGGAAACACCAAGGAAATCATATGGACTTCGATATTGTCGCTTTATCCAGACTGCAGTTTGCGCTGACAGCCCTGTACCACTTTATATTCGTTCCGCTGACGATAGGCCTGTCAGTGATCCTCGCCATCATGGAGACGGTTTACGTGATGACGAACCGCCCCATCTGGCGCGACATGACCAAGTTCTGGGGTGTCTTGTTCGGCATCAACTTCGCCATGGGCGTGGCGACGGGCATCGTCATGGAATTCCAGTTCGGCATGAACTGGAGCTACTACAGCCATTACGTGGGCGACATTTTCGGCGCGCCGCTGGCCATCGAGGGCTTGATGGCCTTCTTCCTGGAAGCGACCTTCGTCGGCCTGTTCTTCTTCGGCTGGGACAAGCTGTCGAAGCGGGGCCACCTGGTCACGACCTGGCTGGTGGCCATCGGTTCGAACTTCTCGGCCCTGTGGATTTTGATCGCCAATGGCTGGATGCAAAATCCCGTCGGCGCGGCCTTCAATCCGCAAACCATGCGCATGGAAGTGACGGATTTCGGCGCCGTGCTGACGAATCCTGTTGCTCAGGCGAAATTCGTGCACACGGTGTCGGCCGGCTATACGGCCGCAGCCGTGTTCGTGCTGGGTATTTCCGCCTGGTATCTGCTGAAGGGCCGCCACGTGCAGCTGGCCAAGCGCTCGATGACGGTCGCCGCCTCGTTCGGCCTGGCCGCCTCGCTGTCGGTGGTGGTACTGGGCGATGAAAGCGGCTACCTGTCGTCGGAACACCAAAAGATGAAGCTGGCCGCGATCGAGGCCATGTGGACCACGGAGCCGGCCCCGGCCGCCTTCACGGCCTTCGGCTTCCCCGACGCGAAAGCGCGCGAGACGCATTATGCCGTGCACATCCCGATGGTGATGGGCTTGATCGGCACGCGTTCGCTGACGACGGAAATCCCCGGCATCGAGCAATTGGTCGACCGCGGCGAACTGCTGATCAAGGATGGCATCAAGGCGTATGACGCGCTGCAAACCATCCGCAGCGTGGCACCGGGCAGCCCCGTGCCGCAGGATGCGAAGGACATGTTCGAGTCGAAAGGCCAGTCCATGGGCTATGCCTTGCTGCTGAAACGCTATGTCGACGACCCGCGCCAGGCCACGCCCGAGCAAATTCGCAAGGCCGCGCTCGATACCGTGCCGCCCGTGGCGCCCCTGTTCTGGTCCTTCCGCGTGATGGTGGGCCTGGGCATGTTCTTTATCTTGTTGACCGGCACGTTCTTCCTGCTGTCGACGCGCCGCACCCTGGACAAGCACCGCTGGCTGCTGAAGCTGGCCGTATTCGCCATCCCGCTGCCGTGGGTGGCCATTGAAGCGGGCTGGATCGTGGCCGAAGTGGGCCGCCAGCCATGGGTGATCGAAGGCGTGCTGCCGACGGCCGTGGCCGTCTCGAACCTGGGTGCTTCGACCCTCCTGATCACGATTGCCGGCTTTGCCGCCATCTACACGGTGCTGTTGATTATTGAAATGAAGCTCATGCTCAAGGCCATCCGCAAGGGGCCGGAAGAGAAGGCGCCGGCCCCCGCGCCAGCCCCCGCAGCCATTCATACTCAACGCGCCTAAGGAGGGCCAGACCATGATTTTGCATGAAATGATTTCTTACGAAACACTGCGCCTGATCTGGTGGCTGCTGATCGGCATCTTGCTGGTGGGCTTTGCCATCACGGACGGCTTCGACCTGGGCACGGGCATCCTGCTGCCCTTCGTCGGCAAGACGGACCTCGAGCGCAGGGTCGTCATCAACAGTATCGGTCCCGTGTGGGAAGGCAACCAGGTGTGGCTGATCCTCGGCGGCGGCGCCATCTTCGCCGCCTGGCCGCAGCTGTACGCCGTGTCGTTTTCGGGCTTTTACCTGGCCATGTTCGTCATCCTCGTGGCGCTGATCGTGCGCCCCGTGGCCTTCAAGTTCCGCAGCAAGCGCGAAGACCCCCGCTGGCGCGCCCGCTGGGATGCGGCCCTGTTCGTGGGCGGTTTCGTGCCGGCCCTGATCTGCGGCGTGGCGATCGGCAACGTGCTGCAGGGCGTGCCGTTCCGTTTCTCGGCAGACATGCATATCTTCTATGACGGCAGTTTCTTTGCGCTGCTCAACCCGTTCGCGCTGCTGTGCGGCCTCGTCTCGGTGGCCATGCTGGTGATGCACGGCGCCACCTGGCTGCAGCTGAAAACGGACGGCCCGGTTGCCGAACGGGCGCGCCGCTACGGCAGCGTGGCGGCGCTTGCCACCGTCGTGCTGTATGCGCTGGCCGGCGTGGCCCTGTGGCTGTGGGTCGATGGCTACCGCATCAGCAGCACGGTGGTGGTCGACGGTCCGTCGAACCCGATGCTGAAAACGGCGGAAGTCCACGTGGGCGCCTGGTTCCTCAACTTTGCCGCCCATCCCTGGACCTGGATCGCCCCTGCGCTGGGCCTGCTTTGCCCGCTGCTGGCCTTCGCCTTCCAGCGCGCGCGCCGCGAAGTGCCCGCCTTGCTGGCCAGCGCGGCTGGCATCGCCGGCATCATCCTCGGCGTGGGCGCGGCCATGTTCCCGTTCATCCTGCCATCGTCGATCGACCCGCGCGCCAGCCTGACGGTGTGGGATTCCTCGTCCAGCCACATGACCCTGTTCATCATGCTGGTCGTCACGGCCATCTTCATTCCCCTCATCGTGGCGTACACGACGTGGGTGTATAAAGTGCTGTGGGGCAAGGTTGATGCAAAAGCAATCAAGGACGACAGCGGTCACGCCTACTAAGAATCAACGAAAGGATATAACTATGTGGTATTTCGCCTGGATACTGGGTCTTCCGCTGGCGGCGACCTTCGCCGTGCTCAATGCGATGTGGTATGAAGTCGCCGATGGCGACACGACGCCCGAGCAGTACCGCGACACGTCCGATTAGGAAACTGTCGGTTTGACTGGCCCCGCCCCGTGCGCATGCACCGGGCGGGGCTTTTGTTTTGGATCAAAGCAGGATGAATTCGCCGCGGATGCGCAGCTTCATGCCGCGCGGCGCGTCGGCGCCCGCCGCCACGGCCCAGGCCGTGATCCATTGCGCGCAGCGTTCGCGCTCGGCCGCATCGTGCAAGCGTTGCAGGCGCGCATCGGCCCGGTCGATGCGCTGGGCCAGGTACAGGCGCTGGTCCAGGGGATCCGTCTTTTTGCTGTAGTGCTGCATGGCGTTTCCTTTCCGCGTAGTAACTTCGTTCGGTCGTGGCATAGCCATCTACGCGGGGGCGGGGCGTCCGGATTCAGTTCAGGCAAAAAAAAGCCACCGCAACGGTGGCTGGCAAGGTGTGCCTTCAGGACGGCGTCTTGCCGGCTGGTTTTGGCGTGGCAATGGCGATCGGGTCGCTGGCCGGAAAGCTTTCCTTCAGCGCTTCATCGAGCGCTTCCTCGGCATGACTTTCGCTGGCCGGCGTGGGCGAATCGCGTTCCGGTGGCGGGGCAGGTGCGGTGGCGGCGTTGGTGCTCGAATGCATGGTGATCCCCTCGCGGTAGTGCGCCAGGCTGCCGGAATGGGCATGGCGCGTGCTGATGCTTCCAGCCTAGCACATCGCGCAGCGTCCCGCTGCGCCTGCCGAAGGGGATGAGGACGAGGTCTGCTACACTGCGCTCCACTTTTATCGATGGAACCGCCATGACTGCCATATCCCTGCCATACCGCGCCACCGCCCTTGACGCCTGTGCCTGGCTGGCTGAACAGACGGGCACGCCGTGGACCCTGGCGCGCTTGCTGGAGCAGGGCGGCTTGCCCTACGTCTGGCTCGATTACAGCGACGCATGGGCCGAGCTGTTCCATGACGGCGTGACGCGCTATGCGGCGCCCGTCGTGTTTATCGGGGACAAGCAGCACCTGGCCTCGGGCGCGGACGACGTGTGGCTGCGTTTTACGCGCGACTCGGGCAATATCGCCATCGAACTGAAGGCGCCGGGATTGCGCGCGCCGCTGGACGGCTTGCACTTCCAGGAGCGCGACCTGTTGCGTTTGCTCAAGGAGTTGCAGCATCCGCAGCCGGATGTCGCAGAGGCGGACAAGGGCCCGGTGATCTTGCCCAGCGCCTTGAAGGGCCTGGCCCGCGAGCAGATTTTGATCGCCTTTGCCGGCGTGGGCAAGGTCGACCTGGACAAGGGGCTGGCCAGCGGCGTGGGCATCTTCGGCGACGATGGCGCGCGCGTGCGCAAGAATTCGCGCGGCGGCAAGAACAGCCATCTGTGGCATCCGGTGACGTTGGCGTTCGGCTTGCACGACGTGCACCGCGTGCCGATGGCGCATCTGAAGAAGGCGTTCGCCACGCAACCATTGCTGCGCGAATGGAAGGCGGACTGGCTGGAATCGCTGCGCCTGCTGGGTGAGTAAGCAGATGCATCAAGCCTGCCGCGCGTCGTTCATCGCGCCTTGCGCTCGGCACGCGGCATCCTGTACGACGGCATCAGGCTGTCCGCGTTTATTCGCTTTCCTCGATCCTGCCGCCGCATTGCGTATAGCAGCTTCGGTAATCCGCCTCGCATTGCCACGTTGCAGAGTTGTTTGAGGAACAATATTGGCGTTTCTTCGAGCACAGTTCCCGGTCCGCATCTGTTTTCGCCACGGCCAGGCAGAGGGAAACGGTACTGACGTTGCGCATCTCGCAAGCTTGCGCCTGGGCCGCGGCAACTTGTTCCTTGCCGGCTATGCATATTTGCCGATTGGTCCCGCAACTCGTCACGCATTGACGCCCCGCATCGGAGTCCGGGGGAATAAAGCGATAGCTTGTGCAGCCCGCCAAGGTGATGGCGAAACAAATCGCGGCGGCAAGGCGGAACAGGAAGGAATTGTGGAATTGCAAGGTACGCATGGTCGAAAAGGGCTTTCCCGTGTAAATGAATTGGCTTGAATATCGTGAATATTGATATTCTGACAGGCGATCATTTCAAGAACAACGGGCTGCAATAATTGTTACATCTTGGCTTGCAGCGGTTTTACAGTTCGATGGGTGCCACCTCGGTGCCGATATCGGGCGCCGCGTAATGCATGCTGAAATACACGAAGGCGCCGATATTGAGGGCAACCGTGATCCAGAACAGGATGCGGAACGAGCGCTTGCTGGACTTGTGGCGCAGCCATTGCTGGGCCAGCACGGCGCCCGGCCAGCCGCACAGCAGCCCCAGCAGCAGCAGGGTGCGTTCCGAGGTGCGCCAGCGGCCCCCTTTGGCGGCCGATTTGTCGATCGCATAGGCAACGAAACAGCTCAGGCTCAGCACGCCATACACGAGGGCAACCAGGGCGGGGATGTGAAAAAAGAACGTGGCCAGCAAATACAGGACGACAAAGAACAGGATGACAAGGTAGGGCATAGGGTGTGTTTGCTTGAACGGAGGGCGTGAGTATCCCACAAGGGGAGCGATGCCGCGTCTAAAACAAGCAGCCTTGCGCCGTATCGACGGGCACGGCGCGGCGGCGGGCGTGACCCGTTTTCAGCGCTTCGCGGTCGCTGGACAGGGCGATGCCTTCCAGCGCCAGCAGGGTTTCCTTGGCATGCAGGCCGCCCGCAAAGCCCGTCAACTCGCCCGTGGCGCCGATGACCCTGTGGCAGGGGGCGATGATGGAAATGGGATTCTTGCCGTTGGCGGCGCCCACGGCGCGCACGGCGGCGGGACGGCCGATCTGGCGTGCGATCTCGCCATAGCTGCGCGTCTGGCCATACGGTATCGTCAGCAGTGCGCGCCACACTTCCTGCTGGAAAGGCGTGCCGGCGAAATCGAGCGGCACGTCAAAACGCTGGCGCGTGCCGGCGAAATATTCCGCCAGCTGGCGCGCTGTTTCCTGCAGCACGGCGCAACCGTCATCGACGCGCATCGCGCCCAGGCGCACGCGGTTGGGCTTGTCATTTTCCCACAGGATGGCGGCCAGGGCCGTCCCGCGCGCCACCAGCGTCAGCTCGCCCACGGGCGAGGGCACCACGATGCAGTCGTATTCCATGTTGGTTCCTTGATCAGAGAGCGCCAGTGTAGCAGGATGGCGGCAGGCCGCGTATCGCGTGTAGGATAGTGCTTTTCGGCAAGGAGCACTGGCTGTGACAGACATTTCAACCTATGACGCTATCCGCGCGATCGCCGTGCGGCTGGTGCGTGAACGCTATCCCACGGCCGTGGCGGCCATCATCGGCGGTTCGTTCGCCACGGGCCGGCAGACGCCCACTTCCGACATCGACTTGCTGCTGCTGTTCGACCACGTCGATTGCGCCTGGCGCGACACCCTCTTGGCCGAAGGGCGCACGGTGGAACTGTTCGCGCACGACATGGCCACGTTCACGTATTTTTGCAAGGAAATCGATGCGCCGGGCGGCAAGGTGCCGCTGGTGATGATGGTGGTGGAAGGAGAAAACATCCTTGCACCCGGAGCGCAGCACGCGCAGCTGCTGGCGTTGGCGCAAGCCATCGTCGCAGCCGGGCCGCCCTTGCTCGACGTGGAAAACCTGCAGCGGCGCCGCTACGCCATCACCACGGCGCTGGAAGACCTGGTCGACAGCGCGCACCCGGGCGAGGCGCTAGCCGTGGCTTGCCAGCTGTACGAAGCGCTGGCCGACCTGCATTTGCGCGCGGCGGGCGTATGGAGCGGCGGCGGCAAGCATCTGTTCCGCCGCCTGCAGGCGTTCGACGCCGCCGTCGCCGGGCAGCTGGACGGCGCGCTGCGCCTGGTCGCCAGCGACTTGCCGGCCGGCCAGCATGCGTTCGGGCAGGTGGCCGCCGCCGTGCTGGCGCCCGTGGGCGGTCCTTTGCTCGAAGGCTTCACTTTGCCCGCGCCCGCGCACTGGCGCAGCGCGCCGGCAGCCTGATGCACTGCGTCCCGCTTAAAATGCCGTGCGCACGGCCAGGCTGATGTTGCGCGGTTCGCCCCAGAACACGCCGTCGAAGAAGCCCACGTTGCGGTAGTACTTTTTGTCGAGCAAGTTATTCACGTTCAGCTGCACGCTGGCATGGCGGTTGATGGCATAGCTGGCCATGGCGTTGACCAGCGCATAACCGGCTTGCGGGATGTTCGTCATCTCGCTTGACGGCGGACGGCCGTACCACGATTCGCTGTAGGTGGCGCTTTGCGCCGTCATGCTGGCGCCCGCTTTCAGCCCTGCCAGGCGGCCGTCGAAACGGTAGCTGGTGGCCAGGCGCAACAAATGGCGCGGCTGCGTGGTGGCGGCGCGGCGGCCATCGGCCTCGGCCGCGTGCAGATAGGTATAGCCGCCGCTCGCTTCCCAGGCGGGCGTTAACTGGCCGGAAACGTCGAATTCGACGCCCTTGGCCGTCACGCCGGCGCCGTTGGCCACCATGGCCTGGCCGCCGTCGGGCAGCAAAAAGCCGGGCGGCACGGAACGGTCGAGTTCCGCCAGGTTCTTTTTCTTCGTGTGGAACAGGGCGGCCGACGCATTCAGCTTGCCTTCATAGAATTCCCCCTTGACGCCCAGCTCGGCATTGTCGCCCGTTTCCGGCGCCAGGAACTGGTTGTTGCGGTCCTTGCTCGTTTGCGGGTTGAACAGCTGCGTGAAGCTGGCGTAGGCCGAATATTGCTTGTTGATATCGAACACGGCGCCCACGTACGGCGTGACTTCATTGCGCGTTTCCACAAAGTCGCTGCTGCCCGTGTACACGCCTTGCGTGTTGTAGCTGCGCGTGTCCGTGCGATAGGTGCTGCTGCGCGCGCCGATGATCACGTGCAGCGGGTCGGCCAGGCTCAAACGCGTGGCCACATAGCCGCCCGCCAGGCGCGTCACGCTTTCCGTGTGCGAGCCATCCGGGGTGAACACGGGGCGGGGGATGTTGCCCGTCCAGCTGCGGTAATCGGGGACCAAAGGTTCATAGTCGATTTTCGCCTTGCCGCCGGGGGAGCGATCCTGGCCGTTATTGCCATTCCAGCCGATGATGGCCGTGTGCTTGCGTCCCAGCAAGGTAAATGGTCCGCTGGCGTAGACGTCGAAATTGTCGCTGTTCCTTTCTCCCGCACCCCGGGCGCCCGTCCACAGTTCCATGCCTTTACCCGTGGCGGGATCGGGATAACCTTTGCCCGCATACAGAACGGTGGTGCGGTTCGTGCTTTCCGTGCGCGCATAGCCGAGGTGCAGATTCCAGTTGCCCGGCAGGCGCTGGTCCACCGAGGTGAACACCGTGTGCTGCTTTTCGGCCCAGGTGCTCCATGGCGCCGTCCAGCTGGTGTTGCGCGGCAAATTCGCCAGGCTGCCGTCCGCGTTCCAGTAGGGCACGGCGCCCCAGGTGGCGCCCGTGGGCTGGTTGTCCTGGAAGTCGACGCCCGCCGTCAGCAGGGTGCCGGGACGCAGGTCCGCCTCGACGATGAGCATGCCGACCGTCTTGCGTTCGTGATACATGTCCAGGTAGGAGTCGCGTTTTTGCCAGGCCAGGGCCGTGCGCGCGCGCACGCTGCCCTGCGCGTTCAGCGGCGTGGACAGGTCGGCCTCGACGCGCTGATCATCCCAGCGGCCCATGATGAGGCCGGCGCTGGCCTGGAATTCCTTCGTCGGCCGCTTGCGTATCATGTTGATGGTGGCCGACGGGTCGCCCTTGCCGCCCATCAGACCGGTGGCGCCGCGCACGACCTCGATGCGGTCGTACAAAATCGTGTCTTGCAGCGGCGCATTGCCACCGCGCGCCATGCCGTCGATCTGGATATTGTTGATGCCGAAGCCGCGCGCATAAAAGGTCGTGCGCTCCGTGTCATTCTGGCCAACCTGGATGCCCGTCGTCTGCGCCAGCGCCTGGTCCAGGCGCACGGCGCCCAGGTCGTCGAGCAACTGGCGCGTGATGACGCTGACCGATTGCGGCGTTTCGCGCAGGGACAGGTCCATGCGCGTGGCGCTGCGCGCTTCGCCTGTCGTGTACGACTGCGTGCCTTCCGTGCCGGCCATCGACTGGCCCAGCACGGTGACGGCCGGCATGGTGACGTCGGCCGCGGCGGCGCCGGCGGCCTGGGCCGGCAAGACTGTGCCGGCGGCTAGGCTCAGCAGGGCGACGTGTAACAGGCGGGGGAGGGGGCGCAAGGCGGGCTGGCGCGAAGGAGGGAAGACTGTCGTTGATTGCATCATTTTCCTGGCATATTGTAGTTGTGTGTTTTCCTATCTCGTCTGGCGAGGTGCGCAGTAGCTGGGGGATGGCGTGACGCTGGCCCGTGGTCTGGCTTGGATAGCAGTTCCACCGCAAGGCCCGGCGCGTGCGGGCAGTGGAAAAGAAGGGCGCGCGATTCCCTCCACTTATGTGAATAAGAATCATTATCAATATAAGTTGTATTTGTTAAATAATCAAGCGTGCGCACCAAAAGAGTGCGACCAGGCCAAGGGCGGCGCATGGGCTGGCCTTCTGCGATAATGCAGGCGCTGATAAAATATTTTCCTCATTGAAAGAAATGCATGCGTACATGGATCGCTTGTGCCGGATGGTTGTGTGTCGTGTCGCTGGGCCAGGCCCAGGAGCACGCGCCGCCGGCTATCCCCGCGCCGCTGCAGAGCGCCAGCGTGCCGCCCGCCGCCGTCGCGCCACCGCCGCTCGTGCCGCCACCGCTCGTGCAGCCACCCCCTGCGCCAGCCACGCCCGTGGCGCCAGCGGCGCCGGCGGGCGCGGAGGAAACCTTGCCATCGCAAACGGTGACGGTCACCGCCAGCAGCGACGCCAAGGCGCCGCGCGTGCGCTTCACGGCTTACCGCGACAGTTATCTGACGGCCCGGAAAGTGTGGCAAGTGTCGAGCGGCAGCGTGGTCATGGCCCTGCGCCTGATTCCGGCCAAGCTGAGCGCCACCATCGACGACGTGCGCGTGGCCTTGCAAGGCAATGGCGCGCCCATGCCGATCAAGGTGTCCGACGGCGGCGTGTTCGTCGTGCCGCTCAACGAAGACATCGCCGCGCAGGACGGTACTTTCCTGGTGAATAAGAGCAGGGGCGAGTTGACGGCGAATATCGTGCTCCAGCCGTCCGTGGCGCGCGATGCCTGGAACGTCAAGCGCGTGGGGCAGGTCTTGCAGGACGCCCGGCGCGCCGTGCGGGCCATTACGCCGTGGTACAAGCGGCCGTTCGCCAGCGACGTGCAATCGCTGGCGTTTTGCGCTGCCGAGCGGGGCAGCGCGCTGCAACTGGTCGAAGGCGAGCAGCTGATCGCCACCCTGCCCATGAACGAGGCCGCCGTCAACGACATCAACCAGCCCGTGTTTTGCAAGATTTTCGATGGCGAAGACAAATACCCGGGCCACTACCGCGTCGTCTTGCCCGAGCAAGCCACGGTGCTGCTGCTGTAGAAGCTAGCTAGGCTGGCGCTGCACCAGCTCCAGCGCCGCCGCCAGGGCCAGGTCCATCGTGGCCTGGTGAAAGATCAGCCATTGCGGCAACAGCGACAGCGCATGGCGCCCCTGTTCCAGGTCGCCTTCATCGACGGCGGCCCAGGCATGGTGCAGACCGCTGAGCACGCGCGCATGCTGTTCGCGGTGGTTGGCCAGCGAGGGAAAGGCGATCTGCTCCATCAAATCCTCTTCCTCGCGGAAATCGCGTTCGACGGCCGCGATCAGCTCGCGAAACGCCATGCTGAAATGCTGGTCGCCCAACTGCTGCAGCCGCGCCAGTTCCTGAAACAGCGCCTCATGCGCCTCGTCGATGACGGGAACGCCCAGCGCCATCTCATCCTTCCAATCCGATTTACCCATGCTGATGCTCCAGGTTAAGTCCGTCACGGTGCGAAGCGGACTGTTCCAGTTTGGGCGCAGCAAAGGTGGAAATCCATGATCTGGATCAAAAGTACTGCGAAGAGGGGGAGCAAATCAAGGCAAAAATAAATGGGAGGAGAGAACAAATCCCCATCCGCAAAACAAAGCGGTTTTAACGATGCAATCCACTACCGAGCGCCGCTGAAAAACGCCGCTGGCAAGGCGTCTTTGACGCAGACAGTACGCGAGTACGGCAAGTCAAAGCAACGCAGTCAGCGGTGTTTTCTCAGCCGCGCGTATTGCTATTGCTTGGGCCAGTGGGCCCACATGCCTTGCGCATCAACATTCGGCACCTGCAACTGCTGCCCGGCGGACGTCTGCATCGCGTCGCGCAGCACGAGGGGTACGAGCAGCAAGGCCGACAGGGCAAGGCAAGCCAGCACTTTGAGCGTCAACATGGTCGTCTCCCGGTGTCCCGGCGGCGGCGCGGGGATGCGGCGCCTGCCGGTCACTTCCTTATGTACTACCATGCTTGCAGTTTAGTTCATCTGATTGAAACTTCAATTTATTGCTGTGATGCACCGCACCAGTTCGCCCGTTGCCAGGAGCTTATTTCGCCTTGCGGCTGCGCCGCGGCTTGCCTGTCGGGGGCAGGAAGGAATCGAACCACACTTGCGTCAATTGCCGCGTATTTTTCGCCGCTTCGCGCTTGACGGCGGCCGTCGCATGGCCGCGCGCCGTGTTGGCGATGCGGTTGGCGGCGCTCAGGTACATGCTCATCCAGGGGTTTTTCATGGGAAGCCTCGCAGACAGTGAGTGGGGCGGCGCGGGTTTATCGCCCTGCCGCCATGCCCTCACTGTAGTCCGATGATTGGCGCCGACCGTGCGCCGGCCCACATAGCCGGGCGGCGCCGGCGATGGCTTGAGCCAGGTCAATACACGTCGCGGCGGTAGCGTCCGGCCGCCAGCAAGGCGTCGAGTCCCTCCTGGCCCAGCAATTCTTGCAGCACAGCATCGATTCCTGCCGCCATGCCTTGCAGGCTGCCGCACACGTAGACGATGGCCCCTTGCGCCAGCCAGTCGCGCAGCGTCCCGGCGTTGGCGCGCAGGCGGTCTTGCACGTATTCACGCTTGCCGGCATCGGCGCCATCGCGCGAAAAGACGCGGTCCAGGCGCGCCAGGTGGCCAGCGCCCAGCCAGCCTTGCAACTCTGTGCCGCAGACGCTGTCAAAAGCTTGCTGGCGCTCGCCGAACAGCAGCCAGTTGCGGGCCAGTCCCGCCCGCTGGCGCGCGCGCAAGTGCGAGCGCAGGCCGGCCAGGCCGGAACCGTTGCCGATATAAATGCAGGGCACGTCGACCAGGGCGGGGGCGAAGGCCGGATTGGCTTGCAGGCGCAGGCGGATGGTGGCGTCCAGCGGGGCGAAGCGGGTCAGCCAGCCGGAGCCGAGGCCATGGCCTTGATTTTCCTCGCCCGCATGGCGTTCCTGGCGTACCAGCAACTGCAGTTCGCCATCGGACGGCAGCGAGGCGATCGAGTAGCTGCGCGGCGCGTGATGGGCATTGCTGGCATCACCATCGCTGCCGTCTGCATTGCAGGGAATGATTTCCGCCAGCGCGCCCGCTTCCCAGCTGGCGCCGGCCGGGCCCGTCAAGGTGATTTCATGCAGTTCGCCGCTCTGGCTGCCCGGGTTGAGCAGCACGCGGCGCGCCAGGCGCCACTCGGCATATGACGCTTCTTCCTGCACGCCGATGGCGTCGATGGCGCTGCCGCTGCAGCGGGCCAGCGCTGTGGACCAGTCGGCCAGGGCGGCGGGGTCGTGCTTGTCCACTTCGATCAGGGGGAACAGGGGCGTGGCGCCCAGCGTTTGCAATTGTTGCGCCAGCGCATGGCCAAAGCCGCAGAAGGCGCTGTAATGGCGGTCGCCCAGGGCCAGCATGCCGAATTCCAGGCCCGCCAGCGGCGTGCCGGAGGTTTGCTGCAGCAGGCGCGCGAAGCGGCGCGTGCCGTCCGGCGCCTCGCCTTCGCCAAAGGTGCTGGCGACGATCAGGGCCCGTTCGTACTGGCGCAATTGCGCGGGATCGAACTGGTCCAGCGATTGCACGTCGACGGCCACGCCCGCCTGCTGCAGGGCGCGCGCGCTTTCCAGGGCCAGGCGCTCGGCCTGCCCTGACTGGCTGGCGTAGGCCACCAGGGTGGGCAAGCCCGTGTCCGTCTTACCCGGCGCGCCGGCGCCCAGCATGGCGCGCTGCGCCTGCACGGCGCGTTTCGCCTTGCGGCGGCCCAGGTACAGCATCCAGCCCGTGATGGCGAACAGGGGCAGGCCCAGGCTGGCCAGGGTGACGATGATGCGGCCCGGCAAGCCAAAATACGTGCCCATGTGCAGCGGATAAATGATGTTGACGAGTCGCGCACCCAGCGCTTGCTGGCTGTACGGTTCGTTTTCCGTCACTGCGCCGTCGGCCGCTGCAATGCTCATGCGGCTGCGCGCCCGCTCGTGCGGCGCGTCGCTGGCCAGCCACGTGAATTGCACGGCTTCGCCGGCGCGTGTCGGCAGGCGCACGCTGGCCAGGGTCCAGCCGGCCGCGTGCTGCTGGAAGCTGCTCCAGGCCGGACCGAGGTCGACGGCCGGCGCTTCTTTCTTTTCCCTGGGCTGGCCTTGCTTGCCCGGCGCTTGCGCCACGCGGGGCGGCTTGCCGGCCCAGGCGTCGATATTGTCGCGCACCACGTCATAGCTCCAGTAAATGCCCGTCAGGGTCAGCGCCACGTAGACCACCAGGCACCACGTGCCGGCCACGGCGTGCAGGTTCCACAGGAAGGAGCGGCCTTTTAATGCAGGGTCGAAGGTCAGCCAGGTGCGCCAGTCCAGCGGACGGCGGGGCCAGCGCAGATACAGGCCGGACAGGGCCAGTCCCAGCAGGCACAGGGCCAGCGCGCCCGCCACTTGCCGGCCCGGATCGCGGGGCAGCAGCAGCCAGCGGTGCAGCGATTCCGTCCACTCGAAAAAGCCCGCCCCCGTCAGTGCCGGCTGGGTGGCGCCCGTGTAGGGGTGGACATAAATGGACTCGCCGCGCCGCTGGCCATTCTTCGGCGCGAAGAAGACGCGTGGCGCCGCGCCCGCTTCGGCATACATGGTGATGGAGGCGACGCGCTGGCCATGTTCGTCAGCGGCAATGTTGCTCAGCTGGCCAGGCGTCAGCGGCGCGCGCGTCTCCACGGCGACATGGCGCACGCCGGGGTTCATGACATCGAGCAATTCATCCTTGAACGCCAGGGTAGCGCCGCTCAGGCCGATGATCACCAGCACCGTGCCGGCCGTGATGCCGATGAACCAGTGCAATTGAAACCACACCTGCTTCCAGCTCCAGTGCCAGCGCCGTTGCGGCGGGTTGGCGGCAGGCTGGTGTTGCTGTTGGCGGGTCTCCGGCGCCTCGTCGGCGCTGGCGCGCAACTGGGGTTGTGGAAGGGAGGAGGTCGTCATGGCGGCTTTCGATGGCGCCGCCATGCAGAGGCGTCAGGCATGGCGGGGAAGAAGGAAGGCTGACATTTTAACGCAAACGAGAATCATTCGCAAATGATGAAGCATTGGCACTGTTGCGCAAAATGCCCGCGCCAGGCCAGGATGATGCTTTTGATAATTTACATCGTCGTGAAATTGTGTGAAAATGAAAATCATTCTCATTCGTGATGCAATGCTGACCCACTTGACCGGCAAGTATGGCAGCCCCTTTGTTTGTTTGCCCGTGTCCACCATTTCTCCCTCCCTCGATACCTTTAGCGACCTGTACGCCAGCCACCATGGCTGGCTGTATAACTGGCTGTGGCGCAAGCTCGGTTGCCGCGACGGTGCGGCCGACCTGGCGCAGGACACCTTCGTGCGCATGCTGGCGACGCAATCGGCGGACAGCCTGCGCGAGCCGCGCGCCTACCTGAGCACGGTGGCCAATGGCTTGCTGGTCAACCACTGGCGCCGCCTGACCCTGGAACGCACGTTCCTGGCGGCCCTGGCTAGCCATCCCGAAATGACGGCGCCGTCGCCGGAAGAGCGGGCCCTCGTGGTCGAAGCCCTGTGCCGCATCGATGCCATGCTCGATACCCTGTCGCCGCGCGCGCGCCAGGCCTTCCTGCTGGCGCAGCTCGACGGCCTGACGTATGCGCAGATCGCCGGCCAGCTGGACGTATCCGAACGCATGGTGAAAAAATACATGGCGCAAGCCATGCTGCAATGCATGCTGTGCATGGATGATGCCGCCTAAGCCAGGCGCCGCCATGCCGCCGGCCGACTACGCCATCCTGCAGGAAGCGGCCGAATGGTTCGCCGTGCTGCGCGGGGACGATGCCGGTCCTGCCGACCAGCAAGCCTGGGAGCGCTGGCATGCCAGCTCGCCTGCCCACCGCGCCGCCTGGCGCAGGGTGGAAGCTGTCAGCGCCGAATTTCGCCAGGTGCCGGCGGAACCGGCGCGCCAGGCGCTCGACGCCGCAGGCCCGCGCCAGAGCGACGCCGCGCGCCGCAGCCTGGTCAAGGGCTTGCTGGCGCTGTGCCTGACTGCCGGCACGGGCGGCGCCGCGCTGCTGCGGCGCGATACGCGCAGCTGGGTTGCCAGCCTGCATGCGGGCGAAAAAACGCCGGTCGGCACCATCCGCCAGCTGGCGCTGGCCGACGGTTCGCAACTGTGGCTGAACACGGCAACTGCCCTCGACATCGATTACAGCGACACGCTGCGCCGCATCGCCCTGCATGGCGGCGAAATCTATCTCGCCTCCGCGCGCGACAGCCGCCAGCCGGCGCGCCCGCTCGTGGTCGACACCGTGCACGGCCGCCTGCGCGCGCTGGGCACGCGTTTCAGCGTGCAGCCGCAGGGCGATGCCACCTTGCTGGCCGTCTACGAGGGCAGCGTCGAGGTGGCGCCCCGCGATGGCGGCGTGCCGCGCATCGTGCCGGCCGGCCAGCAGGTGCGCTTCGGCGACGGTTTCATCGGCGAGCCATACGCCGCCGACCCGAACGGGGCCGCGTGGATCGAGTACCGCCTGCAGCCGGAACAGATGCGGCTCGATGATTTCCTCGCGCAACTGTCGCGCTACCGGCGCGGCCACCTGGGCTGCGCGCCCGAAGTGGCCCACCTGCGCCTGGTGGGCAGCTACCCGCTGGCCGATACGGACCGCATCCTGGCGGCGCTGGAAGCGACCTTGCCTGTGAAAATACATCGCCTGCATGACTGGTGGGTGACGGTGGAAGCCCAGCTGCCGCAGTCAAAATAGTAAATGAGAATATTTCTCAAAAAGTAGTTCCCTTTTTGAAAAGTTGTTTGGCAAGGTAGAAGTAAGCTGCTCAACATCAATAAGGAATGCCGTGCCGCCGTACCCTGTCTCCCTGCCGTTTGCCCGCCGTCTGCTGCCGCTGTCCCTGGCCGCGGCGTTGCTGGCCGTGCCTGTCATGCATGCGATGGCAGCAGCGGCGGAAGAGACCGTGCACAGCTTCCGCATCGCCGCCGCGCCCCTGGGCCAGGCCCTGCGCCAGTTCGCGGGCCAGGCGGGCATCTTGCTGTCGGCCGAAGGCGGCTTGACGCAGGGCAAACGCAGCGCCGGCTTGAACGCCACCGTGGCCACGGGCCAGGGCTTGCAGCAATTGCTGGCAGGAACGGGCCTCGTGGCCGTGCAGTTGCCGGACGGAAGTTACATCGTGCGCCTGGCCCCGACGCCCCTGCGCGCCGACCTGGACGGGGAGGGCGCCGGCTTGCAAGTGCTGGCGCCCGTCACCGTGCAGGGCAGCGGCGACGATGGCTACCGCCGTACCAGTTCTTCCGCCGCCAGCCGCAACGACACGGCCCTGCATGACACGCCGCAGGCCGTCAGCGTGGTGAGCCGCGAATTGATACGCGACCAGGACATGCGCACCCTGGCCGACGCCATGCGCTACATGCCGGGCGTGGGCACGGCCGCAGGCGAGGGCAACCGCGATACGGCCGTGCTGCGCGGCAACAGCTCGACCTCGGATTTCTATCTGGACGGCATGCGCGACGACGTGCAGTACTACCGCGATTTCTACAATATCGAAGCGGTCGAGGCCATCAAGGGGCCGAACGCCCTGGTCTTCGGCCATGGCGGCGGCGGTGGCGTGATCAACCGGGCCACCAAGCAGCCGCAGTGGGTCAATGGCGGCGAAGCAACGCTGAGCCTGGGCGCCTGGCGCAACGGGCGCGCCGCCATCGATCTGCAACAGGTCGTGAAAGGCGACGTGGCCGTGCGCGTCAACGCCATGGCGGAAAACAGCGGCTCGTTTCGCCAGGGCGTCAAGGTGCGCCGCAGCGCCGTCAACCCCGTCGTGGCCTGGCGCCTGTCGCCGCGCACCACCGTGCAAGCCAGCTATGAACACTTCCGCGACGACCGCGTGACGGACCGGGGCGTGCCTTCGTACCGGGGCCGGCCGTTCGACACGGACCCGTCCACGTTTTTCGGCATCGCCGGCAGCAGCCCGTCGTGGGCCTACATCGACGCGCTGGGCGTGACCATCGAGCATGCGTTCGCCGGCGGTGCGGTCTTGCGCAACCGCACGCGCCTGGCCGATTACGACAAGCTGTACCAGAATGCCTTTCCCGGCCCCGTCAGCGCGGACGGCGCCAGCGTGACGGTGCTGGCGTACAACAGCGCCACCTTGCGGCGCAACCTGTTCAACCAGACTGACGTGGAGTGGACGGTAAGCAGCGGCGCCGTGCGGCACCGCCTGACGGCGGGCGGGGAACTGGGCCGCCAGACGACGGACAATCTGCGCAACACCGGCTATTTCACGACCCTGGGCGAGGGCGTCACGCACATCAGCCTGCCCACTTCGCACCCCGTGACGGACTTGCCCGTGACCTTCCGCCCCAGCGCCACGGATGCCGACAACCATGGCGTGGCCGACACGGCCGCCCTGTACCTGCAGGACCAGGTCCGTTTCAGCCCGCAATGGCAGGCGATTGCCGGCCTGCGCTACGAGCGCTTCGCCGTCGATTTCGTCAACCGCCGCAATGGCGCGCGCATCGCCCGCACGGATGCGCCGTGGTCGCCGCGCGCGGCCCTGATCTATCAGCCCGTGCCCGCGCTGTCGCTGTATGCCAGCGTCAGCCAATCGTTCTTGCCGCGCGCGGGCGAACAGCTGGCGTCATTGACGCCCAGCAATGCCGTGTTTGAACCTGAACGTTTTCGCAATGTGGAAGCGGGCGTGAAATGGGAAGCCACGCCGGACCTGTCGGCCAGCGCGGCCCTGTACCGTTTGACGCGCAGCAAGGTCGCCGTCACCGACCCGAATGACGCCACGCGGGCCATGCTGGTCGATGGCCAGCGCAGCGAGGGGCTGGAACTGGAAGTGAAAGGCAAGGTCCAACCCGGGTGGAGCATCGCGGGCGGCTATGCCTGGCAGCGGGCCGTGCTGACGGCCACGCAATCGGCCACGGCATTCGAGGGGGCCACGGTGGCCCATGTGCCCCGGCACAGCCTGTCGCTGTGGAACCGCTACGATTTTTCGCCGGCCTGGGGTGCGGCGCTGGGCATCATTGCCCGCAGCGCCGTGTATGCGTCCGTGTCGAATACGGTGGCGCTGCCGGGATTTGCCCGCGTCGATGGCGCCGTCTACTTCAAGCCGCAAGGGGCATTCCAACTGCAGCTGAATGTGGAAAACCTGTTCAACAGAAAATATTTTGCCTCCGCCCACAGCAACGACAACATCGCGCCCGGCTCGCCCCGGGCGTTGCGCATGACGGCGCTGTGGCGGTTCTAGTTTTGTCGTACCCAAGCAATCAACGAGCCAGCCAGGCGCCACGGCGCAGTAGCCAGCCATAATTTAATCCATCCGATAGAGTGAAAGATAGCGATGACATTGAAAGACCAAGCGGGCGCCGCCAAGCCGGCAGCCCTCATCCGCAGCCGCAAGCACCACACCACTTCCGCGCCACGCATGCATGGCACGGCCCTGGCCGCGTTTGCCACCCTGGCCATGCCGCTGGCGCTGCACGCGCAAACGGTGGACAAGCCGCAGCAGTTGCAGGAAGTCAAGGTCGTGGGCACGGCTGACCGCCTGATCCAGGCGCCCGTCAAATCGGCCAACGACAAGCTGACGGCGCCGCTGCTGGACACGCCGAAATCCGTCACCGTGATTCCTGCCGAAATCATTTCGCAAACGGGCGCCGTCTCGCTGACGGATGCGCTGCGCACCGTGCCGGGCATCACCATCGGCGCCGGCGAAGGCGGCAACCCTGTGGGCGACAACCTGTTTATCCGCGGCTATAACGCGCAAACGGATACGTATATCGACGGCATCCGCGACACGGGTTCCCAATCGCGTGAAATCTTTGCGCTGGAACAAATCGAAGTCGTCAAGGGCCCGAACTCGGCCTACGGTGGACGTTCGTCCGCGGGCGGCGGCGTCAACCTGATCAGCAAGACGCCGAAAGTCGACAATTTCACCAACGCCACCGTGGGCCTGGGCAGCGCCAAGTACCGCCGCGCCACGGCCGACGTGAACCGCGTCATCAGCGACGACGTGGCCGTGCGCCTGAATGTGATGGCGCATGACGCCCACGTGGCCGGCCGCGACTACATCAATGGCGACCGCTGGGGCATCGCGCCATCGATCACCTTCGGCCTGAAATCGGCCACGCAGGCGACCCTCAGCTACTACCACATGCAGTCGAGCGAATTGCCGGACACCGGCTTGCCGTTCAACAACCCGTTCTCGTCGGGCGCGAATGTATCGAAAAACGGCAACGGCACCCCCGTCAACGTGCCGCGCGACACCTTCTATGGCTTGCTCAACCGCGATTTCCGCGACACGCAAAGCGATATCGGCACCATCGACGTGCGCCACGACTTCGGCAACAAGTTGATTTTGCGCAACGTGACCCGTTACGGCAAGACCAGCAATGACTACGTGTGGACCCAGCCCGACGATTCCAAGGGCAACACCATGTTGTACGGCACCGTCTGGCGCCGCGCCAACACGCGCACGACCGATACGGACGCGCTGGCCAATGCGACCAGCCTGGGCGGCGAATTCCTGGCCGGCGGCGTGAAGCACACCTACACGGTGGGCCTGGAAATCGGCCGCGAGGAAACGGATCGCAGCTCCTATATATTCAGCCCGGGGGCGAACAACCCGCTGGAAAAAGTCGGTTCCAACTGCCCGACCTATGGCGCGGCCACCCTGTACAACTGCGCACCGTTGCTCAACCCGAACGCCAACGACCCGTGGGTCTACACGCGCACGGTGTCGCCGGCACGCACGAATATCGTCACCAACACGCGTTCCGTGTACGGCTTCGACACCATCGAGTTCACGCCGCAATGGCTGCTCAACGTGGGTATCCGCTGGGATGACTACAAGAGTTCGCTGAACACGCCGCAATACACGCTCGACGGCAAGACCACCGCCGCCACCAGCGCCAAGGTGCACGCCACCTTCGCCAGCTACCAGGCGGGTCTGGTGTACAAGCCATCGACCAACAGCAGCGTGTATGTTTCCTACGGCACCTCGTCCACGCCACCGGGCAATGACGGCGGCGACGGCATCGACGGCTTGACGGTCGCCATCCAGAACCTGAAGCCGCAGGAAAGCAAGAGCTTCGAGCTGGGCACGAAATGGGAAGTGCTGCCGGGTGGCCGCCTGTCCGTGAGCGGCGCCTATTTCCAGAGCGACATGAGCAATGCGCGTGTGACGGCACCGGACGGCACCACGCAAAACGTGGGCGACAAGCAAGTCAAGGGTATCGAGCTGGGCGTGAGCGGCAATATCACCAAGGAATGGTCGGTGTTCGGCGGCTACACGCACCTGAACGCCATCGTGGAAAACAATGGCTACGTCAATACGGGCACGACGGCGGTACCCGTGTATGCACCGTCGCCATACAACGGCAACCAGTTCCCGACGACGCCGAAAAACAGCGCCTCGCTGTGGACGTCCTACCTGGTCACGCCCGCCATCACGGTGGGCGGCGGCGTGAACTACGTCGACAAGGTCTACGCGAACGTGGCCAACAACAAGTTTGCCCCGGCCTACACGCGTTTCGACGCCATGGCCAGCTATGTGGTCAACCGCAACGTGACCCTGCAGCTGAACATCCAGAACCTGACGAACAAGCTGTACTTCGACAAGGTTTCCTCGCCGCATTACGCTGGCGTGGCACCGGGCCGCTCGGCAACCCTGACGGCCAACATGAAGTTCTGATGGTTGCCGGTTTGAGGTAGCGCAAGGCGCCGTTCCAGTAGTCGGGAACGGCGCTTTTTTTCATTTCCCGGTTCCCTTTTGCGCTTCTCGCTTGGCAATGTCAGTAGAGCAGAACGCACAAGCGGAGAATCCCATGCAAGACATTCAATACCAGGACGATGGCCGCGTGTTCGAGCGCTTGCGCGCCGTGCGCCTGCGCCCGACCAGCGCGCGCATCTGCATCTTGCAAGTGCTGGCCGGTACGCAGCGGCAAGCGATGAATGCGGAAAGCATTTATCAGCAACTGCTGCACATCGGCATTGCTGTCAGCCTGGGCACGATTTACCGCGTGCTCAAGGAAATGGAACTGGCCGGCTTGCTGCTGCGCGAGCGCGAGGCTAGCGCCAGCGGCAACAAGGCGCGTTACTTGATCAAGCCCGACCAGGTGGAAACGGACAGCTGCTACCTCGTGTGCCGCGTGTGCGAACGCAGCGTGCTGGTGCAGGATGCGCCGCTGGTGGAGCAGCTGCGCCAGGCGGCGCTGGCGCACGGCATGGACATCGGCGCCAACGTGATTTCCGTGCAGATGCGCTGCAGCCAGTGCGCCGGGGAAGCGCAAGCAGGGCGGGGCAAGCCCCTGCGGGCCGCCTGACGGCGCCGCCTTTTGATGCGGCGCAACATTGCTGTAAGGCCATCCGCCGCCTCGCCGCGCGCATTAGGCGCTACAATAGGGAATCTCTTTATTCTCCCTGACTCGTCTTCTGCTGCCATGACCACTTCCACACCGAATCTCGTCGTCACCCCATCCGCCCACCCCCTGTCCGACGCCGAACGCGCCGCGCGCATGGTCAATCCCGCCTTCGGCCGCATCTTCACCGACCACATGGTGGTGATTCCTTACCGCGACGGCAAATGGCAGCAGGGCGAACTGAAGGCTTACGGCCCGCTGATGCTGGACCCGTCCGCGTCGTCGCTGCACTACGGCCAGGCCATCTTCGAAGGCTATAAGGCGTTCGCGCAGCCCGATGGCAGCATCAAGACTTTCCGTCCGGAACAAAACGCGGAACGCTTCAACCGCAGCGCCGCGCGCCTGGCCATGCCGGCCATCCCTGTCGAGCTGTTCCTGGAAGCGGGCGACGCGCTGATTGCGCAAGACCGCAACTGGGTGCCGAAGAACACGGGCGAGAGCCTGTACATGCGTCCGCTGATGATCGCCACCGATCCTTACCTGGGCGTGCGTCCTTCGGAAGAATACCTGTTCGTGCTGTTCGCCTCGCCGGCCGGCGCCTATTTCCCGAAAGGCGTGAAACCCGTCACCGTGTGGATCAGCGAAGACTTCGTGCGCGCCGCGCCGGGCGGCACGGGTGAAGCCAAGTGCGCGGGCAACTACGCGGCCAGCCTGATGGCCCAGTCGCAAGCGCAAGAGAAGGGCTGCGACCAGGTCGTCTGGCTGGACGCCGTGCACCGCGAATTCATCGAAGAAATGGGCGGCATGAACTTGTTCTTTGTCTACCAGGATGGCGAGAAAGTCACCGTCGTGACGCCGGAATTGACGGGCACCTTGCTGCCAGGCATCACCCGCCGCAGCCTGCTGGAAATGGCGAAAGACCTTGGCTATGCGACGGAAGAGCGTAAATTGTCTGTCCAGCAATGGCGCGACGACATCGCCTCGGGCCGCATGACCGAAGTGTTCGCCTGCGGCACGGCCGCCGTCATCACCCCGGTGGGCGTGGCCAAGGCCAATGGCTTTGAAATGACCATCAACAACAATGAAAACGGCGCCGTCACGCTGGCCCTGCGCGAAGCGCTGCTGGGCTTGCAGCATGGCACGGCGGCTGATACGCATGGCTGGATGCACAAGGTTTGTTAATCAGTTTGTTTGATTGATACCGCGCCGGCACTCAGTTGCCGGCGTTTTATATTCTGAAAGGGAAACCCGATGCAATTGAGAACTGTCTTGCCCGCGCTGGCCGCCGTGTTCATCAGCCTGTCTGCCGGCGCCGTCCACGCGGCCGACGCCAGCTGCGCCATTCCCCGCAACGTCAGCTACTACGATTACGACGTCAAGCCGTCGGACGAGAAAAACACGTGCTACAAGCAAAGCACCAACGTGCCCACCGATTACTTCATGCTGGCGCTGTCGTGGTCGCCAGGATTTTGCGACAGCCAGCGCCGCCGTGGCGCCGTGTCGAAGAAGGCTGCCTTCCAGTGCGCCGATAGCAATCACTTCGGCTGGATCGTGCATGGCCTGTGGGCGCAGTCGAACAACCCGGCCAGCTGCGACGACATTTCCGTGACGCCGCCGCGCAAGACGGAACTGCACCCGCGTTACTGCAAGGGCAATTTGCCGAAGCTGGCGCCGTCCGAGATCCTGCCCTATATGTGCATGCAGCCGGGCGAAGCCTTGCTGCAGGGCGAATGGGAAAAGCATGGCGCCTGCGATTTCGATACGGCCAAGCAGTATTTCGAGAAGGAACGCGAGCTGTTCCAGGCCTTGAAGTTGCCGGACTCCAGCATGCCCAAGAATGAGTTGTTCCAGTGGATGAAGCAGCATAATCCGCAATTGAAGGGCCGCTGGCTCGGCTATGAAAAGCATTCGGGCGAGTTGCGCATCTGCTACTCGAAAGATTTCAAGGTCATCGATTGCCAGAAGTAAGCTGGCCTGTCCTGCAGGTTTCTTACATACATGTTAGTGTATTGGCCGGATCAGCAAGATGAACAGGTAGTGTATGCAGCAGTCTATGCGGCAGCAAACGCAAGCCGTGATGGTGGGCGAGGACGGCTTGCCGCCCGGCGCCCGTGTATGGGCCATGCTGGCGCTGGCCATCGGCGTGGGCATGGCTTCGCTCGATACGGCGATCGCCAACACGGCCTTGCCGGCCATCGCCGGCGAGCTGCACACGACGCCGGCCGCTTCCGTCTGGATCGTCAACGTGTATCAGCTGGCCATGGTGGCGACCCTGCTGCCGTTTTCCGCGCTGGGTGAAATCGCCGGCTACCGGCGCGTGTTTATCTCCGGCATGTTCCTGTTTACGTTGGCTTCGCTCGCGTGCGCGCTGGCCTGGTCCTTGCCGTCGCTGGTGGTGGCGCGTTTGTTCCAGGGCGTCGGCGCCAGCGCCATGATGAGCGTCAATACGGCGCTGCTGCGCGCCCTGTACCCTAAACACTTGCTGGGCCGCGCGTTCGGCAACAATGCGCTGGTGGTGGCCGTCGCGTTCGCCATCGGGCCCACGGCCGCCTCCTTGATCCTGGCGACGGCCTCGTGGCCGTGGCTGTTCGCCATCAACGTGCCGCTCGGCGTGGCCGGCTTCTTCCTCGCCAGCCGCATGCTGCCGGCCACCAAGTTGTCCGGGCATACCCTCGATGCGCGCACGGCGCTGTACAACGTGGGCGCCTTCGGCTTGCTGATCCTGTTGTTTGGCGACGCGGCCCATCACGCGGCGCTGTCGACCTTGCTGCCGGAACTGGTGGCGGTGGTGGTGTTCTTTGTTTTGCTGCTGCGCCGCCAGGCGGGGCATGCGGCGCCCATGCTGCCGATCGACCTGTTCCGCCGTCCCCTTTTTTTGCTGTCGTCGCTGACGGCCATCTGCACGTTTGCCGCGCAGGGGCTGGCCTTCGTCTCGCTGCCGTTTTACTTTGAAGTCACCCTGGGCCGTTCACCCGTCGAGACGGGCTTCCTGATGACGCCATGGGCCGTGCTGGTGGCCGTGATGGCACCCGTGGCCGGGCGCCTGAGCGACCGCTATTCGCCGGGCGTGCTGGGTGGCATCGGCCTGGCGGCGCTGGCGGGCGGCTTGCTGACCCTGGTGTGGATACCGGCCCACCCGAGCGTGTTCGACATCGGCTGGCGCATGGCCCTGTGCGGCATCGGTTTCGGTTTCTTCCAGGCGCCCAATCTGAAAGCCATCATGGGCAGCGCGCCGCCCGAGCGGGCTGGCGGCGCCAGCGGCGTGGTGGCCACGTCGCGTCTGATCGGCCAGGCCACCGGCGCGGCGCTGGTCGCCTACTGCTTCACGGTCTCGGCCAGCCGGGGCACGACGTATGCGCTGTGCCTGGCGGCAGGTTTCGCCGCCGTGGCCAGCATCGCCAGCTTTTCACGCCTGGTGGTGCCGCAGCCGGCGTGGCTGTCCGGCAAGGGCAGCTAAGCGCCTAGACGTCGATGGCCTTGTCCGACTGCATGCGCTTGCGCAGTTCGAACTTCTGGATCTTGCCCGTCGACGTGCGGGGCAGGGGACCGAAGTAGATCGCTTTCGGCACCTTGAAGCCCGCCAGGTTGTTCTTGCAAAAGGCGATCAATTCCGCTTCCGTCACCGTGCCGCCCTCGCGCAGTTCGACGAACGCGCACGGCGTTTCGCCCCATTTTTCGTCCGGCTGGGCAATGACGGCGGCGGCCAGCACTTGCGGGTGGTGGTACAGCGCATCTTCCACTTCTACGCTGGAAATGTTTTCGCCGCCCGAGATGATGATGTCCTTGCTGCGGTCCTTCAGTTTGATATAGCCGTCCGGATACATCACCCCGAGGTCGCCCGTGTGGAACCAGCCGCCCGCAAACGCTTCCTGCGTCGCCTTTTCATTCTTTAGGTAACCCTTCATGCAGATGTTGCCACGGAACATGATCTCGCCGATCTGTTCGCCGTCGGCCGCCACGGGCTGCATGGTTTCCGGGTCCAGCACGGCCACGGCGCTTTGCAGGTGGTAGCGCACGCCCTGGCGCGATTTCAAGACGGCCCGTTCTTCCTGCGACAGGGCCGCCCACTCATCCTGCTCGGCGCAGATGGCGGCCGGGCCGTACACTTCCGTCAAGCCATACGAGTGGATCAAGTCAAAGCCCATCGCTTCGATCTTCGCCACCATGGCCGCTGGCGGCGGCGCACCGGCCACCATGCCGCGCACGGTCCAGGCTATGCCTTCGCGCCAGCTGGCGGGCGCGTTGGCCAGGGCCGCGTGCACGATGGGCGCCGCGCAATAGTGGGTGATGCGCAATTCGCGCATCAGGTCGAACACGAGTTTCGGCTCGAACTTGCGCAGGCACACGTTCACGCCCGCGCGGGCGGCCACCGTCCACGGGAAGCACCAGCCGTTGCAGTGGAACATGGGCAAGGTCCACAGGTAGACGGCATGCTTGGGCATGTCCCATTCCAGGATGTTCGACAGGGCATTCAGGGCCGCGCCCCGGTGGTGGTAGACCACGCCTTTCGGGTCGCCCGTGGTGCCGGACGTGTAGTTGAGGGCGATGGCGTCCCATTCATCGGCGGGCGGCTGCCAGTCGTATTCGGGGTCGCCGCTGGCCAGCAAGGCTTCATAGTCGAGCTCTGCAAAGGGCTCCACTTCGGGTCCCAGCACGTCATTGACCTGGATCACGCGCAAGCCGGGAATCTGCGCCGCCATCTGGCGCGCCAGCTCGGCAAACTCCGTGTCGGCCAGCAAGACTTTCGCCTGGCCATGGCGCAGCATGAAGGTCAGGGAAGCCAGGTCGAGGCGGATATTGAGGGCATTGAGGACGGCGCCCGCCATGGGCACGCCAAAGCTCGCTTCCACCATGGCGGGCGTGTTCGGCAGCATCACGGCCACCGTGTCGCCCGTGCCCACGCCCAGCTTGACGAGGCCGGATGCCAGGCGGCGCGTGCGCGCATACGTTTCGCGCCACGTTTGGCGCACGCTGCCATGTGCAATTGCCAGGCGATTGCCATATACTGCGGCTGCCCTGGCGATATAGTCGAGCGGGGTGAGGGCGGCGTAGTTGGCGCTGTTTTTGCCGAGGCCGGTGTTGAAATCAGGTGTCATGTTTGTCTCCTGGTAAATAATCCTGGTACTGCAATTCTGCAGCTCCCTGTTTCGGGATTGATAGGGGCCAGCATAGCACCGGCGCTTGAAAATCACTGTCATCTTAGTGACAGGTTTGAAGGATGGAATGGATAGCAACGATAGTGTAGACCGTGTGGTGCCCGAACTCGACAGCCACGACTGGTTCGCGGCCCTCGATGTCCGGCACCAGGCCCTGTTGCGTGCCGACAGCACGGTCCGGCATTACGAGGCGGGCGCCTTCATCACGCGGCGCGGCGAACCGTCGGCGCACTGGATAGGCGTGCACACGGGCTTGATCAAGCTGGCCGTCTACAACGCCGATGGACGCGGCGCCACGTTTTCCGGCGTGCCGGCGGGCGGCTGGTGCGGCGAGGGCAGCGTGCTCAAGCGTGAACTGCGCCGCTACGACGTGGTGGCCGTGCGCGCATCGACCATCATCCTCGTGCCCGTGGACCTGTTTCATCTGCTGCTGGCCGAAAGCCTGTCCTTCAATGCCTTCGTGATCCGCCAGCTGAACGAACGCATGGGGCAATTCATCGCCACCATCCAGAACCAGCGCCTGCTGGCCGTCGACGCGCAAGTGGCGCAAGCGATCGCGCAACTGTTCCACCCCATGTTATATCCGCGCACCTCCAGCGTGCTTGAGCTGTCGCAGGAAGAAATCGGCTTGCTGACCGGCATTTCCCGCCAGCGGGTGAACCAGGCGCTGGGCCATCTGGCCGAACTCAAGCTGATCAGCATTGCCTACCAGGCCATCCGCGTCGTCGACCTCGACGGCCTGCGCCGCTACGGCGTGGCGTCGCTGTGATGACAGACGGCGTGTGCGATGTGTGGCATGCTGGCGGCTCGTTCATTACATTGACCTGACGCATGGCCCTCGTTTCCGATCATCCCTTGCACCTGCTGGGCTTGCGCTTTCCGCTGCGGCTGCGCGTCACCGTGCGCCAGGGCTTTGTCACCTTGCATAATGAAATCGCCACCAAGAAGCTGGCCAGCGGCGACAGCTTCGTCGTGCCCGCCTTCCTGCGCTTTGCCTGCGACGTGATGCCGGGGCGGGGCAAGCCGGCCGTGTTCACCCTGGCGCTGGAGGGCGACGAGGCGCAGGGCGGCCACGGCGGCGGCAAGCGCTGGAGCCAGGCGCTGGCGCAGCACATCTTCGATACGCCGCAAGGCAAGTGGACGGCGGCGCGCCTGGCGGCCCTGTGGCAAGTGACGCCGCACAAGGCCAGGGCGCGCCTGTTTGCCGAGGGCGAGGCACTGCTCAGTCTGGTGCGCGAACAGCGCCTGGCGCACGCGCTGCATACGGCGGCGCAGGCGGAGGCCGACGACGGGCACGGCGGGCGCGACCTGGCGCAAGTGGCGGCCGGTTCCGGCTTTGCCTCGATCCCCGCGTTTTGCGACGCCTGCGTGGACGTGGCGGGCGTGCGTCCCAGCCTGTTCCTGCGCGGCCAGGCGCCCGGATAGCCAGACTCCGTTATAATCGGGGCCATGGGATCATTATTGAAGCGCAAACAGTGGCATATGTGGTTCGCCTGCCTGGCGATACTGCTCAATGCGCTGTCGCCATCCCTGTCGTATGCGTTTGCCTCGCTGCACGCCAACGCGAACAATGCCGCCGTCGAGATCTGCTCGGCCAGCGGCGCCGTCTACACGCAAGCGGACCTGGCGCCGGCAGCCAAGTCCACCACCGATTCCGTGCTGCACCACATCGAACATTGCCCGTTCTGCATGAGCCATGCGGGCAGCGTGGGCTTGCCGCCATCGTCGTCATCGACGCTGCCCGTCATCACGGGCCACGACCTGTATCCGCCCCTGTTTTACCAGGCGCCGCGGGCTCCGTTCGCGTGGCTGGCCGCCAGCCCGCGCGGCCCCCCTGCGGCTGCCTGAACGCTGCCGTCACGCTTTCCACGTCTTAACTGTATCCACTACGCCCATCGGGCCAGAATGCCATGAAACGTCGTCTTTTCCTTCTCGCCGGCACGGCGGGATTGCTCACGCTTGCCGCTTGCGAACAAGCGCCCAAACCCCATTACAACGGTCTCGACTTGACGGGAGGCGATTACAAGCCCGACTTCAAATTGAGCGGCCCCGACGGCAAGGTCTACACCCTGGCCGACTTCAAGGGCAAGTATGTGATGGTCTTCTTTGGCTTCACGCAATGCCCGGACGTGTGCCCGACAGCCCTGTCGCGCGCGCTGGAAATCCGCCAGAAACTGGGGCCGGACGCCAACAAGCTGCAAGTGATCTTCATCAGCATCGATCCCGAGCGCGATACGCCCGAGTTGCTGGGCGAATACATGCGCGCCTTCGACCCCAGCTTCCTCGGCCTGCGCACGGACCCGCAGGCGACGGCGCAGACGGCCTTCAACTACAAGGTCTTCTACCGCCGCGTGCCCAGCGGCAGCTCGTACACGATGGACCACACGGCCATCAGCTATGTGCTCGATAACGAGGGGCGCATGCGCCTGGGCTTGAAACACCAGTTGACGGGCGACGAGTGCGTGCAGGACATCAAGACCCTGATGAAATCGAAATACACCTTGTAACTCTCACGAAAGGAATCATCATGACCCATCTGAAAACCCTGCTGGCCACGGCCCTGACCGTGCTGTCTTTCTCCGCCGTAGCACAGACGTCCGTGCAAATCACCGACCCGTGGGTGCGCGCCACCGTGCCGCAGCAAAAAGCCACGGGCGCCTTCATGCAGATCACGGCGCCGAAAGCCATGCGCCTGCTGGAAGTGCGCTCGCCCGTGGCCGGCGTGGCGGAAATCCATGAAATGAGCATGACGGACAATATGATGCGCATGCGCCAGGTCAAGGAAATCGCCTTGCCAGCCGGCAAGGCCGTCGAACTGAAACCGGGCGGCTACCACGTCATGCTGCTGGAACTCAAAGGGCAGGTGAAGGCGGGCGACAAGATCCCGCTGACCCTCGTCGTCGAAGGCGAGGACAAGCGCCGCGAAACCATCGAAGTCAATGCCGTGGCCCGTCCGCTGGGCGCGACCTCGGCCCCGATGCCGGCGATGAAGCATTAAGCTGTCGATACGCCTTTGAAAAGCCCGGTTCGCCGGGCTTTTTTGCGTCCGCCTGAAAGTTAAACGGCTGTTTGATATAATTCCATCCAATATTAAACAGCTGTTTAAATGGTGGGAATGGCATGACAGAAGAAAAGAGAAGCGACCAGGAAACGGAACCGGCGCGCGCGCGCATCCTGCAGGCGGCGGCCCAGCTGTTTGCCGACGAAGGTTACCGGCTCGCGTCCGTGCGCCGGATATGCGAGGCGGCCCGTGTTAACGTGGCCATGGTCAATTATTATTTTCATAGCAAGGAAGAGCTGCACCTGGCCGCTTTTGACTATGCACGCGAGCTGGCGCGCGCTTCGGCCGCCGACGTGGCGGCCGCCAGCGCGCGGGCGCAGTTGCCGCCCGTGGAACAGTTGCGCCTGGCCATCGAAGCGCTCGTCTCCGACATGCTGCGCTCGGGTCCGGCTTCCCTGTTCAGCCGCCTGGTGGCGCGCGAGCTGATCGAACCGACGGCCGCCATGCACAAGCTGGCCGAACGCAATGTGCGTCCGCAACACGCCTTGTTCACGGGCTTGATCCGTGGCGTGGTGGGGCCGGCCATGCCGGACGACGTGGTGCAGAAATGCGTGTTCAGCGTGATCGGCCAGGCCGTGTTTTATGCCCGTTCGCGCATCGTGCATGAGCTGGTGGCGCCCGAGATCACCTATGACGAGGCTGGCCTGGGCAGCATCGCGCGCCACGTCGCGCAATTTTCACTGGCGGCCCTGGAGGGCATGCGCCGTCAATATGCCGTGCAGGCGGACGCATGAAGGCGCGCAACCTGACCCTGGTGCTGGCCGGGCTGGCCATGCTGGGCCCGTTCGCCACCGATACCTTCCTGCCATCGTTTCCCGCGATCGGCACGCATTTCGAGGTCAGCAGCGTGCTGGTGCAGCAGACCCTGAGCGTCTACCTGGCCACATATGCCTTCATGACCTTGTTCTACGGCACCTTGTTCGACTCGTTTGGCCGCCGCCCCGTGATTCTCGCCTCGCTGCTGATCTTTGCTGCGGGCTCCATCGGCGCCGCGTTCGCGCCCAGCTTTGGCTGGCTGCTGTTCTTCCGCGGCATGCAGGGCGCCTCGGCCGGAGCGGGCAGGGTCATCGGGCAAGCCATCGTGCGCGACAGCTTGTCGGGCGCGGCCGCGCAAAAGATGCTGGCCAATATCATGATGGTGTTCGGCATCGCGCCCGCCATCGCGCCCATCATCGGCGGCTGGCTGCACGTGGCCTACGGCTGGCAATCGACGTTCGTGTTCACGTTTTCCGTCACGCTGCTGCTGGCGCTCGCCTGCCTGAAAGGCTTGCCGGAAAGTCTAGCCGTCGAGCAACGCCAATCCTTCCACCCAGGCAACATCGCGCGCAATTACTGGCTGGCCTTGCGCCACCGGGCATTCCTGCTGCGTTCGCTGGCCGTGGCCTTCGCCTTTGGCGGCTTTGCCCTGTACATCGCGTCCGCGCCGCATTTCATCCTGGAACTGCTGCGCTTGCCGGAAACGGCGTTCGGCTGGATGTTCATCCCCATGGTGGCGGGCCTGGTGGGCGGTTCGGCGCTGTCGGGCAAGCTGGCCCATGCGGTGAAAAGCACCGTGCTGGTGCGCTGGGGCTTGCTGGCCATGGCCGCCACGGGCGCGCTCAATATTGCATATAACCACTGGTTCGCGGCCAGCATCCCGTTCGCCGTCGCGCCCGTGATGCTGTACGCGTTCGGCATGTCGCTGGCCTTGCCGGGCATGACCATGTCGACGCTCGACATCTTCCCGCAGATGCGGGGCCTTGCCGCCTCGTTGCAAAACTTCGTGCAAATGCTGGTGTTTGCGCTGGTGTCCGGTTTTGTCGCACCGTTGCTGTTCGACAGCGCATTGAAATTGGCGCTGGGACAGGCTTCGGCCGTGGCGCTGGCCGCGTTTTTCTGGTGGCTGGGCACGCGCCAGGACGCGGCGCAGGGCGCGATGGGAGTTGCTAAAACGGCATGAGCGGAGTTTGAAAAGGATGGCATGCTTTCTGCTTTGTTACACTGTGACAATCAGACCCGCACGGGTCTAAGCAGTTTTGCAACTTTACCTTTGGCTATCATGCACTTGATTAACTCCAGTTTGAACCACGCCTTGCGCGTGCCGCTGGCCGCGGAAATCCACTCGCGGCCATTCTTGCAGCTCGACGCCCCCGAGCTGATCACCCATCTGGCCGTGTATAAAGATGACAGCGCGGCGCCGGGTGCGTCGAATATGGCGGCTCAGCACGCCACCCTGGCGGCCCTGTGCACGCATTTCGGCGTCACGCCGCCAAGCACCGAAGCCAAGTATTTTTACTACGACTTCGGCCGCTTCCGCCTGAAATGGGAATGCCACACGGAATTTGCCACCTTCACCTTCGCCGAGCATCCTGGTACCGCCTTGCCCCTGGAGCAGGCGTTCGAGCGCATGCCGCTGGCGCAATTGCCGCAGCAATGGCTGGCGGGCTTGAAGGGCAAGCTGATGGTGGCGGCGCACGTGGTGCTGGAGCAGGCGACCGAGCCGGCCGAGATCTTCATGCAGGGCTTGTCGCGCGTGTTCGAAGGCAATACCTTGGCGGGCAGCAAGGTATTGCAGGGCGGAGAATTGTGGACGGATTTCACCATCCAGTCCGACGGCTTCAGCCGTTTCGTCATCCGCGACGCGGGCATGCGTTCGCAGCAGTCGGGCCGCTTGGTGCAGCGCGTGCTGGAAATCGAAACCTACCGCATGATGGCCTTGTTGGGCCTGCCTTACGCCATGCAGGCGGCACCATCCTTGAATGCCATCGAGAATGAACTGGCGACCCTGGCGGCCGCCATGGTGGACACGGACGATGCGCCGGGCCTGGTCAAGGCCGACGAAGGCGTGGCCGAACAAGCCTTGCTCGACCGCATCACGCGTTTGGCGGCGCGCATTGAAAAGTTGTCGCTCGACAATAGCTACCGTTTTTCCGCCTCGAAAGCCTACATGGGCCTCGTCAAGGCCCGCATCGACGAGTTGCGCGAAGTGCGCATCGAAGGCATCCCCACGGTCGAGGAATTCATGGACCGCCGGTTGACGCCCGCCATGAATACGTGCGCAGCGATGGCCAGCCGCCAGGAAGCGATGGCGCAGCGCATTGCCAACACGAATGACTTGCTGCGCACGCGCGTGGGCATCGTGCAGGAATTGCAGAACCGGCAAATCCTGCAATCGATGAACGCCCGCGCGGCGCAGCAGCTGCGCCTGCAACAGGCGGTGGAAGGCTTGTCGGTGGCCGCCATTTCGTATTACGTGATCGGCCTGTTCAGCTACACGGGCAAGGCGGCCAAGGTGCTGGGCTTGCCCGTGAACCCGGAAATCCTCGTCGGCGCCCTGGTGCCGTTCGTGGCGGCCGCCGTGTGGCTGGGACTGCGCCGCATGCACCACAAGCTGCACGCGGACTGAACAGGACGACATCGCGCTGTCATTTTTGCTATCTTTCAACATTCGACCGTCAGGTGTTTTGAAAAGGAAGTTGCGTGCTAGCGAATGTTGGAGATGTTTACAGTGTGTTTTCGCCCGAGCTGCAGCAGTATGTGGCTTGCCAGGTCACCCGCATCAAGGATGCATCTTCGTCCAGGCCGGTAGCTGCCGTGCTGGAGCTGGACTGGACCGGTGACGCCTTGCCCGATGCGGCGGCCGTGCAAGCCATGCGGCCGCTGCTGTGCGATTATTTCTTTTGGAACAATCGCCACGATCACTGCTATGCCACGGCGAACGTGCCGCCTGGCTATACGCTCGTTGGCAATATCGCGCCGCTGGTGGATGTGGAAGTGAACAGCTACCGCAGCGCCTGGTACGTGGGCGACAGCGTGCTGCGCCAGCGCAACTGGGAGCGCATCGATCCGCTGCGGCGCCAGCAGTTCAAGGCCGCGTCGGACAAGCGTGAAGTGACCTTGGGCGGCCAGGTCTTGCGGCAAGACGCGACGAAAATCAATGACAGCGTCTTGCAGGCGCTGGGCGACGTGTCCGAGCTGGAGAAACTGCCTTGCCTGATGTCGATCGAGACGGGCAACGGCACGCAAGCCTTGATGGAGTTTATCCAAGGCAATCCCTTCATCAATGAGCTGGACTGGCAATCATCGACGGTGCATGCGCTCGATTTCAGCGGCAGTGGCCTGGAACGCCTGATCCTGCAGCCCGATGGCGTCACCAGCCTCGTCTTGAACGAAGGCTTGAACCTTCTCGCGCTGGACAGCGCGCCATCGCCGGCGCTGCGCATCGAAGATGGCGCCGATGGCCGCCACCTGACACTGCAGTGCAAGCACGCGCTGCCGCCGTTTCACGGCCTCGGCCAGCTGGGCGGCCTGTCGCTGATCGGCATGAAAGAAGTTGATCTGGCGCAAGTGGCGCGGCGTTTTCCCCATCTGACCTCCTTGCGCATCTGGGGCAAACCCGGAATGGCGTCGCAGATGGCCAGCCTTGCGCAGCTGACCCGGCTGCGGACGTTCACCGCCTATGACCTGTTCGGCTTCACGGCGGAGGAGTTCCCATCGGCCGCGCAATTGCCGCAGCTGTCGGCCTTGTGGCTGACCAGCTTGCCAGCCGATGTCGCCAAGGCCATCAAGGCCGGCTACAAGAAAGCGGCGGCGCAGGGACTGGACCTATCGGTCACCAAGGCGCGCAAGCCGGAATGGCTGGCTGAAAACCTGCTCAACCCGTTCCGCGACTGGGATGGCCGCGAGCAAATTTCCCCTGCGTATGCGAAAAAGGCGGCGCTGGCCTACAAGAACATGCTGGCCGTGACGCGCAGCCTCGATGCGGCCATGGCGGCGACGGCCGCTGCCGCCGCGCTGGAAGCGATGGTCGCCGCCTATGTGGAGGCATTCAACAAGATCGAGCGGCGCGCCAGCATCATCGAGACGGTCGAGCGCGAGGAAATCTACACGGTGCTGGCGGAATTGCTGGCCCAGCTGCGGCAGCAATTGCAGCAAGCGGGCGGGCAGGGGGCTGCGCTCGTCGACGAGGCGGCCTTGCTGGACTTGTTCGACCGCTTGCGCGAATTCTAGGCTTGCCGGCAATCTAGAAAAAAAGTTCTAGACAGGGCGTTCTAGACTGGGTATTATAGCGTCATGCTAAAAAATACCTCCACTCCCCATCCCACGGCCGCCGAACTGGACCTGCTGCGCATCCTGTGGCAGCGCGGTCCGTCCGACGCCCGCGCCGTGTATGACGCCCTGGCCGCGGAGCGTGCCGACGCCAGTTACGCCACCGTGCTGCGCCAGTTGCAATTGATGCATGGCAAGGGCTTGCTGAGCCGCGATGAAAGCCAGCGGCCGCAGCTGTATGCCGCCGTCGAAGCGCAGGAAAAACTGCAGACCAGCTTGCTCAAGGACTTGATCGGCAAGGTGTTTTCCGGTTCCGGCAAGGCGCTCGTGCTGACGGCGCTGCGCGAGCACGTGAGCGACGCGGAACGCCTGGAAATTGAAAAAATCCTGAGCAGCAAGGATGGCAAGGCGCCATGAACGTGGACATGCACCTCGGCATCGATGTGGGCAACCTTGTCCCCGCGCTGGGCTGGGTCTTGCTGTACTTCGTCTGGCAAGGCTTGATCGTCGGCGCCGTATCTGCCGTAGTGCTCCGGCTGCTGCGCCACGCCAGTGCGCGCTGGCGCTATGCCGTCTGCGCGCTGGCGTTGCTGTTGTGCCTGTGCATTCCCTTTGTGCACCTGCTGTCTCTGCTGTCGGGCGTCTCGCCGGCCCGGCTGCCGGTGGATGCGCCGCCCGCCTGGCGCGCCGCGCTGCAAGCCTGGATGCCGGCCCTGGTACTGGCCTGGAGCGCGGGCGTTGGCCTGATGAGCTTGCGCCTGTGCCTGGGCCTGGCCTGGGTCGGCAAGCTGCGCCGCCAGGCGGTGGCTGCGCCGGCCATCTGGCAGGGCCGCCTCGATGCGCTGGCGCAGCGCATGGGCTTGCGCCGCAGTGGCCCGATTCCGCTGAAATTGCATGCGGGCCTGGCCAGCCCCGTCACCGTGGGCTTCTGGCGCCCCGTCATCCTGCTGCCGGCCGCCTTGCTGAGCGGCATGCCCGTCGCCTTGCTGGAAGCGCTGCTGGCGCATGAACTGGCCCACGTGCGGCGCTGGGATTACCTGGTCAACCTGTTGCAAAGCGTGGCCGAGGCACTGCTGTTTTTTCACCCCGTCGTCTGGTGGCTGTCGGCACGTATGCGGGCCGAACGGGAACAGGTGGCCGACGCCCTGGCGGCGCAAGCGCTGCAAGACCCGCAGCAGCTGGCCACGGCGCTGCATGCGCTGTCCCTGCACGCTGCCGCGCCGCATCATTCCGGCTTGCTGATGTCGGCACGTGGCGGGGCCTTGCTGACGCGCATAGAACGCCTGATGGCGCCCGGCCCGGACACGGCCGGCTGGAAACTGGCCGTGCCCGCCTTGTTGCTGGCTTGCGCCACCTTGCTGCTGCAGGTGCAGGGCAAGCCCGCCGTCAACGGGGCGACCCTGGCCGAGGCCGCCTCCGGCATGCTGGCCTTGCCCGTCAGCGCGAAACACATGCTGGTGTTCGATGACGCCAGCGGCAAGGTGCTGATGGCGAAGGATGCGGACACCGTCGTGCCCATCGCCTCGATCACCAAGCTGATGACGGCCATGGTGGTGCTGGATGCGGGCCTCGATCCGGAGGAACAGTTGCGCATCGTGCGCGCCGATGGCGACGCTTCCATGCAGCGCCACAGCCTGCTGGCCGAGGGCGTGGCCGTGTCGCGCGGCGCGCTGTTGCAACTGGCGCTGCTGCCATCCGAAAACCGCGCCGCCGCCGCGCTGGCGCGCACCTATCCCGGTGGCAGCGTGGCGTTTCACCTCGCCTTGCAGGCGAAGATACGCCAGCTGGGCTTGACGCGCACCACCTTGACGGACCCGGTCGGCAGTTCGCCGGCGAATACGTCGACGGCCAGCGAAGTGGCGAAGATCGTCGCGGCGGCCGCGCGCTATCAGGACATCGCGCGCATCACCAGCCACCCGCAGGCGAGCGTGGCCGTCAATGGCAGGACGCGCACCTTGCACAACACGAATCCCTTGGTGGGCGGCAAGGGCTGGGACATCTTGCTGTCCAAGACGGGCAGCAGCAACGCGGCGGGCAGCTGCCTGACGATGCGCATGCGCAGCGGCGGCAAGCACGTCACCGTGGTGCTGCTGGATGCCGCCGGCGCGCAGCGGCGCTCGCTCGACGCCGGACACATCCGCGACACCCTGGCCGACAGGACCGGCCGCATGCATTGATACCCCCCCCCCGGGCGCGCCAGTGCGGGCGCCCTTCTTTTTGACACTCTGGAGATGAAGATGACACTATTGGCGAAGTTGATGCTGGCTACGGTTGCGACCATGGCGGCTGGCACGGTGCAGGCGAAGACGCCCGCACCGGTGCAGGATAAACCTGTTAATTGTGATAGTTGCAAGGAATGGAACGCGCCCGTCAAGCCGTTCAATGTCTTTGGCAATACCTGGTATGTGGGCACGGCTGGCCTGTCCGCCGTGCTGGTGACGAGTCCGCAGGGCCATATCCTGCTCGACGGCGCGCTGCCGCAATCGGCACCCCTGATCATCGCGAATATCCAGGCGCTGGGCTTTCGCATCGAGGACGTGAAATATATCCTCAATTCGCACGCCCATTGGGACCATGCGGGCGGCATTGCCGCGTTGCAACGGGCCAGCGGCGCCACCGTGATGGCCAGCGCCTCGGGCGCCCTTGGCCTGCAAAGCGGCACGAATGGCAAGGACGATCCGCAATACCAGGCCAATCCCGTCGTGCACGTCGCCAAGGTGCGCAAGGTCAGCCTGGTGGGCGAGGGCGATACCGTCAAGGTCGGACCGTTGACCTTGACGGCCCACATGACGCCGGGCCACACGCCAGGCGGCACGACGTGGACGTGGACCTCGTGCGAAGGCGACCGCTGCCTGGACGTCGTGTATGCGGACAGCCTGAACCCGTATGCGAGCGGCGATTTCCGCTATACGGGCAAGGGCGCGGGCAAGGGTGGCACGCCTGACATCTCAGCCTCGTTCGAAGCGAGCATCGCCAAGGTAGCAGCCTTGCCATGCGACATCATCATCCCCGTGCATCCGGGCACGACGGACGTGCTGGGCAAGGCCGCCAGGCGCAGCGGTACGGACAATCCCCTGATCGACGCCAGCGCCTGCCGCGCCTATGCGGCCGAAGCGGGCGGCTTGCTGGCCAAGCGCCTGGCGAAGGAGCGGGGTGAAACGCTGCCTGCGGAGGCCAAGGGCGCGGCGCACGCGCACTAAACCGTTTTTACTGTGTCGCCTGCTGCTGTTTTTGCAGGCGTTTCAGGAACACCGTCATTTCCTTGACCGCTTGCAAGTCGCCTTGCTGCCGGGCCACCGTCATGCCGGTGGTCCAGGCGGCTTGCGCGTCATCCAGCCGGCCCAGTTGTTGCAAGGCCTTGCCCAGCAGTTTCCAGGCGGCGGAATAGCCAGGTTGCTGCACGGTGGCTTGCGCCAAGTGCAGGGCCGCTTGCTGTGCGTCATGCTCTTTCAGGCAGGCGTCGCCCAAGCCAAAGCGCAGCAGCGCGTTGTCGCGCCCCTGCGCCAGCAGTTTTTCCAGCTTTTCACGCATGCCCGGCCTCATTAATATGCAAGTATATTCTTGTATATTAACGCTTCCGCGTGCCTGTAACAAGCCGGCGTTCGACCGTGCAAGCGTTCGTGGATTTTCTGGCGCAGATCTTCCATGGCCGGCACGCATCCGAGACTTCGCTGTGCTACCATAAATGAGAATTATTCTCATATGGAGTAGGGCGTGGTATCGACTGTGTGGACGCGGCATCTGTCTTCCGAACTGACCTTGTCGGCCGGTTCCGTGCTGTCACCCACTCCCATCACCGTCAATACGCCCGTGTTCGAGGGTTTGCAAGTCATCGTCTCGCTGAATGGCAAGTTGAGCGGCAGCGTGGATGGCCGCGCGCCGTTCGCCATTACCGATGCGGGCGTCTACCTGGTGCTGGCGCGGGGCCGCCACGAAGGCTGCGACCGCTTTGAAGCGAATACCTTGCAGCGCTACGTGAAAGTGGGACTCGACGCGGGCCATGCGCAGCGCAGCGGTTTCGACCTGGAACGCCTGGCCGTCACGGGCGGCCAGCAGCTGCACCGTGATGGCGTGCTGGTGATGCGCCAGGTGTTGACGCCGGCCCTGCGGGCCATCGCCACGCAGATCCTGATGTGCCCCTTCGACGGCGCCGTGCGCGACATGTATATGGCGGGCAAGGCGCTGGAGATGGCGGCCGTGGCCAGCGACCGGGTGTTGGGACGGTCGCGGGGCGGCGCTGGCGGCGCGGATTTGAGCGCCTTCGAGATTGAGCGCCTGCAGCAGGCGCGCGAGCTGGCCGAACAGCATTTCCAGCAACCGCTGGGTTTGCCTGAAATAGCCAGATTGAGCGGCTTGAACGTGAAGAAGCTGACGGCCGGCTTTCGCCAGCTGTTTGGCGTCAGCGTGTTCGAGCATGTGCAGGATTACCGTCTGCAGGAAGCCTATCGCATGCTCAGCGCGGGCGGCTATACGGTGACGCAGGTGGCGTGCTTTGTCGGCTATGCCATTCCGCATTTTTCCACCTTGTTTCGCAAGCGTTTCGGCATGCCGCCCAGCCAGCTGGCGCGCGCATAGCCGGCTGCATCTTTTCCGTTTTTCGTAAGCCGAAGGCCCGATAACGAAAGCAGCCGGTGCTTCCAGATTTTATGATGAATGATATTCATTCTCATTTAAAGCCTGGAAGGACACACCGTATGTCACGCTCGCAGTCCCACCGTTTGCCGCGCCTTGTGCGCGCCGTTCCCATTCCTCTCGTGCTGGTCCTGGCTTGCCGCGCCGCCTATGCCGCCGCAGCGCCGGAGGCGCCGCAAGCCATGCAAGGCGTGACGATCGAAGCGCAGCGCTTGAAAATCGCCACGCAAAGCACGACATCGAGCAAGACGGATACGGCGCTGATCGAAACGCCCGCTTCCGTTTCCGTCATCACGCGCGACCAGATGGATGCCCAGGGCATCCAGTCTGTCGGCGAGGCGCTGCGTTATTCGGCCGGCGTGCTGGCCAGTCCGTCGATGGCTGCGTCGCAGCGCTATGATCGTTTCGATAACGTCAAGATCCGCGGCTTCGACGTGGGCAGCAACGGCATGCTGCGCGACGGCTTGCGCGGCACCACAGTGCAAGCCTGGCCCAAGGTCGAGCCGTATGGCTTGGAAGCGGTGGAAGTGTTGCGGGGACCCAGTTCCGTGCTGTATGGCCAGAATTCGCCGGGCGGCATCGTCAACCAGATCAGCAAACAGCCGCTGTTTCAGCCATACCGGGAGCTGCAATTGCAGACGGGCAACTTCCACCGCAAGCAGGTGCAGGGCGATGTGAGCGGCCCCGTGGGCGAGGGCGGCGACTGGGCTTACCGCATGACGGGCTTGCTGCGCGATAGCGATTCCCAATTCACAGGCGTGCCGGACGACAAGGTATATTTCGCCCCCGCCCTTGCCTGGCGCCCCAGCGCGGCCACCAGCCTGACCTTGCTGGCCGATTACACGCGCGACAAGTTCGGTCCGCCCGCCGTGGTGGCGCCCATCCAGGGCACCCTGTTGCCAAACCGCCATGGCCGCCTTCCCTACAACCAGATGCTCAACGAAAAGGGCCTGGACAATCACCGCGTGCAATATTCGCTGGCCTATCTGCTCGAGCACCGCATCGACGACGTGTGGAGCGTGCATTCCAAGGCCCGCTACGGGCGGGTCAACCTGATCACGGAAACCATCCAGGGCCGCCTGCTGGCCGACCAGCGCACCTTGCGCCGCACGCCATATTTCTTCGATATCGATGGCGAGAGCTGGTCGCTGGATAACAATGCCAAGGCCAGCTGGCGCAGCGGCGGCGCCGAATTCGAAACCCTGGTGGGCCTCGACTACCGTCACACGAAAGAGGATTATGTGCTCAATGGCGGCCCGGCCGGCGCCGAGATTGATATATATCAGCCTGTCTACCTGGGCCATATGCTGCCCACGCCGGAGCGCTATGCCAGCACCGTGCAAAGCTCGGACCAGTACGGCCTGTACGCGCAGCAACAGATCAAGCTGGCGCGGCAATGGGTGCTCAGCGCTGGACTGCGCAAGGATTGGTCGGACACGTCCACGCGCGACCGCCTGGACGGCGTCACGCCGCCGTCGCAAAAGGATGACGCGCTGACGTGGAAGGCGGGCGCCGTCTATCTGGCCGAGAATGGCCTGGCACCTTACGTCAGCCTGATGACCTCGTTCAATCCCGTGCTGGGCAACGATTTCTATGGCAAATCCTACGACCCCACCAAGGGCAAGCAGGCGGAAGTGGGCGTGAAATACCAGCCGCCCGGTTTCGACGGATTTTTCACGGCATCCGTGTTTGATTTGCGTCAGGAAAACGTGCAGACCCTGGACCCGAACAATTCGCTGAACCGTTTGCAGACGGGCGAAATCAAATCGCATGGCGTGGAACTGGATGCGCTGGCCAATCTCACGCGCAATTTCAACGTGGCGGCCAACGTCACGTGGAACCGCCTGGAAGTGAGTAAAAGCAATAACGTCAATGAAGTGGGCAAGCGTCCCGTCGGCATGCCGGAGACCATGGCCAGCGTATGGGGCAAGTACAAACTGGTGCAAGGCCCGCTGGCGGGACTGGGCATAGGCCTGGGCTTGCGCTACACGGGCGCCACCAAGGCCGACGTCGCCAACCGTATCGACGTGCCCTCCTACCTGCTGACGGACCTGGCGCTGGACCTGGATCTGCTGCGGCTGTCGCCGTCCCTGCGGGGCACGCAGCTGGCGCTGAACGTGACGAATCTGAGCAACAAGCATTACTACGACAGTTGTTCATCGAGCAATTGCAGCACGGGCGATGCGCGCCGCTTGCTGCTGACCGTCAAGCATGCGTGGTGATGCCATGAGAAAAATCGTATCCATGCTGGCCGCCGCGTTGTTGTCCTGCATCAGTTTGTCGGTTGAAGCCGTCACCGTCACCGACCTGGCGGGACGCACGGTGAACGTACCCGACAAGGTGCAACGCGTCGTGCTGGGTGAGGGCCGCCTGATCTACACCTTGTCCATCTTGGAAGGAAAAAATCCCTTTGCCCGCCTGGCGGGCTGGCAGGGCGATTTCCGCCACCTGGATGTGCAGGGCTACGCGGCCTACCGCAAGGTCTTTCCGCAAGCGGAGCAGGTGCCCCTGGTGGGCGCCACGTCGGCCGACAGTTTTAGCGTGGAAAAAGCGCTGTCCTTGCGGCCCGACCTGGCCATCCTGGCCCTGTCGGGCGGCCACGGCCCCGCGCCGGGCAGCGACGCCGTGCGCCAGCTGGAAGCGGCCGGCGTGCCCGTGATCTTTGTCGACTTCAGCAACCATCCGCTTGCAAATACCGTGCCCAGCATGCGCCTGATGGGCAAGGCGCTGGACCGCCAGGCGCAGGCCGCCGCCTTCATCGCCTTTTACGAGGAGCAGGTGGGTCAAGTGGCGCGCGCCGTGCAAGCGGCGCAGGCCAGGCCGGGCTTTCGCCGCCCCGCCATCTTTGTCGACATGCTGGCGGGCTTGCAGGGCTGTTGCGGCTCTCCCGGCACGGGCAATTTCGGCGAGATGATCGCCCTGGCCGGTGGCGAGAATATCGGCGCCGGCAAGATTCCCGGCCCCATCGGCACCCTGAACCCGGAATACATTCTGTCGCGCGATCCCGACGTGTATGTGGCGACGGGCGTGTTCGCCAGCGGGCAGGGGGGCGTGACCCTCGGTTACCAGGCCACCTTGCCGCAGGCGCGCAGCAGCCTGCGCGCCGTGGCCTCGCGCACGGAAACGGCCCAACTGCGCGCCGTGCGCGAAAAAAATGGCAGGCGCTCGCACGGCCTGTGGCATGTGTTCTACGATTCGCCCGAACACCTGGTGGCGGTACAGGCGCTGGCCAAGTGGCTGCATCCTGAGCTGTTTGCGGACCTGGACCCGGCCCGCACGCGCCTTGAAATGTATCGCCGCTTCATGCCGATTCCCGCCACGGGCGTGCTGTTCGTGGACATGCAGCCGTGAGCGCCGTGCTGACACAAGCGCCGCCTGCCATGGCGGCGGGCGTGGCGTACCGCCAGCGCCATGTGCGCCGCGTCATGCTGGTGGGCGCGCTGCTGTGCGCGCTGGCCGTCTCGCTGGCGATGGACATCGCCACGGGACCGTCCGGCATGGGCATCACCCGCCTGTTCCAGGTGCTGCTGCAGCCCGATGGCGTGCCGCGCATGGAGCAGGTCATCGTGTGGGATGTGCGCCTGCCATATGCGCTGATGGCTGTGCTGGTGGGCGCCGCGCTGGCGCTGGCGGGCGCCGAGATGCAGACCATCCTTGTCAATCCGCTGGCCAGCCCGTTCACCCTGGGCGTGTCGGCCGCCGCCTCGTTCGGCGCCGCGCTGGCCATCGTCCTGAACTGGAGCTTGCCCGGGGTGCCGCCCCAGTACGTGGTGTCGGCGAACGCCTTCCTGTTCGCTTTTGCGTCGGTCGGCCTGCTGCACCTGCTGACGCGCTGGCGGGGCTTCGGCGTGGAAAGCCTGGTGCTGTTCGGCATTGCGCTGGTGTTTGCCTTTAATGCGCTGGTGGCCCTGCTGCAGTTTGTCGCCAGCCAGGACAGCTTGCAGCAACTGGTGTTCTGGACCATGGGCAGCCTGTCGCGCTCTTCCTGGGACAAGATCGCCATCCTGGCCGCGGCGCTTGCCGTGATCGCGCCCTGGGCCGTGCGCGACAGCTGGGCCATGACGGCGCTGACCATGGGCGAGGACCGCGCGCGCAGCTTCGGCGTCGATGTGCGCCGCTTGCGCATGCTGTCCCTGCTGCGTATCAGCCTGCTATCGGCGCTGGCCGTGTCCTTTGTCGGCACCATCGGTTTCGTCGGCCTGGTGGCGCCGCATATCGCGCGCCTGCTGGTGGGCGAGGACCACCGCCTGCTGTTGCCCGCGTCCGCGCTGGCCGGCGCGCTGATCCTGTCGCTGGCCTCGATTTGCAGCAAGACGCTGATCGACGGCGTGCTGATCCCCGTCGGCATCGTCACGGCGCTGGTCGGCATCCCGTTTTTCATGGCCATCGTCATGCGCCAGCGGGGAGGTGCGGCGTGAGCGGTTTGCTGGTGCGCAATGCCTGCGTGGCGTATGGACGGCGCGACGTGCTGCTTGGCGTCAGCCTGCCGCTCTTGTTGCCGGGCAGCGTGACTGCCCTGATCGGCCCGAACGGGGCCGGCAAATCGACCTTGTTGCGCGGCATCGCCGGCTTGCAGGCGATGCAGGGCGCCGTGCTGCTCGATGGCGTGGACCTGGCCTGCGGGCCGCAAGCCCGGCGCGCGCAAAGCATGGTGTACCTGCCGCAAAGCCTGCCCTCGCGCACGCGGCTGGGCGTGTTCGAGGCTGTGCTCAGCGCCGCGATGGCGGGGCGCAGCGAAGGCTGGCTGGGGGCGAAGGTCGATGCGGGCGCCGTGGCCAGGGTGGAGGCCGTGCTGGCGCGCCTCGACTTGCTGCCCCTGGCCAGCCGCCAGGTCGAGGCGCTGTCGGGCGGCCAGCGCCAACTGGTGGGCCTGGCCCAGGCATTGGTGCGCCAGCCCAAGGTGCTGCTGCTGGACGAGCCCACCAGCGCGCTGGACCTGTATCACCAGTTCCAGGTGATCGAGGCGATAGGGCGCGCCACGCGCGAACATGGTTTGATTACCGTCATCGTCCTGCACGACATCAACCTGGCGCTGGGCTGCGCCGACCAGGTGATGGTGCTGCACGATGGCGTGCTGGCGGCGTCCGGCGCGCCGCATGCCGTGATTGACGCCGCCCTGATCGCTCGCGTCTACCGGGTACGAGCCAGGGTACGCCAGCTCGACGCGGATGCCGTCGTCTGCGTGGAGGGGACACTGTGAGCGACTGGCGCGAGTTATCGGCCTTGCTGGCGCCCGTGCGGGGCCGCTTGCTGGGGGCTGGCGCACTGCAGGCGCTGGCCGCCCTGTGCGGCGTACTGCCATATGTTGCCATGGCGCAATTGGGCGCCTTGCTATTGGCATCGGATGTCGATGCCGGCCGCGCCTGGAAAGTGCTGTGGCTGGCACTGGCGGCGCTGTGCCTGCGTCAGCTGACGACGGCGCTGGGGCTGCACCTGACGCACCTGGCCGATGCGGACTTGCAGTGCCAGTTGCGCCTGCGGCTGGCGCGGCAGTTGTCCAGGGTACCGCTGGGCTGGTACGCGGGCAGCAATGCGGCCAGGGTCAACGAAATCGTGCACGCTGACGTGGCTGCGCTGCACCGCCTGGTGGCGCATGCGCCGTCCGACCTGGCCGCCGTGGTCGTCGCTCCCGTGGCATGCCTGGCCTGGCTGCTGCATGCGGACTGGCGCATGACGGCCATCACCCTGGTCGCGCCAGCCCTGGCCTGGTGGCGCTATCGGGGCATGGCCGCGCCAGCCTTCCGCGAGGGGCTGGCGCAGTTGCAGCGCACGGGCGGCGAACTGGCGGCGGCGATGGTGGAACTGGTGCAGGGCATGGCCGTCTTCAAGACGTATGCGCGGCAGACATTGCCGCAAGCACGCTTTGATGCGGTGGCGGGACGCCATGCGCGGCAGTTTCTGGCCTGGGTGCGGCGCTGGGGCGGCATGGGCGCGCTGGTCGATGTGCTGCTGTCGCCGCCCGTCGTGCTGGCTTTTGTCGTGAGCGGCGCCTGGCTGGGTGCGCAAACCTGGGCGATGGCGCCCGCGCAGATGCTGCCGTTTGCCTTGCTGGGCATGGCCTTGTGCGCGCCCGTGGCCGCGCTGGGGCACGGCGCCGATGGCTTGAAGGGCGGCTTGGCGGCGGCGCGCAGGATAGGCGCCTTGCTGGCCGAGGCGCCCATGCCGCAGGCGGAAGCGCCGTTGCTGCCCGCCGGCGACGATGTGCGTTTTGAACAGCTGCGTTTTGCCTATCCGGGCGGTACCGATGTGTTGCACGGCATCGATTTATGCCTGCCTGCGGGCAGCGTGACAGCCCTGGTGGGGCCGTCGGGCGGCGGCAAGTCGACCCTGGCCATGCTGTTGCCGCGCCTGTGGGACGCGACGGCCGGCGCCGTGCGCGTCGGCGGCGTCGATGTGCGCCAGATCGATCCCGCCGTGTTGTATGCGCGTGTGGGGTTTGTCTTGCAGCACGCGCAAGTGCTGCGCCTGTCCGCGCGCGACAACATCCGCCTGGGGCGGCCGGAGGCGAGCGATGCCCAGGTGGAAGCGGCGGCGCGCGCCGCGCACATCCATGCCCGCATCACGGCCTTGCCGCAAGGGTATGACACCTTGCTGGGCGAAGGCCTGGCGCTGTCGGGTGGCGAGGCGCAGCGCCTGGCGATCGCCCGCACCCTGCTGGCCGATCCCCGTATCGTCGTGCTGGACGAGGCGATGGCAGCCCTCGACCCCGAGTCGGAAGCGCAGGTGCAGGCTGGCCTGTCGGCCTTGCTGGCGGGACGCACGGTGCTGGTGGTGGCGCACCGGCTGCAGACCATCGTGCAGGCCGACCAGATCGCATTGCTCGACGGCGGCCGCCTGTGTGAGCTGGGCACGCATGCGCAACTGCTGGCCGCGCGGGGCGCGTATGCGGCCCTGTGGGAGGCGCAAAGCCTGGTTGACGAGGTGGCGGCATGATCGCCGCCGTGCGTTTGCTGTTGCGCCTGCTTGATGGCGCGGCCGCCGGCAAGTTGCGCCTTGCGCTGGCGCTGATGGGGGCCAACAGTATCCTGAGTGCGCTGGCCCTGTGCATGCTGCTGCCGCTGCTGCGCGCCTGGCTGGCGCCGCAGCCGGGGCAGGCGCAAGGTGCATGGCTGGTCCTTTTTCTGCTGTTGGCAACGGCCAGCGCCGCGCTGCGCCATGTCACGCGCTTGAAAGGCTATGCGGCCGGCGCCCACTGCGCGCATGCGCTGCACCGGCGCCTGGCCGATAAAATCGTGCGCCTGCCGCTGGCCTGGTGCACGCCGCGCCGCGCCGGCGATATGCGCCAGCTGGCCTCTGGCGGCGTGATGGCCGTGATGGGCGCGCCCGCGCATTTGCTGCAGCCCCTGTTCGATGCCGTGCTGGCGCCGCTGGTGGTCGGCTTGCTCTGGCTGGCCGTCGACTGGCGCCTGGGTGCGGTGCTGCTGCTGGCCATGCCGCCCTTGTCGTTCGTGTATCGCTGGGCGCTGGCCTGCGGCAGCCGGGCCGAGACGGCGCTGGCGGCCAGCAGCGCCGAGGCGAACGGCCGCGTGCTGGAATATATCGCGGCGCAACCCGTGCTGCGCGCCACGGGCCGGTCCGGGCTGGGCAGCGCCATGCTGGAACAGTCGCTCATGGCGCAGCGCCAGGCGGAAAGGCGTTCCCAGCGTTTGCTGTTCCCCGCCGCTCTCGGGTTTACCGTGGCGGCGCAGCTGGCGTATGCGCTGTTGCTGGCCATCGGCTTGCGCCAGGTGTTGGCCGGCGCCCTCGATGTGCCGGCGCTGCTGGCGACATTGATCGTCGCCACCGTGCTGGCCGAGGCGATGGCCGCCGTCGTGCACACGGGCGCCGCCCTGCAACAGGTGGCCCACGCCCTGCGCCAGTTGGATGGCGTGCTGGCGGAGCGGGAATTGCCCGTGCTGGCGTTGCCCGGCGGCGCGCCGGAACAGGGGGCGCCAGCCGCCGAGGCGCGCCATGTCTGCGTGCGGCGCGGCGGACGCCCCATCGTCGATGAAGTCTCGCTGGAGATTGCTCCGCGTTCCCTGACGGTGCTGGCGGGCGCTTCCGGCTCGGGCAAGACGACCTTGCTGCAATTGCTGTGCCGCCAGCTGGATCCCGATAGCGGCGTGCTGCTGGCCGGCGGCGTCGATATGCGGACCAAGGACGACGCCGCGCTGGCCAAACTGGCGACACCGATGTTCCAGCATGCCTGGCTGCTGCCGGCCAGCTTGCGCGACAATCTGAGCCTGGGCCGGCAGATCGCGGCGCAGGATCTGCTGGCGGCGCTGTCGGCGGCCGGCCTGGCATCGCTGGCGCAGTCCTTGCCGCAGGGCCTGGACACGGTGGTGGGCGAAGGCGGCTGGACCTTGTCGGGCGGGGAGCGCCAGCGGCTGGCGTTCGCCCGCGCCTTGTTGAAACCCGCGCCGCTGATGCTGTTCGACGAACCGCTGTCGGCGCTTGACGCCATCAGCGAACGGCGCGCCATCGCCACCCTGGCTGGCTTGGCGCGTACCCATGCCGTGGTGGTCGCCACGCACCGGCTGGCGATTGCCGCGCAGGCGGACCAGATCCTGGTGATGCAGGCGGGGCGCATCGTCGAGCGGGGCACGCATGCGCAATTGCTGCGGCAGGGCGGCGTGTACAGCGGCATGCTTCGCCAGGCGGGCCAGGCACGGGGCTGGCATCTGGGAGTCTAGGTCTTTATTGAGAGTAAATTATCATTTATAATGCAATTCATTTGCATGTAATTTTCTTTCAGGAATCCCCATGTGCCTCTTTTTACAGCGTCCGATGGCGCTGCTGCTGGCCGCTGCCAGTCCGCTGGCCCTGGCGGATGGACCCGCTGGGCAGGATGTCGTCACCGTCAGCGCGGAGCGCCAGCATTACCGCAGCCTGTCGGCCACGGGCGCCACCAAGACGGATGCCTTGCTGATGGATTTGCCGCAAAGCGTGCGCGTGCTGACCGGCGACTTGCTGCGCGACGCGGGCGTGACGACCCTGGCTGGCGCGCTGGACCTGGCCAGCGGCATTGCGAAGCAAAGTCCGCTGGGCGGCCTGTGGGACAGCTATGCCATGCGCGGCTTCACGGGCGACCCGAATTTCGGTTCCGACTACATGGTCAACGGTTTCAGTTCCAGCCGCGGCTACAACGGCATGCGCGACGGCGGTAATACGCAGGCGGTGGAGGTGCTGAAAGGCCCCGCTTCGGCCCTGTATGGCAGGGGCGAGCCGGGCGGCACGGTGAACATCACGACGAAAAAACCGAAGTTCGCGCCCGAATATGGCGCGGATTTTTCACTCGGCAGTTTCCAGACGCGCCGCGCCGCCGTCGACTTGACGGGACCCGTAAGCGGCACCATCGCCTACCGCCTGAACGCGGCGCATGAAGAGGGGCACAGCTTTCGCGATACCGTGAAGGTCGAACGCAGCCTGTTTTCGCCTTCGTTTCTCTGGCTGGCGGGCGAGCACACGACCGTGTCGTATGAAATCGAAGCGGTGCGGCAGCGCGCGCCGTTCGACCGGGGCGTGGTGGCCGTCAATGGCCAGCTGGGTCTTGTCCCCGTCTCGCGCTTCCTGGGCGAACCGGATGACGGTCCCATGACGGTCAAGTCGCTGGGACAGCAGCTGTTCATCCACCACGCGCTGTCCGACGACTGGTCGGTGCAGGCGGGCGCTTCCTACCGCGACAGCGAATTGACCGGTTACTCGACCGAGGCGAACAAGCTGCTGGCCGATGGCCGCACCTTGAACCGCCAGCGCCGCCACCGCGATTTTTCGGCCACCGACGCGTCGGCCCGCGTCGAGTTGCTGGGCAAGTTCAGGACGGGCGCCCTGGTGCACGAAGTGCTGGCCGGTGTCGACGCCTATCATTTCGACGACCACCGGGTGCAGCTGCGGCGCAATCCCTCGGCAGCAAATGCCTATGCCATCGATATCTTCAATCCCGCGTATGGCGGCAAGGCCGATCCGCTAGCCCTGTCCATCGATACGCAGGAAGGGCAACGGGCGCGCGGCCTGTATGCGCAGGATCAGGTCGACCTGGGTGCGCAGTGGAAGGCGCTGGTCGGTGTGCGCCACGATACGTACACGCAGGACGTGACGAACAGGCGCCTGAATGTCAGCAACCGCCAGTCGCTGTCGGCCACCAGCCCCCGCGTGGGCCTCGTCTACCAGCCGACGAAGGCATGGTCGCTGTATGCGAGCGCGGCGAAGGGCTTTCGGCCCAACAGCGGCATCAGCATCGCCAACCAGGCTTTCCCGGCCGAGCGCAGCCGCTCGTATGAACTGGGCGCGAAGCTGGAAACGGGCAAGCTGACAGGTACCGTGGCCGTGTACGACATCCGCAAGCGCAATGTGCTGACGACAAATCCCGCCAACACGGACTTTGCCATCGCAGCGGGCGAGGTGGGCAGCCGTGGCCTGGAGCTCGACGTGTCGGGCGAAGTGGTGCGCGGCTTGCGCGTTTCGGGCGCCTATGCTTATACGGACGCCAGCGTCACGCGCGGCGACAATACGATCGTGACGGGCAGCCGCTTCGCCAACGTGCCGCGCCACAGCGCCAATGTCCTCGCCACGCAGCAGTTCGCGCTGGGTACGGGCACGGCCAGCGTGGGCGGCGGCGTGCAGTACGTGGGCGAGCGCCTGGGCGACGTCGCCGTCAGCAGCAGTTTTACCTTGCCGGCCTACACGACGGCCAAATTGCTGGCCTCGTATTCGCCCAACGCCAAACTGCGCCTGGCGGTGAATGTGGAAAACCTCTTCAACCGCAGCTACTATGCGAGTTCCTATAGTCAGCTGTGGGTGGCGCCGGGGGCCGAGCGCACGCTGACCCTGAATGCGCATTACCGTTTTTAAGCTATCACCATGACATCGACTTCTTCTGCTACCCTGCGCGCCCGCATCGCCGTCATCGACGTATTGCGCGGCCTCGTCATGCTGATCATGCTGTTCGACCATGTGCGCGAAACGGTCTTCCTGCACCACCAGGTGAGCGACCCGATGGATGCTGCCAGCGTCGATCCGGCCCTGTTCTTCACGCGCCTGGCGGCCCACGTGTGCGCACCCATGTTCGTCTTCCTGACGGGTTTGTCCGCCTGGCTGTACGCGCATCCGGCGGCCGGGTCCCGCAGCGCCAGCGGTTTCCTGTTCAAGCGGGGCTTGCTGCTGGTGCTGCTGGAACTGGTGTTCGTCAACTTCGCCTGGAGCGGGGCGTTTCCACCGGCCGTGCTGTATTTGCAGGTGATCTGGGTCATCGGCCTGGCCATGATGGCGCTGGCCGTGCTGCACCGGCTGCCATTGAAAGTGCTGGCGCTGCTGGGCGTGGCGATCATCGCGGGCCAGCATCTGTTGACCGGCTTGCGCGCGGAAGAGGGCAGCTTTGCCTATTATCTGCTGACGGTGCTGCTGCAACGGGGCTACCTGGTGGCCGACGGCGTCATGAAAATCAAGGTCAGCTACCCGCTGCTGCCATGGATAGGCGTGATCGTGCTCGGCTATGCGGCCGGGCCCCTGTATGCGCGCGGCCGGTCCGCCGAAGGACGGCGCCGCCTGTTGCTGGCGCTGGGCGGCGGCAGTTTGCTGCTGCTGGCCGTGCTGCGCGGTTTGAATATCTATGGCGAAACCTTGCCGTGGGTGGCGGGCGACACTGCCTTGCGCACGGCCATGAGCGTGCTGAACTTCACCAAGTATCCGCCATCGCTGGATTTCCTGCTGTTCACCCTGGGCCTGGGCTTGCTGGGCCTGGCCTGGCTGGAAAGCGTCGACAACTGGTTCACGCGGGCATGCGCCACCTTTGGCGGCGCGCCCATGTTTTACTATCTGCTGCATTTATACCTGCTGCTGGCCATCGGCCTCGCCTTGACGGCCGTGCTGGGCGCCAACCACGGTGCCCGGTATGGCGTCGAGCATGTCTGGCAAGTGTGGCTGATCGCGCTGGCTCTGATGCCCTTGCTGTACTTTCCCTGTCGCGCGTTTGCCCACTACAAGCGCACCTCGCAACGGGCGTGGGTGCGCTATTTCTGAAGCATGCCTACTTGCAGTACAGCCTGTCGATGCTGTGGCTGGACGCCAGATAATGCCGCGTCTGCCACGAAATCGCCACGCGGTAGGCGCATGGCGGATCGAGCGCCACGTTGACGGGGAAGCCGCCATTGTTGCCCGATAAATGCGGTCCGCCCGCACCGCCGCGGAACAGATAGTTGCTCGGTGGCGGCGGTGGGGTAAAGCTGGCGGCCGGCAGCGGTGGCGGCGGATGCTGGATGCCGTTGTTGTTGGAAATTGTGATATTGAAAAAGCGCAAATGCGGATGGTCGATCGTGTACAGGATATGCACGAGGCCGCCCGCGATGGGGTTGCAGGCATTGCTGCGCAGCTCTTCCAGATCCAGCGCCACGATGACGGGCGAGTTGTCGAAGACGATGGAGTCGAGCCCGTCCGTCGCCACCTGTGCAAGGCTGATGCCGTCGCGCACTTCGAAGCCCAGGCGGTAGCGGCGTATCGGTTCGCTCTCGGCCGCCGTCAGGCTGCGGCCTGCATCGAGGATGGGCAAGCCGCCCGGCAACTTGGCCGGATGCAGGCTGGTGATGGCCGGCGTATTCACCGTCAGTAGATCAAACGTGCGCAGGAAGATGTTGGGCGCCACGTTGACGACGGCCGTCGTGCCATCGCGCATGTCCACCGTGACGGGCTTGCCGTCCACCCGTATCCAGCCGCCCGCTTGCAGATCGCCCGCATCGATGATAACGGGCGCCGAATCGGCGAGGCCCAGGCCATTCGTATAAAACACATAGCCGACATGCGTGCCCAGCACTTGCGTCAACGGCGCCAGGCTAGCCGGCGCCACCGTGGGCAGCGCCGTGGGATCGTCCGTGCCGCCGGGCCAGGACCATTCGCCGATCAGGAAACGGTATTCGAGCGGGTTGGCGGGGATGGCGCTGTTGCGCAGCGGGCAATTGCCTTTCAGGGTGACGCCGCCGGCGAAGACATACGAGGCGCCCGCGCCGCCCGCATAGCCTTGCGGGGAAAAGCCCGCCAGCGAGGGAAACGGGTGGATGTCGAAGATTTCCACCTGTTGCCAGTGCGGCACGCCTTCCACGTCGGGTGGCAAGACTTCTTTCGAGCACAATTCCACGCAGAAACAGTGGCCCACGTTTTCCCGGCCCGGCTGGCGGCCGTTGGCCTGCGTTTCAGACAGGATGGTCACGCTGCCCAGCTGCGCCGTGAAATACACGTCGGGCCCGCTGGCGAACTCCACGTTGATGAATGGGGAGAAGGGCGTCAAGGTGAAGTCGGATGTCAGGTAATCGATGCGGAAGCGTCCACTGGCATCGGTGATCGCCTGGCCCAGCGCGTCGTCCTGCAGCCAGTCGGCGTCGAACGCCCGCACGGTGGCGCCGGCGATCGGCGCATGCGGCGCATCGCAGGTGCGCAGCCGGCCGCAGATGGTCCAGGCGCCGAAGCGGGCGCGCACCAGGCACCAGAAGCGTTGCGGCAGGCAATAGTCCCAGACGGCGAGGAAATCATTGTCGGCCTGGCGCCAGCGTGGTTGGAGCGTGGTGATGGAAAACTGCAGCGGCACGGGGTCTTTCGGCCCCGGTTTCAGATGCGGCACGGTAGGGCACAGGATGTCGACTTCAACGGCCTCGCCCTGATAATCGCCTGCCAGGGTAAAACTGTAGTTGCCATCGTCATCCGTGCGCGTTTCGGCCAGCAGGAAAGGCGCCTTCGCCTGCACTTCCTCGTCCGTGAGGATGGCGAAGGTTTCCTTGGCGCTGGCCACGGCCAGGGCCGTGACGTTTTGCGACGCGCGCAGCCGGTACAGGCGCACGATGACGTGGGATAAGGCTTCAGGACACTCGGCGCAGATCAAGCCGCACAGCTTGCCTCGCAGGATATAGGCCATGATGGTTCCCTTGCTGAGATGGACGGCGCGCCGCTCGCAATGGCGGCGCTGTTACCAAGCTAGCAAATGGGCCGCCGAAGGGCTTGATCTGGCTTAAACCTCGCGTATTATTTAATTAACGCCAGCACTTCGCGGAAACGCGGATGCTTGCAGTCGCGCAACCACTCGAAGGCCAGCATCTCGACCGTCACCAGGTGGGCGCCCAGCTTGTCCAGGCGCGCCAGTGCCGCGTCGCGGCTGGCGGCCTGGCGCGAACCGACGGCGTCGATGGCGATGCTCACGTCATAGCCGCGTTCCAGCAGGCCGATGGCCGTCTGCAGCATGCACACATGGGCTTCGCAACCGGTGACGACGATCTGTCTGCGCCCGGCGGGTAGCATGTCCTGCAAGCCATCAAAACAGGCGCCGAAATGCGTCTTGTGCAAGGTCCGTTCGCACAGGGCGGCGATCTCTTCCACGTTCGGCCCCAGCCCCTGGCGGTTCTGTTCCGTGCCCAGCACGGGCACGTCGAGCAGGCGGGCGATCTTGGCCAGACGCAAGTTTTGTGCCAGCACCAGGCCGGCATCGTGGATGGCCGGCATCAAGCGGCCTTGCAGGTCGACAATGACCAAAACAGCCTGGTTTGCATCCATCAGCATCGCATCCTCCTAATTAGTCTGTGGCGACAGTGTAGCGCGCAGTCAGCTTGGCCAGCTGGGCGTGGCCGTTTCGCCCATCAGGTAGGCGTGATTGAGGTCGATGGCCGTGCGCAGGTAGTTCCACAGGGCGCTGACCCGGGCGATATTGCGCCGCTCGCTCGGCGAGATCATCCAGAAGGCGCGCAGCAGGTCGATCTCGCCATCGAGCACGGGCACCAGTTCGTTCGATTGCTGCGCCACGAAACAGGGCAGGATCGCCAACGCCTGTCCTGCGCGCGCCGCGTGGTACTGGGCGATGACGCTGGTGCTGCGAAACGCGCGCAGGGAATCGGGCGCCACGTTGTCCATGTAGCGCAGTTCCGCGCTGAAGACCAGGTCGTCCACGTAGCCGATGATGGGGTGCTGCGCCAGTTGCGCCACGCTGGTGATTGGCGCGTGGCGCGCCAGGTAGCCTGGCGTGGCGTACAGTTTCAGGCGGTAGTCGGACAGCTTCGTCACGACATACGGGCCGGACAGGGGGCGCTCGATGGAGATGGCCACGTCCGCTTCGCGCTTGGACAGGCTGACGAAACGGGGCACGGCGATCAGGTCCACGCTGATGTGCGGGTATCTGCCGCAAAACTGCGCCAGGTGGGGCGCCAGCACGATGGCGCCGAAACCCTCGGTAGCGCCCAGGCGCACCTGGCCCGACAGCAGGCGATTGTGTTCGCCCAGTTCCTCGGTGGCGGCAAACACCGTGCTTTCCATGGTTTCCGCGTATTCCATCAGGCGGTGGCCCTCGGGCGTCAGTTGGTAACCCACGTAGTTGCGGTCGAACAGTTGCGTGCCCACTTGCTCCTCGAACTTGCGCATGCGCCGCGACACGGTGGAATGGTCGATGCCCAGCTTTTTTGCCGCATCGACGAGGCCGGCGCTGCGCGTCAGTTCCAGGAAGACCCGTACATTGTCCCAATCGAGCATGGCAAACCCTCTCTGTGCATTTTTGCAAAGGAATTATGCATTAATTTCACTTGAGCGCATATTTTTACACATGCAGAATGCAGATATACATATAAGAAAACCCATCCACCTGGAGACACGCATGAAAAAAACCGTTCTGGCCATGGGCGCGCTGGCGCTCACCCTTTCCTTTGGCGGCGCGCACGCGCAAATTTCCGATGGCGTCGTCAAGGTGGGCATCTTGACCGACATGTCCGGGCCGTATTCGGCCATGGGCGGGCGCGGCTCCGTCGTCGCCAGCCAGATGGCCGTCGAGGATTGCCTGAAGGCCGAATGCAAGGGCATGAAGATCGAGATCCTCTCGGCCGACCATTTGAACAAGGCCGACATCGCCGCCTCCAAGGCGCGCGAATGGATAGACCGCGACAAGGTCGACGCCATCGCCGATCTCACCAATTCCTCGGTGGCCCTGTCCGTGCAAAAGCTCATGAAAGAAAAGGGCGGCATCGCCATGTTCAGTGGCCCTGCCACGGGACGCCTGACGAACGAGGATTGCTCGCCGAACGGTTTCCACTGGATGTTCGACACCTATTCGCAGGCGGCCGGCACGGCGGCGGCATTGACCAAGCTGGGGCAAAAATCCTGGTACTTCGTCACCGTCGATTACGCGTTCGGCCACTCGCTGGAAAAGGATGCCAGCGAAGTCGTCAAGCGCAACGGCGGCGCGGTGCTGGGTGCCGTGCGCCATCCGCTGAACGCGTCCGATTTTTCGTCCTTCCTGGTGCAGGCGCAAGGGTCAAAAGCGCAGGTGATCGGCCTGGCCAACGGCGGCGCCGACACGGTATCGGCCATCAAGCAGGCGCGCGAGTTCCGCATCGGCAGCGGCAAGGACCAGCGCCTGGCCGCCTTGCTGGTGTTCCTCTCGGACGTGCACGCGCTGGGGCTGGAAACGGCCCAGGGCCTCGTCTACGCGGACGGCTTTTACTGGGATTACGATGACCGCAGCCGCGCGTTTGCGAAACGCTTTGAAGCGCTCAACAAGGGCGCCAAGCCGACCATGGTGCAGGCGGGCGTGTATTCCAGTGTCTACCACTACCTGAAATCGGTGGCGGCGGCGAAAAGCGACGATTCGAAGGTCGTCGCCCAGAAGATGCGCGAGCTGCCCATCAAGGATGCCGTCATGAACAACGCTTCCATCCGCCCCGACGGTCGCGTGATCCACGACATGTACCTGGTGCAGGTCAAAACCCCGGCCGAATCCAAAGGCGCGTGGGATTACCTGAAAGTGCTGTCCACCATCCCCGCCGACCAGGCCTTCAAGCCGATGGATGCGGCGGCGTGCAACCTGGTCAAGAAATAACCATCGAATACCTTACGGAGCCTCACATGAACCAAGCCCTCACCCAAGTCCCGACTGTCCCCCTGCACATCGGCGGCAAGCACCACGCCTCGAGCAGCAGCGAATGGCGCGACGTCGTCAACCCGGCCACGCAGGAAATCGTCGCCAGGGTGCCGTTTTCCACGCCCGACGAAGTCAACCTGGCCGTCGCCACGGCCAAGGAAGCCTTTAAAACCTGGCGCAATACCCCGCTGGCGGCGCGCATGCGCATCATGCTCAAGTACCAGCACCTGATCCGCGAAAACATCGGCGCCCTGGCCGAACTGATCACGCGCGAACATGGCAAGACCTTGCCCGACGCGGAAGGGGAGGTCATGCGCGGCCTGGAAGTGGTGGAACACGCGTGCTCGATCGCCACCCTGCAGCTGGGCGAAATCGCGGAAAACGCGGCCACGGGTGTCGATGTCTACAATATCTACCAGCCGCTGGGCGTGGGCGCCGGCATCACGGCCTTCAACTTCCCCGTCATGCTGCCGTGCTTCATGTTCCCGATTGCCATCGCCTGCGGCAATACGTTTGTCTTGAAACCGTCGGAACAGGACCCGTCGTCGACCATGTACCTGGTCGAACTGATGTACCAGGCGGGCTTGCCGGCCGGCGTGCTGAACGTCGTGCATGGCGGCGCCGACGTCGTCAACATGCTGTGCGACCATCCCGACATCAAGGCCGTCTCCTTCATCGGTTCCACCCACGTGGGCACGCATGTGTACCGCCGCGCCAGCGAATCGGGCAAGCGCGCGCAATCGATGATGGGCGCGAAAAACCATTGCGTCGTGCTGGCTGACGCCAACAAGGAACAGGCGATCAATAACCTGATCGGCGCCGCCTTCGGCGCGGCCGGCCAGCGCTGCATGGCCAATTCCGTCGTCGTGCTGGTGGGCGAGGCCCGTTCCTGGCTGCCGGAAATCGTCGCCCGTTCGCAGGCCCTGAAAGTGGGGCCGGGCAGCGACCGCGATGCCGACCTGGGGCCGATGGTGTCGAAAGCGGCCATGCAGCGGGCGGAAAAGCTGATCCAGGCAGGCGTGGATGAAGGCGCGCAGCTGCTGCTCGACGGCCGCGGCCACAAGGTGGCCGGCTACGAGGGCGGCAATTTCATGGGGCCGACGATCTTCTCGAAGGTGGCAGCGTCGAATTCCGTCTACACGCAGGAAATCTTCGGCCCCGCCATGTGCGTGGTGGAGACGGACACCCTGGACCAGGCCATCGCCTTCATCAACGCCAACCCGAACGGCAACGGTACCTCGATCTTCACTTCGTCCGGCTGGGCGGGGCGCAAGTTCCAGAACGAGATCGACGTGGGGCAGGTAGGCATCAACGTGGCCATTCCCGTGCCCGTCGCCTATTTCAGTTTCACGGGGTCGCGCGCGTCGAAGCTGGGCGATCTGGGCCCGAACGGCAAGCAAGCCTTGTACTTCTGGACGCAGACCAAGACCGTCACGGCACGCTGGTTCGCCCCGGACGACGGCGGCAGCGGCGTCAATACCACCATCTCGATGAAGTAAGGAGGCGGCGATGAGCACCAATATCGTTTTCATCGGCCTGGGCAACATGGGCTTGCCCATGGCGCAGAACCTGGTGCGGGCCGGCCATGCGGTGACGGGTTTCGACTTGCTGCCGGCCAGCGTGCGGCAATTCGCCGATGGCGGCGGCCTGGTCTCCGATGACCAGGCGGCGGCGATAGGCCAGGCCGACATCGTCATCACCATGCTGCCGGCCAGCCGCCACGTGCTGGGTGCTTATTTGGCTAACCCTTTGGGGGACTCTGGCATCCTGGCGCAGGCGCGGCCCGGCACCCTGCTGATCGACTGCTCGACGATTTCCACCGAGGCGGCGCGCCAGGTGGGCCGCGCGGCGCAGGATAAGGGCATGCCGATGCTGGACGCGCCCGTGTCGGGCGGCACGGCGGGCGCCACCAACGGCACCTTGACCTTCATGGTGGGCGGCGAAGAATCCGCGCTGGCGGCGGCGCGGCCCTACCTGGACGTCATGGGCAAGGCCATCTTCCACGCGGGCGGCTCGGGCTGCGGCCAGACGGTCAAGATCTGCAACAACATGCTGCTGGGGATACTCATGATCGGCACCAGCGAAGCGATACGCCTGGGCGTGGCCAATGGCCTGGACCCGAAGGTGGTGTCGGACGTGATGGCGAAAAGCTCGGGCCGCAACTGGACCCTGGAAGTCTACAACCCGTGCCCCGGCGTGGCCGAAAACGTGCCCGCGTCGCGCGGCTACACGGGCGGCTTTGGCGTCGACCTGATGCTGAAAGACCTGGGGCTGGCCGTGGAAAGCGCGCTGGCCAGCGGAGCGAGCGTGCCGCTGGGCGCCTTGTCGCGCAACCTATATAGTTTGCACAGCAAGGCAGGGGCGGGCGCGCTGGATTTTTCCAGCATTTATCAACTGCTGGGCGAGAAGGATTAAGGCTGTTGCGCCTGCAGGGCCGCCAACTCGGCCCTGGCTTTTTCCAGCTTGCCTTCCAGCTTGGCGATCTTCTTCGGCTCCTTGTTCGCTTCCTGGGCCAGGCGCAGCGAACGCTCCGTCTGGTTCACCTTCGCCTGCGCCTTGACGATTTTCTTGTTGTGGCGCTCGATCAGGGTACTGTCGCGGCAGTGGGCGTTGACTTCGTCGAGCGCGCGCGTCAGGCCCGCGACCTTGTCGGACAGGCCCTGTTCCTGCGCCTGGTGCAATTCGCTGCGGATGCTTTCGCGCTTGGCGGCGCAGCCAGCCAGCTGGGTGTCGGCGGCGCTGGCGCCCACGGAGGCTGCGGCGAGCAGCAGGGTCAAGGCGGTTGTGGCGAGGCGGTTCATGGCATTCCTGTGTAAGTGGTAGGCTCGTGCAATGTAAGCCTGCCGGCTTGCCCTGTCAAACTTCTTGTGCAGTGCGCGCCTGTCTGGCATGGCATCGGCTACCATGCGTGTTTTCTTCTTCCCGATACCGTCGCATGCCCAAGAAACTCCTCTTGCTGATTCCCTTCCTGCTGCCGTTGCCGCTCCTGGCCCAGACCCCGCCCACCTTGCTCGACCTGCAGCTGCTCGCCATCAAGGTCAGGGCGGATGCTGCTAGCCATAGCCCGGAAAGCATCGCCGAATTTGCCGAGGCACGGCGCGCGGCCGAAGCGGGCGACGTGGAGGCGCAGCTGGACCTGGCGCGCATGCTGCAGCTGGGCGTCGGCACGCCGCAAGATACGGCGCAGTCGATGGCCTGGATACGCAAGTCGGCCGAAGGCGGCTATGCGCCGGCGCAAGCGGCCATGGGGGTAGCCTACACCTTGGGCGGCAAGGTGCCCATCGACCGCGCGCAGGGCGAATACTGGCTGCGCAAGGGCGTGGCGCAGGGCGATGCAGAGGCGCAAACCATCCTGGCGATGGAATTCATCGATGGCGACAGCAGTGCCGAAGAGCAGGCGCTGGCCATCACCTGGCTGAAGGCGGCGGCGAACGAGCAGCACTTTGTGCCCGCCTACAATGCGCTGGGCGAGCACCTGATGCGCGCAGCCGTCGATGAACAGGATCGCGGCGAGGCTTTTCACTGGTATTACAGATCGGCGCGTGAAAAGGAGCCGGCCGGCATGCGCAACCTGGCCCGCGCTCATGAACTGGGCCTGGGCGTGGCGCAGTCGGACAAGTGGGCCCTGGTCTGGTACGAGCGGGCGGGATGGAGCGGCGACGTGCCCGCCATGCGGCGCATGATCGAGGTGTACGTCAAAGGCGAACTGGGAGAACAGGCGAATGCCGAAGACGCGGCCGAATGGCGCGCCAAGCTGGCAGAGAAGGAAAACAAATGAAGACCATCCTGTTGATATTGAGCGTGGCCCTGGCGCAGAGCGTGCTGGCGCAGCCAGCGTCCACGAACGCACCGCGCCAGCATCCGGCGCTGGCCGAATTCGATATGTCCGGCCTCGATGACATGCGCGCAAGGGTGCGGGCCGTGGTCGACCGTCCCGCCGACCTGTCGCCGGACAAGGTCGCTGCCTTCGGGAAGGCGCACCTGGCCGCGGAAGGGGGGAATGCGGCTGCCCAGTTGGAGTTGTCGCAGATGCTGCACGGCGGCGAAGGCACGCCGCGCGACCGCGACCTGGGCCTGGCGTGGCTGAAGAAGGCGGCCGAAGGCGGCAACGGTCCCGCGCAGGCTTTCCTGGGCGTCGCTTATACGCTGGGGCAAGGCATGGCCAGCGACCGCAAGCTGGGCGAATACTGGTCGCGCAAGGGCGCCGCGCAAGGCGTGGAACTGGCCAACTTCACTGTGGCCATGCACTATGAAAATATCCGCAGCAACCCGGAAGAACAGGCGCACGCGCTGCTCTGGCTGAAGTTCTATGCTGAAAACGGCTTCATCCCCGCCTACAATGAAATCGGCTACCGCCTGATGATGACGGCGCAGGACGAGGCGCAGCGCAAGCAGGCATTCACCTGGTACATGCGGGCGGCCAAGGCGCTCGATCCCTCCGGCTTGAACAATGTGGCGTACTCGTATGAAGTGGGACAGGGCGCGCCACAGAGCGACGAGGCGGCCCTGGGCTGGTACGAAATGGCCGCCATCGCCAAAAGTCCGCCCGGCCAGACGGGCTTTGCGCGGTTGCTGGAGCAGGGCCGGGGCGGTCCGACCCGGCAAGGGCCGGCGCCCAAGCCCTTCGCGCTGTACCTGCTGGCGGCGAAGCAGGGCGACCTGGAAGCCATCGAACGGCTGGTCAAGGTGTACGATAAGGGCGAGCTGGAACAGGCGGCCGACCCCGCGCAAGCGGCCCTGTGGCGCGAAAAACTCAGGCTGGCCAAGACTCCTTGAGCCGGCATGACGGCGCGGGGACGGCATGCTATCATCATTGTTATCGATAACAATATCATGAGAGACCCATGAATCCCGATTTCCGCTCCAGGGACATGCTCGAAAAGCATATCCAGCACACGATGAATTTTTATCACCCGCGCGCGATTGATCCCAGCGGCGGCTTTTATCACTACTTCCTCGATGACGGCACGGTGTACGACGCCAGCACGCGTCACCTGGTCAGCAGCACGCGCTTCATCTTCAATTACGCCATGGCGTACCGCCACTTCGGCGATGAAGGTTGCCAGGCGGCCCTGCGCCACGGCGTGGCCTTCCTGCGCGACGTGCACCGCGACCCAGCCACGGGCGGCTATGCCTGGCAACTGTCCTGGAAAGACGGCGTCAAAACGGTGGAAGACGGCGCCAACCACTGCTACGGCCTGGCCTTCGTGCTGCTGGCCTATGCGCACGCCTTGCAAGCTGGCGTGACGGAAGCGCGCGCGTATCTGGACGAGACCTTCGAATTGATGGAACAGCGTTTCTGGCTGCCCGAACACGGCCTGTATGCGGACGTGGCCAGCGCCGACTGGTCCACCCTGGACGGCTACCGGGGCCAGAACGCCAATATGCACGCCTGCGAAGCCATGCTGGCCGCGTTCGAGGCGACGGGCGAAGCGAGATATCTGCACCGCGCCGAAACCCTGGCGCACAACATCACGGTGCGCCAGGCGGGCTTGGCGAACGGCATGATCTGGGAGCACTACAAGCCTGACTGGTCGATCGACTGGGACTATAACCTGCACGACAAGAGCAATATCTTCCGTCCGTGGGGCTACCAGCCCGGCCATTTCACGGAATGGGCCAAGCTGCTGCTGATCATGGAGCGCCACAGCCAGTTCATGGCCGGCCCATCGGACTGGCTGCTGCCGCGCGCGCGCGCCCTGTACGACACTGCGCTGGCCAAGGCCTGGGATGGTGCGCATGGCGGCATCCACTACGGTTTCGGTCCGCAGGACGAGATCTGCGACGGCGACAAATACTTCTGGGTGCAGGCGGAAAGCTTCGCGGCCGCCGCCGTGCTGGCCGTGCGCACGGGCGACGAGGCTTACTGGCATAGCTACGACAAGATCTGGGACTACAGCTGGACGCACTTTGTCGACCACGAACACGGCGCCTGGTACCGCATCCTGACGCCTGAAAATCAAAAAATCAGCAACGAGAAAAGCCCGGCCGGCAAGACCGATTACCACACCATGGGCGCCTGCTATGAAGTGCTGAACGTGATTGGCGGTGCCGCATGAGCGCCGCCGCTTTTCCCGCTTTCCCCGCTTTTGTGTCGGCCGGCGAAGCGCTGACGGACATGCTGCGCACGGGCGCCGACTCCTGGAACAGCCAGGTGGGCGGTTCGACCTGGAACGTGGCGCGCGTGATGGCGCGCCTGGGCGTGCCCAGCGCCTTTGCGGGCGGCGTCAGCCTGGACGTCTTCGGCGATGCGCTGGCCGCTGCCACCGGGGCGGCGGGCCTGGACATGCGCTTCCTGCAGCGCCATGCGAAGTCGCCGCTGCTGGCCATCGTGCATGAACTGCATCCGCCTACCTATTACTTCATCGGCGACGACAGCGCCGACCTGCATTTCGACGCGTCGCTCCTGCCGGCCGGCTGGATGCAGGGGGCGCAGTGGGTGCATTTCGGCGGCATCAGCCTGGCGCGCGAACCGCTGGCGGGCAAGCTGGTGGCGCTGGCGCAGGAACTGAAGGCGGCTGGCGTGAAGATCAGCTACGACCCGAATTTCCGCATCATGATGGATGAGCGCTACGACGCCAACTTGCGCCGCATGACGCAGCTGGCCGACGTGATCAAGGTGTCGGACGAAGACCTGGCGGGCCTGTTCCGCCATGACGACATCGATGGCGCGTTTGCCACCCTGCGCAGCTGGAATCCGCAAGCCACGTATTTGTATACGCGCGGCGCGCAAGGCGCGGCGCTGTACCGGGGCGAGCAGACATGGCAGGCGGCGCCGCCCGTCATCGAGGTGGTCGATTCGGTGGGGGCGGGCGACGCCAGCATCGGCGGCTTGCTGTACAGCCTGATGTACCGGCCCGAGGCCGATGGCGGCCAGCATTTGCGCTTTGCCGTCGCGGCGGGCGCGGGCGCCTGCCTGGCGGCCGGTGGCGCTCCCCCTTCGGTGGAACTGGTGGAGTCGCTGGTGCAGCGCACGGTGGTGCGCTAAGGGGCGCTCGACGGGTTGGTGGGGGCAGTCACTTTGCGACCGGAATGTGCCCTACTGGAGCACATTCCCCCGTCGACGCCCGCGCGATCAAGGTGAACGCCATCAAATGATGCGTGGCGGGCGCCGTTTCTCCGGCGCGGCGCTGGCGGATTTCGTCGATGACGAGATTGACGGCGGCGCGCGCCATGTCGGCGATGGGCTGGTGGATGGTGCTCAGCTCGGGCCAGACCGTGGTGGCGACGGGCGTGTCGTCGAAGCCGCACACGCTCAATTCCGTCGGTACCTGCAAGCCCATGCCGTGCGCCACGGCCAGGGTGGCGGCGGCCATGTCGTCGTTGCTGGCGAAGATGGCGCTGGGATGCGGTGCTTGCGCCAGCAGTTGGCGCGCCGCGTCGAGACCCGAACGATACGTAAAGTAACCTTGCGCCACCCTGTGCGGCGCTACCCGCAAACCCGCTTCCCGCATGGCGTCCTCGAAAGCCTGGCGGCGCAGCAGGGCCGGCGTGTGCGCCGGATCGCCCTCGATGAAGCCGATGTCGCGGTGGCCCAGCGCGAGCAGGTGGCGCGTCATGGCCAGCGCGCCCTCGTAATCGTCGATGCGCACGGCCGAAACGCCGGGCGAGGGGCGCGCCGTGGCCACGGCGATGGCGGGGATGCCCATCCGGTTCAACTGCGCCAGCACTTCCGGCGAATCGCAGAGGGGCGGCGGCACGAGGATGCCGTCCACGCCGGCCGCCACCAGGCAATCAATGCCGGCGCGCTGGCTGTCCAGGTCTTCGCAGCGTTCCAGCAGCAGCTGGCCGCCGCCCTGGCGGCATTGATCCATGGCGCCAACTAAAAATTCACTGAGGAAGGCCGCGCTCGGGTTGCTGTACAACAGGCCGATGCGCAGGGTGCCCGTGCGGGCCGCCCTGGCCGCGAGGTTGGGCTGGTAGTGCAGGCTGGCGATCGCCGCCTCGACCTTGTCGCGCGTGGCCGCGCTGACGCTGGCGCGCCCGTTGATCACGCGCGACACCGTCATGGCCGACACGCCGGCCACGCGCGCCACGTCGTGCACGGTGGCGCCGCTGGCGGCGTCGGAGGAGGTGGGGGCGGCGTGCGCCGCCTTATTCGAGGTGGCCACCGAATTTCAGCTTGCCGCTGATGCGCATGCCGTGCAATTGACCCTCTTCCAGTTCGGCGGCGCTGGTGCGCTGCGCCGTGTCGCGCCGCGCCAGTCCGACGGACAAAATATCGAGCATCATCAGCTGCAGCAGGCGCACGATCATGGGCACGAAATTGAGGTTGCCTTCCGGGTGGTTCAAGGTCAGCAGCACGTCGGCCAGCTTGGCCAGCGGCGAACCGCTGGCCGTGATCGCCAGCACGCGCGCGCCGCAGCCCTGCGCCACCTTGACGGTGCGCAGCAGGTCGGGCAGGGCGCCGGAACGGGAAATGACCAGCGCCACGTCGCCTGGTTTCAGCATGGCGGCGCTCATTTCCTGCGCCTGCGGGTCGGCAAAGAAGCTGCTGACGATGCCCAGGTTGAGCAATTTGTGCTGCATGTCGTCGGCCACCACGCGGGCGCTGCCCACGGCCAGCAATTCCACGCGCTGCGCGCCGCGCAGCAGTTCGATGGCGGCCGTCAGCGCTTTGACGTCGAGCATGTCGCGCAGGGCCAGCGCGGCCGAGGCGTTATTGCCCAGCACCTTGCGCGCCAGTTCGGCGTCGGAATCCGAGATCTCCACGTGGCAGTGGGCCACCGTGATGGCGCCGCCCGTCAGGCCGGACGCCAGCTTCAATTTGAAGTCGGCCAGGCCCTGCACGCCGATCGAGCGGCAAAAGCGCATCACGGTCGGCTGGCTCACGCCGACGCGCTGGGCGATTTCGGCGATCGGCAGGGTCAGCATGGCGTTCGGCTCCTTCAAGACCCAGTCGGCCACCTTGCATTCCGAGGGGCTCATCCTGCCGCGCGCCTGGCGCACGGATTCGAGCACGGGCGCGCCGGAATGGGCGCGCTTGAGCTTTTGCGCGAGGATGGCGGCGATGCCGAGGAAAGTCGGCAGTTCGGCCGTGATCAGAAAGGTGGGAATTTGCGCCAGGTACTCGTTCAGGCGGCCTTTTTGCTCGAAGCGGGCGCGGAACTGCGACTGTTCGAACAGGGGCCCCAGGCGCGGCACGATGCCCCCGCCTATATAGATGCCGCCCAGCGCACCCAGGGTCATGGCCACGTTGCCGGCGATGGAGCCGAGGATGGCGCAGAAGCAGTCCACCGCTTCGAGGCACACGTCGCATTCATTGTTCAGAGCGCGGCTGGTGATTTCGGCGGCCAGCAGCGGCAACGCATCGGGCTTGCCGGCGCGCTCGGACAGGGCGCGGTAGATCAGTTCCAGGCCGCGCCCGGAAGCGAGGCGTTCGGCCGAGACGTGCGACAGTTCGCGCCAGGCGAAGGACAGCACGTCCATCTCGCGCTGGTCGCAGGGCGCGAAGCTGACGTGGCCCCCTTCGCTGCCCAGCGCGATCCAGCGGTCTTCGGTGGGGATCATGCCCGACACGCCCAGGCCCGTGCCCGAACCGAGCAGGCCGATGACGCTGTCGGCGCGCGCCATGCCGCCGCCGATCTGCAGGCGCTGGTCGGGCCGCAGATAGGGCAGGGCCATGGCCAGCGCAGTGAAGTCATTCACCACCAGCAGGGTGTCGAGGCCCAGCGTGGCGCGCATGGCCTCGATCGAGAAGAACCAGTGATGGTTCATCATGCGGATATTGTCGTCGTCGATGGGATTGGCGATGGCGATGGCCGCATGGCGCACGCGCGCCGAACCGGCGGCGCGCGCCTCGCTGCTATCCATATAGGCGGTGATGGCGTCGAGCAGCGACGCGTAGTCGTCGCAGGGCAGCACGGCGACCGCTTCCAGGTGGCCCTGGCGCGTTTCGAGCACGAAGCGCGCGTTGGTGCCGCCGATGTCGGCCAGCAAGCGTGGCCCTTCACTGAAACGCTCCGCCGGATCGCTGCCTGCTACTTCCATTTTTTCATCTATTTTCATGGCGGTGCCTAGTCTCGTCTGCGTGCGCTGTCTTGGCGGCGCACTGTCGTTATGGCAAAAACCAAGGATTTTAATTCGTATACGTGCCGCGTGCCGAAAAATGCGGGACGCCTGCATAAATGCTTGTCCGCGGTGCCGGAAACGGGCGGCGCCGGCGGAAAAAACAGGGCAGTCAACGCGCCTGTCGGTACGCAAATAAAGTGTCGCAGAGTAGTCGTAGGATTACAACATAATATGTTGATATTTGTTCGTAGTATAGTTACTATGTCCCTGCTGGAAAGAATTCTGGCCAGTACATTCGGCCACGAATGACTAGATAAAAAATAAATTACTGAGGAGACTTACCATGCTGCATCGCACCATGTTGAAGGCCGTGTTGAAAACACTGCCAGCTGCCATCGTCTTAGCCATCGCCAGCGGTTCCGCTGCCGCCGACCCGATGTACCCATCCGACTCCGAAGGCTTCCACGGCTACCTGCGCGCCGGCGCCGGCAGCAATACGTCGGGCGACGGCGGTTCGCAAGGCTGCTTCGGCCTGGGTGGCAATACCATGAAATACCGTCTGGGCAATGAGTGCGACGCCTACACGGAATTCGGCTACACCAAGTCCATCGCCAAGTCCGGCGGCGTGAACTACCTGGCCACCATCTGGGTCAACGCCTACGCGCCAAACTCGGATTTCGGCGACAACAAGCTGGGCATCGTCAAGGCCTACGTCGAAGCGCAGGGACTCGATTTCCTGAACGGCGGCACGGCCTGGATCGGTAAACGCTTCTACTACCGCCCTGACATCCACATGTTGGACTTGCAATACATCAATATGAACGGCACGGGCGCCGGCCTGGACCGCATTCCTGCTGGTCCTGGTAAATTCTCGTATGCCTTCTTCAAGGACAACGATTTCAACAAGTTCGATGACAGCCTCGGCACGATCAGCGGCAAGCCGGGCGCCTTGCTCGGCACCCGTTCGGCCGTGCGCCAGAACTTCATCTACGGCGAGATTCCCGTCAATGAAAACGGCACGCTGGACCTGGCCGCGACCTACATCATCGGTGAAGGCAAGGACAACGACTTGTACGGCAAGAAACACAATGGCTGGCAGCTGTCGGCCTTCCACCGTCAAGGTAAAGTGTTTGGCGGCGGCAACACCTTCGGCGTGCAGTACGGCGTCGGTCCCGGCACGGGCAAGGGCGCGCAGTTCGGCGCTTCGGGCGACACCAGTTTCGGTTCGGACGTCAAGCGCACGCGTATCTTCAATGACATGGCGATCCAGCCGATGGCCAACTTCGGCATGGAATTCGTCGCCCTGTGGCAAAAAGACGAGTCGAACGCCAACGGTTCGTCGACCTGGACCTCGGTTGGCGTGCGCCCTGTGTACGCATTCACCGACAACTTCAAGCTGGTGGGCGAACTGGGCACGGACCGCGTGACGCAAGCGGGCGGCCTGCCGGCCAAGCGCCTGACCAAGCTGACCATCGCCCCGACGATCTCGGCCGGTCCTGGCCTGTGGTCGCGTCCAGAGCTGCGCGCTTTCGTGACCTACGGCAAATGGAACGATGCGGCCACCGCCTCGGTCAATGCGTCGAACAACGGCGGCCCGATCTATAACAACAACACCAGCGGCACGTCCTATGGTTTCCAGGTAGAAACCTGGTTCTAAACACCGAACCAAACCTGCTGCGCGGCGCGCTTTGCGGCCTGCGATGCTCACCGTGCTCTAGCACGGTTGCGCTTCTTAGCCACAAATCACTGCCGCTCGCGACGGTTTTGTTCAGTGTTGATGTTTGTAATGCAGATCAACCTGGCGCATCCTTCGCGGATGCGTTTTTGGCGCCGTCCCGTGATATAAATGCAATGTAGTCGTTTCATGGATCACGGCGCCGTCTTTTCACTGAAGATGATGCCCGTTTGCAAGCGGGTCTGAGCACAAGAGCGCCGGTACAGGCGCAGATTTCACCTTTTTCGGCCCCCGTATGCCGAAGCCCCCTAAAAGCTTGATCAAAAAAGGAATGTGGAGATGAAACTGAAATTCAAGATTACCCAACTGGCCGCGTTGACCACCCTGGCATTTGCCGGCAGCGCCTTTGCGACCGACGTGGAAGTGTTGCACTACTGGACCTCCGGCGGCGAAGCGAAGTCCGTGGGCCAGTTGCAGCAAATCGTGAAGGAAAGCGGCTTTGGCTGGAAAGACTTCGCCGTGGCCGGTGGCGCTGGCGAAAACGCCGCGACCGCGCTGAAAACCCGCGTCATTTCCGGCAACCCGCCAACGGCCGCCCAGATCAAGGGCCCGTCGATCCAGGAGTGGGGCGCGGAAGGCGTGCTGGCCAATATCGATGATGCCGCCATTCCAGGCAAATGGGATGCCGTGCTGCCGAAAGTCGTCGCCGACATCATGAAATACAAGGGCCACTACGTTGCCGCTCCCGTCAACGTCCACCGCGTCAACTGGATGTGGGTTAACCCGGAAGTGCTGAAAAAAGCCGGCGTGGCCACCACCCCGACCACCTGGGATGCGTTCTTCGACGCGGCCGAGAAAATCAAGAAATCGGGCGGCATCGCGATCGCCCACGGCGGCCAGCCATGGCAGGACGCCACCGTGTTTGAATCCGTCGCGCTGGGCGTGGGCGGTACGGAATTCTACAAGAAGGCCATCCTCAAGCTGGACCAGAAGGAATTGACCGGCCCGACCATGCTCAAGGTGTTCGATACCCTGGGCAAGGTAAAGACCTACATCGACAAGGATGCGGCAGGCCGCGACTGGAACCTGGCCACCGCCATGGTCATCAACAACAAGGCCGGCTTCCAGTTCATGGGCGACTGGGCCAAGGGCGAGTTCACGGCCGCAGGCAAGGTGCCGGGCAAGGACTATCTGTGCGTGGCCGCTCCTGGCACGGACAAGGCCTACACCTTCAACATCGATTCGTTTGCCATGTTCACGCAAAAGGATGCGAATGCGAAGAAAGGGCAGATCGCCCTGGCCAACGCCATCATGAATCCGAAGTTCCAGTCGATCTTCAACCTGAACAAGGGTTCCATCCCCGTGCGTTCCGGCGTATCGAAGGACAAGTTTGACGCTTGCGCCCTGAAATCGATGGAAGACATGGATGCCACCAACAAGAACGGCGGCCTGGTGCCATCGTTCGCCCACGGCATGGCGCTGGCATCGGCCACGCAAGGCGCCGTGACCGACGTCATCGCCAAGTTCATGAACACGAACATGAGCTCGAAAGACGCGGTTGCTGCATTGGCCAAAGCGGCAAAAGTGAAGTAATCACGACGGCGCCGGCACTCCCGCCGGCGCCCTCTGCATCGCATGCATCGCAGGCGTCCGCCCTGGCATTCGTCCAGGCCGGCGCCACACGCAGTTCTACTTCTACGGCTGTCCTATGTCCATACGCAAGCAATTCGACCGATGGATACCGCAGATGGTGCTGGGCCCCACGCTCATCGCCAGCTTGGTATTCGTCTATGGTTTTATCTTTTTGACCGGTTGGCTGTCGCTGACCGAATCGCGGCTGATGCCGAACTACGAGTTCGCCGGCCTGGTGCAATACGTCGAGCTGTTCGACAACGAGCGCTGGTGGACCTCGCTCAAGAACCTCGGCATCTTCGGTGTCCTGTTCATCGGTTGCAGCATCGCCATCGGCCTGTTCCTGGCCATCCTGCTGGACCAGAAAATCCGCGCCGAAGGCGCGCTGCGCGCCATCTACCTGTATCCGATGGCGCTGTCCTTCATCGTCACCGGCACGGCGTGGAAATGGATGCTCAATCCCAGCCTGGGCCTGGAAAAGGTCATGCACGACTGGGGCTGGACCTCGTTTACCTTCGACTGGCTGGTCAATTCCGACATGGCCATCTACACGGTGGTGATCGCCGGCGTGTGGCAATCGTCGGGCTTCGTCATGGCGCTGTTCCTGGCGGGCCTGCGCGGCATCGATGATGAAATCATCAAGGCGGCGCAAGTCGATGGCGCATCCCTGCCGACGATCTACTGGCGCATCGTGATTCCCGCCATGCGTCCCGTGTTCTTCAGCGTGCTGCTGATCCTCGCGCATATCGCCATCAAGAGCTTCGACCTGGTCATCGCACTGACGGCTGGCGGACCTGGCAATTCGTCGTCCGTGCCGGCCATCTTCATGTACCAGTTTTCCTTCACCCGCGGCCAGCTGGGCCTGGGCTCGGCATCGGCAATGATGATGCTGGCCACCATCGTGGCCGTGCTCGTGCCGCTGATGTACCTGGAAACGCGCAGCGCAAAGGCGATGAGATGACACCTACACGCAATAATCGCCTCACCCTCGGACGGGTGGTTGTATATCTGCTGCTGATCCTGTTTGCGGTGTACTACATCGTGCCCCTGTACGTGACCCTGTCGACGTCGTTCAAGTCGCTCGACGAGATCCGCAGCGGCAACCTGCTGGCACTGCCGCACGTGTGGCAGTTCGACTCCTGGTCCAAGGCCTGGTCCTCGGCCTGCACGGGCGTCACCTGCGACGGCATGCAGCCGTTCTTCTGGAACTCGATCAAGATGGTGATTCCCGCCGTGCTGATCTCGACCTTCCTGGGCGCCTTCAACGGCTACGTGTTCGCGCACTGGCGCTTCCGCGGTTCGGAAATCCTGTTTGCCGCCTTGCTGGTGGGCTGCTTCATTCCGTTCCAGGTGGTGATCCTGCCGATGGCGCGTTTGCTGGGCGAATTCGGCCTGGCCAATACGACTACCGGCCTGGTCTTCGTCCACGTGGTGTATGGCACGGCGTTCACGACCCTGTTCTTCCGTAACTACTACATCGGCGTGCCGGAAGAATTGATCAAGGCGGCCCGCATCGACGGCGCCGGCTTCTTCTTGATCTTCCGCAAGATCGTGCTGCCGATTTCGGGTCCGATTTTCGTCGTCTGCATCATCTGGCAATTCACGCAGATCTGGAACGACTTCCTGTTCGGCATCGTCTTCGCCAGCGGCGATTCGCAGCCGATCACGGTGGGCTTGAACAACCTGGTCAACACGTCCACGGGCGTGAAGGAATACAACGTCAACATGGCGGCCGCGGTGATTGCCGCGCTGCCGACCCTGCTGGTCTATCTGGTCGCAGGCCGTTATTTTGTGCGCGGTCTGACCGCAGGCGCAGTCAAAGGTTAAGGAAAGAATATGTCCAGTTTATCGATACGCAGCATCCGCAAGGTGTACACGAATGGCGTCGAAGTCCTCAAGGGCATCGACATCGAGATCAAGGATGGCCAGTTCCTGATCCTCGTCGGCGGCTCCGGCTCCGGCAAGTCGACCTTGCTCAATATGGTGGCCGGCCTGGAAAGCGTCACTTCCGGTGAAATCCTCATCGACGGCAAGGTGGTCAACGACCTGCCGCCGAAGGACCGCGACATCGCCATGGTGTTCCAGTCGTATGCACTGTACCCGTCGATGACGGTGCGCGAAAACATCGCGTTCGGCTTGAACGTGAAAAAAGTGCCGAAGGCGGAGCAGGAAGAAATCGTCGCCCGCGTCGCCGAAACCCTGCAGATCACGCATTTGCTGGACCGCCGCCCGGCGCAGCTGTCCGGTGGCCAGCGCCAACGGGTCGCCATGGGCCGCGCCATTTCGCGCAAGCCGTCGCTGTTCCTGTTCGACGAACCGCTGTCGAACCTGGACGCCAAGCTGCGCGTGGAAATGCGCGCCGAGATCAAGCTGCTGCACCAGCGCCTGAAGGCCACCATCGTCTACGTCACGCATGACCAGATCGAGGCGATGACCATGGGCGATTTGATCGCCGTCATGAAGGATGGGGTGGTGCAGCAACTGGGCACGCCGCAGGAAATCTACGACAATCCGGCGAATTTGTTCGTGGCCGGCTTCATCGGCTCGCCATCGATGAACTTCATCACTGTCAAGCCTGTCATCGAAGGTAACGAGGTGTTTGTCGCCATCGAGAACGCAGGCAAGAGCATGCGCTTGGCCTTGCCGTTCGCCACCGACAAGCTGCGCAGCTATGCGGGCCGCGACGTGATCCTGGGCGTGCGCCCGGAGCAGATCACGGACATGAGCAGCGCGCACGGCGACGTGGGCCAGGAACTGGGTTGCCTGATCGACCTGGTCGAGCCGACCGGCCCGGATACCCTGCTGACGACGCGCCTGAACGGCGCCGCCGTGACTTGCCGCACGCATCCGCGCGAAGCCGTGCTGCCAGGACAGACCATGCAGCTGTCGTTCAACCTGTCGAAAGCGGCCCTGTTCGATCCGGAGAATGGTGAACGCATCGCGTAAGCGACGTTGCCCATAAAAACGGCCCGCCTGTCAGCTGACAGGCGGGCCGTTGTCGTTTGCGCCGCGCTTACTTGGCCAGCGATTTTTTATACGCGATGGAGTAGCTCAGCTTGCCCGTCGGCGTGACCAGGTCGTCCAGCGCGGCCTGGCTGAAGACGCCCGTCCAGCCCAGGGTTTGCGCCGTCACGCCGCGGCTGACGATATCGTTCGCCTTCAGGCCCGCCATCGCCGTCGATGCGCTCTTGATGGTGGCCATGTAGCTGGCAACGTCGCGCGTGTCCGTCTTGGCCAGGTCGATGCCGGGTTGCGTGCGCAGCCAGTCGGCCCAGTAGAATTCGAGGAATTCCGTGGCCGTCGACGGCACCACGTAGCCGGCGTCGCGCGTAAAGTAGACGAGCGAGCGGTACGGGTCGTTACCCAGCGACTTCAAACCGATGGACGCGGGCAGCTGGCTGGTGGCGATGGCCTTGTTGCCGCCATCCTTCAGCCAGACCTTGTTGACCTTCTTCATCTGCGCCCAGAAATCGTATTCACTGAGCTTGCTGAAATTGTCCGTCACCTTGACCCACACTTTCAACTGCAGGTTCTGGCCATTGTCGGCATCCCGGAAGGCGCTGAACGTGTGGTGGCCGTCCGTCAGGTACAGGGTGCCGTTCGGGCCGATGACGACCGTCTTCATGTCGCCCGGCTTGGTGCCCACGGCGGACTTGCACTGGAACGTGGCCGGTGGATTGCTCAGGGTGGCGCCGGCCACGTTGGCCGTCTTGCTCACCACGTCGTCCTGGCCGTTGGCTTCGCACAGTTCGGCGAATTTCTTCGGCTTGTTGGTCTTGGCCATGACCAGGTCTTCCGCGCCGTAGCGGCCCAGCTTGTAGTAGATCTGGTCGTAGCCGACGGCTGGCTGCGTGGGATGCAGTTCGTCGAGCGACACTTGCAGGAAGACGGGCGCCGCATCGGTGCCGGCAACCGTGGCGGCCAGTACTTGCTGGCGCGCGCTGAGCACGGGCGGCGTTTCCAGCACGCTCTTGCCGGTGGCGAGCGGCGCGCCGCCATCGATGATCTGCGCGACGATGCTGCCGCTGGCATTGACGATGTCGATATCCGTGCCGCTCTGTTTCACCTGCAGGTTGTCGAGCAGGACGTCGGCCGGGTCCTTGCTGTTCGGCGTCAGGGCGCCATTGACGAAATCATAGTTGGCCGCCATGCCCAGGGTTTGCAGGGGCGCCGCCAGGGCCGTGCCCAGCTGCGTCTGCGCCGTTTGCAGTCTGGCCGCATCGATGGCGGCCAGGCTGGCGGGGGACGCGCTTGAGGGGATGCTGCCCAGCAGCTGCATGGCGATGACGGAGGTGAGCGGCGTCAGGTTGACGGCGCTTTCCTTCAGCGACAGCGCGTACAGGGTGGTGCCGCCTGCCGGCGTGACGGAGACGAGGAAGGGAGCCTTCGCCGCGGCAGCCAGGGTGATGGCCACTTTGCCTGTCGCGTCCGTGGTGCCGCTGCCGACGACATTCTTGCCGGCGTCGAGCACGGAGACGGAAGCATTCGCCACGGCCTTGCCGGTCGCCGCTACCACGTTCAGGATGCGTGCCGGGGTGACGGGGTTCACCGGGGCGACGGGCGCCGTGGTGTCGCGATAGTCTGTGCCGCCACAGGCGGCCAGGCTGGCGCCCAGTGCGAGGGCGATGGCAATCGATAAGGTACTGCGGCGGATGCTGTGCTTGTACATGGTGTCCCGTGATGTCGGCCTGAAAAGTGCCGACATGCTAGCGGGCGCAGATGTCAGGATGATGACACGCCTGGATGTTACTGACGCAGCAGCGACTTGCGGTAGTCGATGGCGTAGCCCAGCTTGCCCTTGTCTTCGGTCAGCTCGTCGAATGCTGCGTGGTCGATTTCGCGCAGCGCGCCAAGGTCCGCCGCGCGCTTGCCGCCACTGACGAGCTCCGCCGGTTGCAACGCCGCCATCGCCTGCGCCGCCAGCAGGATGATGCTGGCATACGCGACGGGATCAAGCAGGTCGACACGCGCCAGATCCAGCGCCGGTTTGCGGCGCAGCCAGTCGGCCCAGTAGAATTCGAGAAATTCCGTAGCCTGGTCGGGCGGCTTGTAGCCGATCCCGCGCGTGAAGTACACGAGCGAGCGGTAGGGATCGTCGCCCAGGGATGCGAGGCCGATGGCGGACGGCAACTGCTGCGGCGTGATGGCCTGGTTCCGGCCGTTTTTCAGCCATACCTTGTTTTCCGCGCGCATGCGGACCCAGAAGGCCGCTTCGCCCAGCGCGCTGAAATTGTCGCTGACCTTGACCCACACCTTGAGTTGGTGGTTGCGCCCGCCATCGGCATCCCAGAAAGTGGAAAACGTGTGGTGGCCATCGGTGAGGTATACCGTGCCGCGCGGGCCGATGACGACAGTCTTCATGTCGTCGGGACGGCTGCCCACGGCCGCCTTGCAGCGGTAGCCGGGCGGTGGCGTGGCCAAGGTGGCGCCGGCGACATTGGCCGTGCCGGGCAAGACGTCGCCCTGGCCATTTGCTTCGCACAGGTCGGCGAATTTCTTTGGCTTGGCGATGTCGGCGATATGTTTTTCTTCGGCCGCATAGCGTCCCAGCTTGTAGTACACCTGGTCGTAGCCGATGGCCGGCTGGGTCGGATGCAGTTCATCGAGGCGCACCTGCAGGATGCGCGGATGGGCGGCGCTGCCCGCGACGGTCGCCATCAGCGCCTGCTGGCGCGCACTGAGGGCGGGCGCGACGGCAGCATCGCGGGCCAGTGCCGGCGGCAGGAAGGCTGCAAGGCAGGCCAGGGCCAGCAGCAGGGCGGGGATGCGGGAGAGAATCCGGTTCATTGCCTGTGTCTCCAATCGATACAGTATGGATGACGTCAGGCGCCGTGCCTTGATGCCGCGCAGGAGTGGCTCACATCGCTGCGCGCCGTCAGCGGCCCAGCATGCGCAGGCAGGCGTCGGCCACGTCGGCGGCGAAGGCGCTGCTGTCCTGTAACTGCGCGGCGATGGCGTCGTCCGTCACGCCATGCACGGCCGAGTAAATCATCAGGGCCGCCAGGCGCGGCTGCGGCAAAGGCCAGGTGCCGGCCGCCGCGCCGCCCGCCAGGATGGCGCCCAACTGGGCCAGGATGGCATTCTTGTCGGGATTGTCCGCAGAATCGATGCCGATGCTGCGCCTGTGGCTCGTGTAGACGACGTCGTGCAATTGCCAGGTGCGCAGGTAAGTGGCCACATTCGCCTGCACCCACGCGCGCAGCCGGCCTTCCCAGTCGCCGGGCATGCACAGGTCGACGGCCGTTTCCAGGCTGGCCAGGAAGTGCTGCGTATAGCGTCCGGCCAGCGCCGCCAGCATCTCGTGCTTGGACGGAAAATAGTGATAGAACGTGCCTTTCGCCACGCCGGCCAGGCTGGTGATGTCGCTGACGGTGGTCGCGTCCACGCCCTTGTCGAGAAACAGGCGCTCGGCGGCGGCCATCAATTCATCGAGGCGCACTTCGGCAGGCTTGGTGCGCGGGCGAACGGGGGCCGGCGCGGCTGCGGCATCGGGCAGGGCGGGGTTGGCGTGTCGTGTCGTGGTCATGCGCCCAGTATAAGTGAAGCGCGGGCGACGCCCAAGCACCCGCCATGCAAGACTGTATCTTTTAATTGACTGACGGTCAGTCGATGGTTATGATGAAGGCGAACTCATGAATTGGAGACACGCCATGCAGCGCTATCGCCGCGCGGCCCTGGTGGCCGCCGCCTACCTGGGCACCTTTCTCGCCTCGCTCGATATCAGCATCGTCAACGTGGCTTTGCCCACCTTGCAAACGGCGCTGGCGACGGATATGGCGGGTTTGCAGTGGGTGGTCAACGCGTATGCGCTGTGCCTGTCGGCCTGCATGCTGTCGGCCGGACCGCTGGGCGACCGGCATGGGCACAAGCGCATCTGGCTGCTGGGCGTGGCGTTATTTACAGTGGGCTCGCTGCTGTGTGCGCTGGCCGCCAGCCTGCCGCTATTGCTGATGGGCCGTGCCGTGCAGGGCGTCGCGGGCGCCTTGCTGATTCCGGGCGCCATGCCGATACTGAGCCACGCGTTTCCCGACCCGCGCGAGCGGGCGCACGTGATCGGCGGCTGGTCGGCCTTCAGCGCGCTGGCGCTGATCCTGGGACCGCTGCTGGGCGGCATGCTGCTGGAGGCCACGGGCTGGCAAAGCATCTTCCTGATCAACCTGCCGCTGGGCGTGCTGGCCGTGCTGCTGGGCGCCTGGGGCATGACGGAACGCCATTACCGGGAACAGGCGGCGCTGGACCGGACGGGGCAGGTGCTCAGCATCGTCTGGCTCGGTGCGCTCACCTACGGCTTGATCGCGCTGGGCGAGGTGAACGGACCGGGCGGCATGGCTGCCTGGCCATCGCTGGGCGTGGCGCTGCTGGCTTTCGTCGCCTTCCTGGCCGTCGAAGCGCGCGCGCCACGTCCTCTGTTGCCGTTGCGGCTGTTTTGCGACCGGACCTTTGCGTTGATCAACCTGGCGTCGCTGGTACTGGGATTTGCCTGCTACAGCAGCCTGTTCTTTTTCTCGCTGTACCTGCAGCAAATCCAGGGCTGGCCGGCGGGCGCCAGCGGCTGGCGCATGTTGCCGCAGTTCGTGGCCATGGGCGTCGTTTCCCTGTGTTTCGGCCGCCTCAGCCGCCACTTGTCGCTGCGGCGAATGATGCTGGGCGGCTATGTGCTGGCGGGCCTGGTGCTGCTGGCGACGGCGACCTTGGCGCCGCGGACGCCCTACGCCATCGTCGGCAGCCTGTTCGGCCTGCTGGGCCTGGCGATGGGCCTGGCCGTGCCGGCCACCGGTTTGCTGGTGATGGCATCCGTGCGCGGCGAGCAAGCCGGCATGGCTTCGGCCATCATGAATGCCTTGCGCCAGGCGGGCATGACCCTGGGCGTGGCCGTGCTGGGCAGCGTGATGAGTTTGCGTGCCGCCGCCCTGCTGGAGCGGGCGGGGCAGGTTGCCGCCCTGGCCGCCGGTTTTCAGCTGGCCATGCTGCTGGCGGGGCTGGCGTGCCTGGCCGTGGCCTTGCCGCTGTACTGGCTGCCGCCGAAGTAAGGCTTATGCCTGCAAATGGCTGGGCACGCGCGGCGACGACATCAGGTCGCGGAACGCGGCCCAGTGCTCGGCGCGCGTCGCACCCTGGCGTTCGACATAGGCTTTCGCCATGTCCTGGCCCAGGTTGTAATTAATCACATAGGCACCCATGGCGTCGTAGAACTGCAGGCGCTGCGCGGATTTTTCGGCCGGGTACAGGCGCACGTTGACCAGCCATTCCAGCGCTTCTTCGCGGGTCAGGCTGCCTTCGAGGTACTGGCGCGCGATGTCGTTGTCGGCGTAGCCGAGTTTGGCCAGCAACTGGTTCAGCTGTGCGTAGCGGGGCGCCAGCGCAGGATCGAGGCCGGCCAGCGGGTACAGCACCTGCTGTTCGAATGCCAGCCGTTCTGCATCGGTAAAACTCAGTTCGATGCCGTAATTGGCCGTGCCTTCGGCGATCAACGATTGCGGCGAGTACAGCGGATAGATGCAGTATTCCATCCAGCCCTTGCCGCGCACCAGGTCGCGCTCGAGCAGCACGTTGTAGACGTGGTGACCGGGATACGCTTCGTGGCAGCCGAGATCGACCGCGCGGTCGATATACACGGGCAAGTCGGTATTGATCTGGATCACGCTCTGGTAGTTGCCCTTGTACCAGTTGTAGCCGCTCCACGGCTTGTCGGTGACGAATTCCAGCACGAAATCCTCGCCTTCGGGCAGGGCAATGTACTGCAAGGTGCGTTCGCGGCCCGCGCGGATGGCCGCATCCATGACGGCGCGCAGCTTGTCGGCGGGAATGACGAGTTGCGCGCGCAAGGCGTTGACCCGGTCGCTGACCGTGCCGTCGCCAGGCAGCAGGGCGTCGATCTGCGCCACCAGTTCTGCGTAATATGCGCGGCTGTGGTGGGGCGAGACGGCGTCGTACAGGCGCGCGCTTTCCGTGTCGAAATCCAGACGTGTCCCTTGCAGCATGTCCGCCTTGGCCAGCACGGCTTGCAACTGCTTGCGCAGGTTGAGGGCGCGCAGGCAAGAGGCGTCGGACAGCAGGGCCAGCGCCGCGTTTGCGCCATCCTTGATATCGCTCAAACTCTGCGGCTGTTTGACCGCTGCGGCCTGCCACGCGGGCGGGCCGTAATAGGCGTCGACATACGAGGCATCGTGCTGGCCCATGGCCAGGACCAGCTTGACGTAGCGTTCGGCCACGTCGGCGAGGGAAGGGGAGTTGCTGTCGTTGTTGCTCATGGAGGCAGGGTTCTTCACGGTTGGACAGCGCCTATTGTATAGCGCAATCAGCCAGACGTGAGGCACGGTCGGGCGACATCATTTCCCTATAACAATGAGAGAAATGCATCTTGATGTAGCTCAGTGAACCTGGCATTCGTGGCCTGTGTGAGCGGGTTTGGTAGCAAGATGGGTGGTCTTCTTTTTTTATGTGCAGGCGTGATTTTCTCCTTGATCTTTCTTCGTTTATGGACGAATATGATGTACGAGATCCGGCACTACCTGACGTCATCGGGCAGGGATTTATATACGGAATGGCTGAAGCGCCAGCGCGACAATACGGCCAGGGTGGCCATCGTGCGCCGCGTGTTGCGTATGATTCCTGGCAATTTTGGCGACCACAAGTTTTGCCACGACGGCGTGTGGGAGTTGCGCATCGATGTGGGGCCCGGCTACCGCGTGTCTTACGCCATCGCCGACGGGCAGATCATTTTATTGCTGTGTGGAGGCGACAAGCGCACGCAACCGAAAGATATCGAGTACGCCTGTGCCTGCTGGCACGACTGGAAGGAGAGGGGACATGAGAGAGAACATGAACGAGGACATCCGCAAACAACCAAGAGACCGCTCGCATGACGAAGCGATGGCTGAGCTGTACCGCGACGATCCCGCCTTCGCCCTGGAATTGATCAACAATCTCCTCGTCGACGGCGACCATGGCGAACTGCTGGCCGTGCTGCGCCAGCTGACGCGCGCCTTTGGCGGCGTGCCCGCCGTGGCGCAGGCGGCCAAGCTCAACCCTACCCAGCTATACCGCACCCTGTCGCCTGAGGGCAATCCCTCGCTGAGCACCTTGACGGCCATTCTCGACGCCATGGGCTTGCGGCTGGCCGTGGAACCCAAGCAACCGTTTCCTGCACCGGCTGCCTGAGTCCACTGGCAGCTTAAAACTCGACGGGCCGCGCTTCGCGCATCGCTTGCGTCATGGCCAGGCCGATGCGCGTCGCTTCCGTCGCGTCGTGCAAGGTCAAGGACAAGGTGCGCCGGCCCAGCGCCGCATCCGTAAACTCCTGCGCCTCGATCAAAAAGGCGTCGGCGAAGCGGGCATAGAAGTCCGGCGTGCATTCATTGCGCACGCCATGCGCATCCGAAATTTCCACCCTGTTCAGGCGCGGATTGCTGCCCACGGCCAGGCGGCCGCCCGTGCCGAACACTTCCGTCAGGGTTTCATGGCCATGCGCCATGGTGCGCGACGCCATGAAGCTGGCCATGCTGCCATCGGAAAACTCGACCGTTGCCAGGCCATTGTCGACGTCGCCGAACGCTTGCAAGCCCGTGTGGATGGCGTTGGTGCCGCTGGCATACACGCGTTTGGGCACGGGATTGCCCAGCAGCCAGCGCGCCAGGTCGATATCGTGCACGCTGCAATCGAGGAAGATGCCGCCGCTGGTGGGGGCGAAGCGCATGAAGGCGCCGCTGGGGTCGTTCTGGTCGCAGGTTTGCGAACGCACCAGATACGGCTTGCCGATCAGCCCTTGCGCGATCTTTTGCTGCGCGTCATGGTAGCTGGCGTCGAAGCGGCGCACGAAGCCGATCATGATGGTCAGCTGCGGGTGGCGCGCCGCTTCCGCTTCCACTTTCAGGCAGTCGGCCAGGTCCAGCGACAGCGGTTTTTCGCAAAACACGTGCTTGCCGGCGCGCAGGGCGGCGATGATCTGGTCCGCGTGCAGCGAGGTGGGCGTGACGAGGAAGACGGCGTCCAGGCCCGGGTGGGCCAGCAGGGCGTCGTAATCCGCATAAGCATTGGTGATGCCGAGCGTGCTGGCGGCCCAGTCCAGTTCGGCTTGCACAGGACTGCAGGCGGCCACGACCTCGGCATTCGGCACGCGTTGCGCCAGGTTGATGGCGTGGCGCTGGCCCAGCCGGCCCAGGCCGACGATGCCGACTTTTAATGTTGGGGATGACATGGTGTCTCCAGATATTTTTATTATTGGTTTATAAAGTGACCACGCGCTGTTCGCGCCACGACAAGGTAGCCGCCTCGGCCAGTTCCAGTGCCTTTAGACCATCGTGGACGGTGGTACGCAGCGGCGTGCCGTGGGTGAGGGCGTCAAAGAAGTGCGCCATTTCCTGCGCGTAGGCCACGCGATAACGTTCCAGGAAAAAATCTTCCGGCCTGTCCACGCTGACGTTCACGGAACCATAGGCCGTCACTTCCGTCGGCTTGTGGTTGCCTGCCTGCAGCATGCCGGCGCTGCCCAGCACTTCGAAGCGCTGGTCGTAGCCGTAGGCGGCGCGGCGAGAGGCATTGATCTGGCACAAACGTCCTTTCGCCGTGCGGATGGTGACGACGGCCGTGTCCAGGTCGCCAGCCTCGCCGATGGCGGGGTCGACGAGGCAGCTGCCCGTGGCGTGCACGCTGACGGCTTCATCGTCGAGTATCCAGCGGAAAATGTCGAAATCGTGGATCAGCATATCCTTGAAAATACCGCCCGAGACCTTGATGTAGCTCACGGGCGGCGGGCCGGGATCGCGGCTGGTGACCACCAGCAATTCCGGCGTGCCGATCTCGCCCGCTTCGATGCGTGTCTTGACGGCATTGAAAGTGGGGTCGTAACGGCGCTGGAAACCCAGCATGCATAGTACCTTCGCTTCCTTGACGGCGGCGGCGCAGGCGCGCGCCCGGGCTATCGTCAGGTCGACGGGTTTTTCGCAAAAGATGGCCTTGCCGGCGGCGGCCGAGCGCAGGATCAGGTCCGCGTGCGTATCCGTGCTGGAAGCGATGACGACGGCCTTGATGGCCGGGTCGGCCAGCGCCGTTTCGACAGTTGCGCTGCTGCCGCCGTGCAAGCCGGCAAGGGCGGCGGCCGCTTCCTGGTTGACGTCGACCACGTACTTGAACTGCACGCCGGGTTGGGCAGCCAGGTTGGCCGCGTGGATTTTGCCGATGCGTCCGGCGCCGAACAACGCTACTTCAATCATCATGTTCTCCTGGGGTGTGGATTTCTTCGATGTCGAGCTCTAATTTGTATGCCAGCGCGATGAACAGCGCCTGGCATAGGCAGATGGTGCTGGTCAGCGAGCGGAAGGCGAAGGCGCTGCCCTCGGTGACGGTGAGCAGCGCGTCGGCGGCCCGCGCGAGCGGGGCCAGCTTGCTGTCGGTAATCACCAGGACCTTGGCACCCTTGTCTTGCGCCGCCTTGATGCACTGCTGGGTTTCCTTGCCGTAAGGCGAGAAACTGATGGCGATCGCCACATCGCGTTCGCGTACGCTGCGCATCTGTTCGCGGTGCATGCCGCCCAGTCCGCTAATCAGGTGCACGCGCTTGTCCGTGTGTTCCAGCGCATAGGCGATGTAGGAGGCGATCGGAAAGGACCGGCGCACGCCGATCACATAGATGTTTTCTGCTTTCAACAGCAGGTTGACGGCCGCTTCCAGCTGCGCGTCGTCGAGGCCGGCCGCCAGGTCGTCGAGGCCGGCGCGGCTGGCGCCGACGAATTCGCGCGTCAGGTCGCCTGCGCTGAGGGCGGCGTCGCGCGTGGAAATGAGCTTGCGGATGCGCTGCTGGTAGTCGGGCGTGGCGCCGGCCTGGTCCGTGTACGCCTGGCGGAACACGTCCTGCATTTCCGAAAAGCCCGTATAGCCGAAGCGCTGCGCGAAGCGCACGATGGCGGACGGCTGCACGTCGCAGGCGGCCGCGATGTCGCTGATGCGTTCGAGCATCAGGCTGGCGCGGTGTTTTTCAATGTATTGCGCGATGACTTTCAGCTGGCGCGACAGGTTGTCGTACTCGGCGGCAATGTGCTGCATCAGCTGTTCGATGGGGGCGGTGGCTGCCATGGTGTTTTCCTCGGTTGCTTGCTGGGCCGCGCAACAGGATTGCGACGGCTGGTTCTGGCGAGAATTATAGGAGTGAATCCAAAAAATAGAAATGATTTTCTATTTATATTTATTTTGAAAATTTTATTGCATTTGTCTTTTTTGTGGCCTAAGCTGTGCGCAGTGCATCGGGTCTTGCCGGTCTTCCGGCTCCCCGCTGACACGCGACAAAAGCTGGCAACTATAAAAATTAATCCTTCAAGGAGACATTCATGCAAAGCAATAAGCGTAAGGGATTTCTGAAGCACCTGGCCGTGCTGGGCCTTGGCCTGGGACTGGGTCTGGGCATGAGCGCCAGCCACGCGGCAGGCGAGAAATTCGTGCTGATCAGCCATGCGCCCGATTCCGATTCCTGGTGGAATACGATTAAAAATTCCGTCAAGCAAGCAGGCGAAGACTTCAATGTCACCGTCGATTACCGCAATCCACCGAACGGCGACCTGGCCGACATGGCGCGCCTGGTCGAGCAATCGGCTGCCCGCAACTACGACGGCGTGATCGTCAGCATCGCCGACTTCAGCGTGCTGCAAAAACCGCTGGGCCTTGTTGCTGCCAAGAAGATTCCGTTTGTCACGATCAATTCGGGCACCCTGACGCAAAGCGAGCAGCTGGGCGCCGTGATGCACGTGGGCCAGCCTGAATACGAGGCAGGCAAGGGCGCCGGCGAAAAAGCCAAGGCGGCCGGCATCAAGTCCTTCGTTTGCGTCAACCACTACGCGACGAATCCGTCGTCATTCGAGCGCTGCCGCGGCTTTGCCGAAGCCATCGGCGTCGATTTCAAGGCTGCCACCCTGGATGCGGGCGAAGATCCGACCACCATCGAAAGCAAGTTGAGCGCCTACCTGCGCAACAACCCGAAAACCCAGGCCGTGCTGGCGCTGGGCCCCACCTCGGCCCACGCTTCGCTGAAGGCCCTGGAAAAAATGGGTTTGAAGGGCAAGATGTGGTTCGCCACGTTCGACCTGTCCGATGAAATCTCGAAGGGCATCAAGGATGGCAGCATCCAGTTCGCCATCGACCAGCAACCTTACCTGCAAGGCTATATTCCCGTTGCCGTGCTGGCCATCATGAAGCAGGACAAGACCACGGACCTGGCCAAGGTACGCGAAAAGCTGATCAATAACGCCAAGTTCAAGGCGCGCCTGGCCGAGTACGGCCTGGCACCATCGTATGGCCCGCGCCATATCGGTTCCGGTCCTGGTTATGTCACCAAGGACAATATCGGCAAGGTAGAGAAATACGCCGGCCAGTTCCGTTAAGCACCCGCTTTTCAGTTCAATCAAGACCTTAGTCGTTGTCCCCGCGCGCAGGCCATGCTTGCCGGCGCGCGGGTCCTGCCGCCCTGGAATTGCTGTCGAGGCTGGTAGGTTGCTATAAAACAAGGGAGACATAGCATGAGTACCGTGAAATTAAGCGTGGAGCAGGGTGGCATGGCCGCCTCGGGCACGCCGCCGCAAAAGCAGGGCGTTGATGAGCGCGTGGGGCAGGTCAGCTGGCTCAAGCGGCTGTTCAGCCGCCCGGAATTCGCCTCGATCTCGGGCGCCATCCTGGTGTTCGCCTTCTTTATCCTGACGGCCGGCGACTCCGGCATGTTCAACCTCGACGGCGTGATCAACTGGGCGCAAGTGGCCGCCTACCTGGGCATCATCGCCATCGGCGCCTGCGTATTGATGATCGCCGGTGAATTCGACCTGTCGATCGGCTCCATGATCGGCTTTGCCGGCATGATGATCGCCATCCCTTCCGTCTACTTCCACTGGCCCGTGTGGGCCGCCATCCTGTTCGCCTTTGCCGGTTCGATGGCGCTGGGCTGGCTCAACGGCTACCTGGTCATCAAGACGCGCTTGCCTTCGTTTATCGTCACCCTGGCCTTCCTGTTCATCCTGCGCGGCCTGACCCTGGCCCTGTCCATCATGTTTGCCAACCGCACCATCGTCAGCGGCATCGGCGCGCTGGCCGCCGACGACTGGCTGGCCATGACCCTGTTCCATGGCGAAGTGGGCACGTCGCTGTTCGCCTGGATGGCCAAGGCGGGCTGGATCACGGCCCTCGACAATGGCGCGCCGCTGGTCAAGGGCATCCCCAAGGTCATCGTCTGGTGGGCGGGCCTGGCGCTGGTGTCCGGCTTCGTCCTGGCCCGTACCCGCATCGGCAACTGGATCTTCGCCGTCGGCGGCGACGCCAACGCGGCCAAGAACGTGGGCGTGCCCGTGAAAACCATCAAGGTATCGCTGTTTGTCTTCACGGCGTTCTGCGCTTGCCTGTTTGCCACGCTGCAAGTATTTGACGTGGGTTCGGCCGCCGCCGACCGCGGCATGCAAAAGGAATTCGAAGCCATCATCGCGGCCGTCATCGGCGGCGCCTTGCTGACGGGCGGCTACGGTTCCGTCGTCGGCGCCTGCTTCGGCGCGCTGATCTTCGGCGTGGTGCAGATCGGCATTACTTATACCAATATCAATTCGGACTGGTTCCGTGTCTTCCTCGGCGTCATGCTGCTGATCGCGGTACTGTTCAACAACTTTGTCCGTGCCCGTGTCACGGAAGCGAGATAAGCCATGAGCGAATACATCCTTGCGCTGGAAAACATCAGCAAACGTTTCGGCTCCGTCATCGCCCTGCAAAACGTCACCCTGCGCCTGAAACCGGGCGAAGTGCACTGCTTGCTCGGTGATAACGGCGCCGGCAAGTCGACCCTGATCAAGACCTTGGCCGGCGTGCATCGGCCCACCAGCGGCGAGTATCTGGTTGACGGCAAGCCCGTCAGCTTCAATTCGCCGAAGGAAGCGCTCGACCTGGGCGTGGCCACCGTCTACCAGGACCTGGCGTTGGTGCCATTGCTGTCCGTGGCGCGCAATTTCTTCATGGGCCGCGAACCGATCCGGAAAATGTTTGGCGTGCTGCCCGTGATGGATATGGAATACGCAGCCACCACGGCGCGCGACAAGCTGGCCGAAATGGGCATCATGGTGCGCGACCCGCACCAGGCCGTGGGTACCATGTCGGGCGGCGAACGCCAGTGCCTGGCCATTGCCCGCGCCATCCACTTCGGCGCGCGCGTGCTGATCCTCGACGAGCCGACGGCGGCCTTGGGCGTGAAACAGTCGTTCAATGTGTTGAAATTGATCTACAAGGCGCGCGAACGGGGCTTGTCCGTGATCTTTATTACCCACAATGTGCACCATGCCTACCCCGTGGGCGACTCGTTCACCCTCTTGAACCGGGGTAAATCGCTGGGCACTTACACCAAGGAAACTGTTTCCAAGGATGAAGTACTCGACATGATGGCGGGCGGTGCGGAAATGCAAACGCTGATGAGTGAACTCGACGGTGTCACGATTTAAGGATAACCATGAATAACCCGACACAATTTGCCCAGGGCCGCGCGCTGGACGTCATCTGCCTGGGCCGCCTGGCGGTGGATCTGTACGCGCAGCAGATCGGCAGCACCCTGGAAGACGCGACCAGTTTCGCCAAGTACCTGGGCGGCTCGTCGGCGAATATCGCCTTCGGCACGGCCCGCCTGGGCTTGAAGTCCGCCATGCTGTCGAAAGTGGGCGACGACCACATGGGGCGTTTCTTGACGGACACGTTATCGAAAGAGGGTTGCGACGTCAGCCATGTCGGCATCGACCGCGACCGTTTGACGGCGCTGGTGATGCTGGGCATCAAGGATAAAAACACCTTTCCCCTGATTTTCTACCGTGAAAACTGCGCCGACATGGCCATCGAGCCATCCGCCGTCGACGCCGCCTTTATCGCTTCCAGCAAAGCGCTGTTGATCACCGGCACGCATTTTTCGACGGCTGCCATGCACGCCGTCAGCACGCAGGCCCTGAAATTGGCGCGCGCCAATAACGTGCGCACCGTGCTCGACATCGATTACCGGCCGGTGCTGTGGGGACTCTCCGGCAAGGCGGACGGCGAAACGCGCTTCGTTTCCAACGACGGCGTGACGCGCCACCTGCAGGCGATCCTGCCGCAATTTGATTTGATCGTCGGCACGGAAGAGGAATTCATGATCGCCGGCGGCGGTGCCGACATCATGGCGTCTCTGCGCGCCGTGCGGGCCGTTACCCTGGCCACCTTGGTCGTCAAGCGGGGCCCGCTGGGCAGCGCCGTCATCGACAACGTGGTGCCGCACAGCCTGGACGACGCCTATAACTACCGCGGCGTGCGTGTGGAAGTGCTGAACGTGCTGGGCGCGGGCGACGCCTTTCTGTCCGGCTTCCTGAAAGGCTGGCTGCGCGGCGAGGATTATGAGGCGTGCTGCCGTTACGCGAACGGTTGCGGCGCCCTCGTCGTGTCGCGCCACGGCTGCGCACCGGCCATGCCGTCGCCCATCGAGCTCGACTATTTCCTGGCCAATGCGGCAAAACTGACGCAACCGGACCAGGACGCCACCTTGTCGCGCCTGCACCGCACGACGGTGGCGCGCAAGGAGTGGAATGAACTGTGCGTGTTTGCCTTCGATCACCGCACGCAATTCTTTGAGCTGGCGCAACAGGCAGGCGCGCCCGAATCGGCTATTTACGCCCTGAAGCAACTGATGGTGCAAGCCGTGGCGCAGACGGAAGCGGCCTTGCAACTGGCTGGCAAGACGGGCGTGCTGATCGATGGACGCTATGGCGTCGACGCGCTCAACGATGCGACGGGGCGCGGCTGGTGGATCGGCCGTCCCGTGGAATTGCCCGGTTCCAATCCGCTGCAATTCGACTGGGGCCGCTCCATCGGTTCGCACCTGCTCAGCTGGCCCAAGGAACACGTGATCAAGTGCCTGGTGCAGTTGCATCCGGACGATACCGTGGAAAACCGATTGGAACAGGAAGCGCAGATCAAGGCCCTGTATGACGCGGCGCAAGTGAGCGGTCACGAACTGTTGTTGGAAGTCATACCGTCGGAATCCTTGCCGCACGGCGACGACACGGTCTTGCGCGCCGTCAAGCGCCTGTACAACCTGGGCATTTACCCGGAATGGTGGAAGCTGGAAAGCATGTCAGCCCAGCAATGGCAAGCCATCGATGCCCTCGTGCACGAGCGCGATCCGTATTGCCGTGGCGTGGTATTGCTGGGCTTGAACGCTCCGATCGCCGCCCTGGCCGCCAGTTTTGAACAAGCCAGTGCCAGCACGACGTGCCGCGGCTTCATGGTGGGCCGCACCATCTTCCAGGAGCCGAGCCGCCGCTGGCTGGCCGGAGAGCTGGACGATGCGGGCCTGATCGCCGCCGTGCGCGCCAACTTCGAGCAGCTCATTGCCCTGTGGCAGCGCACGCGCAACCGCCTGGAGCGTGCAGCATGAGCGCCACGATCAGATTGACCATGGCGCAGGCTTTAGTCCGCTACCTGGCCGCCTTGCGCACGGAAGAGGGCGATGGTTCCTTGATCCCCCTGTTCGGCGGCGCCTTCGCCATCTTTGGCCACGGCAATGTGGCGGGCCTGGGCGAGGCGCTGTACCAGTACCGCGACAGCTTCCCCACGTACCGCGCCCACAATGAACAGGCGATGGCGCACTCGGCCATTGCCTATGCGAAAGCCCACATGCGCCGGCGCATGCTGGCCGTCACCAGTTCCATCGGCCCCGGCGCCACCAATTTGTTGACGGCCGCCGCGCTGGCGCACGTGAATCGCTTGCCGGTCTTGCTGTTGCCCGGCGACGTGTTCGTCTCGCGCGCGCCGGACCCCGTATTGCAGCAGCTGGAAGACGCCACCGATGGCAGCGTGTCGGTGAATGATGCCTTTAAACCTTTATCGCGCTATTTCGACCGCATCGTCTATCCGGAGCAATTGCTGACGGCCTTGCCGCGCGCCATCGCCGCCTTGACGGACCCGGCCGCCTGCGGTCCCGTCACGTTATCTCTGCCGCAAGACGTGCAGACGATGGCGTATGACTATCCGGCCGACTTTTTCGAGCCGCGCACCGTGCGTTTCCGCGCCGTGCCGCCCGTCGAGCAGGAACTGGAAGAGGCGGCCGCCTTGCTGAAACATGCGAAACAGCCGCTGATCGTGGCCGGCGGCGGCGTGCTGTACGGCAAGGCCAGCGCCGCCTTGCAGGCGTTTGCCGAGCGCCATGGCATCCCCGTGGCGGAAACCCAGGCCGGTAAAAGTTCCCTGCCGTGGGACCATCCGCTGCAGCTGGGCGCCATCGGCGTCACCGGCTCGCCCGCCGCCAACAGCCTGGCGGCGCAGGCGGACGTGGTGCTGGCTGTCGGCACGCGCTTGCAGGATTTTACGACGGGCTCGAACTCCCTGTTTGCGCAAGCGCAACTGGTCAGCCTGAACGTCAACGCTTTCGATGCGCTGAAACGCCGTGGCCTGGGCGTGCAGGCGGACGCGACGCTGGGCTTGCAGGGCTTGTCGCGGTACTTACCTAACTGGAACAGCGCGGGCCAGTGGCTGGACCGCGCGCAGCAGGCAGGCCAAGCCTGGCGCGCGACGGTGGACACGATTACAGGCCAGCGCGAGGTGGCCGGCTTGCCGTATGACGGCGAAGTCATCGGCGCCGTGCAGCGTTCCGCTCCCGATTCCACCAGCCGCGACATCGTCGTTTGCGCGGCGGGGACGCTGCCGGCCGAACTGCACAAACTGTGGCGCACCAGCACGCCCGGCGGCTACCACATGGAATACGGCTATTCGTGCATGGGCTATGAAATCGCCGGCGGCCTCGGCGTCAAGATGGCGAAACCGGATGCCGAGGTTGTCGTCATGGTGGGCGACGGCAGTTATTTGATGATGAATTCGGAAATCGCCACGTCCGTCATGCTGGATAAAAAACTCATCATCGTCGTGCTCGACAACCGGGGTTACGGTTGCATCAACCGCCTGCAGCAGGCGTGCGGCAACGCGTCATTCAACAATATGTTGCCCGACAGCGCACCCGCCATCGACTTCGCCCTGCATGCACGGTCGCTGGGTGCGCTGTCCGAGCACGTGGCCAACATCGCCGAGCTGGAGCAGGCCATGCTGCGCGCCCGCGCCGCATCGCGCACCTACTTGATCTGCATCAATACGGACGCCACGCGCACGACCGAGGAGGGGGGGTGCTGGTGGGAAGTGGCCGTACCCGAAGTCTCGACGCAAGCCAGCGTGCAATCTGCGCGCGCCCGTTATGAACTTGACCGCCAAGGACAACAAAAATGACTACATGGAATGTGAAGATCGGCATCAACCCGATCTCGTGGATGAACGACGATTTACCGTCGCTGGGCGGCGAGACGCCCCTGGAAACGGCCTTGAAAGAGGGCGCCGAGATCGGCTACGTGGGTTTTGAATTGGGCAACAAGTTTCCCAAGGATGCCCCCACCCTGAACGCCGTGCTGGGGAAATACAATCTCGCCTGCGTTTCCGGCTGGTATTCGGGACGGCTGGCGCAGCGGTCCGTGGAAGAGGAGATTGCCGCTGTCGGGCCGCATCTGCGCTTGCTGGCCGGCAGCGGCGCCACCGTCATGGTCTACGGCGAAGTGGCGGACGCGATCCAGGGCGAAGCCCGCCCGTTGTATAAACGTCCGCGCTTCCAGTCGGCGCAGCAATGGCAGGCGTACGCGGACAAATTGACGGCGTTTGCGAAACACTTGCTCGACCACGGCGTGCGCCTGGCTTACCACCACCACATGGGCGCCTACGTGGAAACCCCGGCCGACGTGGACCAGTTGATGGCCTTGACGGGGTCGGAAGTGGGCTTGCTGTTCGACACGGGCCACATCACCTTTGCCGGCGGCGATGCGCTGGCGGTCTTGAACAAGCACATCGATCGCATCTGCCACGTGCATTGCAAGGATGTGCGCCCCAACGTGGTGAAACTGGCGAGAAATGGCCACTGGAGTTTCCTGCAAGCCGTCATCAATGGCGCCTTCAGCGTCCCCGGCGACGGCAGCATCGACTTTCCGGCCATCCTGACGCGCCTGTATTTGCACGGCTACGAAGGCTGGCTGGTGGTGGAGGCGGAGCAAGATCCGGCCGTGGCCCCCAGCTATCAGTATGCCAAGATGGGCCACGATTACCTGGCGCGCCTGGTCGACGCGATTCCCCGCCTGGGGCGGGAGGCGGCATGAGCCCGCTGCTGGTCAAGGCTAGGGCCGGTTCGGCCATCGTCGAAGTGACGCCAGAGTCGGCCGGCTGGACGCACGTGGGCTTTGCCGCGCACCGTCTGGCGGCAGGCGAACAGCTGACGTTGGAGACGGGCAGCCGCGAACTGTGCCTCGTCGTGCTGACGGGCACGGTCACGGTGCAGGCGGGCGGGCAGACCTGGGAAGCCATCGGCAATCGCCAGAGCGTGTTTGAAGACGTCTCGCCCTACGCCGTGTATGTGCCGCTGGAAACCACGGTCGGCATCACGGCCGTGAGCAACGCGGAAGTGGCGCTGTGCAGCGCGCCGGCCACGACCCATCGCCCGGCGCGCCTGATCGACCCGCAGTCGATGACGCGTTCCGTGCGCGGCAAGGGGGCGAACACCCGCTATGTGTGCGATATCTTGCCGCAGACGGCCGAGGCCGATGGCTTGCTGGTGGTGGAAGTGGTCACGCCGTCCGGCCATTCGTCCAGCTATCCGCCGCACAAGCATGACGATGACAATATTCCGCTGGAAAGTTCGCTGGAAGAAACGTATTACCACCGCCTCAATCCCGAGCAGGGCTTTGCGTACCAACGCGTCTACACGGACGACCGCAGCATCGACGAAGCCATGGCCGTGGAAAACCACGACGTGGTGATGGTGCCCAGGGGTTACCACCCCGTCACCGTGCCGTATGGTTACGATGGCTATTACCTGAACGTGATGGCCGGCCCGCAACGCGTGTGGCACTTTAAAAACGACCCGGCCCATGACTGGCTGATGACGAAATAACAAGGACAAGACAATGACTACCCCGATGATCGGCCACTTTATTGGTGGCAACCCCATGGCGTCGCGCTCCGAGCGCACCAGCGACGTCTTCAACCCCGCCACGGGTAGCGTCACGGCGAAAGTATCGCTGGCGACGCCTTCCGAGCTGAACGCGGCCGTGGCTGCCGCTCACGCGGCCTTTCCCGCATGGTCGCAAACCTCGCCCCTGCGCCGCGCCAGGGTCATGTTCAAGTTCAAGGAGTTGCTGGAAGAACATGCGGATCAATTGGCGGCCCTGATCACGGCCGAACACGGCAAGGTGTTCACGGATGCCAAAGGGGAAGTGACGCGCGGCATCGAAGTGGTGGAATTTGCCTGCGGCATCCCGCAGCTGATGAAGGGCGAATATTCGGAGCAAGTGGCCGGCGGCATCGACGCCTGGTCGATCCGCCAGGCATTGGGCGTCTGCGTCGGCATCACGCCGTTCAATTTCCCCGTGATGGTGCCGATGTGGATGTTCCCGATGGCGATTGCCTGCGGCAATACCTTCGTCTTGAAACCGTCCGAGCGCGACCCGTCGGCCAGCCTGCTGCTGGCGCAGTTGTTGACGGACGCGGGCTTGCCGGACGGCGTCTTCAACGTGGTGCAGGGAGATAAAGAAGCCGTGGATGGCTTGTTGCACCACCCGGACGTGCGCGCCGTCAGTTTCGTCGGTTCCACGCCGATCGCCGAGTATATCTATGCCACCGGCTGCGCCCAGGGCAAGCGCGTGCAAGCCTTGGGCGGCGCGAAAAACCACATGGTCGTCATGCCGGACGCGGACATTCCGCAGACGGTCGACGCCCTGATGGGCGCGGCGTTCGGTTCGGCGGGCGAGCGCTGCATGGCCATTTCCGTCGTCGTGGCGGTGGGCAATGTGGCGGATCAATTGGTCGAGGCGCTGGTGCCCCGCATCGCCGCCCTGAAAATCACGCAAGGCATGGATTTAACAGCGGAAATGGGCCCCGTAGTGACGCAAGTGCACAAGGACAAAATTGCCGGCTACATCGCCACGGGCGTCAAGGAAGGCGCCAAGCTGGTCAGTGACGGGCGCGGTTTCGTCTTGCCCGGCCACGAAAAGGGCTTTTTCCTTGGCGGCAGCCTGTTCGACCATGTCACGCCGGAGATGACGATCTATAAAGAGGAAATCTTCGGCCCCGTCCTCTGCATCGTGCGCGTGCCCGATTTCGCTACCGCGCTGGACCTGGTCAATGCGCACGAGTATGGCAACGGCACGGCTATTTATACGCGCGACGGCAACACGGCGCGCGAATACACGCACCGGGTACAAGTCGGCATGGTGGGCGTGAACGTGCCGATCCCCGTGCCGATGGCCTTCCACAGTTTCGGCGGCTGGAAGCGCAGCCTGTTCGGCGACCACCACGCGCACGGCCCGGAATCGGTGCGTTTCTACACGAAACAGAAGGCTGTCACGCAGCGCTGGCCGGCCTCGACGGCGGCCGGGGCGGAATTCGCCATGCCGACCTTGAAGTAAAATCCGCTGTAAAACCGGCTGGTTCGCTTCTTGCTTACTGCAATGGTTAATTGTTTAGCCATTGCAGATCGCTCCCATGACGTCCAGCCGTACCCAGCCTTTGCGCATCGTTGTCGTCAACACCATTGTCGAGCACGGCGTGCACGAGAATGCGGCCCTGGCTGCCCAGGTGCAGCGCGGCAATGCCCTGCGCATCGGCTTGCTGGAATCGGGTTTCGACATCGTCGCCTCCCTGCCAGCCGACCTTTACCTCCCCGAGCGCATCGCGCAACTGCAGCCTGACCTCATTATCATCGACGCCGAATCGGATGCGCGCGACGTGCTCGAGCACATCGTCATCGCCACGCGCGACGAGCGCCGTCCCATCGTGCTGTTCACGGAAGACGGCGCCACGGCCAGCATCGATGCGGCCATGGCGGCCGGCGTGTCCGCCTATATCGTGGCCGGCTTGCATGCCGAGCGCATCTTGCCCGTGCTGAACGTGGCGCTGGCGCGCTTTCGCCAGGAAGAAAAATTGCGCGCCGAATTGCTCGACACGCGGCACAAGTTGTTTGAGCGCAAGGTGATCGAACGGGCCAAGGGCCTGTTGATGACGCATCACGGCTTGACGGAAGACCAGGCTTACCAGCGCTTGCGCAGCATGGCCATGAACAAGAAACTCAAGCTGGCGGACATTGCCCAGCGCATCCTCGACGTGGAGGACTTGCTGGGATGAATCGTCCATTTCCTGACACATGTTGGTGCAGTGCACCATTCCGGTGCGCTTCCAGCTGCCTGGGACAGGGCATGCGCAGGCACGGTCCTTGCTGCTGGATGGGCATGACCTTGCCCATGTCGGCACGGCAAAACAGTATTTATCAGCAAGGAATGGTATGACACAGCAAGCGGGCGCCAATGCCCACCCGACGCGCCCACTGCAGCCGGAAAAACAGACGATACGCATCGGCTACCTGCCGCTGACCGATTGCGCCTCGCTGGTGATGGCTTCAAAGCTGGGCCTGGATGAAAAATACGGCATCAAGATCGAACTGAGCCGGGAGATGTCGTGGGCCGGCGTGCGCGACAAATTGAATAGCGGCGAACTCGACGCTGCCCACGTGTTGTACGGTCTCGTGTATGGCGTGCAGATGGGCATTGGCGGGCAGCGGCACGACATGGCCGTATTGATGAATCTCAATCACAGCGGCCAGGCCGTCACCCTGTCGGCGGCGCTGGCGCGCGAGGGCGCCCACGATGGCCCCACATTGGCGCGGCACATGCGCGGCGCGGCGCGGCCCTTTGCGTTTGCGCATACTTTCCCGACCGGCAACCACGCGATGCTGTTGCAATACTGGCTGGCCGCGCAGGGCATCGATCCGCTGCGCGACGCGCGCGTGATGACGGTGCCGCCGTCGCAGATGGTGGCCGCCTTGCGCGCGGGGCAGATGGATGGTTTTTGCGCGGGCGAACCATGGGGTTACAAGGCCATCGTCGATGGCGTGGGCGTGACGGCCACCACCAGCGGCGCCATCTGGCCCGACCATCCGGGCAAGGTGCTGGGCACCAGCGCCGCGTTTGCCCACCAGCATCCGAACAGTTGCCGCGCCCTGATCGCCGCCGTGCTCGAGGCGGGGCGCTGGATCGATGCCAGCGATGCCAACCGGCTGGCCATGGCGGCCACCCTGGCCGAGCCTGCTTATCTGAATACGCCGCAGGAAACGCTGGCGCCGCGCATCCTCGGTCATTATCAGGATGGCCTGGGCAAGACGTGGGACGAGGCGCACGGTTTGAAGTTTTATGGCGCCGGCGCCGTCAATTTCCCCTACCTGTCGGACGGCATGTGGTTCATGACCCAGCACCGGCGCTGGGGCTTGCTGCGCGACGAACCCGATTACCTGGCGGTGGCTAGGCAAGTCAACCGCATCGACCTGTATCGCCAGGCGGCGGAAATGACGGCCACGCCCTTGCCGTCGTCACCGCTGCGCAGCTCGACCCTGTGCGACGGCGTCGTGTGGGACGGCAGCGCACCGGAAGCGTACGCGGCATCGTTTGCCATCGGCCATTTTTTCTGATTGGAGAGTTCATCATGGCGCAACTTGGAAGCGTGACCCTGGTCGGCGCCGGTCCCGGCGATCCGGACTTGCTGACCATCAAGGCCGTGAAGGCCATCGCGCGGGCCGACGTGGTGCTGATCGACGATCTCGTCAATCCGGCCATCCTCGCGCATGCGGCGCCCGGCGTGCGCGTGGTCGAGGTGGGCAAGCGGGGCGGCTGTGCTTCCACGCCGCAAGCCTTCATCGAGCGCCTGATGCTGGCCGAAGCCCGCGCCGGCCTGCACGTGGTGCGGCTGAAAGGGGGCGACCCCTATCTGTTCGGGCGCGGCGGCGAAGAGCGCGCCTACCTGCGCAGCCACGGCGTGGCCGTCGAGGTGATCCCTGGCATCAGCAGCGGCCTGGCCGCGCCGTCCAGCATCGGCGTGCCGCTGACGCACCGCGGCTGGAGCCAGGGCGCCATTTTTGTCACGGGCCATGGCAAGGATAGCGCGTCCGAACCGAACTGGCTTGCGCTGGCGCAAAGCGGCCTGACGCTCGTCATCTACATGGGCGTGGCCAGGGTGGTGGCCATCCAGGCCGGCTTGCTGGCTGGCGGCATGGCGCCCGGCACGGCCGTGGCCGTGGTGCAATCGGCCAGCTTGCCGGCGCAACGCCAACTGCTGAGCACCTTGCAGCGCTTGCCGGACGATTTGCTGGCCAGCGGCTTGGGCAGCCCCAGCATCATCGTCGTGGGCGAGGTGGTGCGCTGCGCCGATGCCTGGGGTGACCATGGCGCCTTGCTGGCCGCGGCCGTGTGACTTAGCGGATCGGCAGGGCCACGGGGCGGATGGGCGCCGCGTCGCCGCCGCGGAATTTCAGCGAGGCGCCGATGAAGGCGAACTGGTAGACCTTGTCGCGCGACAAGCCTTCCAGGTCGACCAGTTCCAGGATGGGCGTGCCCTGCTGCGCCAGCAGATACGTGTGCACGGGCAAGTAATTGCCGGCCACTTCGGAGGGAAACGCCTCGAAACTGAGGTTGTCCGCGCCCACCACCATGGCGCCGCCATCTTCGACGAGGAATTTCGCCGCGTCCAGCGACAGACCGGGCGGGTTCGCCATGTAGGCTTGCGCCTGCTCATAGTGCTGCATGCGGCCCGTGCGTATCAGCACCACGTCGCCTTTTTCCAGCGTCACCTTCTGTTGCGCCAGCGCCGCGCGCAAATCCTGCCGCGTCACGCGGTAATTGTCGGGCAGTTGCTGTAACCCCCTGGCCACGGCCACGTCGATCAGCACGCCGCGCGCGACGATGGGCGGCAGTTTTTCCGCGCCCGTCACGGTCCAGCCCCGGTCGCCCAGGTATTGCTCTTCCGTAAAACCGTTCCAGATCTTGCCGTTCAAGCCGAAGTGGTTGAGCGCGTCGATATGCGTGCCCATGTGCGCATACATGGACACGGCCGAGCCCGTGTAACTGACGTGGCGGTTCATCTGTTCGCCCACGTGCATCGAGTCGGCCACCACGTTGCCCTTCGGCGTGTGCGTCATCCACATCTGGTAGGGCGGGTCGCCTGCCGCCTGCCAGCTGGGCATGCCGATGTAGAAATCGACGGCCAGGTCGTAGCTCTTGCCGCCGTCGATGCGGGCCAGGATGGCGGCGCGCGAGGCGGCCGTCATCAGGTTCAGGCGGCCGATCTCGTCTTTCGGGCCCCAGGGGCTGATGCCCACTTCGGGCAGGGCGGTGGCCGGGGCGGCTTGCACTGCGCCGGCCAGCAGCGCCAGCAGCAGGGTGGCCAGGGTGGCGGATGGTTTGAACATGGGGTACTCCTTGCGTGACATGAATGAAGAAGCCGCCATCATATTATTTTCAATTTCAATGATAATCAGCGATAAAATAATAAGATATTCAACTGCAAGGAAAGAATCATGGATGTCCTGGCGCACATGCGCGTGTTTCGCAAGGTGGTCGAGCGCGACAGCTTCAGCAAGGCGGCGCTGGACCTGCACCAGTCGGCGGCGGCCATCAGCAAGCAGGTGCGCCAGCTGGAGGCGCATCTGGGCACGGTGCTGCTGGTGCGCACGACGCGGCGCATGAGTTTGTCGGACGGCGGGCGCGCCTATTATCTGGAATGCTGCCGGCTGCTCGATGAAATCGACGCGCTGGAACTGGCCACGCGCGGCTGCACCGGCAAGGTGGCGGGACGCTTGCGCGTGAATGCGCCGCTGTCGTTTGGCTTGAAGGTGCTGTCGCCGCTGCTGCCGGTGTTCATGGCGCGCCATCCGGAAGTGAGAATCGAGATGACGCTGGACGACCGCCTGCGCGACGTGGTGGGCGAGGGCTATGACGTGTCGCTGCGCATCCGCGCCGCGCTGGCCGATTCGTCCCTGGTGGCGCGCCGCCTGGGCGATGTCGAGCAAATGATTTGCGCATCTCCCGCCTATCTGGCGCGGCGCGGCACGCCCCGGCTGGCGCAGGACTTGCACGGCCACGATTGCCTGGCTTACCGCCTGGCCGACAGCCCCGGCGTCTGGCAGCTGGACGGCCCGGAAGGGAGCAGCAGCATCGTCCTGCCCGTGCGCTTTTCCGCCGACAGCAGCCTGCTGCTGGCCGACATGCTGGCGGCGGGCATAGGCGTGGGCGCGCTGCCGTCGTTCGTCGCCGCGCCGCTGCTGGCCAGCGGCGCCCTGGTGCGCGTGCTGCCGTCGCACGGCATGGCCAGGCGCGGCGTGTATGCCTTGACGCCCGACGGACGCCACGTGCAGGAAAAGGTGCGCGCCTTTTGCGACTTCCTGGCCGGGGCGTTGCGGGGTGCCTAGGCGCCAGGTGTTTTCCAGGGCAACCATCGAACGCGCTTTTTTTCATGTACAGGTGCGTCGCACAGGGGCTTTGATAGTATCCTCGTACTTGCTGGGCGGCCGGGGCGCCGCACATTCAAGGAAACCGGAATAAGCGATCGACAATGCACACTTTGAGCAAGCGCGGGGCGGGATCAGGCATCAGGATATGGGCGGGTGGCTTGCTGCTGGCATTGGCGGTGGGCGGCGCCCTGTATGCGGGCGCGGCGCGCACGGTCGACGACGATGCCGAACAGCGTTTCGACAACCTCACGCATGGCGCCCAGCATAGCCTGATCACGCGCGTAAAAAGCTATTCCGACCTGCTGCGCGGCCTCGAAGCCCTGTTTCGCACGAGCGAGCAGCTGACGCGCCGGCAGTTTCACGATTACGTGGCCGGCCTCGATATCGCGCGCCAGTTCCCGGCCATCGAATCGGTCAATTACGCGGTGGCCGTCCCGTCGGCGCAGCGCGCCGCCTTCATCGAGGCCGTGCGCCGCGACACCAGCCTGGCGCCGCGCGGCTATCCCGCCTTCACCATCCGTCCCGCGGGGGAGCGGCCGGAATACGCGGTGCTCACCTATCTGGAACCCGATTCCCTGCTGGCCGAACGCATGGGCGTCGATATCGGCGCCAACCCGCTGGTGGCGCAGTCCCTGGCGCAGGCGCGCGACAGCGGCGAAGTCAGCGCGTCTGGCCAGGTGATCATGATCAAGGGGCCTCCCGCGCACGTGGGCCTGGGCATGCGCCTGCCCGTGTACCGCAACGGCATGCCGCAAGGCAGCGTGGCCGAGCGTCGCGCCGCCTATCAGGGGTCCGTCGGCATCGGCTTTGGCGTGGCGCAGCTGGTGCACAGCGCGCTCGAACGCAGCGCCCTGGAGCCGCTGCACCTGACCCTGTACAGCGCTGCCGATGCGACGCCCGCCGATGGCGTCCTGCGCATCACGCCGCAGGACCGCTTGCTGTTCAACGATGACGGCGACCTGGCGGCGACGCCGCCGCAACCGGGCAGCGATGCCGACTATTTCGACCAGGTGCTGCCCGTGGCGTACCAGGGCGGCCTGTGGAAAGCCCATTTCCGCGTGCGCAAGGCGGAGCTGTACAGCCCCTTCGACCGCTATTTCCCGTGGCTGGCGCTGGCCGTCGGCGTGGCCGGCACCCTGCTCATTTATGGCTATATCTTCACCCTGTACCGTTCGCGCCGCAACGCGGTGGCGCAGCGCACCCTGCTCGATACGGTGCTCGACAGCGTCGACGCCTACGTCTACATGAAGGACGCCGACCTGCGCTACCGCTACGTGAATGCGCGCACGGCGAAGATACTGGGCCGTTCGGTGGAGCAGCTGATCGGCCGCCAGGATGGCGAATTGATGCTCGGCGATGCGGCGGCGTCCGTGCAGCGCACGGAGCGCCAGGTGTTCGACAGCGGCGCCAAGTTCGTCGGCGAGGAGCGCTTCGTCGATGCGCAGGGCCAGGTGCATCACTTGTGGAGCGTGAAGGTGCCGCTGGGCTTGCCCGGTCCCGTCACGGGCCTGATCGGCCTGTCCACCGACGTGACGGAATTGCATCGCCTGAAGGAACAGGCCGACGCGGCCAGCCAGGCCAAGAGCGACTTCCTGTCGAACATGAGCCATGAAATCCGCACGCCGATGAACAGCATCATCGGCATGGCGCACCTGGCGCTGAAATCCGTGGCCGACGCGCGCCAGCGCGACTATCTGCAGAAGATCTTCCACTCGGGGCAGCACTTGCTGGGCCTGATCAACGACATCCTCGACTTTTCCAAGATCGAAGCGGGCAAGCTGGAACTGGAAGTGCTGGACTTCCGTCTCGACACCCTGCTGGCGAACATCGCCAGCCAGCTCGGCGACGCGGCCGCCGTCAAGGGCCTGGCGCTGCAGTTCGATATCGCGCCGGAACTGCCGCAGCGCTGGCGCGGCGACCCGCTGCGCCTGGAGCAGGTCCTGCTGAACCTGACCAGCAACGCCATCAAGTTTTCCGACAATGGCAGCATCTTCGTGCGCGTGCGCCAGTCCGAGGAGCGGGGCAGCCACGGCATGCTGCGCTTCGAAGTGCAGGACCGCGGCATCGGCATGAATCAGGAAGAGGTGGCGCAGCTGTTCCGCTCCTTCCACCAGGCCGACCCGTCGACCACGCGCAAGTATGGCGGTAGCGGCCTGGGGCTGGTGATCAGCAAGCAGCTGGTGGAGCTCATGGGGGGCAAGGTGGGCGTGTACAGCCAGCCTGGCCTGGGCAGCACCTTCTGGTTCACGGCGCGCCTGGAGAAAAGCGCGCAGGCCAGCGACGAGCGCATCGCCGAAGTGGAACCGGAAGTGCTGGGCGTGATCCGTGGCGCATCCATCCTGCTGGTGGAAGATAACGTCTTCAGCCAGCAGGTGGGCTGCGAATTGCTGGAAGACGCTGGCGCCACCGTCTGCGTCGCCTGCAATGGCCGCGAAGCGCTGGAATTGCTGGCCCACCGGCGCTACGACTGCGTGCTGATGGACGTGCAGATGCCGGAGATGGACGGCTTCGAGGCGACGCGCCGCATCCGCGCCGACCCGCAGCTTGCCGGCCTGCTGGTGATCGCCATGACGGCCAATGCAGGCAGCGAAGACCGCGCCCGCTGCCTGGCGGCCGGCATGGACGAATTTTTGACAAAGCCGATCGCCCCGAATCTGCTGTTCCACCTGCTGGCGAAATGGTTTCGCCTGCGTGGCGGGATTGGCGGCATCGGCGGCATCGGCCATGTGCGCGCGGGCGACAGGCTGGTGGCGGTGCCGAAAGCGCCGCCATCGGCCGCCTCGCCGGACTTGCGCGATACGGCGATTCTCGACCTGGCCACCCTGGCGCTCACGTTCAGCAATGACCCCGTGAAGATGCGCAAGTACACCCAGCTGTTTCTCGATACGGCGCGCGACGGCATCGCCGAAATGGAGCAAGCCATGGCGCTGGAAGACCTGGGGCGCCTGGCCGACCTGGGACACCGCAGCAAATCGTCGGCGCTGGCCGTTGGCGCCCATGCCTTTGCCGGCCTGTGCGCGTCGATCGAAGGCTTGCGCCTTGGCGGCGACTTGCAGCAGGCGCGCGCCTTGCTGACGGCCCTGGGGCCGGCCCTGGCGCAGGTGGCGGAACAAATTTCCGTGGAATTTGCCGCCAGCGACGCCCCCTGACGCAGGCAGCGGCGATAATACGCGTTTGACGTCTCCGGCCACCCGGCCGGAGACGCGGCAACCCATCGGATCTGCATGCATACTCCCGTCACGCCCGGCCTCCTCATCCTGCATGGCAACCAGCTGGAACAGCTGCGCGCCGCCGTCTTCCAGTGGCTGCGCCAGCATCCGCTGGCGCCCCTGGAAACGGATATCTTCCTGGTGCAGTCGAACGGCGTGGCCGAATGGCTGAAGATCGCCCTGGCCGAGGAGATGGGGGTGTGCGCCGCCACGCGCATCGCGCTGCCGGCGCGCCTGCTGTGGGAAAGCTACCGGGGCATGCTGGGGCGCGAGCGCGTGCCGCGCGTGTCGCCGTTCGATAAATCACCGCTGACGTGGCGTTTGATGCGCCTGTTGCCGTCCTTGCTGGCCGAGCCGGTATTCGCGCCGCTGCGCTACTTCCTTGCCGATGGCGACAGCGAGCGCCGGCTGCAGCTGGCCGAGCGCCTGGCCGACTTGTTCGACCAGTACCAGGTCTACCGCGCCGACTGGCTGGCCGACTGGGCGGCGGGGCGCGACCAGCTGCGCACGGCCCGCAATGAAACCATCGCACTGAAGGACGACCAGCGCTGGCAGGCGCAGTTGTGGCGCGCCGTGGCTGCCGACGTCGAGGCTTTCGAGCGTGACACGGGCCGCGCCGACATCCACGACGCCTTCCTGGCGGCGATAGCCGCCGGCGATGCGCCTGCCGGCAAGCTGCCGCGCCGCGTGGTGCTGTTTGGCGTGTCGGCCTTGCCGTACCAGACCTTGCAGGCGCTGGCCGCGCTGGCGCGCCACACGCAGGTGGTGCTGGCCGTGCCGAATCCGTGTCAGTTCTACTGGGGCGACATCATCGACGGGCGCGACTTGCTGCGCGCGGAAAACAAGCGCCAGCGGCAGCGCAACGGCACCGACTTGGCGCAAATCCCGCTCGAAGCGCTGCATGCGCACAGCCACCCGCTGCTGGCCAGCTGGGGCAGGCAAGGGCGCGATTTCATCCGCATGCTCGACGAATTCGACGAACACGCGCAAGCCGAGGGGCGTGACGACAGCCTGCGCATCGACCTGTTTGGCGAGGAAACGGGCGAGACCCTGCTGCAGCAGGTGCAGGTGGCCATCCGCGAACTGCGCCCGCTGGCCGAGCATGAGCAGGTGCCGCCCGAGCCAGGCGACCGCTCGATCGAATTTCACGTGGCGCACAGCGTGCAGCGCGAAGTGGAAGTGCTGCACGACCAGCTGCTGGCCATGTTCGCGCACAGCGCCGAAACGGGCCTGCGCCCGCGCGACGTGGTGGTGATGGTGCCCGACATCGACACCTTCACGGCCGCCATCCACGCCGTCTTCGGCCAGTACCGGCGCAATGACGAGCGTTTCATCCCGTTCGAGATCGGTGACGTGAAGGACCGCAGCGTCAACCCGCTGCTCGTCGCGCTCGAGTGGCTGCTGCAGCTGCCGCAGCAGCGCTGCCGCCAGAGCGAGGTGCGCGACTTGCTCGACGTGCCGGCGCTGGCGACACGTTTCGGCCTGCAGCCGGACGACCTGGCCACGCTGGGCGCCTGGATCGAAGGGGCGGGCGTGCGCTGGGGCCTGGACCAGGAACACCGCGCCGGCCTGGGGCTGGGTGCGGCCGGGGAACAGAATGCGTGGATCTTCGGCGTGCGGCGCATGCTGCTCGGCTATGCCAGCGGCAGTGGCGCCAGCTTTGGCGGCATCGAACCGTATGCGGAAGTGGGCGGCCTCGATGCGGCGCTGGCGGGCTCGCTGGCGCAATTGGTCGAGGCGCTGCTGCACTGGCGCACGGTGCTGGCCGGCGCGCGCACGCCAGCCGAGTGGGGCGTGCAGGCGCGCGCGCTGCTGGCCGCTTTTTTCGACGCCGACGACGAGGGCGACCGTTTGACCCTGGCGCAGCTCGAAGGCGCCTTGCAGGGCTGGCTGGAAACCTGCGAACACGCGGGCTTCGTCGAGCCGGTGCCTCTGTCCGTGCTGCGCGTGGCGTGGCTGGGCGCGCTGGACGAGCCGACCCTGAATCATCAATTCGTCTCCGGCGGCGTGACTTTCTGCACCCTGATGCCGATGCGCGCCGTGCCGTTCCGCGTCGTGTGCCTGCTGGGCATGAACGACGGCGATTTCCCGCGCCGCGCGCAGAAGGCCGATTTCGACTTGCTGGCGCTGCCCGGCATGGCGCGCCCGGGTGACCGTTCGCGCCGCGACGACGACCGTTACCTGATGCTGGAAGCCTTGCTGGCCGCGCGCGATAAATTGTACGTGAGCTGGGTGGGGCGCAATGTGCGCGACAATTCCGAGCAGCCGCCGTCCGTGCTGGTGTCGCAGCTGCGCGATTACCTGGCCGCCGGCTGGTCGCTGGACCGGCACCTGGTATCGCTGACCACCGAGCATGCGCTGCAGCCGTTCAGCCGCCGCTATTTCGAGGCCGATGGCTTGCTCACGTATGCGCGCGAATGGCGTGTCGCGCATGCCGATGCGGATGCGCAGGCCGCCGTGCTGCCGCTGGGTCCTTACGAGCTCGATCCCGGCACCCGCCTGAAACTGGGCGAGCTGGCCAGCTTTTTGCGCCAGCCCGTCAAGTACTTTTTCCGCCGCCGCTTGAGCGTGTATTTCGCCGATGCGGCCATGCTGGGCGAGGATGAAGAGCCATTTGGCCTGAATGCGCTCGAACGCTATCTGCTGGAAGACACCATGCTGGACGACGGCGGCGCCCTGGAAGCGGCGGACGACGTGCGCGCCAGCCTGGAAGCGCGCGCAGCGAAGCTGGCGCGCGAAGGCGTGCTGCCCATCGGCTTGATCGGCCAGCAAGTGCAGGCGCAACTGGTCGAGGCGCTGGTGCCCGTGCGCAGCGCGTGGCTGTCCTTGCGCGCCTCGTTCCCGTACGCGGCTGACAAGCGCGCCATCAACCTGCCGTTTGGCGAAGTGCAGATCGACGACTGGCTCGACAAATTGTGCAGCAACGGGCGGGAGACGGCCTGGCTGATGCAGATTTCCTCGAAGGTGACGGACAAGGCGGGCCTGGCGCGCGGCGACAAGCTGATGCTGATGTGGCTGCGCCAGCTGGCCGCCGCCGCCCTCGGCTTTCCCGTCACCGGCTACCTGGTGGCGCGCGACGCCATCGTCAGCATGGCGCCGCTCGATTCGGCCGCTTCGCGCGCCGCCCTGGCCACCTTGCTGGCGCTGTGGCGCGAAGGCATGAACCATCCGCTGCCCACGGCGTGCAAGACGGGGCTGGCGCTGGTACAGCAGGGCGACCCGCGCGCCGTCTACGATGGCGGCTTCGATATCTCGGGCGAGCGCGATGAACTGTGCCTGGCGCGCTTGTGGCCCGAGTTTTCCGCGCTGGCCGCCGAAGAAGCATGGCAGGACTGCACGCGGGAGCTGTATGGCCCGCTGGCCGATTGGCTGCAAGAACACATCACCATCGACCCGATCAGCGCGCCCGATGACGGCGCGGGAGAAGAACAATGACGAGCCATCTGCTCAACCCCCTGGCGTTCCCCCTGCATGGCTCACGTCTGATCGAGGCCTCGGCCGGCACGGGCAAGACCTGGACCATCGCCGCGCTGTACGTGCGCCTCGTGCTGGGGCATGGCGACGACGGCAGCCGTTTCATGCGCCCCTTGCTGCCGGCCGACATCCTCGTGATGACATTTACCCGCGCCGCCACGCGCGAATTGTCGAACCGCGTGCGCGAGCGCCTGATCGAGGCGGCGGCCTATTTTCGCCACGAATTCGGCATTGGATCCGGCGGCAACGACCCGTTTCTCGACGCCTTGCTGGAGTCCTATCCGGACGAGAGCGAGCGGCAAAAGGCCGCGCACCGGCTGATGCTGGCCGCCGAGACGATGGATGAAGCGGCCATTTTCACCATCGACGCCTGGTGTCAGCGCATGCTGCGCGAGCACGCGTTCGACAGCGGCAGCCTGTTCGACGAAGAGCTGGTCAGCGACGAGCAAGCCCTGTTCGAGGATGCGGCCCACGATTACTGGCGCCAGCAAGTCTATCCCTTGCCGCCGCAGGCACTCGACGTGCTGCTGGCCTGCTGGTCCGACGTGGGGGCGCTGAAGAAGGGCGCGCGCGAGCTGGCGCGCCGCGCGGATATCATGGGCATGGCCGACGAAGAACCGCTATCTGCCCTGATCGCGCGCGAACAGCGGGTACTGGCCGCGCAGCTGGCCAGCCTGAAGGCGGGCTGGGTCGAGCGCGTCGACCAGATGGCCGCCTGGATCAACGACCACCGCGCCGCCAATCCCAAGTGTTTTAACGGCGTCAAGATGAAGCCGGACAATCTGGCGAAGTGGTTCGACGGCTTGCGCAAGTGGGCGCAAGACCCGCTGTTGCTGCTGCCGGCCATCACGGCCAAGGCGTGGGAACGCTTGACGCCGTTCGGTATCGAAGACGCGTTTGCCAAGAGTTTCACGGCGCAGGTGCCCGAGTGCTTCGCGCATACGGAGGCGCTGGGAATCGCCCTGGCGGCATTGACGCCGCTGGCGCACAAGCTGCACCTGCATGCGGCGGCGGCCATCGCGCGGCGGATGGATCAGTTGAAGCGCCAGTCGCGCCAGTTCGGCTTTGCCGACATGCTGCAACGGCTGCACGACGCGCTGGCCGGCGAGAATGGCGCGGCCCTACGCCAGCGCATCATCGACCAGTATCCGCTGGCCATGGTCGACGAATTCCAGGATACGGCGCCGGCCCAGTACCAGATTTTCAACCTGCTGTACCGCATCGCCGACAACGATCCGGCGCTGGGCCTGTTTTTGATCGGCGACCCGAAACAGTCGATCTACGGCTTTCGCGGCGCCGACATCCAGAGCTACCTGGCGGCGCGCCGCGCGACGACCGGCCGCCACTACCAGCTGGGCACCAACTACCGCTCGACGGCGCCGCTGGTCGCTGCCGTCAACCAGCTGTTCCTGCACGCGGAGCGCGACGAAGTACCGCTTGGTGCCTTCCGCTACCGCAAAGGGAATGACAATCCGCTGCCGTTCGAAGCCGTCGACGCCAAGGGCCGCGCCGAGCACCTGGTGAACGCCGGCGGCCCGCTGCCGGCGCTGCTGGCCGCCTGCGCCAGCGATGAAGGGCTGCGCGGCGACAGCTACCGCGAGTATTTCGCGCAGCACTGCGCCGAGCACATCGTCGCCATGCTGGGCGATGCGCAAGCCGGTTTCGATGGCCCCGACGGTTTTGCGCGCCTGCAGCCGGCCGACGTCGCCATCCTCGTGCGCGACCGCAAGGAGGCGGCCGCCATCCGCCGCGCGCTGGCGCGCCGCCGGGTCGCCAGCGTCTACCTGTCCGACAAGGATTCCGTCGTCGACAGCGAGGAAGCGCAAGACGTGCTGCGCTGGCTGGCGGCGCTGGCCAACCCGCTCGACGGGGGACTGGCGCGCGCCGCCTTTGCCACGCGCACCATCGGCCTGTCGCTGGGCGAGCTGGCGCGCCTGTCCAGCGACGAACTGGAATGGGAACGCCGGGTCGAGCAGTTGAAGGCCTTGCACCTGATCTGGCAGCGCCAGGGCGTGCTGGCCATGCTGCGCCGCTTCATCCACGAGCTGCAATTGCCCGCCATGCTGCTGCAGCAGACGGGCGGCGAGCGGCGTTTGACGAATCTGCTGCACCTGGCCGAACTGCTGCAATCGGCCAGCCGCCAGCTCGATGGCGAACAGGCGCTGATACGCTGGCTGGCCGAGCAGATCGCCGGCGAAGGCGAGGGCGGCGACGAGCGCGTGCTGCGCCTGGAAAGCGATGCGGAGCTGGTGAAAGTCATCACCGTGCACAAATCCAAGGGCCTCGAATACCCGCTCGTGTATCTGCCGTTTGCCGTCACGGCGCGCAAGGTGGATAAGCGCAACCGCAGTTTCTTCGACTATGCGGATGACAAAGGCGAACGCCGCCTCGACTTGTCGCTGTCCGACGAAGCCATGGCGGCGGTCGAGGAAGCGCGCATCGAGGAAGACTTGCGCCTGCTGTACGTGGCCCTGACGCGCGCGCGCCACTTCCTGTGGCTGGGCGTGGCCGCCCAGGCGGCGCGCAAGGCGGGCGAGAATACCTTGCACGAATCTGCGCTCGGCTATCTGCTGACGGGCGGCGACAAGCTGCCGGCGGAGCAATTGCTGCTGCGCTGGCAGCAGGTGGCGGGCAGCTGCGACGCCATCTACGTGGCTTCCCTGGCGCAGCCCGACGCCTGCACGGTGCTGGACCGGATCGAGCGGCGTCCCGAACTGCGCCCCGCGCCCGTGTTCGCGGGCGAATTCGAGCGCGACTGGTCGGTGGGCAGCTTTACGTCGCTGACGCGCCAGATCGGCGCCGTGGCGGCCCCGCACGTGCCGCAGCGGGCGCTGGAAGAAACCCTGCTGGAAGATGGCACGGGCGTGCCAGCGGTCTCGCCGCTGCAGACGGGCGACGCGCCATGGCACCGCTTCCCGCGCGGCTCCGTGCCCGGCAATTTCCTGCACGAGCAGCTCGAGTGGATGGGCAGCGAAGGCTTCGACAGCGTCCACGAAGCGCACTTCGACGCGCGCCTCGCGGCGCGCTGCGAGCGGGCGGGCTGGGGCCACCGCCAGGAAGACGCCATCGCCTGGCTCAGGGAAGTCGCCGTCACGCCGCTGCCGCTGCTCGATGCGTCGCTGTCGCAGCTGGACAGCACCTTGTCCGAGATGGAGTTCTGGTTCCCCAGCGAGCATTTGTCCACGGGCGCGCTCGACCAGCTGTGCACGCGCCTGCTGCTCGACGGCACGCCCCGTCCCGTGCTGCCGCGACGCCAGCTGCACGGCATGCTGAAAGGCTTTGCCGACCTGGTGATCGAACAGGATGGCCGCTATTGGGTGCTCGACTACAAGTCGAATGCGCTGGGCGCCAACGACGCGGCCTACCACACGGCCGCACTGGCGGCGGGCATGGCGCAGCACCGCTACGATATCCAGGGCGCCATCTACATGCTGGCCCTGCACCGGCTGCTGAAAAGCCGCCTCGGCGACGCCTACGACCCGGCCGAACACCTGGGCGGCGCCATTTTCCTGTTCCTGCGCGGCATCGCGAATGCGGACACGCATGGCTGCTACTGGCTGGCGCCGCAGCTGGAACTGCTGGACGGCCTCGATCAACTGTTAGAAGAAACGGAACACCATGCAGCATGACGCACAGATGAACGCTTTGTTTGCCCATGTCGACGGCGTCGCCGAGGATGGCCATCTGCGCCGCCTGAGCGCCGCCTTTGCCCGCTTCATCGCCAGCCTGGACGAGCAGGCGCCGGATGCGCCCGCCGTGGCGGTGGCGTGCGTGGTGCTGTCCGAGCTGGAAGGGCGGGGCCACAGCTGTTTGATGCTGGCTGACCTGGCCGGCGAACCGTCGCAGCTGCTGGGCTGGAGCGAGGAGCTGTGGCATGCGGTGCTGGCCGTTTCCGGCCCGCTGCCCGACAGCGCCGCAGGCTGGCGCGCGCTGCTGGCCCGCGCGCCGCAGGTGTGGCTGGTGGGCGCCGCCGACGTGCGCCAGCCGCTGGTGCTCGATGGCGACCGCTTGTATCTGCGCCGCTACTGGCGCGACGAGACCCTGGTGGGCGGAAAAATCGCCTTGCGCGCGCAGGATTTGAGCACGCCGCCGCTGGCGCAGGTGCGGCAATGGCTCGACATCCTGTTCGATCAACCGACCCGGGACGGTGGCCCGGACTGGCAAAAAGTGGCGTGCGCCGTCGCCCTGCGCGGCAAGGTGGCCATCATCACGGGCGGTCCCGGCACGGGCAAGACGTACACGGTAGCCAGCCTTTTGACCCTGCTGTTTGCCGTCTCGCCGCAGCCGGAGCAGCTGCGCATCGCGCTGGCCGCGCCCACGGGCAAGGCGGCCGCGCGGCTGAAGCAGTCGATCGACAAGGCGCTGGAAGGCTTGGCGGCGAAGGCGGCGCGCGGTGATCAAGGCTTGCCCCTGCTGGAACTGGCGCGGCGCATGGGCGCGGCGCGTACCCTGCATAGCCTGCTGGGCGCGCGGCCCGATACGCGCGCCTTTGCCCACCACGCGGGCAATCCGCTCGAGGTCGACGTGCTGATCGTCGATGAAGCGTCGATGGTGCACCTGGAGATGATGGCGTCCGTGCTCGACGCCTTGCCGCCCACGGCGATCCTGATCCTGCTGGGTGACAAGGACCAACTGGCGTCCGTGGAAGCGGGCGCCGTGCTGGGCGACTTGTGCCACGACGCGCAGGCGGGCGGCTATACGGCCGATACCATCGCGTATGCGCAGGCGGCCAGCGGCGTGGCCATTCCACCTGCCTTTGCGGGGGCGGCGGGCGCGCTGGCGCAGCAGACGGTGATGCTGCGTCACAGCCACCGTTTCAGCGGTCCGATTGGCGAACTGGCGCTGGCCGTGAACGGCGGCAGGCCGGATCTGGCCAAGGCCTGTTTCGCCGGCGACAGCGGCGGCCAGCTGGCGTGGAGCGTGACCGCGCAGCCGGACGAGGTGCTGCGCCTGGCCCTGCGCGGCAGGAGCGATGCGCCGGGCGGCTACCAGCCCTACCTGGAACTGGTGAATGCGGGTGAGGAGGGCTATGCGCAGCACGACGACTGGGTGCGCGCCGTGCTGCACGCTTTTGAAGCGTTCCGCATCCTGTGCGCCGTGCGCGAGGGCGAATGGGGCGTGGCGGGCCTGAATACGGCCATCGAGCTGCGGCTGGAAAAGGAAGGGCTGATACGCCGCAGCGAATGGTATGTGGGCCGTCCCGTGATGGTCACGCGCAACGACTACGGCACGGGCGTGTTCAATGGCGACATCGGGCTGACCCTGCGCGACCCTGCGCGGCCCGGCTCCCTGCGCGTGTATTTCCTGGAAGGCGAAAACGTGCGCAGCGTGCTGGCCACGCGTTTGCGCCACGTGGAGACGGCGTTCGCCATGACGGTGCACAAGTCGCAAGGCTCGGAATTCCGCCATACTGTGCTGGTGTTGCCGCAGGAAGGCGGCGCCATGCTGGCGCGCGAACTGGTTTACACGGGCATCACGCGCGCGCGCGACTTCTTCACCCTCGTCTCGCCCACGCAGGCCGTGCTGTTCGACGCCATCCTGCGCCGCACGCAGCGGGCCAGCGGCCTAAGGGGGTTGATCGGCTGATGGCTTGACCGGGTTAGACAGGTTTCCATGTGGAAATATATGTGTTGTATTCCGAATATTGATGAAAATTGTTCCGATTTTTGTGTGAGAATGCTTTCGTAGAGAAAGTAGTGCAAAAGCACTGTTTCACGCCAATAAAATCGAAACGAGGAGCCCATCATGTTGTCTTCCCTTCGCACGCGGCTGGTACTCATTTGCGTGGCCATCGTCGTGCTGTCCATGCTGGCCTTGTCGGTCGCCAATTACGTCACCACGCGCAGCAGCATGCTGGCGTCGTCTGACCAGCAGATGCAGCAACTGCTGCAAAGCCAGTCGGCCGTGCTGGCGCAATGGGTCGATGGCAAGAAAAAGGTCATGGCGTCCATCGTCATGTCCGCCGAGACGCCCGATCCGCTGCGCGCCTTCCAGATCGCGGAAAAGGCCGGCGATTTTGCGGAAGTGTTCATCGGCTACTCGGACAAGCGCTCCGTGTTTACCCATCCGGGCCGCCCGGCCGATTTCGATCCCACCGCGCGCGCCTGGTACACGGACACCGTCAAGGCCGGCGTGCCGATGCTCACGCCGCCGTATGTGGACGCGGCCAGCCACAAGCTGGTGGTGTCGTTCACGGCGCCCGTCGGCCCGAAAGAGGCGCCGAGCGGGGTGGCCGGCGCGGACGTGCTGCTCGATACGGTGATCGCCAACGTGGTGGCGATCAAGCCGACGCCGCACAGCTTTGCCTTCCTCGTCGACCAGAGCGGCACCATCATCGCCCATGCGAACAATGATTTGAGCCTGCAGCCGGTGGTGAAACTCGATGCGGCGCTGTCGGCCGCGCAGGTCAACCGCCTGGAAAGCACGCGCACGAGCGATGCCGTGCGCCTCGATGAGCGCGACGGCAAGCTGTATGTCACGCGCGTGGCCGGCACCGACTGGCTGCTGGCCGTGGTGCTGGACCAGCAGGAAGCCATGCAAGCGTTGCAGACGATGCTGACGACGGCCACCGTCACGGCCGCGCTGTTGACGGGGCTGGCGGCGCTGCTGCTGTCGCTGCTGGTGTTCAAAATGCTCAAACGCCTGGAACTGGTGCGCGATGCGCTCGACGATATCGCCTCGGGCGAAGGCGACCTGACGCGCCGCCTCGACGCTTCCGGCGTGGATGAACTGGCGCAGATCGCCGGCGCCTTCAACCGCTTCATCGACAAGATCGCCGCCGTGCTCGTGAAAATCCGCACGGCCAGCGAATCGGTGAAAGTGTCATCGTCGGAAATCGCCGCCGGCAACCAGGACCTGTCGTCGCGCACGGAACAGCAAGCCAGTTCGCTGGAAGAAACGGCCGCCTCGATGGAGGAGCTGACCAGCACCGTGAAACAGAATGCCGACAATGCGCGCCAGGCCAACCAGATGGCGCAATCGGCGTCCGGCGTGGCCAGCAAGGGCGGGCAAGTGGTGGCGCAGGTGGTCGATACCATGGCCTCGATCAACGATTCGTCGAAGAAGATCGTCGACATCATCAGCGTCATCGACGGCATCGCCTTCCAGACGAATATCCTCGCGCTCAATGCGGCCGTGGAAGCGGCGCGCGCGGGCGAGCAGGGACGGGGCTTTGCCGTGGTGGCGACGGAAGTGCGCAGCCTGGCGCAACGCTCCGCCGGCGCAGCGAAGGAAATCAAGCTGCTGATCGACGATTCCGTGGGCAAGGTCGATTCGGGCGCGCGCCTGGTCGACGAGGCCGGCGCGACGATGCAGGAAATCGTCGACAGCGTGCGCCGCGTGACCGACATCATGGGCGAGATCACGGCCGCCAGCGCCGAGCAAAGCTCCGGCATCGAGCAGGTGAACCAGGCGATTGCGCAAATGGACCAGGTGACGCAGCAGAATGCGGCCCTGGTGGAAGAGGCGGCCGCCGCGGCGGAAAGCCTGCAAGACCAGGCCAGCACCCTGGCGCAGGTGGTCGGCGTGTTCAAGCTCGATGACGGACAGGCGCCGGCGCCTGTCAAACCGGTGGCGCGCCCACCTGTCGTGCAGCGCATCGCCAGCCGTCCTGTCGCCAAGGCGGCTGCCCGCAAGACGGAACAGTCCGAGGAGTGGGAGACTTTTTAAGTCGTGTTTAGACCCGCCGGGGCGCCAGGGTCGGCGCCATCTGCCTGGCCACGTCGAAAAAGGCGTTGGTGGCGGGCGTGTTCTGGCGCCGGTCGCGCACGGCCAGGCCCACCTTGCGGCTGACGGGCGGATTGAGCGGCAGGGCGACCAGCTCCGGATACTGCTCGCGCAGGCGCTGCGGCAGGGCCAGTTCGGCGACGATGGACAGGCCGTCGCCGCGGCTGACCATGTCGAGGATGGTGATCACCTGACTGATGCGGTAGGGCACGTGCGGCTGCAAGCCCGCGTTGGCGAACAGCGGCTCGATCAGGCAGGCGCAGCCCGCCTCGGACATGATGAACGGCCCTTCGCACAGCTGCGCCAGGGTGATGGCGGTTTCGCCGGCCAGCGCATGGCTGCGCGGCACCAGCGCCATCATCTGGTCTTCCACCAGCGGCGCCGTATCGAAACGCTCGTCTGGCAGCACGACGAAGCCGACATCGACCCGGCGTTCGCGTATCCACTGCACCACTTCATGGTCGGCGCCTTCGTCGATGCGCAGGTCGATGCCCGGATAGCGCAGGCGAAATTGCGCCGTGATGGCCGGCAGCAGATTCAAGGAAGACGTCGGGCCGAAGGAGCCGATGCGCAGGGTGCCCTGGCGCTGGCCCAGCACGTCGGCCGCTTCCTGGCGCATGGCTTCCGACAGGCCGAGGATTTCGCGCGCGCGCACGAGCAGCTGGCGGCCCACGTCCGTCAGCTCGGCCGAGGCCTGGTGGCGCACGATCAGGTCCACGCCCATCTCCTTTTCCAGCGCTTTTAATGCATGCGAGACGGCCGACTGGCTGATGCCCAGCTGCGCGGCGGCGGCGGAAAAGCCGTGCAGTTCGGCCACGAGGGTAAAAATTTCCAGTTGCGTGAAGGTCATGGTGTGGTTTTGTTGAGTTATGAGTATTTACTCATTATTTCATGAGTTAATATTAGTATTAATATATACGTACACCACCCGCCGCACAAGCGGCTTTACAGGATATCCCATGTCTTCTTCCGCCGTACCCCAGGCTCCGCTGCTCGCCGCGCAGTCGCCGCTCGTCTACATCAAACTGATCTTCGTCGCCCTGTTCTGGGGCGGCACCTTTATCGCGGGGCGCGTGCTGGCGCAGCAGATGCCGCCCATGACGGCCGCCAGCGGCCGTTTCGGCGTGGCCGTGCTGTTGCTGCTCGTGCTGGCGTGGAAGCTGGAAGGGGGCTTGCCGCGCCTGGACCGCAAGCAGCTGGCAACGACGGCGGCCCTGGGTTTGACGGGTATATTCCTGTACAACCTGTGCTTCCTGGCGGCCCTGTCGCGCATGCCGGCGGGGCGCACGGCCCTGTTCGTGGCCCTGAATCCCATCGTCACGGCGCTGGCCTCGGCCATGCTGTTCCGCGAACGGCTCGGTTCCTTCAAGTGGCTGGGCATCATGCTGGCGTTTTGCGGCACGGCCATCGTCATCACGCGCGGCGATCTGGCCGGCGTGCTGCACGGCACGGGCGGCGGCATCGGCATGGGCGAAGTATTCATGTTCTGCGGCATTTCCAGCTGGGCCGCCTACACCCTGATCGGCCGGGTGGCGCTGAGGGGCTTGTCGCCGATTGCCGCCACCACGTATGCGTCGATGTGGGGCCTGGCCTTTTTGCTGGTGGGGGCGGCCGTGGAATTTCCCACGGTGCCGTGGCACAGTTTTGGCTGGCAAGTGTGGGCCGCCATCGGCTACCTGGGCGTGTTCGGCACGGTGATCGGCTTTGTCTGGTATTACGAAGGCGTGAAAGCGCTGGGTCCGTCGCGCACGGCCGTGTTCAACAACCTCGTGCCCGTGTTCGGCATCGTGCTGGCGGCAGGGCTGCTGGGCGAGCCCGTGCTCGCCTCGATGCTGGTGGGCGGGGCGGTGACGATTGCCGGCGTGGTGATGACCAACCGGCAAGCGAAATAAGTAGCTTTCCGGTATGAAAGCACGCCTGAAAAACGTTCAGGGCAAGGCACAGTGCCGCAGGCAGTACGTTAGTACGGCCAGGCACTGCAACGCCGCCATGGGCGTTTTCTCAGCCGTGCTTATTTTGCGCGGCGGCGTTTGGAGGGCTTCGCCGGCGCCTTCTTGTGCCGGCTGACGGAGGCGCGCATCACCTTCGGTTCTTCGATGCCGTTCTCGGCCGCCAGCATGCGGCGGATGTTGACGGCGTCCATGGCGCGCACGGAATTGGCTCGCGCGTTGAGCAATATCATGGTGGCGAACTTGCCGGCCGACTTGATGCGCATGATCAGGCAGCGGCCCGCTTCATTCGTGTAGCCCGTTTTCGACAGGCCGATATCCCAGCCCTTGGCGCCCACCAGGCGGTTCGTGTTGTGGTATTCCACGTCGCGCCCCTTGATCTGGATCACGTCCTTCGAATCGGTGGTGATGCGGCTGATTTCCGGGTAGCGTGAGGCGGCCACGGCCATCTTGACGAGGTCCGCCGCCGTCGACTGGTTGTTCGGCGACAAGCCCGTCGGTTCCTCGATCACGGTCTGGTGCATGCCCAGGGCCTTGATCTTGGCGTTGACGGCTACGGCAAAGGCGGTGGGGCCGCCGGGGAAGGTGCGCGCCAGCGAGGCGGCGGCGCGGTTGTCGGACGACATCAGCGCCAGCTGCAGCACGTCGTGGCGGCTCAGCGTGGCGCCCACGGGCACGCGCGACGTGCTGTGCTTCAATGTATCGACATCCTCGCGGTCGATGCTGATCTCTTCCTGCATGTTCGCCTTGGAGTCGAGCACGACCATGGCCGTCATGAGTTTGGTCAGCGAGGCGATGGGCACCACCACGTTGGAATTTTTTTCAAGCAAGACTTTGCCTGTGCCATCTTCGACCACCAGTATCGACTGGGAACCGAAGGGCACGGCGATGGCCGCTGTCGAAAGCGTCATCAGCACCGCGGCGAACATTTTTTTGAGCATGGGATTGTATGTGGAAAAGCAGTTTTGGGGCGCCATCGAGGGCGCTGCGCGCAAATCCGGAAGCGGGCCGTGCGGGGACACGGCGTGTATCTCGGAGGCAATATTTGCCAAGCTTAAACAATACCATTAAAGATCAAGCGATGTCTACGGGATAAGGGCGCCACAGGCTGTGTAGCGGCCAATTTGACAAATAAACGGGGCTATTCTTGCCGTAGTGAAAATTGTTGCACGATTATTGATTTCGTCTTGGAAACTTCGTATTATTTCAGCAATATTGGCAGCCATGGTCCGGCAGGCGCCGCGCGCTTCGTCGTTGATGCCTGCCGCTTCGTGCTTCGTCGCCCCGCGCTATGCCCTGCAACGGGGGCGCCGTAGACTGCGTTCATGCCTGAATCACAGACCACGGAGAACGCATCGTGTTAAAAAAATGTATGGACTGGTACCGCAGCATTGACGAAGAAGCGCTGCGCGTATTGAAACATCCCGAGATGGCGGCGCAGCTCCAGGGACGGGGGCGCCGCTACGTCGCCATGAAGCTGGCCGGGCTGACGCCGATCGAGCGCCAGCAGCTGCACGATTTCCTGCTCAAGTATCGCGGCGCCGGTTTTTATATCGCCGCGTTCAAGCTGATGCTGCTGTTCAGCGCCATCGGCGCCGTCCTGCACCTGCTGCTGCCGGCCAAGTTCGAATTGCTCAAAGCCGTCATCTTCAGCAACGGCCTGGGTTTTGCGCTGGCGTGGGGCCTGGTGGGCGTCTGGTTCAATTACCGCAGTTCCGTGCGTAACAAGTTCAAGAAACTCTTGCTGATCGTGTCGACCTGCGCGGCAGGGGTATCGGCCGGCGTGCTGCTGGCCGGCTTGAGCGATACCGGGTCCATGGGCATGGCTTTCGAGCGCTTGCTGCGCGTGGGCGGCATCGCCTTGCTGGTGGCCAGCCTGTTTTACATGGTGCCGCTGGCAATCGTGACCACCTGGCGCAACCGGCAGTACGAGGCGCTGACCTTGCAGCTGCAGCAGGATGCCGAGCGCGACCGTCTGGCGCGCGAACTGAGCGAATCGCAGCTGCGCCTGCTGCGCGCGCAGATCGAACCGCATTTCCTGTTCAATACCCTGGGCGCCGTGCAGCAACTGGCGGAGCAGGGCGCGCAAGGCGCCGGCAGGGCCGCGGCGCTGACGGCCGACCTGATCGCCTTCCTGCGCGCCAGCCTGGCGGAGATGCGCAGCGAACAAGTGCCCTTGCAAAGCGAGTTTGACATGGTGGCCGCGTATCTGCGCGTGATGCAGGCGCGCATGGGTTCCCGATTGCGCTATGCGCTGGACTTGCCGGCCGAGTTTGCGCACGCGACGATCCCCAGCATGATCTTGCTGACCCTGGCGGAAAATGCCATCAAGCACGGTATTGAACCATCCTTGCGCGGTGGCGAGATCAGCCTGTCGGCGCTGCGGGTGGACGGCATGCTGCGCCTGCGCGTGCAGGATACGGGCATGGGGTTGCCGGAAGGCGGCACGGGCAGCGCCCAGGGAGGCGGCCTGGGCCTGGAAAACGTGCGCAGCCGGCTGTCGCTGTCCGATCCGTCCGCCAGCCTGAGCGTGCGCGACGGCGACGAGGGCGGCGTGATCGCCGAGATATTGCTCCCCATTAAAATTGCATCCAGCCTGAAAGAACTTGCCGCATGAACCCCACCATCCTGATCGCCGAAGACGAACCCCTGATGCGCGAACGCCTGCAAACGATGCTGGCGCTGGCCTGGCCCGAGGCGCGCATCGTGCTGGTGGCGGAAAACGGCAACGATGCCTGGGACGGTTTCCTCGAGCATGAGCCGGACGTGGTCTTTCTCGACATCCGCATGCCGGGCCTGTCGGGCCTGGAAGTGGCCGAGCGTATCGGCACCCGGGCGCACGTGGTATTTGTCACCGCGTATGACCAGTATGCCGTTGATGCCTTCGACGCGGGCGCCGTCGATTATCTGTTGAAACCCGTGCAGGCCGAGCGGCTGCAGCGGGCGCTGGCCCGGCTGCGCGACAAGCTGGGCGCCCAGCCGGCCGACATGGCCCACTTGCTGCAGTCGCTGCGCGCCGCGCTGCCCGCGCCGCCGCGCGAAAAACTGAAATGGATCAAGGCCAGCGTGGGCAAGCAGATCCGCCTGATCGATATCGACGACGTGCTGTTCTTCCAGGCCGACACCAAATACACGCGCGTGGTGCTGGCCGGCTCGGAAGCGCTGGTGCGCACGCCGCTGAAGGATTTGCTGGGCGGCCTCGATCCGGAACAGTTCTGGCAAATCCACCGCGGCACCATGGTCAACGTGAAAGCCATCGAGGCGGCCGAGCGCATCGACGCCGAGCGCATGCAGGTGCTGCTGCGCGGCAGCACGGAAAAGCTGCCCGTCAGCCGCACGTTTACCTATTTGTTCAGGGATTGATATGATGGCAATGTTTTTAATCTGCCACCATATGGACTTTTCATGACAATTCTACGCCGCTGGTTCGCCGCCATCCTTCTTTCCTTGCTCTCCTGTACTGCCGCCCACGGGGCGCAGAAGGAGGAAAAGGTCGTGTATCACGTCAATGACGCCAGCAATGCCACGGCTGCGCTGAGGAATATCCGCAACCACCTCGATGCCAGCCCGCAGGCGACCATCGTGCTGGTCGCCCACGGTCCCGGCATCGACTTCCTGCTCGACGGCGCCATCGACAAGCAGGGCACTCCGTATGACGTGGCGGTGCGCGAGCTGGTCAAGCGGGGCGTGAGCTTTCGCGTCTGCAATAACACCTTGCAAGGACGCAATATCGACCGCCAGCGCGTGCTGCCCGAAGCCGTCATCGTGCCGTCGGGCGTGGCCGAACTGAGCCGCCTGCAGGCGCAGGAAGGTTATGTGTATATCAAGCCCTGACGCACGCGCCGTTGCCGGATGGCAAGGGCGCGGCGCATGGACAGGCGATGCTTACTGGATCTTGGCGATCGACACTTCCGTCGATTTCACCAGCGCGATGACTTCGCTGCCCACTTTCAGGTCCAGGTCCTTGATCGAGCGCGAGGTGATCACCGACGTGACGATGCCGTGCGGCGTTTCCACGTCCACTTCCGACACCACGGGGCCAAAGATGATTTCCTTGATCTTGCCGCGAAACTGGTTGCGTACATTCACTTCCGAGATAGCCATGATATTTCCTTTGTACCCGTAATACGCCGTGCGGCGCGACATGGCCAGAGTACGGCGCGCGCGCGCTTTTGACCACGAATCGATGCGCATATCGATATGCGGAAATGGTGCGCGGATGCCGCCGCAAGCATATTATTCGCCTATACTCATCTGTCTATCCACGGGGAGAGGTTTGCCATGCGTCCATGCTTGCTGTCGTTCCTGTCGTTGCCCCTGCTGTTGCCCACCTCGGCCGCGCTGGCGCAACCGGTCGCTGCCCTGCAACCGATGGCTTTCCTGGCCGGGCATTGCTGGAAGGGAGAGTTTCCTGGTGGTAAGCAGACGGATGAGCACTGTTTCCAGTGGCTGTATGGCGGCCGGATGCTGCGCGACGTGCACACGGTGCGCAGTCCCGGCAAGCCCGACTACGTGGGCGAAACCACGTATTACCACGACGCCGCCGAAGGCAAGGTGGCCTTTCTGTATGTGGAAAACAGCGGCGGCTACAGCCGCGGCACGATGCTGCCGGCGGACGGCGGCCTCGACTTTCCTGCCACGCAATACGTTGGCGCCGGCGGCAAGGCGCTGACCTACCGCGTGCGCTGGACGCCGTCGGGCGATGCCTACGAGGCGGCCAGCGAGATGCTGGTGGACGGGCGTTGGCTGCCGCAATTCAAGCTGCTGCTGAAAAAGCAGTGACGCGGCGGCGGCAATAAAAAAACCGGGACTCGTCCCGGTTTTTTTATTGATGTGGCGCAAGCTTACTTCTGATAAATCTTGTCGAACTCGCCGCCATCGTCAAAATGTTTCTTTTGCGCTTGTTTCCAGCCGCCAAAGACGTCATCGATGGTGAACAGGGTGATCGGCTTGAAGCTGGCTGCGTATTTTTTCGCCACTGCCGCCGAACGGGGGCGCAGATAGTGCTTGGCGACCAGTTCCTGGCCTGGCTCCGAGTACAGGTATTGCAGGTAGGCCGTGGCTTCCTTGCGGATGCCGCGACGGTCGACGACTTTGTCGACGACGGCCACCGGCGACTCGGCCAGGATGGAGATGCTTGGATACACGACTTCGAAGTTGTCGCCGAATTCGGCGCGCACCAGTTGCACTTCATTTTCAAACGTCACCAGCACGTCGCCGATTTCGCGCTGCGTGAAGGTGGTGGTGGCGCCGCGGCCGCCGCCGTCGAGCACGGGCACGTTCTTGAACAGCTTGGTAACGAGCTCGCGCGCCTGCGCTTCGCTGCCGCCTTTTTTCACGGCATAGCCCCACGCCGCCAGGTAGGTGTAGCGGCCATTGCCCGAGGTTTTCGGGTTCGGCACGATGACCTTGATGCCGGGCTTGGCCAGGTCGTCCCAATCCTTGATGTGTTTCGGGTTGCCTTTGCGCACCAGGTACACCATGGTCGAGTAGAACGGCGCCGCATTGTTCGGGAATTTCTTGGCCCAGTCGGCCACCACCAGGCCGCGGTCGACGAGGATGTCGATGTCATTGGCCTGGTTCATGGTCACGACGGACGCTTCCAGGCCATCGGCGACGGAGCGCGCCTGCTTGCTGGAGCCGCCGTGCGATTGCTTGATGGTAATGGTTTCGCCCGTTTTGGCTTTCCAATCTGCAATAAATGCGGGATTCACGTCCTTGAACAGTTCGCGCATCACGTCGTAGGACGCGTTCAGCAAGACCACCGGTTCGGCGGCGCTGGCGGCCATCGGCAGGCTCATGGCGGCAGCGGAAGCGGCCAGGGCGCTGGCCAGGAACCAGCGGCGCGAGCGTTGGGTGAGCGTTGCTGCGGCAGTCGATACGGCGTTGGAATGGGTCATGTTGAACTCTTGTTGTGAGAATAGATAGACATAGTCTAAAATTCCGGCCGGAAAAGAAACGAATTTTTCGTAATATGCTTAGAGCCTATCCCAGCAGATGAATACATCCCCTGCTGGCGCCCCTCAGAAGCGGGGACTGCGTTGATCGTCGTCGCGTGGCTCGCCACGCGTCCTCCTCACGCCTTGTCCGCGCTCCTGATGCGCTGCCAGCAGAAGACGCTCCCTGCGGGGATAGGCTCTTAGATTCGATTCCCGTTTGCGCTAAAAAACATATATCGATTTCTGGAAACATTCGTGGGCAAGATGCGCGTCAGCACTTAGTCTGCACGCATGGCGCCATAGGCAAAACCGGTCCGTGGCGTGCGGCAAAAAACCCGAAAGCGCCGCTTGGTGTATAGTCGAATCGCACGATACAGGGGTAAAACCGCCTGCATCGGCAACTGGAATATTTTGTGAGCGTACATGAGTCTTGAAATTCGTATTGCAACATCGACCGACGCTTTCGAGGCGTGCAACGTATTACGACGCTCCATCGTCGAATGCTGCAGCCTCGATCATCGGGACGATCCGGCCATCCTGGAAGCCTGGCTGGGCAATAAAACACCGCAGATGGTGGCGTGCTGGTTCGCGTCGCCCACCAATTTTTCGCTGGTCGCAGTCGAAGCGGGTGCCGTCGTCGGCGTCGGCTTGCTGACGCGCGCCGGCAAGCTGGCCCTGTGCTACCTGCTGCCCGAGGCGCAAGGCCGCGGCGCCGGCAAGGCGCTGGTGGAGCAACTGGAAGCGCAGGCGCGCGAGTGGGGCATCAAGGCCCTGCAACTGCACAGCACGGCCAGCAGCCAGGCCTTTTTCGTCAAGCAAGGGTATGTCGAGGCGGGCAATGTCCGCTCGCCGTATGGCGTGGAAACGATTTTTTGCTGGAAACAGATTGACCCCGCAGGCATCGCCAGCGGCGACCCCAAGCGCAAGCGCTTTTGCAACTGCAATTCGGCCTGACGCCGGTCTTGCACCTCGGCCCGCCCATCCGGCGGCGGGCCATTTCCTCCCTTTGAATATTTCCCTTCAGTAACTGATCTGGATATACACGCCTTGTTGCGCGCTATCGTTTGCCGGCAGCAAGGTGCCGCCGGCAAACAGTTTCAGTTCGCCGGGCGCGAACGCCAGCCAATCCTCGTTTTGTGTCAATGGATGCGTGGCGATGACGGCGATGCGGTCGTCCAGGTGATTATGCTGGCGAAAGTCGATGCTGCGCTCGCAGTCGATCAGTTGCGCCACGGAAAACGGGTATTCGCGTATCACGTAGTGCAAATGCGTGGAACAGTGGGCAAATAGCAACTCGCCGTCCGACAGGATGAAATTGAAGGTGCCGTGCGCGGCAATCTCGCGCGCCACTTCGCCGATGGCGGCGCGCAAGTCGGCGCGCGCGGGTTCGCCCAGGGGAAACTGCGTGCGCAAGCGGGCCAGCAAGTGGCAGAACGCCTGTTCGCTGTCCGTGTCGCCGCTGGCACGGTAGTGTGCATTGGCGGGCGCGCGCCACGTTTTCAAGTCGCCATTGTGGGCGAAAGACCAGGTCTTGCCCCACAGGTCGCGGGCGAACGGGTGCGTGTTTTCCGGCGCGATGCGGCCTTGCGTGGCCTTGCGGATGTGCGCGACGATGTTTTTCGCTTTCACGGGATGCTGCTGCACCCGGGCCGCCAGCGGCGAATCGATGGCCGCCAGGTGATCCGTCAGCAAGGTGCAGCCGCTACTGGAATGATAGGCAATGCCCCAGCCGTCGCGGTGCTCGTCCGTGCGTCCGCCCCGTTCGGCAAAGCCGGCAAAGGAAAATCCCAGCGCGGCTGGCTTGCTGCTGTTCATTGCGAGTAACTGGCACATGGCGGCCCTTCCTGATGGTATCGGTACACGCCCACAGTAAAGGCCGGGACAGGCCGCCGGAACGAATGTTTCCGACTATCGTTATGCACTGTCCGTTGTTGCGGCCATATATGCTGGGCGCATATCAAATGGCGAAACCATTCGTTCTCCTTTGGTTGGCGCTGCCTTACTCTGCACACTTTGGCGCCGCCTTCCCCATGAGGGCAGTTGGCGCAGCCCGATGAAGGAGCACGTATGCCATTTCCCGTCCTGAAAAACTACCTGGCCCGCCTGTCGCACCAAACCCAGGCCGGCACCAGTGTCTGGCTCGACGGGGAGGGCAGGGCGCTGGGGCGTTTCTTCAATTGCACCATGACCAGCGCCTTCCAGCCGCTGCGCGAATTCGAAAGCGGCAAGCTGGTGGCGTTCGAGGGCCTGGCGCGCAGCGTGTCGAAGGCGGACGAGGGCTTGTCGCTGTGGCGTTTGCTCGACCATGCGGCCAGCGACGACGAATCCGTGGAGCTGGACCGGTTGTGCCGCATGTTGCACGCCATTAATTTTTTCCGGCAGGCGGAAGCGGAGCAGGCCGACCTGTACCTGAACGTGCATGACCGCCTGCTGAGCGCCGTCAGCAGCAATCACGGCCACGCCTTCCAGCGCATCCTCGATGCGCTGGGCTTGCCCATCGAACGCATCGTGCTGCAATTGCCGACGGTGACGCCAAACCAGGGTTGGCTGCTCAACTATGTGGCCGACAATTACCGGCGCAATGGTTTCCGTCTGGCCATCAACGTGGCCAGCGTGCATGAAGCCACGGGCATGCTGGAGCGCCTGCACCCGCATGCGTTCAAGCTCGACGCGGGCAACCTCAGCGACGAGCAGGCCGTCGCCAGCTTCGTCACCCTGTGCCATGCGGCGAAAATCCGCGTCGTCTTCAAGCGCCTCGACACGCCGGCCGCGCTGGCTGCGCTGCAGCGCGTCGCCGCCATCACGGGCTTGCCCATCGTGGCCCAGGGTTATCTGCTCGACAAGCCATTGACGGCGCTGGCGCAGGCAAAGCAGGATGCGGCCGCCAGCGCCGCCGCGTGAGCGGTTTCCCCCTTAAGCCAGCTCAGCGGAAAATACGTGAGAAACAGGCAGAGACGATAGAAAATGAGGGTTTTTCTTCGCAGCACAATACGCTATAGTATTCCCATCGTTATATTGGATTGACTATGGCATCGCGCAGAAACTTTCTACACCACGGTATGGGCCTGGCCGCGTTGGGCCTGGTTGCCACTCCTCTCATCGGCTGCGCCTCGCGCACGGCCGCTCCCGCCTCTGCTTCGGCCAGCGCCAAGCCGCGCGCGCCGCGCACGGGCGTGCCGCCCCAGCCGACGCAACTGGCCAGCATCGACCGCTCGATCACCTCGCAGCCGCGCGCGGCCATCACCGAGATGGAACCGCCTCCCGACATCTTCGACGCGCAGGCACTGGACCTGGAATTCTGGCTCAAGCCCCGCACCCTGGAAGTGGTGCGCCCGGCCAGCAATGAAAAAGCCAGGCTGCTGTACTGGAAAGATGGCGAAGTCATCGATTCCGCCTACCAGGAACTGTGCCACTTGCTGCGCGACGTGAACGGCAAGAAGACGGCGCCCATCGACCCGAAACTGCTGGAAACCCTGTGGGGCACGCAGGCGTTCGTGGCCCGCTACGGCATCGAGCAGCCGCTGGAAATCTTGTCGGGCTACCGCACGGCCGAGTCGAACAGCCGTCTGCGCGAAGCGGGCGTGCCGGCCGCGCGCCAGTCGCTGCACATCTCCGGCCGCGCCGCCGACATCCGCGTGGCGAACTTGAACGCGGAAGTACTCGGTTCGCTTGTGCGCAGCTTCAAGCAGGGCGGCGTGGGCTTCTATTACCGCTCCGGCCCCCGTGGCGGCTGGATCCATGCGGATACGGGCCTGCAGCGCACCTGGAAGGGTTAAGCGTTAGCACTGAGCGCTAGTCACGCTAGTCATAGTGATACGGCGGTTCCGGCACGCTGTCGTTGCCGGCGCGCCGCCATGCGTCGAAATTCACGGGGCGTTCCCAGTAAATGCGCCAGCCCAGGCGCTGGCTGGCTTGAGCCTCGGGATGCGCGCGCAGATAGCCGTCGATAAAGCGCGTGAATTCCGAGACATAGCCGCCGCGGCGGTAGGGAAGTGGACGAGTCATGGCTCCTCCTGCTGTTGACATTTCTTTCATTCTATCGCCAGCGGCGGAAAAGCGCCGCCCGTTTCCAGCTTCCCATGAAACTCTCCAGCCATAACATCGAACTGTTCCTGGCCGTCGTCGACGGCGGCTCGTTCTCGGCCGCCGCGCGCGCCTTGCGGCGGGCGCCGTCGGCCGTCAGCATGGCGATGGCCAATATCGAGGCGGAACTGGGCATCACCCTGTTCGACCGGGGTGCGCGCGAAGCCGTGCCCACGCCGGCCGCGCTGGCCCTGCTTCCCCACGCGCGCCTGATCGCCGAGCAGTTGAAGCAGTTGCACTTGCACGTGCAGGAATTGTCACAGGGATTGGAAAGCCGCATTTCGCTGGGCATCGCGGCCGAGCTTGACCATACGCCCTTCCTGGCCGCCGTGCGCGCGTTGTCGCAGCGCCATCCGCTGCTCGACATCGAAGTGCTGACGGCGCCGCAGGACGATGTGCTCGACATGCTGCACCGGGGCCGCATCAGCGCCTGCATGGCTTTCGCAGGCGGGCGCATCAATCACGAAGAACAGTTCCAGCTGGTGGGCAGCGATGCCTTGCTGGCGATTATTTCCACCCAGCATCCGCCCAGCGCGGCGGGTCAGCCCTTGTATATCGAGGAATTGGTGAATTTGCGCCAGATCATCGTCGCCAGCCGCGAACTCGACCTGGCCGATGCGCGCCCGGTGGTGGGGCTGTCCTATTGGCGCACGGACAGCTTGCCGATGGCGCTGGCCATGGTGGAAGCGGGCTTGGGATGGGGCAACTTTGCCGCCTCGGCCATCCAGCATTCTCTGGCGGCGGGGCGGGTGCGCTGCGTGGCGTTCAAGAATACGGGCAATGGCCTGGTCGTGCCCATCCACCTGGTGTGGATGAAGGACCGGCCGCTGGGCATGGCGGCGCGGTCCTTTCTTCAGTTGCTCAGCGAAGCAGCCTGAACGTCAGTGGCTTCTTCCTTCGGCTGCTGCGCCGACAGGGGCACGCCGAACAGGCCGTCGAAGAAGTAATTGAAAATGAAGCTGTAGCACGGGATGATCAGCATCAGCGCGAAGTCCAGCACGAACGCTTGCCACAGGCTGATATCGAGCCACCAGGCGATCAGCGGGATCAGGTAGATGACCAGGGTGATCTGGAAGCCGATCGCGTGCAGGATGCGGCGCCAGACGGTGCGCGTGCGCGATACTTGGCGGATTTCCCAGTATTCGAAGGCCGTGTTGTAGAGCAGGTTCCAGATCACGGCGATGGTGGTGATCATGATCGCCAGGGGCCCCGTGCTGGTGGGCGACTCGCCCGAAAGCAGGGTCAGCCAGGCCGTGGAAATGGCCATGCCGATGATTTCAAAGGCGGTGACGTAGACGATTTTGCGTTTGATGCCTTGCATGTAAAGCCTGTAAAGAAGAGATGGTGCGTATTTTAAGTCAGGTGTGCTGATGTTTGAAGTCGATAGCTGTCAGTTTTTCTGATGGATTCGCTGTGGGAATACCGTGCGTGGCGCGAACGGTGGATAATGGCGGCTGGCAGGCAACCGGTCCCGCCGCATCACCGCAGAAAAGGTCAACGAGCATGCAAGGCGCAGCAGACAGCAACATCCCCGATACCCCCGCCGATACCCCCGCCGGCGCGGACGAACGTCCCCGTTTCCGCCCCCGTCCGTGGGAGCACCTGGAAACGCCGTACGACGTGGAAGTGTGGATCGAAGAACATAATCGCAGCATGCAGGACAATATCCGCGCCACGGAAACGGGCGTGGGCATCTGCTTTACCCTGGCCGAAGGGGGCGATATCTATATGCAGACGAGCGCCGACGGCGCCGTCGTGCTCGACGTGACGCCGGACGCGGCCTGGGTCTCTCCCCTGATCAGCGCAGCCACGGGTTGCGAGACGCCGGATGGGTCGCTGTGGATCTTGCCTGACGATAAGTTGATCCAGCTGATCGTGGGGCTATCGAGCCTGGTGGCCAGCACCTTGCTGGTGGTGGGCCATGATTTCGGCTTGCGCCGGCGCGGCATGGGCCGCTGAGCCGTTCGCGCGCCGCCGGGGCCGGGCGGCCATGCTCCATGCCCCATGTTCCATGCCTCTTGTCCCGCTCCCGTTTGCGCTGTATCATGCGGGCGTTGCAAAATATGCCATGCCCGCGCCTGGCATGCCTTCCGCCTACATTCGATGAAAAGCCTGTAATGCATAAAGACAAGCTGGACCTCCGCGACATCAGCCTGGTGTGCGTGGAAACGCGTTATCCCGAGCTGGCCAGTTTTGCCATCGAGCGCTGCTTGGCCGGCGCCGATTTCAAGGAATGCCTGCTGTTCACTTCCCGCCTGCATGACTTGCCCCCGCATATACGCCAGGTGCTGATCGCCCCCATCGAGAGCGTGGAAGCGTATTCGGCATTCATGGTGCATGAGCTGGGCGCCCATTTCAGCGGCACGCATGCGCTCGTCATGCAGTGGGACAGTTTCATCGTTGATGCGCGTCAATGGCAGAGCGCTTTCCTCGACTGCGATTATATCGGCGCACCGTGGTCGCATCGCCCGGTGGCCGTCGGCAATGGCGGCTTCTCGCTGCGTTCGCGGCGCCTGTATGACATCTTGCCGCAGCTGGCCATCACGCAACCCCATCCTGAGGATTATGCGATCTGCGAATTGCATGGCGAGCGGCTGCGCGAGGAGTTTGGCGTGCGTTTCGCCGATGCGGGTCTGGCTTCCAGCTTTGCCTTCGAAGGCATCATGCCGGCCGGCCCCACGTTCGGTTTCCATGGTTTTTTCAACTTTGGCGAAGTGCTGGACGACACGGAACTGACCGATTACCTGCGCAAGTGCGACGATGCCATAATGCATGCGCCAACCGCGCGCGGGCTGATCAAGCAGCTGTACCGCTCCGGCCGCTACCGGATGGCGGCCCGGATATTGCGCCGGCGCATCAACGGCGGCGCGGCGCTATTCGGCGATGCCTGCCTGCTTGCCTTGCGTACAGGCATGCACGCGCTCAGGCACGGCCGCTCGCGCCCAGCGTCGCCGCGCGCATAGCCGTCCTGGCGGCTGCCGCACCGGCTGCCGCCATGCATCGCTCGACACTGAGCCTTGCGCATGCTAGTCTCGGGACAGCATCCGCCTGATCGCCTGGGCGGTGGTGCAAAGGATAGCCATGGACAATACACCGCATGCGGTCTCAGCTCCTGATTCCTCCCTGCATGGCCAGGACCCCGTGCCGTGGCCGGCCACTCCCTTGCTTGACGATGGCGTCTTCAGCCCGGAACGGGTGAAGGCCGAGCGCGAGCAAGCCTATTTCAACGATTTATACCTTCTGGCACCCGTCGCCTATTTCGTGCTCGGTCTCGATGGCGTGATCGTGCAAGTCAACCTGGTGGCGGCCGAATTGTTCGGCCTGGTGCGCGAGCGCCTTGGCCACGTGCTGTTCCGTTCGTATGTGCACGAGGCGTTCCGCCACGATTTCGAGCAATTCGTGCAGCGCGTGCTCAATAGCAGCGAGCCCGAGCGCATCCAGCTGCAGGTGCGGCGGCGTCCCGGCGCGCGCGAGGCCGGCTTGCCCGTCAGCCTGCTGGGCAGCGCCGATCCGAACGGCCAGGCGCTGCGCCTGGTGCTGGAGCAGGCCGAAGGCAAGCTGGCCGCGCTGGAACGCAGCGAAGAGCGTTTCCGGCGCATCGTGCACAGCGCCGAGGAGGGTATCTGGGAAATCGATGCGCAGGCGCTGACCAGCTTTGTCAATCCGAAGATGGCGCAGATGCTCGGTTGCCAGATCGAGGATATGCTGGGCCAGCCGCTGGCCGCCTTCATGGATGACGAGGGGCGCGCCATCCTGGAGCGTAACATTGCGCGGCGCCAGGATGGCATCGTCGAGCGCCACGAATTCAAGTTCCTGCGGCGTGACGGCAGCACCTTGTGGGCCACCCTTGCCACCAATCCCATCTTCGACTCCGGCGGCGCCTACCTGGGCGCGCTGGCGCTGGTCAGCGATATCACGGTGCAGCGCACGGCGTCCGAGCGCCTCTGGCGGCAAGCCAATTTCGACCCCTTGACGGGCTTGCCGAACCGCCACCTGTTGCTCGACCGCTTGCAGCACGAGGCGCGCCACGCCAGCCGCGAAGGCGGTTGCCTGGCCTTGCTGTTCATCGACCTCGATTATTTCAAGCTGGTGAATGACCGCCTGGGCCAGGAGAAGGGCGACATGCTGCTGCGCCAGGCGGCGCTGCGCATCTGCGAGCGGGTGCGCGCCAGCGATACGGTCGCGCGCCTGGGCGGTGACGAGTTCGCCGTCATCCTGGCCGGCGTGCGGCAGCTGGGCGGCATCGAGCGCGTGCTGCAGGAATTGACGACGGCGCTGGCCCTGCCTTTCGTGCTCGACGGCGACACGGCGCACGTGTCGGCCAGCGTGGGCGTGGCGCTGTATCCGGCCGACGCGGAGGCGACGGACAGCTTGCTGCGGCATGCCGACCAGGCCATGTATGCGGCCAAGAGCGCGGGGCGCAACGGCTACAGCTACTTCACGCCGGCCTTGCAGCAGGCGGCCGACCTGCGCCGCGCGACGGTGCGCGAGATGCGCCTGGCGCTGGCGCAGGACCAGTTCGAAGTGCATTACCAGCCCATCATCCGCCTGTGCGATGGCAGCATCGAGCGGGCAGAGGCGCTGCTGCGCTGGCGCCATCCGCTGCGCGGCTTGCTGCTGCCCGCCGATTTCATCGCCTTCGCCGAGGCCAACGGCCTGATCATCGATATCGGCGAGTGGGTCTTCCGCCAGGTCGTAAGCCAGGCGCGGCAGTGGCAAGCGGCGCATGGCGCCGTGTTTCAGATATGTATCAACAAGTCGGCCGTGGAATTTCGCTGCGATGCCGCGCTCTACCAGGACTGGGGCAATGCGCTGGCGCGGGCGGGCCTGGCGCCGGGCGCCATTGTCATCGAGGCACCGGAAGCCGTGCTGCTCGACGAGACGCGCCCGGTGGCCGACCGTCTGCGCCAGTTCCGCGCCATGGGCCTGGCGCTGGCGCTCGACGACTTTGGCGCCGGCAACACTTCGCTGGCTTGCCTGAAGCGGGGCGATCTCGAGGTACTCAAGCTCGACCCATCGCTGGTGCGGGAACTGGGGGCGGGAAGCGCGGCGCTGGCTGTCTGCGCGGCCATCATCAGCCTGGCGCAGGGGCTGGGCCTGAAAGTGGTGGCGGAAGGGGTGGAAACGGCCGCGCAGCGTGAGTTGCTGCGGGCCGCCGGTTGCGATTATGCGCAGGGTTATGTATTTTCAGGCGCGGTACCTGTGGAGCAGCTCAGTGCAATGCTGGCCGCGGGCCGGCGTTTTTAATCCAGGCCCAGCAGTGCAACGACGCGTTCGCGGCTGATGCCGACCAGCGCGGAGCTGATCGCCAGCAGCGATTCATAGCCGGGCTGGCGGGCCTTTTCCATGAAGTTTTCCGCCAAGGTATCCATGCTGACGTGCACTTGCACCGGTTGCGCGCGGGCCACCCGTCCCGTGGCTTGCGCCAGGGCCAGGCTGACGGAGCTGCGCGCCGCCTGCAACTGCGCCAGCGCCTGCACCACTTGCTGCAAGGTGGCGCGCAGGGCTTCCGTGTCGCCGGTATTCCATTCTTCCGGGGCGATGGCGGCCGGTTCCGCATCCGTGCGCACGCGGCTCATCTGGCCGGTCGGGTAGCGGATGCCGCTGCCGCGCACGGACAGGCTGTCGCGCACGTTGGCCCAGGCCGCTTCCGAGGTGCTGAACACCAGTTCGCCATTCTCGCCCAGCTTGACGCCGATGCCGGACGGCATCAGTGCGCGGTCGAAGCGGGAAACGATTTCACTCTGGCTCAAGCCAGGTTCGATGTTGACCGAGCGCAAGGCCTGGTTCGCGCCGCCGACGGAAAAGGCCAGCACTTCCTGCGGGCCTTCCTGCAGGCTGGCCATGGTCAGGCCGCGGATGCTGAAGTTTTGTTGCGCCGCCTGCGGGCTGGTATAGCTGAGCTGTGCATCGAGCGTGCCGCCCGAGGCGCTGGCGCGCTGGCGCCAGGTATTGCTGAACTGGCGTACCCTGGCCTCGACTTGTCCTTCGCGGCCCTGGCGCGCGGCCAGCTTGGCCGCCAGTTCGCTCTTCAGCGCTTGCAACTGGCTGCTGCTGCGGTCCAGGTAGTCGAGGGTTTGTTGCGCGTTAGAAATTTCTCCCTGCAGCTGGTGATCCCAGTTGCTCAGGCCACGCTGCAGGCTCGCCGTCGAACTCCTCGCCGCCGGCGCGTCGCTGCGTGCGCTGGTGCCGCTTTTGACCGCGGCGGATGCGTCATCGACGACGCGGGCTGTGCCGGCGCCTTTGGCATTGACGCCGGACGAGGAGGAAGTCTGAACGATTTGCATGATGGTCAGAGAAGATCAAACAGGGAAAGGGTGCCAACCTTGGCGTACGCCTTGTATGTTGCCTGCAGGGCCGTCTGGTAGCCGTTCAGCTCGATGGCGGCCGCGCCCATGTCGGTCTTCTTCAAGTCGGACAAGGCCATGTCATTCGACAACGAGACGTTGGCCAGGTTGCCGGAGAGCGTGGTCAGGATGTTTTGCGCGCCGCCAAAGATGGCGATCTTGCCAGAGAGTAAATCCATGCCGTCATCGGTGCCATCGAGCGCCGCGCCCACCACGCTGCGTACGGCCGGGTCGTTCGGGCTGACGCCAGGCTTGCCCAGCGTATCGATGGCCTGGTCGATCTTGTTCAGCCACACTTCCAGCTTGTCCACGTCGACGTTGGCCGCCTGCGTCACGCCATTGCCCACCACCACGGTCTGCGTGGCGGTGTTGCCGTTGTACGTGTAGCGCGAACCGGGGGCTGCAGCGGGATTGAACGCGATGGCCGGCTTGTCGGTATCCGTGCCGGAAAACATGTAGCGGCCTTCCTGGTCCTTCAGGTTGGCCGTGTACAGCACGCTGTCGCGCATGGCGATCAGCGATTGCGTCATCGCATTCAGGTCGTCCGGCGCATTGCCGCCGTCGGCGGCCCACACCAGCAGGTCGCGCGCCTGGCCCATGTCGGTGACCATGCTGGTCAGATAGTTTTCGTTTTTCAGCAGGCGCACTTTCACCGTGGCGATATTGTCCTGGTATTGCGTGACCATGGCTTGCTCGCGCGTCAGGCGCGAAATGCGCACGTTGCCGATCGGATCGTCCGATGGCAGCTGGATGCGCAAGCCCGAAGCCATCTGCTGGGTCAGGTAATTGATGCGCTCTTGATTTTGCTGAAGAGAAATATTAATCAGTGATTGGTACTGGCTGCTGGCGACACGCATGATCTTCTCCTTAACCCATCATTTGCAAAGTGGCATCAAACAAGGTATTCGCCACGGAAATGACTTTCATGTTTGCCTGGTACATATTCTGGAATTCGACGAGGTTCATCGCTTCCTCGTCCTTGTTCACGCCGCTGGTCGACTTCCAGTCGTCGATGGCTTGCGCGCGCACCGTGTTGGAAGTCTTCAGCAGGGCCTGGTTCTGCTGGCTGTAGATGGCCAGCTTGCCGACGAGCTGCGTGTCCGCATCGCTCATCAGGACCGAACCCACCCAGCTGACGTTGATCGGTTGATTCTTGATATTGATCAATTCCTGCAAATTGCCGCTGTCGCCGGCCGCGCCTGTCAACGACAGGGCCAGGTCCTTGGCGTTGAAGCCGGGGGTAATGCTCAGCTTGCCATTCGCGTAGGCCAGCAGGGGACCGCCGGATGTGCCAGCCATGGTCTTGCCCAGGGCCAGTTGCGCGTTGACCTTGCTGGTCAGCTGGGTGGCCATGTCTTGCAGCGATTGCTGCAGCGGTTTCAGGGTATTTTTCTCGAATTCGCCCAGGCCACCCATCTGGCCGCCGATGGCGACCAGATCGAGGTTGTACGAGGACTTGGCGAAATCGAGGCTCAGGACCTGGTCGCCCGTGTTCGTCATGCTGCTGGTCAAGGTGCCGGCCAGGCTGCCGATGACCAGCGGCTGGCCCGACTTCAGCGCGATATTGCGCGAGCCGTCCGGCTGGTCGAGGACGTCGATGCCCATTTGCGAGGCCAGGCCGTCGATCAGCTGGTCGCGCGCATCCATCAGCGAGGACACGTTCGTGCCCGAGGCCGTGGCGGTGCTGATGCGCTGGTTCAGCGCGGCGATATTGGCCAGGGTGGTATTGGCTTGCGGCACGATCGCTGCGCGTTGCTGTTGCAACGACAGCAACTGGTTGCCCATCACGGTGCTGATGCTGTTGAAGCGCTGCGCCATGGAGTCGGCGGAGGTGATGATCTGCTGGCGCAGCGGCGTCGACGTCGGGTCGACGGCCGAGGCGTTGAGGGCGGCGAAAAAGCCGTCGATGCCGTTGCTGATGCTGGAAGCGTCGTCGCCCATCACGCGCTCGAGCTGGGTCAGGTAAGGCTGGGTCTGCGAACGGGCGCCCTGGTCGGACGCGGCGCGCCACATTTGCTGGCTTTTATAGGCATCGGCAAAGCGCAGCAAGGCGGACACTTCCACGCCATTGCCGGCCGAGCGTACGCCGGCGGTGGCGCCCAGCGATGACAGCAACACACCCTGGCGCGTGTAGCCCGCCGTTTGCAGGTTGGCGATGTTCTGGCTGGCCGCATTGAGTGCGGCCTGGGCGGCGATGCTGCCTGACAATGCATTGCTGATGATGCTCATTGGGCAAGTTTCTTTCGTGAAGAGTGTGGCGCGTGCGGGTGGGCAAGCATTGAATCGTTGTTACCTTGTACAGGCGACGCTTCAGACGGATTTATTAAGCGGTGCCGCAATATTGTCGGTATTGACAGTGCTTTTGGCGGCCACGGGGGCGCCGGCCGCCGGCAGCAGCTGGCGCAGGATGGCGTCGGCGATGCCGAAGGCGCGCTGGCCGGCCATCTTGTCGGCCACCAGGTTGTCGGCCATTTCCAGCATGTCGCTGTTGATGGGGTCCTTGAAGACGCTGTCCTCGCCCGCCATCTCGCGCGTGCCCGAACGCATCTGGCGCAGCATGTGCGAGATGAAGAACGCTTCGAACTTGACGGCCGCCTCGGTGGCCTTGGCCGCATAGCGCGGGTCGGCCGGCGTGGCAGCGGCAGGGGAGCGGTCGTCGAGCGCCGAGGGCAGGGCGCTGCTGCTGTCGTTGATATTGATCATATGACCACCAGTTCGCCTTCGATGGCGCCAGCCTGGTCGAGGGCTTGTAAAATTGCCATGATGTCATCGGGCGACGCACCCAGGCTGTTGACCACGTCGATGATCGATTGCAGCTTGGCGCCGGCCGGCCATTTGAACATATTGCCGTTGCCCTGGTCGACGGACACCTTCGATTGCGGCGTGACGGTGGTCTGGCCGCGGCCGAACGGCGCCGGCTGGCTGACGGCCGAGCTTTCGGAAATGACGACCTTGAGCGAGCCGTGCGTGACGGCGGCCGCCTTCACGCGCAAGCCTTCGGCGATGACGACGGTGCCCGTGCGCGAATTGAAGACCACTTTCGGCGTATCGACGCCGACGTCGACGCTCAAGGCTTCCAGCTTGGCCATGAAGGCTACGCGCTGGGTCGGGTTTTCCGGCGCCAGCACTTCCACGCTGGTGGCGTCGCGCGTGGTGGCGACGGCGCCAAAGCGGCGGTTGACGGCTTCGACGATATTGATGGCCGTCTCGAAATGCGGGTGGCGCAAGTTCAGGGTGACGGTCGGCTTGGTCGAGAAATCGCTGAGGATCTCGCGCTCGATGTTGGCGCCGTTGGGAATGCGGCCCGAGGTGGGCGTATTGACGGTGACGGACGAGCCGCTCTTGCCGGTGGCGTTCAGGCCGCCGACGACGACGTTGCCTTGCGCCAGCGCATACGTTTCATTGTCGGCTGCGCGCAATTGCGTCAGCAGCAGGGTGCCGCCGCGCAAGCTTTTCGCATCGCCCAGGGAAGACACGGTGACGTCGATGGCCTGGCCACGACGGTACCCTGGTGGAAACACGGCGCTGACCATGACGGTGGCGACGTTCTTGCTTTTCGCTTCGGCGCCATCCGGCATCTTCACGCCGAACTGCTTGAGCATGTTGACCACGGACTGGCTGGAGAACTTCACCTGGGTGGTGTCGCCGCTGCCGTTCAGGCCCACGACGAGGCCGTAGCCGACCAGCGGGTTGTCGCGCACGCCCTCGATACTGACCAAGTTGCGCAGCACTTGCGCAGCGCTGGCGGGCAGGGCAAAGCCGGAGAGCGCGGCCAGCATGGCTGCCAGGGGCAGGGCGGAACGAAATTTCATGAGGTCACCTTAAAACGGCATCCATGGGCCGACGAAGAAGCGCGTCAGCCAGCCTGGTGTATTGGCTTCGGCCAGGGTGCCCTGGCCGGAATAGGCGATCTGTGCATTGGCAATGCGCAAGGACGAGACCTGGTTGCTGGAATCGATGTCGGCCGCGCGCAGGTAGCCGCGCAGGCGCACGAATTCCTCGCCCTGGTTCAGGGTCAGGGTTTTTTCGCCCTGTACGCGCAGCAAGCCGTTCGGCAGGACTTCCTGCACGATCACGGTGATGGCGCCGGACAGCGCATTTTGCTGCGTGCTGGTCGAGTCGCCGGCGAAGTTGCGGTCGGCCGACAGGTCGACGCCCGTCTTGGGCAGGGTCTTGCCGAGGATATTGGCCGCCTTCACGCCGACGGACGAGCCCTTGTTGAACGAGGTGCCCGCCTTCTTGCTGGCCTGCGTGGTTTCCTGCAGCGCCACCGTGACGACGTCGCCGACGCGGAAGGCGCGGCTGTCCGAGATCAGGTCCAGGCTTGCGTCGGGATTGAACACGCCGCCGGCCACGCCGCCGCGCGCAGCGCTGCGCGGCGCCACGGGCAGCGGCGTATCGGAAAAGCTCGGTGCCACCGGCGCGGCCGGCTGGCTGGCGCAGCCGGCCATCAATACCAGCAGCATGGCTGCCGTGGCTTTCATGGCGACTGTCATCAGCGTGCCGCTTGCGCCAGGTATTGCAGCATATTGTCGGCGGCCGACAGCACCTTGGTGTTCATTTCATAGGTGCGCTGGGCAGCGATCATGTCGACCATCTCCTCGACCACCTGCACGTTCGAACCTTCCAGCGCGAACTGCTTCAGCTTGCCCAGGGCGCCTTCGCCGGGACGGCCTTCCGTCGGCGTGCCGCTCGATGCCGTTTCCTGGAACAGGTTTTCACCGAGTGCCAGGAGGCCCGTCGGGTTGACGAAGCTGGAGAGGTTCAGCTGGCCCAGCTGGGTGCCGTTGACATTGCCCGGCACGGTGGCCGTGACCATGCCGTTTTCGCCGATGGTGATGGCCGTGGCGTTGTTCGGCACGGTGATCTGCGGCACCAGGGGCAAGCCCTGGGCGTTGACCATCACGCCGTTTTCATTGATGCCCAGCTGGCCGGCGCGCGTGTAGGCCGCTTCGCCGTTCGGGCGCAGCACCTGCAGGAAGCCGTTGCCGGTGATGGCGACGTCGAATTCGCGGCTCGTCGTTTGCAGGCTGCCGGTGGTAAACACCTTTTGCGTGCCGACCATGTGCGTGCCGTTACCCAGCTGTACGCCCGAAGGCGAGAGGGTGTTGTCGGCGCGCTGCGTGCCCGGCTGCTGCTCAACCTGGTAAAACAGGTCTTCGAAGACGACGCGGTCGCGCTTGAAACCGACGGTGTTGACGTTGGCCAGGTTATTCGCGATGGCTTGCAGTTTGGCATCTTGTGCCTGCACGCCGGTCTTGCTGATCCACATTGCTGGATTCATGTGTTGCTCCTAGTAATAGATTGGCGTGGGGCTCAAGCGCCCAGCAGGCGGTTGCCCGATTCCGTCATGGAATCGCTGGCCTTGAATACTTTCATCTGCATCTCGAAACTGCGGTTCAGGCTCATGGTGGCGACCATTTCCTCGACGGCCGAGACGTTGCTGCCTTCCAGATGGCGGTCGCGGATGCGTACCGCCGGATCGGCCTGCAAGTTTTCGCCGCTGCGCGCCACGATCAGGCCCGCCTCGTTCTTGGTTAGCTCGCCCGCTTCGGCGTTGACCAGCTTGAGCTTGTCGACCGTCTGCATTTGCGCGGTGCCCGGCACCTGGATGGAAATCGTGCCATCGCTGCCGATCGACAGGCTGGTGTGCTCGGGAATTGTGATCGGGCCGCCTTCGCCCAGCACGGGCCGGCCATTGATGGTCAGCGCGCCCGTTTCATCGAGGTCCATGGCGCCGGCGCGCGTGTAGGCTTCGCCGTTTTGCCACTGCACCGCAAGAAAGCCGGGGCCCGTGACGGCCACGTCGAGTTCGCGTCCCGTTTCCTTGATGGCGCCCGTGCGCGTGCCGACGGCGCTCGACTGTGTCTGCGTCATGTGGCGGTCGTCGTAGCCATAGCCGTTTTGCAACGGCTGGGCAGTGGACACTTCCAGGTTGGCGCGAAAGCCGCCCGTCTCGATGTTGGCCAGGTTGTTGGCGTGTACCTGCTGTGCCCGCAGGGCACGGTCGGCCCCGCTCATGGCGGTATAAATCAGCGCATCCATTGCTCTTTACCTTTGCGTATCGTGGATTACAGCGCTTGCATCAGCGATTGCAGCATGGCGTTCTCGGTCGAGATGACCTTCGAGTTCGCCTGGTAGTTACGCTGCGACGTCATCAGGCCCACCAGTTCGGAGGTGATGTCGACGTTCGACTGTTCCAGCGAGTTTGTCACCAGTTTGCCGGCCATGCCGGCGCCCGGACGGTCATAGATGGCGGTGCCGGACGTGGTCGAGGCGACCCAGCTGGTATCGTTGACGGCCGTCAATGCGCCTTCGTCGGGGAAGGTGGCCAGGGCGATCACGCCGATGCTTTGCTTCTGGCCGTTCGTGTATTTCGCCACGACGGAGCCGTCATCGGCCAGTTCCACGCCCGTGTAGGTGCCCGAGGCATAGCCGTCGGCGCGGTCGGTCGAGGTGGTCGCTTCGCCGGCGAACTGGGTGGTGCCCGTGTAGTCGATGGCGATCGACAGCGGCGCGGCGCCTGTCGGCGTGCCCAGCGCCAGGTTGACCGGCGCGGTCAGGTTCAGCTTGCCGGAGGTATTGAAGGTCATGCTCGTCACCGTCCCCAGATCGGCGTTGTCGAGGGTGTAGTGCACGTCCACGCCCGTTGCCGTCTTGACGAAGTACTGGCCCACCGAGTGCTTGGCGCCCAGCGAATCGTAGACGATCGAGGACTTGGCGCTGTTGTAGCTCAATTCATTGGTCTTGTCGAAAGCCGGGGTCTTGATGGTCCATTCGGACGACATGTTGGCGGCATATGCCAGCTTGGTCGATGCCACGGCAGGAATCTGGCCCGTCGGAATGTTCATGTCGCCCATGGTGCCCAGGGTGGTGCTGCCCTTGACGGCGGCATAACCCTGCACCAGGCGGCCGTTCGAGTCGATCAGCTTGCCCTCATTGCTGGCCGAAAAGATGCCGACGCGGCTGTAGGTCATGGTGTTTTGCGCATCGCGCGTGACGAAGTAGCCGCGGCCATCGATGGCTGCGTCGAGCGCGCGGCCCGTGTTCAGCACGCCGCCATTGAGCGACATGCTTTGCGTGATCGAGCCCACTTCCGTGCCCGTGGCGCGCGAACCGGCGTACATGGCCGAAAAGTTGGCGCGGCTGCTCTTGAAACCGTAGGTGCCGGCATTGGCGATATTGTTACTGGTGCTGTTCAACTGTTGGTTGATGGACTGGATACCGGACAGGGCGATGTCGAAACTCATGTTGACTTCCTTTAGTGAAGGACGAGATTAGTGTGCAGGAAACGAAGGGGCGAGCGGATCAGGCCGTCTTGCCGTTAAAGCCGGTGATCGCGCCAGGGTTGACTTCGCCCAGGTTCGACACGCTCAAAATCATGCTGCCGCTGGACGACAGGCGCACGCTGTTGAGCTTGCCTGCAATGTCGACCGTTGGTTTTTCGGCGCCGCTGGTACTGACCGTCATGCTGTAGGTGCCGGCAGGCAAGCCCAAGGCCACGGGATCGATGGTGAACGGCACCGTGCCGGGCGCCTTGGCGCCCAGTTCGATCTTGTATTCCTTGTCGTCCAGCCCTTTCAGGGTCACGGTGGTCTTGGTGGTGCTGGCGGCCAGCGCGATGGTGCCGCTGACCTTGCTCTTGTCGAGCTGGACCGTTTCGGTGTTGACCATGACTTCCGAGCCCACTTGCGCGCCCAGGGCCAGCACTTGCATCGATTGCAACACGCTGGCATTGGCGCTGGTCAGCGCCGACAGGTTTTGCATCGCTTCCGTCTGCGCCTGCTGCGTCAATTGATTGACGAACTGGCTCGGATCGGTCGGCGCGAGGGGATCCTGGTTCTTGATCTGCGCGACCAGCAACTTGGTGAACATATCCTGGGTGGCATTGCTTTGCGACTTGACGGCATTGCTGTTGCTATTGCTGCCGCTGGTGTTATTTGTAAAGAGGTTGGTTTCCATGGATTATGCTTCACCTAATTTGAGGAGCGATTGCTGCATCGACTTGATGCGGCCCAGAACTTCGACATTTGTTTCAAACGCGCGCGACGCCGACATCATGTCGGTCATCTCGGCAACCTGATTGACGTTGGGATAGAACACCATGCCATCGGCATTGGCCATCGGGTGGCCCGGTTCATAGACCTTGCGCAGCGGCTCATCGCTTTGCACCACGTCGAGTACCTGTACTCTTCCACCGGCGCCGCTGGCGCCCGGGCCGTCCATCACGGCCGCAAACACGGGCTTGCGCGCGCGGTAGGTTTCGCCTTCGGAACCGGCAACGGAATCGGCATTGGCCAGGTTGCTGGCGATGGTATTGAGGCGCACGGTTTGCGCCGCCATCGCCGAACCGGCGATCTTGGAAATGTCCTGGAAGCTCATGCTGATCCTTATTGTCCGGAAATGGCCTTGGACAGACCCTTCAGTTTCATGTTGACGAAAGTGAGGCTGGTCTGGAAGTCGGTGGCATTCTGCGAGAACGCCGCCTGCTCGACGCCGATTTCGACGGTGTTGCCGTCGCGGCTAGGGTGGTAGGGGACGCGGTACAGGGCGCTGGCATCGTCATCGGTCGACAGCAGGCCCGCCTCGTTGTCCTGCAACTGCTGCAGGGCGCTGCCGAAATCCATGTCCATGGCCTGGAAGCCGGGCGTGTTTTCATTGGCGATGTTGGCGGCCAGTACGCGTGTACGGTCGGCACGCAGCGCGAGTGCATCGGCGTGCACGCCCAGCGCATCCTTGAAATTAATCCCCATGGTCATCCTTTGTGTTGAATTCGATCGTGCTTTTTGCGGTTCGGGCCAGAAAATAGGTGGTGCAGAGGTAAAATCCCAGCCTGGTCATGTTGACGCATGGTAAGGTCATGCCGCTTCAGTATCTTTGATTAAGGTTAGCAATGATTTACTTTGAGAACTATTCCGTGATGTGGAACAAGGCGCAATGTCGTCACATACTGCTTCCGGGCCTCTTTTTACTGACCAGCCTATATAGTAGTGCAGGATGCGCAGAATTGCCAGCCGACAATATATTTTCGCGTGTGGAACAATTGGCGCGCGAGCAATTGGTGCAGCAAGCAGCCTCGGCGGGACTGCTGGAACCGCAGTTTCAAGTGGCCGTGGTCAAAAGCACGCGCCCCGTGCCGGCGTGCGCGGCGCCCGTCGCGCTGGAAACGGCGGACAGCCGTTCGGCGCAGCGCATGCGCTTCGTGGCAGTGTGTCCTGGAAGCAACGGTTGGCGCTATGAAATGCTGGCGCGCGGCAGCATCACGGCCCAGGTCGCGGTGACGAGCGCCCCCGTGACGGCGAATACGCCGTTGCAGGCGGGCGACGTGACCCTGGCGCGGCGCGATGTGACGATGGTGCCGGACAGTATTTCCTCCTTGCCCGGCGCCGTTGGCCTGTCGAGCCGGCGCAGCTTGCGTGCCGGCGAAGTGTTGCGGCAAGGGCAACTGGCGTCGCCCGTGTTGATCAAGCGGGGCAGTGCGGTGAATATCGTGGCCCGCAAGGAGCAGGTGGAGGTGAGCATGGCCGGCGAAGCGCTGGATCCGGGCGCGCTGGGCGAGGTGATTCGCGTGCGCAACGCCACCAGCGGCACGGTGATACGTGCCAGGGTGGTCGATGCGGGCGTGGTGGAACCGGCCGAACTTCCCGGCCGTTAAGGAAACTACTCGGCGGCGGCCGTGCGCTGCAAACGCGTCGCCAACTGGGTCAGCTTGGCGGCGTAGTTGGGGTCGGTGGCATAGCCGCCGCGCGCCAGGCCTTGCGCGAAAGCGCCCGCGTCGCTACCCGTGTTCAGGGCGGCGCGGTAGCGGGGATTGTCGAGCAATACTTGCGCATAGTCGCGGAAGGCGCTGGCCTGGTCCGGATAACTGCGGAAACGTTCCGTTTTCTTCAGGGCCGTGCCGCTGCCCGCCTCGTATTCGGTGGTGACATTGCTGGCCACGTCGCCCTGCCATTTGCCGCCGGCCTTGATGCCGAACAGATTATTCGTGTCCGCGCCCGTGCCCTGGCGCAGCGGACGCTGGCCCCAGCCCGATTCCAGCGCCGCGTGGGCGGCGACGATTTCCGGCGCCACGCCCAGGCGCGCGCCCGTTTCCTGCGTCCATGGCTTGATCGAGGCGAGGAATTGCTGCTGCGTTTCGCCGATCTCGCCGCCCTGGTTGATGCTGCCCAGCACATTGACGGGCTGGCTCTGCTCCAGGTAGGCGCGGCCTTGCGGGTTTAGGCTGGTGGCGTTGCCGCCGCCCTGTTCGATGAAGCGGGCCACTTCGCCCTGTACTTGCCGGAACACGCTGCTGAAACTGCCGGCGGCGGCCGTGGCAGGGGTTGCGTGCATATTGCTTTGCACGGCATTCGTCGCCATCGTCGACGGCGTGGCAGCCATGGCGCGCATCTGTGAAAAATCAGCCTGGCGCATACGTATCTTCCTCGCCATGCAGCACGCGCTGCATGATGCTGTACTGCTCTGTTAATAAATCGCTGTTGCGGGCATTCAGGCGCTTGCATTCGAGCACCATCTGCTCGAGCGCAGCCCAGTCGCGCTCGGCGGTGGCGCGCGCGTCATCTTGCAACAACGCAAACAATTGCGGCATATCGCCTTGCGGGCCCAGCAGGGCAGTGACGAGGCTGACCCGCTGGCGGCGGCGCGCATCGAGGGGCTCGACGGCGGCGATGACCTGGTCGGCCAGTGCCGTCAATTGCGCGCTCTGATGGTGCAAGGTCGCCTGGAATTGCTCTTCCAGCACGGTTTGCAGGGCGGCATAGCCGATGCTGTCGTCTTTCATGCCTTGCAGCACGCGGCGCATGGCTTCCTGGCGCGTGATGCCCTTGCGCGGCGCGGTCACGATTCGCCGCCGTGGAAACGCTGGATCAAGCCTGCCAGTTTCGACGGATCGAACGGCAATTCGCCCTTGGCCAGCGCATCGCGCAGCATGGCCACGCGCTCATGGTCGATTTCAGGCATGGCGCGCAGGGCGGCCATGGCCGGTTGCAGCACGGCCGATTGCAGTTCCGCCCCGGCCGACGAGCCGCCCATGGCGCCGGCGGCGCCCGCGTTCTCGGCGATCGCCTCGGCCGGCGCGACGGCGCTGCTGCGTACGGCAGCTCCGGTATTGCCGGAGGAGATTTTCATACGTTGTCCCTTGCCCTTAATTTGCATGCTCATCCCGCTCCTTCTTTGCGGGCAAGCCCAGTTTCTCGCGCAGGCGCTGCAAGGTGCCCGAGTCCGGTTCGCCCACTTGCAATTCTTCGCCCTGCGGCTTTTGTCCGGCCATGCCGAACATGGCGGCGATGCTGTCAGCCTGGCCACGCGTCAATATTAACAGTTCGATGCGGCGGTTGATGCCGGCGCTGGCGTTTTTTACGTCCAGCGGCGCGCGGTCGGCCATGCCGACCACTTGCAGCACGCTGTCCGGACTCATGCTGCCGATCAACAATTGCGCGCGCGCCGACATGGCGCGGTTGGCCGACAGGGTCCAGTTCGAAAAACCTTCATAGCCGGTATTGGCGTATTGCATCGAATCGGTGTGGCCGACGATCAGCATCTGGTTATCCATTTGCGCAAACACGGGGCCCATCTGGCGCAGCAGCTTGCGGAAACGGTCGGTCGGCACGGCGCTGCCGCGCACGAACATGCCTTGCTTGTCCGTGTCGTGCAGCATGACGCGCAAGCCGTACGGCGTGATCACGGATTGCAAATTGCTCTTCAATCCCGCTTCATCGCTGAGCTTATCGAGCGCGCGCGACAGGCTCAGCAGGTCTTCCGGCGACTGGTAGCTGACCTTAGTCTGGTTTTGCGGCGCGGCGCCAGCCTTGCCGTCCTGCATCTGCTTGCCTTCCGTGCGCGTGTCGCCCGTGCCCTTGCGGGGCATGGGGAAACGCTCGATCAGGCTGCCACGCGGACCGCCTTTCTGTTCCGGCATGACGCCCTGGCCTTCGCCCTGGCGGCTGCCTGCCGACGCATCCATCATGATTTCCTTCATCGCCTGCTGCTCGCGCGCGGCCATCAGCCACAGCACGAGGAAGAGCGACAGCAGGGCCAGGCAAAAGTCGGCGAACGCTACTTTCCAGGCGCCGCCATGGCCATCGTCGTCGTGCTTGCGACCGGCACGCTTGATGATGGCCTGTTCATGTTTCTCATGCGGCTTTAGCACGGCGGCCTCCCCGGCCTTGGCCTTGCTCTTGTTCGGCGCCGCCATCTTCCAGCGCATTGATCCAGCTTTCCAGCTGGGCGAAGCTAGGCTTGATGTTCAACTGCACCAGGCGGCGGCCCGCATCGATGGCCAGCAGGGGCGGTTTGCCCGCCACGTGCGTGACCAGCACGACCTTCACGCATTCCATGGTCGAGCCTTCCTCGCCCACCAGCTGTTTCATCATGTTGCACATCGGATCGAGCACGCCGTAGCAGAAGAAGATGCCGATGAAGGTACCGACCATGGCGGCGCCCACTTTTTCCGAGATTTCCGCCGCATCGGCGCCGTCGGCCACGGAATTCATGGCCATCACGATGCCCAGAACGGCGGCCAGGATACCGAAACCGGGCATGGCTTCGGCGATCTTGTGCAAGGATTTCGACGGTTGCAGCAATTCGTCGTGGATGGCTTCCAGTTCCTGCTCCAGCACGCCTTCCAGCTCATGCGCGTTGATCTTGCCCATCGCCATCAAACGGAAGTTGTCGACGATGAAGGCGAGCAGCTTCGGCTCTTCCAGCACCAGCGGATAGCGCTGGAACAGGGCGCTTTCGCGCGGCGCCTCGACGTGGGCATCGAGCGCCTTCAGGCCGCCGGCGGCCGTTTGCAGCAGTTCATACATCAGCAGCAGCAACTGGCGCTGGAATTCCGAGCCTTGCTTCTTGTGCGTGACGATCTTGCGCATCTGGTGCAGCATTTCACCGAGTACATGCTTGGGGTTGCCCAGCACCAGGGCGCCGACGGCGGCGCCGATGATGATGATCAACTCGACCGGTTGCCAGATCGCGTGGACGGTGCCGCCCATCAGGGCGAAGCCTCCGAATACACACCCCATCACGATTAAGATACCGATAATTACCATGTCAACTGCCTTTCTGCGTCATTGTGCTGCGTCAATTTGATGGATAGTGCTGAAACTTATGCGTCTTGCAGCATGGTTTTCATCTTGCCCAGCGCCGTCTTGTTCAACTGGCAGACGCGGGCGTCGCTCAGGTCTAGCACGGCGGCAATTTCTTTATAGCTCAGTTCGAATTCGTAATACATCTGGATCACGCGCTGTTCCCGTTCGTCCAGCGTGCGCAGCGCCTGTTCCAGGCTGCGCCGCACCATCAATTGCTCTTCCGGGCTCGGTGCGCTGTCGGCTTGCCCCAGGCTTTCCTGCAGCACTTCATCAAAACTGGCGATCAGCTCGGCATTTTCCGCCAGCTGGTACTCCTGGAAGGCTTCCGGCGTCAGCTTCAGGGCCGCCATGATTTCCGCTTCCAGCGGCTCGCGCCCCAGGCGCCGGGTCAGGGCGCGCACGCTGTCGCGCAGGCGGTGGCTTTCCTGGCGCACGGCGCGCGGACGCCAGTCCTGGCGCCGCAGCTCATCGAGGATGGCGCCGCGGATGCGCAGGCTGGCATAGCTGCCGAACGACTGGTCCGGCACGCCGTAGCGGCGCAAGGCTTCGAGCAAGCCCATCAGGCCGATCTGTTCCATGTCGTCGCGGTCGATGGCGCCCGACACCTGCGAATTGAGCTGGCGCACGATGCGTTTCACCAAAGGGGAGTACGCCACCAGATGTTGTTGTTCTTCGGCAACACTGAGCACTGCCGCGCAAGCGCTGGCGGCGGCATATTCGCCGGCGCCATACGCTTCCTGGTATTGCTCTACATAGGCCAAGGGATCTCCCACTAGGTCGGCTGGCGTGTTGGCTTATTCAATGATCAGCTTGCCGACCATGACTTCGGTGAACGGTTTTTCCATCTGTTCGCGTTCATAGCTGACATTGAAGGCCTTGTTGATCTGTTCGGCAAATTGCTCCACCGTCATCGTCTGTGCCTTGTCCATCGGGAAACTCGACAGGGTGCTGACGGCGATCGAACGCATCAGCGGCAAGTGGTCCTTGGTCAGCTTTTCCTTTTCCTCGGTGGTGGCGATCACCAGGTCGGCCGACAGGTAATGCGTTTCGCCTTCGCCGGGGCCGCGGCGCAGCATCACGATGACCTTGTCCAGCGTGAGGAACTTGCGCGCCTTCTTGCCCGTGGCCGGCGGCGGGGTCTTGGCTTCGGCCACCTCGGCATGGCCGGCAACCGGCTTGGCCAGGTACCACATGGCGCCGCCAGCGGCGCCGGCGGCCAGCACGGCCACGGCGACAAAGCCGCCTATCAGTTTCATTTTCATATTCATCAGGCAGTCTCTCGCTCATGCATGGCGTAAGTGGTACCGGCAGGGCTGCCGTCGGACAGGGCGCGTCCCGGTTCCGCGTCGTCGTTCTGGCGGCCCGGTTGACGCTGGCCGCGCGCATCGCCTTCGGCAAATGCCTGGGCGGCGGGGCTGCGCGGGGTGGCGCTGATATTCACGGCCACCTCGGTGTACTGGCGCTGCGCCAGGTCGCTGCGCATGTTTTCGCCGATGCCTTGCAGCTGGCGCAACACTTCCGAGTTCGACGCCGTGACGTTCACCTGCAGCGCGCCAGCCGTGTGGCGGATGGAAATTTCAATGCGGCCCAGCATGGGCGGGTCGAGGCGGATCGTCGCGTGTTCGCTGTTGCGGCCGATCTGCGTCTGCAGGCGTTCGCCCAGCGCTTCGCGCAGCGGTTCCTGCCATTGCTGGGCAGGGCCGCTGAGCTTGATGGTATCGCCGGACGGAGCCGTCGTGGCCGTATTGCCAACTGCGCCCGTCAAGCCCAGGTTGGGCGTGGCGGGGGCCGGTGTCGCGGCGCCGCGTTCGCCCTCGCGCGCGGCAGGGGCGGCGGCGGCCGTCACGGGAGCGCCCTGTTGCAGCAGCGCTTCGAACGACTGTGCCGGCGCGCTGCCCTTGGCGGCGCTCGCCGGGTTGGCGGCGGCCAGCGGTTCGCGCGTGTCGCGCCCTGGCGCTGGCGCCATTGCCGGCGCGGAGAGGGTGACGGCAGCGGGATGCAGGCTGATGTTGAGTGCCGGGTTGGCTTGCGCCGCATTCGCCTGCACCGGTGTTTGTGCCTGGGCTGCGGCGCGCGCCTCGGCTGCGGCCGCGTCCGTTGGCGGCAGCATCGTCACCGGCAAGCCGATGACGGGGGCGGCCATGGCCGGCAGGCTGCCGTCGGCCTGGGTGTCGCTGTCGCCGTCCTTGGCGGGTGCAGGCGCGGGCGTGCCGGCATCGGCCGTTTCCACGGCGGTCACATCGAGCACCTGCGCAAACAGGGGCAGGGCGGAGGGCGCCGTCCCGCTGCTGCCATAGCCCGGCGTGCCGGGCAAGGCAGCGGCCTGTGCCGGCGCTGGCGCCGGTGCGGATGCAGCGGAGGCTGCCGGTGCCGGAGCGGCCGGCGCCGTGTTGAAGTTCATGATCATGCTTGATTCCCGTCCGAGTCGTATTCGCCGAGCGCGGCGTAGGCGACCCAACCTTCCTTATTTGCCTGTAATGCACCCAGGTGTAATCCCAGGCGTTCTTTTTCCTCAGAGCAAATTTTAACCGCTTGCGCGTGAATTTTGCGCAATTGCAACAATTCTGTTTGTTCCAGCGCATTCCATGCGCCCCGTTCGGCCAGCAGCGGGATGTTTTTCGCCAGGCTGGCCGAGAGTTTTGCCATCGCCTCCCAGTCCGGCTGCGCGATGGCCGCGCTCAATTGCCGGCTCAGCTGCTGCAGCGCGGCGCGCCTAGGCATTGTTGGCCTGGACGCCCACCCAGCCGCGCTTGATGGTGGTCATCAAGGTCGTCACTTCGTCGATCAGGGTCGGGTCGAGCTTGATGCCGGCCGTGTACAGGCGCGCCACGCAATAGTCGTACAGGCGCGCCAGGTTGACGACCACTTCGCCGCCATTGTCGAAATCGAGCGAGCTCGACAGACCGTTGATGATCTGCGTGCATTTATCCAGGCTGATGGCCTTTTGTTCGTAGCGCTTGCCCACGATATGCCCGCGCGCGCGCGCCAGTTCTTCCAGCAGGCCGTCCGTCAGCACCAGTACCAGCTCGACCGGTGTGGCGCGGGCGGTCTGGGCATCCAGGTTGACGGCGTGGTAGTTGCCGTAAGCTTCATTGTTTAACATGATTGTATTCTCGCTATGTTAACTGTGGCGGCGCGGCAGGCGCATCCGCCTTAGGATTTATTGTTGCTAAACATGGCATCGAACATATCGGACGTCTTGCTCATTTGCTCCTGCATTACTTGCAGGCGTGAAAATTGATCGAGGAAACGTTTGTATGCCGTGTCATATTGGGCCGTGAGGCGCTCGCCGCTCTTGACCAGGCTTTTCTGCAGCTTGTCCGTGGCGGCCTGGCGCTGCGTGATCTGGCCCTTGGTGACATTGCTCCATTGGCCCAGTACCTTGTCCAGGCTGCCGAGCACGCCGGCCGGGGCGGACAGGCTGTTGTTGCCAAAAAGCTTGTCCAGGCCCGTCGGGTTGTCTGCCAGCTTGGCCGTCAGCTTGGCGGCGTTGAGGCTGATGGTACCGTCGCGCTGGGCCGTAATGCCGTAGGACACGAGCGAGACGCCATTGACGTTCAGGCGCAGGGCATTGCCCATGCTGCTGCGCAGGGCATTCAGGCCGGAATCATGGGCGAAGATGCCCGCGGCGATGTTCTTTTCCGGATTGCCGGGGCTGGCCAGGCCATCCATCAGGGTTTTCAGCTTGTTGTAGGCATCGACGAACGCCTGCACGTTGGCGGCGGTGCCGGAGTTGTCCGTGGCGACGGTCAGCGTGACGGGCGCTTCGGCGGCAGTCATGGCGCGCGTGAACGTGATTTTCACATCCTGCACGTTGGTGAATGTATTCGATGCCTGCGTGATGGCCGTGCCGCCAGGTTTGCCGCCCAGCCAGACGGTGGCGTCGTCAGCCTTGACGACTTCCTTGATGTTGGCCGGAGCGATCAGCGCGCCTTTCAGCGCGATATTGTCGACAGCGCTGGCGTCGAGCGTGGCTGCGTTGGCAATGCCCGTCGCATTCGACGTCAGTACCAGTTGCGCCTGGTTATTGATGGTTACGATGGAAGCGGTGACGCGCGAATTGTTCTTGCTGTTGCCGTTGATGGCGGCAGCGATTTCCTGCGGTGTCAGTGTGCCGTTGCCATCCTTGTCGGCGGCGGCCAGGTCGATGTCGAGCGTGTTGTCGCCCACGCCATCGCCGATTTTCACTTTCAGCGTACCCGTGCCATCGGCGGTATTGACGCTGCTCAAGCCGCCATACGACATCTGGCTGGCCGTGGCCAGTTTTTCAACAAAAAAGGAATAGGTGCCCGGCGTCGCATTGATGCCGGCCGTGGCCGTACCGTAACCGGCGGCCGGAAAGGTGGCGGACTGGCTCAGCACCGACTTGCTGCTGGTCATGGACGACATGGCGCTCTGGAAGGCCGAGATGGCCGACTTCAGGTTGCCCAGCGCCGTGCTGGTATTGCTGGCCAGCGTGTTTTGCGCCTGCAGGGCGGCCTTTTGCGCGGCGACAGCCTTGGTGGCCAGTTTTTCGGCCGTTGGGATCGGATCGTATTGCGGTGCAGTAATTACGCTTGCCATGCCAGACTCCTGAATAAAGGGATATACCGGTACAAGGCGACCCCCATTCCCGTTTTGTGAAGTTTTCCTGAAAGAAACTTACACAAACCTCATTTTACCTGCCCGCGGAACCAGAATTGCGTCGCCAGCTCGTCTTGCCGTTTGGCATCGACACGTTGTTGCTCATTTGCAACGTATTTTTGTTTCTGCGTGAGGACCTGGTCCAGCACTTCGCGCTTGGCCCAGGCCGTATTGAGTGCACGTTGCGAAACGGCCATGTTGGCTTCGTGCAAATGCAGGTCGGTACGGTGCTGGTCGGCCATCTGCATGACGGCTTGCTTGAAGTTGCCGCAATTGACGGACAGGGCCAGGGGCAGGGCGCCGCTGGGGCCGCTATCCGTGTACAGGCCCGTCAGGCGCTCCAGGTTTTTCTGGTAGCGCTCGCGCACGGCCGTCTGCGCCGCCATTTCGCCTTGCAGGCGTTCCACTTCGGTGCTGCGCAGGCCGACCAGAGTGGTCAGGTTGCGGATGGTATGCGCGTCGCTCACGTATGCTCCTAGGCCATGATCTGTTCAAGTTGTTCGATGCACGGCCCCATCGGCGCCTCTTCCTTGGTGCCCTGGCACAGGAAGGCTTCGATGGGCGCGTGCAGCTGGACGGCGCGGTCGGTGATCGGGTCGGCGCCGGGCACGTAGGCGCCCAGCGGGATCAGGTCGCGCACGCGCGCATGGCGCGCCATCGACGCTTTCAGCGCGCGCGCCGCCTGCATGTGGGTGGGCGTGATCACCTGCGCCATGCAGCGGCTGATCGAGGCGGCGATGTCGATGGCGGGGTAGTGGCCCCGCTCGGCCAGTTCGCGCGTGAGCACGATGTGGCCGTCGAGAATCGCGCGCGCCGTGTCGACCACGGGATCTTGCTGGTCGTCGCCCTCGGCCAGCACCGTGTAGATGGCGCTCATGCTGCCTTCCGGGTGGGCGCCATTGCCGGCGCTTTCCACCAGTTGCGGCAAGTTCGAAAACACGGACGGCGGGTAGCCGCGCGTGGCCGGCGGCTCGCCCAAGGCCAGCGCCACTTCGCGCAAGGCCATCGCATAGCGCGTCAGCGAGTCGACCAGCAGCAGCACGTGCTTGCCCTGGTCGCGGTAGTGGGCGGCGATCGAATGGCACAGTTCGGTGGCCATGATGCGCATCAACGGCGATTCATCGGCCGGGGCGATCACCAGCACGGCTTTTTTCAAGCCCTCGGCGCCGAGCGACTTTTCGACGAATTCGCGCACTTCGCGGCCCCGTTCGCCGATCAGGCCGACGACGACGACATCGGCCACCGTCTGGCGCGTGATCAGGCCCAGCAGCACGCTCTTGCCCACGCCGGAACCGGCCATCAGGCCCACGCGCTGGCCCTTGCCCAGGGTTAGCATGCTGTTGATGGCCCGCACGCCCACGTCCAGCGGTTCGACCACCGGTTGTTTCTTCAGGGGATTGATTTTTGGCGGCGTGACTTCCAGGATGTGTTCGCCGCCGAGGCGGCCCAGGTCGTCGATCGGCTCGCCCAGGCCATTGACCATGCGGCCCAGCCACGACGGGCCGATCTGCAGGCTGGCCTTGTCGGGCAAGGGCAGAACCCTGGCGCCGGTGGTCAGGCCCGTGGCCTTCTTGAACGGCATCAGGTAGGACAGTTTTTCGCGAAAACCCACGACTTGCGCATCGAGCCACTCGCCGCTCACAGTTTCAATTTGACAACGCTGGCCCGTGTGCAGGCGGCAGCCGGCGCTTTCCAGCAGCAGGCCGGAAGCGCCGACCAGGCGGCCGGTGGGTGTCGCGACCGGGATATCGCCGATCTCGAAACTGCGCAGCGTGTCGGCGATCATGCAGGCGCGCCCTGGTCTGCGTGTTCGGCGGCCAGCGCCAGGTGGCTGCTGACTTGTTCCATGCAGGCCGACAGGCGCTGATGGCAGCCCGCGTCGACTTCATTGTCGCCCGCCTTGATGCGGCATTCGCCCGCGTCGAGGCGCGCGTCGGCGATCAGGTTCCAGCGCTTGGCGCGCTTCGGATCGAGTTCGCTGATGCGTTTGAGTTCTTCCGGATTGAGGAAGACGTCGATTTCCTCGCGCGTGGGCGGCATCGAGGCCAGGGTCTCGTCGACCAGGGCCAGCAATTGCACCGGCTGCAGCGCCAGTTCCGCGCGGATCACCTGGCGCGCCACCTTGGCCACCAGGTCGACCACTTCCTTGCGCTGCGCTTCGCGGTAGTCGGCGCGCACTTTTTTCAGGTCGCGCAGGATGGCGTCGACGGGGCGCGCCAGGCGGTCCAGCGCCACCAGGGTTTCATTGCGGCCTTCTTCTCGGCCCTGCGCCATGCCGTCGTTGCGTCCGGTGTCGTAGCCGTCCTGCTGGCCTTGCACCAGGCCCACTTCGTAGCCGTCGCGCTGGCCCTGCTCAAAGCCTTCCGAGACGGACGCCTGCCACTGGCCGTCCGTGTCCTCGTTGGAGGCACGCTGGCCGGCGGCGATGAATTGCGACAGGGGCGGGAAACGATACGAGCGGAAGTGTTTCATTCGATCACCGCTTCGGCAAACAGTTGCACTTCGATCTCGCCCGCATCGGCGAGGCCCTTGACGGTGGCCATGATTTCCTGGCGCGTTTGTTCGATACGGCTCAAAGGCACGGGACCGGAACGGCGCATCATGTCTTCGAAGCTCTGTGCCTGGCGGCGCGGCATGGTTTTCAGCACGGCGTCGCGGATCGACGGCTCCGCGCCCTTGAGGGCGATGGCCCACTGTTCCATCGGCACGTCTTCCAAGATGCGCGTGAGCGTGACATCGCTCTGCGTGGCCAGGATCAGGAAGTCGTACATGCTCAGTTCGATTTCCGACACCACTTCCGGGTCGTGCGCGCGCAGCAGTTCGACCAGCGCGGCGCGGTTGCCCGGCATGCGGTTGAGAATCTCGGCCGCCTGGCGGATGCCTTCCACGCTGGTGCTTTGCGTGTCGAGCGTGCCCAGGCAGCGGCCCACCAGTTCGTCGAGCTCGACCAGCAGGTCGCGGTCGATCTCGTCCAGGCGCGCCAGGTTCAGCAACACCAGGTCGCGGCCTTCGACGGGCAGGGCGTCGAGGATCTGGCCGGCCAGCGCCGGCGGCAGGAAGGCCAGGAATACGGCTTGCATCTGCACGTGTTCATTGACGATGTATTCGGCCAGCCATTTTGGCGAAGCCCACTGCAGGCGCGCCATCTTGGGGCGGATCGCATCGCCGTAAATGTTGTTCAGCACGCTATTTGCGATATCGCTGCCCAGCGCCATGTCCAGCGAACGCTTCAGGTAGCTGCGCGAGGCGCCGTGCACGCCGCTTTGCTGGCGGTAGTCGTCGAAGAAGGTCTGCATCGCCGTTTTCACGGACTCGACCTTGATGCCGCTCATGCGTGACATCACTTGCGTGACTTCCAGCAATTCTTCGCGCGACAGGCAGCGCAGCACGTTGGCCGCCTGCTCTTCGCCTATGCTCAGCAGCACGATGGCAGCCTGTTCCACGGGGTTCAGGCTGGCGCTTTCGTATTCGGCGCCGTCGGAGGGATTATTGTTGTTGAGTTCGGCCATTTTTCTGCATCCATTGTTTGACGACTTCGGCGACACGCTCGGGTTCTTTTTCAGCCAGCACTTTCAGGTGGTCGACCATCACGTCGACCGCCGAGCCAGGTGGCGGCAAGTCATAGTTTTCCAGCAACGGCACGACCGGCATGCTGCCGGCGGCGGCTTCGCCTTCGAGCGCCAGCGGTGTGCCATTCACGCCCAGGGCTGGCGCGCCGGCAACGGCCGCGCCGTTGGCGCCGGCGGCGGCGCTGCCGCCCAGTGCCAGGGCAGGGTCGAGCTGTTTCAGTGCAGGCGGCGCCAGGCGCGTGGTCAGCAGGCGCAGCAGCGGACGCAGGATCAGGAAGTAGCCGAGGATGGCGCCCAGGGCGTACAGCAGCCAGCTGCTGAAATCGACGACGGTGTCGCGCTCTTCCCACCACTGCGCCACGGGCGGCTTGGCGGGGAAGGCCAGCGCCGTCAGGCTCAGGCTGTCGCCGCGCTGGGCGTTGATGCCCAGGCCGCTGTTGAGCATTTTTTCAATATTGCCCAGTTCGGCAGGAGTCCAGCCCGTTTTCGGGTTCGGTGCGGCGGCGCTGTTGAGGACCACGGCGACGCTGAGTTTTTCCAGGCGGCCACGGCTGCGCTTGATCTGCGTGATGCTGCGGTCGTAGGCGTACTGGCGCGTGGTGGCGTTCTTGCGGGCCGTGCCGTCGTCGGACGGTTTCGGTGCGCCGTCGGCGGGGGCGGCGCCTGCTGCGTCGGCCGGTGCCGGCACGGCGGCCGCTGGCGGACGGTTCGACAGGCTGCCGGGAATGCCGGCCACGGTGCGGTTGCGTTCCTGCTCTTCGCGCATCGCTTCGCTCGTCACTTTCGGGGCTTCGCCGTATTTTTCCAGCGTTTCGTCCACGCGGTCGTTGTTCACGGCGGCCGTCACGCTGAGCTTGAAGTTGTCTTCGCCGATGACGGGGCCGAGCAAGCCCGTGACGTTGCGGCGGATTTCATCCTGGAAACGTTTCGCGCCTTCATTGCCGGCGGCCGAAGCGTCGAAGCCGTCCGTCAGGTCGACGTGCGCGGACAGCAGGTTGCCGCCCTGGTCGACCAGGCTCACGCGCGTGGGCGCCAGGCTGGCGACGCTGCCGGCCACCATGTTGATGACGGCGGCGATCTGTTCCGGTGCCAGGGTGCGGCCCGGCTTCAGCGCCACGACGATCGAGGCGGACGATTTGTCGCCGTCGCTGGCGACGAACGACGTCGATTTCGCAATCGACAGATGGACGCGCGCCGAAGCGATCGCGTCCATCGTCATGATGCTTTGCGCCAGTTCGCCTTCCAGGCCGCGGCGGAAGCGCACGTCCTGCACGAATTGCGATACGCCCAGCGGGTCATTCTTGTCCATCAGTTCCAGGCCGGCCGGCAGTTGCGCCGTCACGCCTTTCGAGGCGAGCAGCATGCGCACCTTGCCCAGCATGGCGTCGGGCACCAGCACCTGGCCGCTGTCCGGATGCAGGCGGTAGGGGATGTGTTCGGCGTCCAGCGTGGCCATCATGTCCGTCACGGCCACTTTTTCGCGCGCGCCAAACACCGGCTTGTAGTTGGCCTGGTCGCGCCAGGCATACATGGTCACCATGGCGGTGATGCCGATGGCCAGCACGACGATGGGAACCAGGTTTTTCAGCAGGGCGGGCGGGATGGCGGGCTGGGCACCAAGGCGCCAGCGCGCAAATGCGGACTTCATGGGGGTAATCACTTGGGGTAACTTTCGCTGGGAGGCTGGGCGTGGATCAGGACGTGAAGATTACAGAGGCAGTTTGATGAGTTCGTCGACGGCGCCCATGACCTTGTTGCGCACTTGCATCAACATGGAGAAGGACAGGCTCGCTTCCTGGCTGGCCAGCATGGCGCCGACCATGTCGTCGCTCTTGCCGCTGTCGACGTCGCTCATTTTCTGCGCTGCCATGCGGTCATCGCCGTTGACCTTGCCGATGGCGTCTTTCATGCTTTGCGCAAAGGAGAAGCCGGATTGTTCCGGCGCGCCGAACTGGGCGGCGGGAGCGATGCTGGCGCCCAGGGCGCGCGCGTCATTGCTCAGTGCTGCCAGATCGGCCTTGATCAGACCTGCGAGTTCGTTGCTCATCGTGCCCTCTACTTTCAATATGCGGTGACGTATCAATCAGAAATTACTGGTGTTGCCATTCCGGCATGCATGACATCCCGCGCCATCTTGCCCGGCCCGCTTACAGGGCCCATCAGTTTTATCAGTTGCCACACCATCCGCTCAAGCAGATTCAAACAAACCCGGCAGACCTGCGCCGACGTGATTCACATGGCCATGACAACTAATAATTATCTGATAAAAGTTTCTTCTGGTGGCAATAAGCGGGACTGGAAACTGCCATAAAAACCGGAATCAGGTAAGCGGAATGGCGCACTGCAAATCTATATTTTGTCGCTATAAGCTTACCTCGCGGCAACTATAAAGTAAAGAGAGGATTGCCTCAAGGAATATTGATACATGGCAATATTTAGCTTTTTCATGTATTGTTCAGCACCGTAGTCATCCAGCATGCGATACGATGCGCAATCGTTTGCTTGCAGACCGGTACGCCAGGTCAAGATGATGCTGTATTTAATTTCGGGCGATCCGTATAATTTGTTCTGCCACCGCAATACCGACATGACCACTACATGACAATCCTTACCAAGACAGATCAAACTGTGCGCCATCAAGTCCTCGATTCCTGTCTGCTTGGACGTCCTGTCCATTTGCTGCATGTATTCGGCGCCCAGCTGCGCGACGACCTGGCCGTGGCCCTGCGCCAGCCGATGAGTCGCCGCTACTGGGGGAATTTCCAGATCGATGCCGTGACCTTGTCGCGCGTGGAAAACGAGGACAGCGTGAACCGCTGGCTGAGTTTCTCCACGCCGGCCAGCCAGACGGGCTTTGCCCTCGAACGGCAGATACTCTTGAGCGTGCTGAACTATCGCTATGGTAGTGCCGGCGCCAAGGGCGCGCTGCCCGATCCGGCGCAGGTGCGCGTGACGGCCACGGAAGAGCGCCTCGCTGTGGTGCTTGGACAACAGTTGGTGAACAGTTTGTTCTCCCGCGTGCACAAGAACCTGCAAACCCTGGGCAAAAGCAGCGACATCGACACCAGTGCCGAGGTCGCCGCGCAGTCGGGCGTGCATCCGGCACGCGGCAGCTGGATCGTCACGGTGGCGCTCAGCGATGTCGAGGCGGGGCAGAGCGGCCAGTTCTGGTTCTCGCTGGACAAGCGCCTGATGGCCGACGTGCTGCGCGGCTTGCTGCCCGAGCGCGCGCAGGCGAAGAAAGCCTTGCGCGGCAGCGTGCGTCCGCTCGCGTCGCGCCTGCAAGTGACCCTGGAAGGCCGGCTCGTCAGCAAACAGGTGCAGCTGGGCGCCTTGTTCGACTTGCGCGTGGGCGACGTGATTCCCGTTAGCCTCAGCCGCACCGACGTCATGCTCGACGACTCCCGTCTCTTTACAGCTGCTGTTTCCGAACACAAGGGCAAGCTCTGTTTAACCTCCTTTGAAGATGTCGAATAATATGAATATGACCGATACCAACCAGAGCGAAACCCTGCTGGAAGACCTGGGCGATGACATGATCATCGACCAGGGCGACGTGTCCGACGTGGCCAGCGGCCGCGCGCGGCGCGACATTCCGCAGATGATGCGCAAGATTCCCGTCACCCTGACCCTGGAAGTGGGCTCGGCCCGCATTTCGCTGGAAGAATTGATGGCCATCGGCCCGGAAAGCGTGATCGAACTCGACATGCTGGCCGGCGAACCGCTGGTGATCAAGGTCAACGGCACGCCGATCGGCCGTGCCGAAGTGGTGGTGGCCGGCGAGAACTATGGCCTGAAAGTCATCGACCTCGACGGCCTCAATCTCGACCTGATGACAGCATGAAGCTGGCGGTACCCGGCTTGAGCCGGCGCCGCGGCGCGCTGGCTGCTGCGCTGGCTGTTCCCGTTCTGATGCTGTGCTGCAACGCCGCTGGCGCGCAGGACCTGCTGTCCGGCGTGGTGCCGGGCGCGAAGACCGACCTGTCGGTGAAGATGCAGATCCTCGTCGTCATGACCCTGCTCGGGCTGCTGCCCGTGATGGTCATGATGATGACCAGCTTTACCCGCTTCGTCATCGTGCTGTCCCTGCTGCGCCAGGCCCTGGGCCTGCAGCAGGGCTTGCCCAACCGCATCGTCACGGGCATCGCGCTGATCCTCACCCTGCTGGTCATGCGCCCCATCGGCGACCAGGTGTGGAAGGAAGCGTTCGTGCCGTACGACCGCGACCAGATCGGCATGCAGGAAGCCCTGAAGATCGCCGAAGTGCCGATTTCGCGCTTCATGCTGGCGCAGACGAGCAAGGCCGCGCTGGCGCAGATCGCGCACCTGGCCGGCGAGCCGTCGACCATGCGCCCGCAAGACCACAGTTTCACGGTCAAGCTGGCTGCATTTGTGTTGTCCGAACTCAAGACGGCGTTCCAGATCGGCTGCATGCTGTTCATACCGTTCCTCATCATCGATCTGGTGGTGGCGTCCGTGCTGATGGCCATGGGCATGATGATGCTCTCGCCGCTGGTGATTTCGCTGCCGTTCAAGCTGCTGCTGTTCGTGCTCGTCGACGGCTGGACCCTGACCGTCAACACGCTCGTTACCAGCATACAGGGCTATTGATCCATGTTTACCCCTGAAGTCGCCGTCGACCTGATCATCGAAGCGCTGCACGTCGTGATGCTGCTGGTGGTGATCCTGGTCGTGCCCGGTTTGCTCATGGGCTTGCTGGTCGCGCTGGTGCAGGCGGCCACCTCGATCAATGAACAGACCATGAGTTTCCTGCCGCGCCTGCTGGTCACCCTGCTGGCCCTGATCCTGGCCGGCCGCTGGATGGCCGGTTACCTGATGGATTATTGCGTGTCCATTTTTCAGCGCGCCGCCACCCTGGTCGGATAGCGCCGCGCGCCATGGATCAGATTTTCAATCAGGTGCTGCCGTTTCTGCTGGCCGTGTGGTGGCCGTTCTGCCGCATCCTGGCCATGCTCAGCGCCTCGCCCGTGATCGGCGACGCGATGGTGCCCGTCCCCGTGCGGGTGCTGCTGTCGCTGGTGCTGGCGATCCTGATGCTGCCCGTGATGCAGGCGTCGGGCATCTCGCAGGACTTGCTGAAGATCGATCCGTTTTCCCTGCACGCCGCCGTCGCCACCCTGGAGCAGGCCATCATCGGCTTCGTCCTCGGCCTGGCCTTCCACTTCGCCATGTCCGTCATGTCGGTGCTCGGTTACCTGGTGTCGAGCCAGGTGGGCTTTTCCATGGCCGTGATGAACGACCCGCTCAATGGCACCTCGTCGGACGTGATCACGGGGATGCTCACCATCATGTGCATGATCGTGTTTTTCGCCATCGACGGTCACCTCGTGCTGACGGGCGTGATCGGCGCCAGTTTCACGGCCTGGCCCGTGGGGCAGGGCTACGGACCGCTGCTGCTGCAGACGGTGGCGTATAACGTGGCATGGATTTTCGCCGCCGCCATGCTGCTGGCCTTGCCCATCGTCTTTTCCACCATGGTGGTGCAGCTGGGCTTTGGCTTCCTGAACCGGGTGGCGCCGTCGCTGAACCTGTTTTCGCTGGGTTTTTCCATGATCACCGTGTTCGGCCTGCTGATGCTGGGGCAGATCGTGCGCTTTATCCCCGAGCACTACATCGCCATGACGAATCGCGTGCTGGAAATGATCGCCGAACAGATGCGGGTAGCCCATGGATAGCGCACGTGCCAACAAGCTGCTGCGCAGTCCACTTCCGGGCATCCGTTGCTCGCTGTACCTCCGTACAGCTGCGCTACTCAACCCGGCATTGAACTTGCTCGCTACGCTTGTAGGGCGCGTGCGGAAAGGTGTGGTCCATGGCGGATAGCAGCACGGGCGACAAGACAGAAAAGGCGTCACAGCAAAAGCTGAAGAAGTCGCGCCAGGAAGGGCAGGTGGTGCGTTCGCGCGACCTGTCGACGGCGCTGGGCATCCTGATCAGCATGAAGGTCTTCATTTACCTGCTGCCAAGCTATCTGCTGAGCTTTCGCGAGCTGTTCGCCATGGCTTTCATGCCGCTCGACAGCAAGGGCGCGCTGGAAAATGCCATGTCGATGGCGTTTACGACGTCGGTGGGCTTGCTGATCAAGATGATCGTGCCGCTGTTTTGCGTGCCCCTGTTCGTCGTGCTCGGCTCCTTGATCCCTGGCGGCTGGGTCATCAGCACGAAGAACTGGATGCCGAAGATGGAGCGTCTGAGCCCGGCCAAGAACCTGGGCCGTCTGTTTGCGCCCAAGCATGCTTTTGAATTCGGCCTGTCCATCGCCAAGGCCGCCGTGCTGGGCATGGTGCTCGTGCATGTGAGCCGCTCCAGCCTGACGCAATACGTGGATTTGCAACACCGGCCCCTGCAGCAGGCCATGCTCGACGGCTCGGCGCTGATGCTCGACGGCTTGATGGCGCTCATTTCCGTCTTTGTCCTGTTTGCCATCATCGACGTGCCGGCGCAGGCGTTCTTCTTTGCCCGCAACCAGCGCATGAGCAAGCAGGATGTCAAGGAAGAGCATAAAAGCAGCGAAGGGCGTCCCGAAGTGCGCCAGCGCATCCGCCAGCTGCAGCAGCAGATCGGCCGGCGCAGCGTGCGCAAGACCGTGCCCGACGCCGACGTGGTGATCGTCAATCCCGAGCATTACGCCGTTGCATTGAAGTATGACCAGGACCGCGCCGAGGCGCCGTTTGTCGTTGCCAAGGGCGTCGACGAGATGGCGCTGTATATCCGGCAAGTGGCGAAGGAACACGATATTGAAACGCTGGAGTTGCCGCCGCTGGCGCGCGCCATCTACAACACCAGCCAGGTGCAGCAGCAGATTCCCGTGCAGCTGTACCAGGCCGTGTCGCAGGTGCTCAACTACATCCTGCAGCTGAAAGCATTCCGTTCTGGGCAGCGCGCTGCCCAGCCCCCATTTCCCACCGAGGTGGTCGTGCCATCTCATTTGAGCGAGGTAGTACCTTCATGAATTTCCTGAACCGGTTGGTTGCCGAAATGCGCCGCCACAAGTTCGCCACGCCGCTGTTCCTGCTGGTGATCCTGGCAATGATCATCCTGCCGCTGCCGCCGGTGCTGCTCGATATCTTGTTCACTTTCAATATCGTGCTGGCACTGATCGTCATCCTCGTCAGCGTGTCGGCCAAGCGGCCGCTCGATTTCTCCGTCTTCCCGACGGTGATCCTGGCCACCACCATGCTCAGGCTGACCCTGAACGTGGCGTCCACGCGCGTGGTGCTGCTGCACGGCCACACGGGCGCGGATGCGGCCGGTAAGGTGATCGAGGCGTTTGGTAACGTCGTGATCGGCGGCAACTTCGTCGTCGGTATCGTGGTCTTCGTGATCTTGATGATTATCAACTTCGCCGTCGTCACCAAGGGCGCCGAGCGTATCTCGGAAGTGTCCGCGCGCTTTACCCTCGATGCCTTGCCGGGCAAGCAGATGGCCATCGATGCCGACCTGAACGCCGGACTGATCAACCAGGAAAAAGCCCAGATCCGCCGCAAGGACGTGGCCGCCGAAGCGGATTTCTACGGCGCCATGGACGGCGCGTCGAAGTTCGTGCGCGGCGATGCCGTCGCCAGTATCCTGATTTTGATCATCAACATGGTGGGCGGCGTGGCCATCGGCTCGCTGATGCACGACCTGTCGTTCGGCGACGCTTTCCGCCAGTACGCACTGCTGACCATCGGCGATGGCCTGGTGGCGCAGATTCCGGCACTGCTGCTGTCGGCCGCGGCCGCCATCCTGGTCACCCGCATCAGCGATTCGGGCGACTTCGAACAGCAAGTGGCAGGCCAGGTGCTGACGTCGCCGACGGTGATCTTCAGCGCGGCCGGCATGATGGTGGCGCTGGCCCTGATTCCGGGCATGCCGTGGTTCATGTTCATGACGTTTGCCGCTGTGCTGGCCTTCGTGGCCTGGCGTTTGACCAAGCGCGTGAAGGGGCCGGACGCGGCCGGCATGGCGGCCATCGAGGCGGCCTTGCGCGAGGAGCGCCCGGCCGAGCTGGAGTGGCAGCAACTGCCTGCCGTGCAGCCGCTGATGGTGATGCTAGGCTATAAACTGGTCGGCATGGTTGATAAAACGCAAGGCGAACCGTTGAACAAGCGCGTCAAGGGCGTGCGCCAGAGTCTGTCCGAAGCGATGGGCTTGCTGCTGCCGAATATCGGCGTGCGCGACGACCTGGCCCTGAAGCCGTCGCAATACGCGATCGTGCTGTCGGGCACCGTGGTGGCGCAGGCGGAAGTGCAGGCCGACCGCCTGATGGCGATCCCGTCGCCGAACGTGTATGGCCAGCTGGACGGCATTCCCGGCATCGAGCCGGCCTACGGCATGCCCGTCACGTGGATCGAGCCAAGCGAGAAGGCGCATGCGCTGGGTCTCGGCTACCAGGTCATCGAGGCGCCCAGCGTGATCGCCACGCACTTGTCGAAAATGGTGCGCGAATACTTGCCGGAACTGTTCCGCCACGAAGACGTCTCGAACATGATGGAACGCCTGACGGCCCTGTCGCCCAAGCTCGCCGGCGCGCTGGACAAGGCGCTCACGCACACGCAGCTGTTGCGCGTGTTCCGCGTCTTGCTGGCGGAAAATGTGTCACTGAAGGATATCGTGCCCATCGCCACCACCTTGCTCGACAGTTCGGAAACGACCAAGGACCCGATTCTGCTGGCGGCCGAGGTGCGTTGCGCGCTGCGGCGCCAGATCGTCAGCGGCCTGTTCGGCCAGAAGATGGAAATGCAGGCGTTTAACCTGGGCGGCGAGCTGGAAAACATGTTGCTCGGTTCGCTGAACCAGGCGCGCCAGGCGGGCAAGGTTACGCTGGATAATTATCCGATCGATCCGCACCTGCTGTCGCAGCTGCAAGTGAACATGCCGGTGGCGCGCGAGCAGATGAAGCAGCAGGCCACGCCGCCGCTGTTGCTGGTGCTGCCGCAGATCCGTCCGTTGCTGGCCCGCTATGCGCGCCTGTTCGCGCCGGGCCTGCATGTGCTGTCGTACAACGAAATCCCGGAAAACCGCGAAGTGAGCATCATCGGCACGGTGGGATAAAACGCTGGCATGAAAAGAAAAACGGCGCTGCGGGCGCCGTTTTTTTATGCTGTATCAATTCTGTTGCTTCAATCCTGCTCGTCGATGGGCGGCAGCAGGTCGTGCTCCTGGCCGTCGGCCAGCAGCAGCACGGTGCGGCCATGCGCCGTTTCTTCTTCGTCGCCATAGTCGTAACCGAGCGGCGCCGCCACTTCCTTCGAAACGATGATGGTTTCCTCTTCGGCCGCGTCCGCGGGGGCCGCGGGCGCATCGGGATCGGCCGCCGCTTCCGCTTCCGGCTGCGTCAGCAGCAGCGCCACTTCGGCCATGGCGCGGAACAGGGCCAGCGACAGCGAGGCGGCGCCCGCCTGCATCGGGTAATTGCCGTGCACGCGCTGCGCGTGCAGCTGGCGGTTCAGGCGGCAGCGCACGACGCGCAGGCCGGCGCGCCGCACGGCGTCGGCGATCTCGGGCAAGGCCAGGCGCAAATGGCGCAATGCGGCTTCCTCGTCGGCAGCCAGCTCCAGCAGCACGCCGTCGCCGGACGGTTCCATCTGGATCACGACCCGGCCGATGCCGATGATGATCAGTTCCACGCGCAGCGCCACCTTGCCGCGCCGCCGGGGCGTTGCATCGTCTTCCTCGTCGCTGGCCAGCACGCGCAGCAGCAGGCGCTGGCCGCCCCAGCCATACACGGCGAAGCGCCACGCTTCGCTGTCGACCGTCAACGGCGGGCGGGCGCCTTCGCGCAGCAGGGCTGGTTGCTGCTCGGCCATGAACAGGTTGCCCGGCACGTGCTGGCCGCGCGCCTGTTCCTGCAAGGCCGCATATTGTTCGCCATACGTCTTGACCATCACGCGCCACGAGGCGGCCAGCTGCGCGGCGTCGGGCGGCTGCCAGACCAGCTGGCGCGTGAAGAACAGTTGATTGACTTGCATGGCGCTGCTGTCGCGCGGCATGGCGCCGCCCGCCCCGTCGGCATTCGGCTTGATGAGGGACGCCAGGCTGTCCTGTCCCTGCTGTTGCAGCTGGGCGGGCAGGGTGCCGGCGTCGGGCGCGGGCGCCATGTAGGGGCCGATGGGCACCAGCGGCTGAACCACGCCCGGCACCATCGGCGTGGCGGGGCTGACGTCGAAGCGCTGGGTAATCAGGGGAACCGGGTTGCCCGATGAAATGCGGTCTATCGCCATGCCACTGTGTCCAGATGAAAGTCTATAAGAGCCGGTGAATCAGGCGGCATCAGCCATCATGGCTGCAACAGGGACAGTATCATTTTCTGCATGCTCTGGCTTTGCTTGAGCATCGCAGTGCTCGCCTGCAGCAACATTTGTGCCGACACCATGTTAGCGCTTTCCGCCGCGTAATCGACATCCATGATGCGGCCGATGGCGGCCTTGGTATTGGTGACCATGTTGGCCAGGTTGTTGTGCACGTGGTCGAGGCGGTTGGCCGCCGCGCCCAGGGCCGAGCGCACGCCGCCGACCTGGTCGAGCGCCGCCGCCAGCTGGTCGATCATGTTGTTGGCGCTGCCATTCGTGCCGATTTCGCTGCCGGCCGTGCCGCTGGCGGCAAAGTTGGCCGAAATGGCTTTCAGCAAGGTGTCCAGGCCGCCCATCTTGCCTGACACGTCGAACTGCATGGTTTCGCTGCTGCTGGCGCCGATCTGGAAGGTCATCGCCTCCGACAGGGTGCCCTTGCCGGCACTGCCGTTGCCCAGCAGCAAGCCGCCGCCGTAGGAAGTGTTGGTCATGACGTTGTACAGCTCGAGCCCCAGCGCATCGTATTCGGACTGCATGGCGTCGCGGTCGGTCTGGTTGGACGAAGCGTCGGCCGCCTGCGTGGCCAGGTCTTTCATGCGCACCAGCATGTCGGTGACTTCGCCAAACGCGCCTTCGGCCGTCTGCAGCATCGAGGTGCTGTTCTGCGTGTTGCGCATGGCCACCGTCATGCCGCTGACCTGGGCGCTGAGGCGCGTGGCGATCTGCAAGCCGGCGGCGTCGTCCATGGCCGAGTTGATGCGAAAGCCGGTGGACAGGCGCTGCATCGACGTCGCCAGCCGGCTTTGCGCACTGGCGGCGGCGCTTTGGGCGTACATTGCGGCGATATTGGTGTGAATGCTCAGCACAAGGCGGCTCCGGTGGGCGGTGAGGGTGAATCGGGTCTACCTTGTATAGGCGACTGCGCCGTCCGCATTGTTAAATCGAAAGGCAATATAGTCAAATAAATATGTTTCGCGCATAAAAAAGCCAGACCGCAGTCTGGCTTGGCGTTGCTGGCCGCAAGCGGCCCGGCAAAGATTATTGCAGCAAGGACATGACCATCGAGGACATGCTGTTGCTTTGTTTCAGCATCGCGGTGCCGGCTTGCAGCAGCATTTGCGACGAGGTCATGTTCGAGCTTTCGGTGGCGAAGTCAACGTCCATGATGCGGCCGGTAGCGGCCTTGGTGTTGGTGGCGATGTTCGACAGGTTGCTGTTGACGTGGTCGAGGCGGTTGGCTGCGGCGCCCAGGGAAGAGCGGATCGTGCCGACATTGTCGATGGCATTTTTCAGCAGGTCGATCGTGGCGTTTGCCGTGCCGGTCAGTTCCGTGCCGACGCCGGCGCTGGTTGCCTTGAAGTTGTTGGCGGACAGGCCTTTCAGCGCGCCGTCCAGCGTGACCATGCCTGCTTGCACGGTGAAGTCCATGGTTTCCGACTTGGCGGCGCCGATCTGGAAGGTCATCTTGGCTTCCGACAGGGTGCCCTTGCCGGTCGTGCCGTCGCCCAGCAGATTCTGGCCGCCGAACGTGGTATTGGTCATCACGTTGTACAGTTCCAGGCCCAGTGCGTCGTATTCGGCTTGCATGGCGGTCTTGTCGGCCGTGTTCGACGAAGCATCGGCAGCTTGCGTGGCCAGATCTTTCATGCGCACCAGCATGTTGGTGACTTCACCGAACGCGCCTTCAGCCGTTTGCAGCATCGAGGTGCTGTTTTGCGTGTTGCTCATGGCGACCGTCATGCCGCTGGTCTGTGCTTTCAGGCGGGTAGCGATCTGCAGGCCGGCAGCGTCGTCCATTGCCGAGTTGATGCGGTAGCCGGTCGACAGGCGGGTCATTGAGGTCGACAGTTGCGATTGGGTCTTGGCGATCGAGTTCTGTGCGGACAGCGATGCGTTGTTGGTGTGAAGGCTCAGCATTGTATTGCTCCTGGTAAGTGAATTCGTCGAGCGGCAGGTAATTTCTTGCCCTCACCCCTACAAGGCGACAGGGGAGCGTCTTTCATTAAATTCCACATGGAAATTTTTTATCTGGCGCGCCACCATGAAAAAAAGCCCCGGCAATCGCTTGCCGGGGCTTTCATGTGGCGCGAGGCGCCGGTGATTATTGCAGCAAGGACATGACCATCGAGGACATGCTGTTGCTTTGTTTCAGCATCGCGGTGCCGGCTTGCAGCAGCATTTGCGACGAGGTCATGTTCGAGCTTTCGGTGGCGAAGTCAACGTCCATGATGCGGCCGGTAGCGGCCTTGGTGTTGGTCGAGATGTTCGACAGGTTGCTGTTGACGTGGTCGAGGCGGTTGGCGGCGGCGCCCAGTGCCGAACGTACCACGCCGATGCTGTCGATGGCCGAAACCAGGCTGCCGATGGCGGCGTTGGCGCTGGCGGTCAGTTCGGTGCCCAGGCCGGCGGCGCCGAAGTTGGCGCTGGCCGAACCCAGTGCGGCGGTGACGCTGCCCATCGAGGTGGACAGGTTGATGCTCATCGTTTCCGACTTCGCGGCGCCGATCTGGAACGTCATGGCGCTGGCGATGGTGCCGCCGGTCAGCAGAGCTTGGCCGCCGAACGTGGTGTTTTTCATCACGTTGGACAATTCCAGGCCCAATGCGTCGTATTCGGCTTGCATGGCGTCCTTGTCGGACGTGTTCGACGAAGCATCGGCAGCTTGCGTGGCCAGGTCTTTCATGCGCACCAGCATGTTGGTGACTTCACCGAACGCGCCTTCAGCCGTTTGCAGCATCGAGGTGCTGTTTTGCGTGTTGCTCATGGCGACCGTCATGCCGCTGGTCTGTGCTTTCAGGCGGGTAGCGATCTGCAGGCCGGCAGCGTCGTCCATTGCCGAGTTGATGCGGTAGCCGGTCGACAGGCGGGTCATCGAGGTCGACAGTTGCGATTGCGTTTTGGCGATCGAGTTTTGTGCGGACAGCGATGCGTTGTTGGTGTGAAGGCTCAGCATTGTATTGCTCCTGGTAAGTGAATTCGTCGAGCGGCAGGTAATTTCTTGCCCTCACCCCTACAAGGCGACAGGGGAGCGTCTTTCATTAAATTCCACATGGAAATTTTTTATCTGGCGCGCGGCCATGAAAAAAAGCCCCGGCAATCGCTTGCCGGGGCTTTCATGTGGCGCGAGGCGCCGGTGATTATTGCAGCAAGGACATGACCATCGAGGACATGCTGTTGCTTTGTTTCAGCATCGCGGTGCCGGCTTGCAGCAGCATTTGCGACGAGGTCATGTTCGAGCTTTCGGTGGCGAAGTCAACGTCCATGATGCGGCCGGTAGCGGCCTTGGTGTTGGTCGAGATGTTCGACAGGTTGCTGTTGACGTGGTCGAGGCGGTTGGCGGCGGCGCCCAGTGCCGAACGTACCACGCCGATGCTGTCGATGGCCGAAACCAGGCTGCCGATGGCCGTGTTGGCCAGGGTTTTCAGTTCGGTGCCGCCGGCGGTGCCGGTGAAGTTGGCGGTGGCCGAACCCAGTGCGGTGGCGACGCTGCCCATCGAGGTGGACAGGTTGATGGTCATCGTTTCCGACTTCGCGGCGCCGATCTGGAACGTCATGGCGCTGGCGATGGTGCCGCCGGTCAGCAGAGCTTGGCCGCCGAACGTGGTGTTGTTCATCACGTTGGACAATTCCAGGCCCAGTGCGTCGTACTCGGCTTGCATGGCGTCCTTGTCGGCCGTGTTCGACGAAGCATCGGCAGCTTGCGTGGCCAGATCTTTCATGCGCACCAGCATGTTGGTGACTTCGCCGAACGCGCCTTCAGCCGTTTGCAGCATCGAGGTGCTGTTTTGCGTGTTGCTCATGGCGACCGTCATGCCGCTGGTCTGTGCTTTCAGGCGGGTGGCGATCTGCAGGCCGGCAGCGTCGTCCATTGCCGAGTTGATGCGGTAGCCGGTCGACAGGCGGGTCATCGAGGTCGACAGTTGCGATTGGGTCTTGGCGATCGAGTTTTGTGCGGACAGCGATGCGTTATTGGTGTGAAGGCTCAGCATTGTATTGCTCCTGTAGGATATATTCAGCGAGACGCGCTATTTTTCTGCTCTCACAAGCACAAGGCGGCTATTTCCGCTTATGTATTAAATGCTACATGGAAATATTTTTTATCTGGCCGCTGGCCTGCGCTGATTTTTTATTGCCATGGAAATTATGATTAAAAATATACTTTTAACTATTTTTCACGGCATCCCGCGCGCGCAATTGCTCTTCCGCAATTAACAGCCCCTGGTCGCGGCTGTTGATACGCTTCGCCGGTGTGCCCGCATAGATTCCCCACGCCGGCAGGGACTTGGTGACCAGGCTGAGCGCGCCCACGGCGACGCCTTCGCCAAGCTGCGCGCCGGGCAGCACCACGCTGCCCGAGCCGATGATGACGTGCCTGCCCAGGTGGACGGCGCCGCTCTTGCAGTTTGTAAATTCCGCCGGCACGGTGGGGTTGGTCATGCTCGCTCCGCTGTAGTCATCGGTCTTGCTGTACAGGCGCACGCCTTGCGACAAGCCGGCGTAGTCTTCCAGCGTGATGCCTGCGCCGCCGGAGAGAAAGCAGCCGCCGCCAATGTGAACGTAGCTGCCGATGCGGATATGGCCACCTGCCGCCACCAGCGTGCTGTAGCCATCGATGCGCACGTTGTTGCCGATGGCGATATTGTCGATGCCGATGATGACGCAGTTCCTGGCGATGCGCACGTTGTGGCCGAGGCTGCGAAACCCCGCGCCGTGCAAGTCTTCTTCGGTGTAATAGCCGGGATTGAAAAGTTCAGACATGGTCATCCTTGTGCGGGTGTGCGGCGCCGGCTTCCAGGTGGCGGCGCTTGCTTTCTGCCAGTTCGGCAATGATGCGCAGCGCCTCGCCGTCGTCGGCCGTCATGTTTTGCAGGAAATGCGCATTATTCTCGCGTATCCAGCTCAGCGGCAGTTCCCACCAGGCCAGCGCCAGCAGGGCTGCGCGCACTTCCTCGCTGAAGCGGAAGCGCAGCAGCCGCGCAGGCGTCCCGGCGTAAATGCCGTAGGGTTCGCTGCGGAAATTGGGCGGCACCAGCGTGCGCGCACCGATGACGCAGCCATTCTCGATGACCGCGCCGCCCAATATCATCGCCTCGTCGCCGATCCACACATCGTTCTTGATGACCGTATCGGCATATTGGGGAATCGGGCTGTTTTCCAGGCCCATGCCGCCCAATGCCAGAAGATACGTGGAAATGGTGCGCATGTCGTGCTGGCCGTTGAGGATGAAGCGCAGATTCGCGCCGCCGGAAACGTAGCGCCCGATTTGCAGGTGCTGCGCGGTCGAATCGTATTTGGCTTGCGAACCGATGCCGATGCCGGAACAGCGGCCGATGGTAAATTGCCCGAAGTCCGGCTCATTGCCCAGCCAGTTACGGAAAAAGCCATGCGGTATCAGGGTCTGGCCGCCGTCCTTGTAGGACAGCACGGTAAATTGTGCCGCCCAGCGATGGTCGTCGATGGTGCCGAAAAAGTCGGTGTCTGTGGAAATATTCATGGAGTCAGGTCGGCCTGTGCGTGACGCTCGACGATGGCGCAGATGGCATCGACCTGATCGAGACCCAGGCCGGGATAGATGGGCAGGCAGATGATTTGCCGCGATGCCTGCAGCGCGTTCGGCAGATTGCTGTGGGCGGCGGTCGGCATGCTGCGGTACATGGGGAAGTCGCTGATGAGCGGATAGAAATAGCGGCGCGCATAGATATTCTCGTCCCGCAGCAGCTGGAACAGTGCGTCGCGGCTGATGCCGTAGGCTTCCTTGACGAGTATGGGAAAGTAGGAATGGTTGGCCGATTCTTCCTCTCCCGCCGGCAGGCAGTCGATGCCGGCGATGGCCGCCAGCCGTTCCCGGTAGCGGCCATCGATGGCGCGGCGCTGCAGGCGAGCCGCGTCGATGCCCTTCAATTGCAGGAGGCCGAATGCGGCGTTGATCTCGCTCATCTTGCCGTTGATGCCGGGTGCCACCACCGTCACTTCGTCGACGAAGCCGAAATTTTTCAGATGGTCGATGCGTTGCTTGGTCTTGGCGTCGGGGCAGACGATCGCGCCCCCTTCAAAGGTATTGAAAATCTTGGTGGCGTGAAAACTCAGCACGGACAGGTCGCCGCAATTGAGCACGCTGCTGCCCTTGTGCCGCACGCCGAACGCATGCGCCGCGTCGTAGATGACTTTCAAGCCATAGTTGTCGGCGATCTTTTCGATGCGTTCCACGTCGCAGGGACGGCCATAGCAGTGCACCGGCATGATGGCGGTGGTGTGCGGCGTGATGGCTGCCTCGATCCTGGCGGGATCCATATTCAGGCTCAGCGGGTCGATATCGACAAAAATGGGCTTGATGCCATTCCACAGCAGCGAATGGGCGGTGGCGACGAAGGAATAGGGCGTGGTGATCACTTCGCCGGTGATGCGCAGCGCCTGCAGGGCCGTGATCAGCGCCAGCGTGCCATTGGTAAACAGGCAGATGTGCTTGACGCCCAGATAGTCGCACAGCGCCTGTTCCAGTTGCTGGTGGAACGGGCCGCCGTTGGTGAGGATCTTGTTTTCCCAGATTTCTTCCAGATACGGCAGGAAATCTTGCAAATCCGGCATGAGCGGCTGCGTGACGTAAATCGGCTTCTTGTCGCTCATGACTGCACCGCCTGCTTGCTGGCGTCGTCGGGCGCAATGGCGAACGATGCGGGCGGCAAGCCGCCGCACCAGCGCTGCCACATGGTGCGGAAAGCCTGTTCCATATTGTGGGCGATGGCCCGGGAGTCGGCCAGCGCCGACTCTTGCATGCGGTTGCGCAAGTCTGCGCGCAGGACGGCCAGTTGCATGATGTTGTTAGACAAGAATATTCCTTTCCGGACGAAATCGTCGTCGTCGGTCGCGATGAAAGCGTCGAGACCCACATGCTGCAAGATGCAGGCGCCGGCATGGCTCGGTACGCTTGTACCCTTGAGCGTCAGCGTGGGCACGCCCATCCACAGCGCGTGCAGCGTGGTGGTGCCGCCCGTGTACGGGAAGGTGTCGAGGCAAAGGTCGATTTGCTGGTGCAGGGCCAGATAGCCGCCCAGGTGGGTGCGGCCGTGGAAGGTCAGGCGGTCGGCGGCGATGCCTTCCTGCGCGAACCAGGCTTGCAAGGTGGCGATGTCGCTGTCCTTTTGCATGGCAGCCAGATGCATTTTCGCTTCGGGCAGGGCCCGCAGCAGCTTTGCCCAGCGGGCGATGACGCCTGGATTGAGCTTGCTGAGCCGATTGAAGCTGCCGAAGGTCAGGTAGCCGTTGCCCAGCGCGGGCGCGCGGACCAGTTCCGGGGAGTCCGACGATGGCAGGAAGGGCACGCTGGCGGGCAGCAGCACGACTTTTTCCGTGAAGTACTTTTCATCGACGTCGAATTGCGGGTCCGTCAGGTAGTAATCCATGGTTTTCAGGCCCGTTGTGCCGGGATAGGCGATCCAGCTGACCTGAATCGGCGCCAGTTTGCGGCCAAAGGCCGTCAGGCGGTTGAAGGCCGTATGGCTGGACAGGTCGACCAGGATATCGATGCCGTCTTCGCGGATCTTTTCCTGCAAGTTGCTGTCGCTCACCTCGATGATGTTTTGCCAATGCGGGAAATAGCCGCGCAGGCGCTGCGTGACGGCGTCTTCCAGCGTATTGTTGTAATAGGCATACAGGCTCAGGCCGGGGCTGGCGCTCAGGTGCGCGATCACGGGCACGACGAAATTGGACACCACGTGCGAATTGAAGTCGCCCGAGACAAAGCCGACCCTGATGCGCCGCGCGGGATCGTTGTCGTTGTGGAAAACTTGGCCTTCCGCTGTCCCGGCCGCAGACGGGCGGTCGAAGGCGTCGCCGAAGCGGCAATGTTCCTCAAACAGGCGTTGGGCGTCGATATCGATGCTATGGCTGAGGCAAAACAGCAGGCCGCTGTGGCTTTCCGGAATATGCGGCGCCACCGTCCGCGCGCGATAGCCGCTGGCGATGGCTTCCTCCAGGTGGCCTTCGGCATGGAGTAGCGAGCACAGGTTGATTTCCGCCGCTGCGTAGTCGGGCTTGATTTCCAGGGCGCGCTGGAACGCGGCCAGCGCTTCCTTGCTTTTGCCCATGGTGCGCATGACATTACCTAAATGAAAGTGCAATTCTTCATCATCTGGTTCGGATTCCATGGCCGTGTTGAGGCACGTCAATACATCCTGATACTGTTTCAGCGCCAGGTAGGCGGCGACCAGATTGTTCCGTGCCGCCCGGTAATCGGGTTTGATCTGCAGCGCGCGCTGGAAGCTGCGCACGGCGTCCTGCACATTTTTGTTTTCGTGCAGCGCCTGGCCGAGCCGGTTGTGCGCTTCGGCGTCGTCGGGCAATGCAAGGGTGGCGGCGCGGAAACTGTCGGCAGCGGCGCCAAACTGTTTCTGGCGCAGCAGCGCATTGCCCAGGTTAAATGCCGCCAGCGCGTAGTCCGGCTTCAAGGCAAGGGCGCGGCGGTAGCTCGCCACGGCCTCGTCCAGCCGGTTTTCCGCCTGGAGCAGGTTGCCCAGGTTGCAGTGCGCCTCGGCGAACGCCGGCTCGATTTCCAGCGCCCGCAGGTAGCAGTCGCGGGCTGCATCGAGTTTTCCGGCCGTTTGCCAGGCATTGCCCAGGTGGCCATGCGCCTGCGCATCGTGCGGCGTCAGTTCCACCGTCCGCTGCAGCGTGGCGAGGGCATCCTTGCCTTGCAGTTGCAGGGCCGTGCCCAGCACGCTCCAGCCGAACGGCGAGTCGGGATAGCTTGCCAGCAATTGCCGGCAGGCCGCTTCCATCTGCGCATGCTGGCCTGCCTGGTACAGCTGTACGATGTGGTCCATTTCCGGCTGCGACGGCGACAGGGCCGCCAGCGCGACGGCTTCCTGCGCCTGCCGGCGCAGCGCTTGCGAAGCATCATTGTCCAGTCCGCGGGCGATGGCGGTGTCGACGATGTCGAGCGCTTCGTCGGGCTGTCCCGCCTGCAGCAATCCCTGCGCATAGGACAGCCAGAACTGGCCTTCGTCCGGGGCGACGGACAGCGCCTTGCGCAAATACGGCAGGCCGGCCACGTGCTGGCCTACTTGTCCGGCCAGCAAGCCCAGGTTGTGGTTGGCGATGGCATGGTAGGGATGGGCCTGCAGGATCGACAGGTAAATCTCTTCCGCCTCGGCAAAACGCCCTGCCTGGTGTTCAGCGATGGCTTGCTGTAATTCGGTGTCGGGGGAGACTGCGGGAGGGAGGGTCGGGTGCATGGGCTGAGGCTGGCAGAAATGTTTAGCAACGGGAATTGTAACTGGTGACAGTGCCCGTGAGAAACTTTCCGAGGGGAATTTGTTGACGCACGCCGCGCGAATGCGCACTTGCTGTTGCAGTTGGTCCAAAGTGCGGGCAATTCTGGTCCTTCCGACAAAAAAACAGCGCACTGCCGGACGGGAGTGCGCTGTTCTGGCCGATTGTCAGCCGCTGCTGCGGAGCCTTGCGATTACATATTCGGATAGTTCGGCCCGCCGCCGCCTTCCGGTGTCACCCACACGATGTTTTGCGTTGGATCCTTGATGTCGCAGGTTTTACAGTGCACGCAGTTCTGCGCATTGATCTGCAGGCGTTCGGCGCCGTCGTCGTTCTTCACGAACTCGTACACGCCGGCGGGACAGTAACGGGCTTCCGGACCCGCATACGTGGCCAGGTTGACGTCGACAGGCACGCTGGCGTTCTTCAGCGTCAGGTGGATCGGCTGGTCTTCCGCGTGGTTCGTGTTCGAAATGAACACGGACGACATCTTGTCGAAGGTCAGCTTGCCATCCGGTTTCGGATACACGATCTTCTTCGACTGGGCGGCCGGTTTCAGGCATTCGTGGTCGCCATGCGAGTGGTGCAGGGTCCACGGCGCCTTGCCGCGGAAGATCAGCTGGTCGATGCCCGTCATCAGGCTGCCCAGGTACAGGCCTTTCGACAGCCATGGCTTGACGTTGCGCGCCACGTGCAGCTCTTCATGCAGCCAGGATTGTTCGAAGGCGACAGGGTAGCTCGTCAGTTCGTCGTGCTGGCGCTGTTCGCCCAGCGCGCCGAAGGCCGCGTCCGCCGCCAGCATGCCGCTCTTGATGGCCGCGTGGCTGCCCTTGATGCGGCTCATGTTCAGGAAGCCCGCATCGCAGCCGATCAGCGCGCCGCCGGCAAACACCAGTTTCGGCAACGATTGCAGGCCGCCGGCCGCAATCGCCCGCGCGCCGTACGAGATGCGCTTGCCGCCTTCGAAGAACTTGCGGATTTCCGGATGCGTCTTGTAGCGCTGGAATTCCTCGTATGGTGACAGGTACGGGTTTTCGTAGTTCAAGCCGACCACATACCCCACCATGACCTGGTTGTTTTCCAGGTGGTACAGGAAGGAACCGCCGTAGGTTTTCGTGTCCAGCGGCCAGCCGCTCGAGTGGATCACCAGGCCCGGCTTGTGCTGGGCGGGGTCGATTTCCCACAATTCCTTGATGCCGATGCCGTAGGACTGCGGGTCCTTGCCGGCATTCAAGTCATACTTGGCCATCAATTGCTTGCCCAGGTGGCCGCGCGCGCCTTCGGCGAACAGGGTGTACTTGGCGTGCAATTCCATGCCCAGCTGGAAGTCGGGGCCCGGCTCGCCGTCGCGCTTGACGCCCATGTTGCCGGTCGCCACGCCTTTGACGGAACCGTCGTCGTTGTAGAGGATTTCCGCGGCAGGGAAGCCGGGGAAGATTTCCACGCCCAGGTTTTCCGCCTGCTGGCCCATCCAGCGCACCACATTGCCCAGCGAGACGATGTAGTTGCCGTGGTTTTCAAAGCAGGCCGGCACGGCGAAGCCCGGCGTCTTATACGCTTTCGTTTCGGTCAGGAACAGGATGCGGTCTTCCGTCACTTCCGTGTTCAGGGGCGCGCCCAGTTCTTTCCAGTTCGGAATCAGTTCGGTCAACGCTTTCGGGTCCATGATGGCGCCCGACAGGATATGCGCGCCCAGTTCGCCGCCTTTTTCCAGCACGCAGACGGACACTTCCTGGCTCTTTTCAGCGGCCAGCTGCTTCAGGCGGATCGCCGCGGCCAAGCCTGCGGGGCCACCGCCGACGATCACCACATCATACTCCATGGTTTCGCGCGGTCCGTACTGTTCAACTAAGTTATTAGGCTGTGTCATGGTCTCGATTTATAGTCACTCAATTAGGTAGCAAGGATAGGGAATAAAGCATCATCGGGGAAATTTAAGCACGAGTGTGCTTGTTTTTGACGAGGATTGCAACTTTGGCGCCATTTTGCGTGACATTGCCCCTCGCCGCAATCTAAATCCGGCCATTTTGTGTAATGATGGCGTTTACCTTTGCTCAAGTGCGACGCAGGGTATTTTGCCCCTGCGCCATCGGCACGGCGTAAAGTGTTATCTAAAATAAAACAGGAGTAGCTCGTGGGCATAGAAGTCAATTTCGAGGGCAAGATTGCCCTGATTACCGGCGCATCGAGCGGCCTCGGCGCGCGCTTTGCGAAAGTGCTGGCCCAGGCCGGCGCGCAGGTCGTGCTGGCGTCGCGCCGCACCGAACGCCTGAAGGAATTGCGCGCCGAAATCGAAGCCGATGGCGGCGCCGCGCACGTGGTGTCGCTCGACGTGACCGACTTCGCCAGCATCAAGTCGGCCATCGCGCACGCGGAAACGGAAGCGGGCCCCATCGATATTCTCGTCAACAATTCCGGTGTCTCCACCACGCAACGCCTGGTCGACGTCACGCCCGAGGATTACTCGTTCGTGATGGATACCAACCTGCGCGGATCGTTCTTCGTGGCCCAGCAAACGGCCAAGCGCATGATCGCGCGCGCCAAGGGCGACCCGAAGAAGCAGCACCGCATCATCAATATCGCCTCGATGGCGGGCTTGCAGGTGCTGCCGCAGATCGGCGTGTACTGCATGAGCAAGGCGGGCATGGTGCACATGACGCGCGCCATGGCGGTGGAGTGGGGCAAGTACGGCATCAACACGAACGCCATCTGTCCCGGCTACATTTCCACGGAAATCAACGAAGATTACTTTGCCACTGAACAGGGCAAGAAATTGATCGAAATGCTGCCGAATAAACGTCCGGGCAAGCCGGAAGACCTCGACGGCCTGCTGCTGCTGCTGGCGGGCGAGGATTCGCATTTCATCAACGGCGCCATCATTTCCGCCGATGGCGGCATGAGCACCTTTTAACGCCATAAAACCTGCTGCGCGTTGCGCTTCTCGGCCACCAATCGCTGCCGCTCGCGACGGTTTTACTTGGCGTTAAACGATAGTCACCATGGCTGCAGCCCTAGCGCTGCAGCTGCAGTCCCACCAGCTTGTGCACCAGCTCGGACGACGTGGAGGCGGCGAACTTGCGCATCAGCTTGGCGCGGTGCATTTCCACCGTGCGGGGGCTGAGGTCGATCTGGCGGGCGATGACCTTGCTGGTCTTGCCTTCCACCAGCAGGGCGGCGATTTCGCGCTCGCGCGGCGTCAGTTCCGCCGTCACGGGACGTTTTTCGCTGACATCCTCGAACGTCCAGATGCCCGGCCCCAGCGGTTCCTGCGGCAGCATGGCGTGGCCCGTGACGTGGCACCAGAACAATTCTCCATTACTGCGGCGCATGATGCGTTCGTCCGAATAGCGGCCCTTGGCGTTCATGATGGGGATGATGCGGTCACCCGTGCGCAGGAATTCGTCGTGCGTGGGGTAGAGTACTTCGAACGACTGGTCGTCCAGCTGGGTGCGCGCATAGCCGAACATGGCCGCCAGCGCTTCGTTGCAACTGCGCATGATGCGGTTTTCCGACATGCACATGCCCACGGGCGCGTGCAGGAAGATACTTTCATAATCGATGGCTGACGCGGCGTTCATCTGATACGTATCACTCTCACAGGGGGATTGCCGGCACGGTGCCGGTAGTTCTACGGTATTGTACTTTCCACTCGCGTATTTTATGCTGAGTCGCTGCCTGAGTCATGGACTCAAGACCAAAGCTTAACAAAAGATAGAGGGACACCCATGAATAAAGTTTATCCTGACGCCGCCTCGGCGCTGGCCGGTATCGTCCAAGATGGCCAGACCATCGCCGTTGGCGGCTTCGGCCTGTGCGGCATACCTGAAGCCCTGATCGGCGCCTTGCGCGATTCGGGCGTGACGGGCCTGACGGCCATTTCGAATAACGCCGGCGTCGACGGTTTCGGCCTGGGCCAGCTGCTGACCACGCGCCAGATCAAGAAAATGATCGCCTCCTATGTGGGCGAAAACAAGGAATTCGCGCGCCAGTACCTGGCCGGCGAACTGGAACTGGAATTCACGCCGCAAGGCACCCTGGCCGAGAAGCTGCGCGCCGGCGGCGCCGGCATTCCCGCCTTCTTCACCAAGACGGGCGTGGGCACCATCGTCGCCGACGGCAAGGAGCTGCGCGAATTCGACGGCGAACAATACGTAATGGAGCGTAGCCTCGTGGCCGACGTGTCGCTGGTGAAAGCCTACATGGCCGACCGCGCGGGCAATTTGGTCTACCGCAAGACGGCGCGCAATTTCAACCCGAACGTGGCCATGGCGGGCAAGATCACCATCGTCGAAGTGGAAAAACTGGTCGAAGTGGGCGAGATCGACCCGGACCAGGTGCATACTCCCAGCATCTTCGTGCACCGCATCGTGGTCAACGCGAACCCGGAAAAACGCATCGAGCAGCGCACCGTGCGCACTGACTAATAAATAGAAGATTTACGCATGGCAAAACCGTAGCGAGCGGCAGTGATTTGTGGCTAAGAAGCGCAACCGTACTTTAGTACGGTGAGCATCGCAGGCCGCAAAGCGCGCCGCACAGTAGGTTTGGACAGGCGTTCCACGAAAATTGAGGGAGATGATAATGGCTTGGACACGTGATGAAATGGCCGCACGCGCGGCAAAGGAATTGCAGGATGGATTTTATGTGAACCTGGGCATCGGCTTGCCGACCCTGGTGGCGAACTATGTGCCGGAAAATATCGAAGTGTTCCTGCAGTCGGAAAACGGGTTATTGGGCATCGGCCCGTTTCCCACGGACGAGGAAGTCGATGCCGACCTGATCAATGCCGGCAAGCAGACGGTGACGGCCTTGCCGGGCGCCGCCTACTTCAGCTCGGCTGACTCGTTCGGCATGATCCGCGGCGGCAAGATCAACCTGGCCATTCTGGGCGCCATGCAAGTGTCGGAAAAGGGCGACCTGGCGAACTGGATGATCCCAGGCAAGATGGTCAAGGGCATGGGCGGCGCGATGGACCTCGTCGCCGGCGTCAAGCGCGTCGTCGTGCTGATGGAACACGTGGCCACGGCCAAGGATGGCACGACGTCGCACAAGCTGCTGAAACAGTGCGACTTGCCGCTGACGGGCGTGGGCGTGGTCGACGTCATCATCAGCGACCTGGGCGTGATCGACGTGACGGAAAACGGCCTGAAGCTGGTGGAACTGGCGCCGGGCGTGACCAAGGAGCAGGTACAGGCGGCCACGGGCGCTGAACTGGACGTTTCCGCCGTATAAAACGGATCGTCGAAGGCAATGAAAGGGCGGACAGCGATGTCCGCCCTTTTTTTTATGCGCCTGCCTTGCCGCGCAAGCCGTCCAGGCTGTAGGCGCCGGCGCCTGCCACTGCGAAATACAGGAAGGTGAAGCAATACATGACGGCCATTTCGCCGCCGTTCAGGATCGGCAGGAAGCCGGCAGGCGCATGCGCCATGAAGTAGGCGGCCGCCATCTGGCCCGACAGGATGAAGGCGACGGGGCGCGTGAACAGGCCCACCAGCAGCAAGCTGCCGCCGACGAGCTCGATGACGCCGGCCGCGCCCATCACGGACAACAGTTGCAAGCCGTCGAACATGGCCACGTGCGGCGCGCCGAACAGTTTGGCCGTGCCGTGTTGCAGGAAGAGGAAGCCGAGGATGATGCGCAGCAGGCCCAGCAGGCGTGGGTTCCAGGTGGCGTAGAAGGCGGGCGAGAGGGACATGACGTACTCCATTCAAAGGTGAGGATGGTTCGGTGTCAGGCTTGCATTAACGCAATGTCATTATGCGGGAACCAGGTGGCGAACAGGTGACAGTACTGTAATAGTTTTTCATTCATTGATCATCCAATGAAATATTGATGCATGATTTACTGTTTGTTGATCATGCTGGCAAAAGCCTGCGCGCATGAAAAAAGCCCCGCAGATCGCTCTGCGGGGCTTTTCAATGAAGCGTACGGCTTACTTGACGATATTCACGGTCGGGGCGACATAGGCGTCGTCGGTCGGGTGGGTTGGATGGGCCAGCTCGCTATGCAGCTTGTCCATGTCCAGTTCTTTTTCCCATTTCGACACGACGATGGTGGCCACGCCGTTGCCGACGAAATTGGTCAGCGCGCGGCATTCGCTCATGAAGCGGTCGATGCCCAGGATCAGCGCCATGCCGGCCACGGGAATCGTCGGCACCACGGCCAGGGTGGCGGCCAGGGTGATGAAGCCGGCGCCCGTGATGCCGGACGCGCCTTTCGAGGTCAGCATCGCCACGCCCAGGATGGTCAGTTCCTGCCAGATGGTCAGTTCCGTGTTGGTAGCTTGCGCCACGAACAGGGCAGCCATGGTCATGTAGATATTGGTGCCGTCCAGGTTGAACGAGTAGCCGGTAGGCACGACCAGGCCGACGACTGGCTTGGAGCAACCGAGGCGCTCGAGTTTTTTCATCAGGGCCGGCAGGGCCGATTCCGACGAGCTGGTACCGAGCACGATCAGCAGTTCTTCCTTGATGTACAACAAGAAGCGGCCGATGGAGAAGCCCGTGTATTTGGCGATCAGGCCCAGCACGACGAAGACGAACAGGAAGCAGGTCAGGTAGAAGGAACCCATCAGTTTCGCCAGCGGGATCAGCGAAGCCAGGCCGTATTTACCGATGGTAAAGGCCATCGCGCCGAACGCGCCGATGGGAGCGACTTTCATGATGATGTTGACCATGCCGAAGATGGCATGCGACAGCTCGTCGATCAGCTTGGTGACCGGACGGCCGCGCTCGCCCAGCAGGGACAGCGAAAAGCCGAACAGGATGGCGATCAGCAGCACTTGCAGGATGTCGCCCTTGGCGAAGGCGTCGACGAAGGTCTTCGGGATGATATTCATCAGGAAGTCGACGGTGCTCATGCCTTCGGCGTGCGTGTATTGCGCGATCGACTTGGCGTCCAGGTGGGCCGGATCGGCGTTGAAGCCGGCGCCCGGTTTGAGGATGTTAGCAACCAGCAAGCCGATGGCCAGCGCGAAGGTGGAAACCACTTCGAAGTACAGCAGCGCCTTGCCGCCCACGCGGCCGATTTTCTTCACATCCTGCATGCCGGCGATGCCGGAGACCACGGTACAGAAGATCACCGGGGCGATGATCATCTTGATCAGTTTGATAAAGCCGTCGCCCAGCGGTTTCATGTCGACAGCGTTCGTTGGGTAGAACACCCCCAGCAGCACGCCAGCCACGATGGCGAACAGCACCTGTACGTACAGGATTTTATAGAATGGTTTTTTCACGAGTGGTCTCCTCTTGCGGGTTGATGCTGCGATCATCCGCCCATTGCCAGGCAGGCTCAATTGTGGATAACCGCAGATATGCACTTTCGCTATATCGGGTATTGCGCCATGGCGGACGTGCTGCGCTGCAGCATTTCAGGCGCGCGCTTGGAGCATTGCCCGCGCTGCGCTACACTGCCGTAGCGTCGCGCGCGGGACACCCCATGGCTGGCAGGAAGCGGTGCTCTTTTTATATCGAATAAGGAAATCGCATGATCGAAGCGAGCATCAAGTCAGTGCAATGTATCTCCCCCGCAGGCTTGCACACCATGTCGTATAAAGAGTGGGGCGCGGCGGACAATCCGAACGTGCTCGTCTGCGCCCATGGCGTGACGCGTGTGGCGGACGACTTCGACAACCTGGCGCGCGCCATGGCCAGCGATTACCGCGTGATCTGCCCCGACGTGGTGGGACGCGGGCGCTCGGGCTGGCTGGCCAACCCGCAGTTTTACCGCGTGCCGCAGTATGTGAGCGACATGGTGACCCTGCTGGCGCGCGTGCTGGCCAATGGCGAGCGCCAGACGGTGGACTGGTTCGGCACCTCGATGGGCGGCTTGATCGGCCTGGGCCTGGCATCGTTGCCGGACAGCCCGATCAGCAAGCTGGTCTTGAACGATATCGGCCCGACACTGGCGCCGGAAGCCTTGCAGCGCATCGGCGACTACATCGGCCAGGATCTGCGTTTCGAGACATTCGAGCAAGGCGCCAGGTTCGTGCGCGACGTGTCCGCCAGCTTCGGCCCGCACACGGACGCGGAATGGCATAAACTGGCGGTGGATGTGTTGCGCCAGGATAAGGATGGCCACTGGCGCCGCCACTATGATATGGGACTGGCCATGCCGTTCCGCTCGGCCACGCCGGAATCGGCGGCCAGCGACGAAGCCATGCTGTGGGCCGCGTATGATGCCGTGCGCTGCCCCACCTTGCTGGTGCGCGGCTCGGAATCCGATCTGCTGTCGCACGAGACGGCCACGCTCATGCTGGGCCGTGGCCCGAAGGCGGAGCTGGTGGAAATCGCCGGCGTTGGCCATGCGCCCACGTTCGTGCACGACGACCAGATCGCCATCGCCCGCAAGTTTTTGCTGGGCAAGTAATGCTGGGCAAGTAATACCGCTGTACAGATTTTGAAACAACCGAAAGAAGAAGCATGGAAATTACACGACTGCACGTAGGCAAACGCCTCTCCGAAGTAGCCATACACAACAACACCATCTACCTGGCTGGCCAGATCGCGGAAGACACCACGCAAGGCATCGTCGGCCAGACGCGCGAAGTGCTCGGTCACGTCGACCGTCTGCTGATGGAAGCGGGCAGCGACAAGACTTGCATCCTGTCGTGCCAGATCTACATCGCCGACATGAAAGATTTTCCCGGCATGAATGAAGTGTGGGATGACTGGGTGGCTTCCGGCCACACGCCGCCGCGCGCCACGGTGGAAGCGAAGCTGGCCAATCCGGCTTGCCTGGTGGAAATCGTCATCATCGCTGCAGAGCGTTAAGTTATTCAGTTGTTGAGTTATTAAGTTTAAAGGTATTACATGGTTTCCATCTCGGCCCCGAATAGCGTCACCTCGGAACAACTGGTAGAGGGCTTGAGTGCGCCGGACAGCGCGCGCGTGCTGGACGCGCTCGCGTATGCCACCGAAGCGTATGGCGACAAGCTGACCTTTGCCGGCCGCTCCGCGCTGGAGTTCGCCCTCGGCGTGGCCACCACGCTCGCTTTCCTGCGCAGCGATGCGGAAACGCGCATCGCCGGCCTGATGTTCGAGCTGACCCTGCTGGAACCCGACACGGCGGCCGATATCGAACCGCGCTTCGGCAAGCAGGTGTGCGACCTGGCAACAGGCGTGCGCCAGCTGATCCGTTTGCGCGCGCTGACCCAGGCGCAGCACGGCAGCGCTGGCGGGCGCGGCAAGAATGCGGCGCAGCAAGCCGTGGCCCAGGTGGAAACCCTGCGCAAGATGTTGCTGGCGATGGCGTCCGACATGCGCGTCGTGCTGGTGCGCCTGGCTTCGTGCGTGACGACCTTGCGTTACTTTGCCGAGTTGAAATTGTTCAATGAAATGACGCGCGAGTATGGCAAGGAAACCCTGGATCTGTACGCGCCGCTGGCCAACCGCCTCGGTATCTGGCAGCTGAAGTGGGAACTGGAAGATTTGTCGTTCCGCTTCATCGAGCCGGAAGCGTATAAACGCATCGCCAAGATGCTGGAAGAAAAGCGCATGATGCGCGAGGGTTTTGTTTCCTCGGCGATTCTGCGCCTGCAGACGGAGCTGGCCTCGGCCGGTATCCAGGCGGAAGTGTTTGGCCGCCCGAAACACATTTACAGCATCTGGAACAAGATGCGCGGCAAGGAGCTGGACTTTACGGCCCTGTACGACGTGCGCGCCTTCCGCGTCATCGTTGCCGACGTGAAAACCTGCTACACGGTGCTGGGCGTGGTCCACAATATCTGGACCCCCATCCCGAAAGAATTCGACGATTACATTTCGCGGCCGAAACCCAACGGTTATCAGTCGCTGCACACGGTGGTGACGGCCGAGGATGGCCGTCCGCTGGAAGTGCAAATCCGCACGAATGAAATGCACAGCTTTGCCGAGTACGGCGTGGCCGCGCACTGGCGCTACAAGGAAGAGGGCGGTTCGAACTTTGCCGGCCAGAAATACGACGAAAAGATCGCCTGGCTGCGCCAGTTGCTGGCGTGGAAAACGGAAGTAGCCGACGCCGTCGTGGGCCAGGAAGAAATCCAGCGCGAATGGGTGGAAAAGCTGAAATCGGCCACCCTGGACGACCGCATCTTCGTCATGACGCCGCAGGCGCGGGTGCTGGAATTGCCCGTGGGCGCCACGCCCGTCGATTTTGCGTATCACTTGCATACGGACGTGGGCCACCGCTGCCGCGGCGCCAAGGTCGACGGCATCATGGTGCCCTTGAATACGCAATTGAAGAACGGCCAGACCTGCGAAATCATCACGGCCAAGGGCGCGCCGGGCACGGCGGGGCCGTCGCGCGACTGGCTCAGCGCCGGCTACGCCGTCAGCACGCGCACGCGCTCGAAGATCCGCGCCTGGTTCCACGCCATCGACATGCAGGAAACCCTGGCCCACGGCCGCGCGCTGGTGGAAAAGTCCTTGCAGCGCGAAGGCAAGACGGCCGTCAACCTCGAAGCGTTGGCGCAAAAGCTGGGCTTTGCGAAAGTCGACGAACTGTTCCTGTCGGTGGGCAAGGATGAATTCAGCCTGCGCCATGTGGAGCAGGCGCTGCACGACAATGGCGAAGTGGTGGTGCCAGAAGACGCCGTGCTGGTCGGCAAAAGCCGCGCGTCCAGCGTGGAGCAGGGCGCCAAGTCCGGCGTGCTGGTGGTGGGGACCGAGGGCTTGATGACGGTGCTGGCCAAGTGCTGCAAGCCGGCGCCGCCGGACAGCATCGTCGGTTTCGTGACGCGCGGCAAGGGCGTCTCGATTCACCGCGCCACGTGCAAGAACTTCGAGGAAATGCGCGCCAAATCGCCCGAGCGCGTGATCTTCACGGAATGGGGCAGCACGGGCGGGCACGACACCGTGTATCCGGTCGACATTTTCATCCTGGCCGGCGACCGCCAGGGCTTGCTGCGCGACATCTCCGAAATCTTTTCGCGCGAAAAGATCAACGTGATCGGCGTCAACACCCAAAGCGCCAAGGGCCAGGCCCGCATGACGTTTACGGCCGAGATCAGTTCGACGGCGCAGTTATTAAAAGCGCTGAATGTGATCAAGGACGTCAGTGGCGTGCTGGAAGCAAGAAGAAGTTAATTTATCTGTGGGAATCCGGCCCGGATTCCCACGTCTCCCTGTCAATGCGTCTTGTCGCTCGCATGCAGCCCCGCCATCGTGGCCGTCTCCGGCTGCAAAGTAATGTGGTCGATGCCATGCTTACTCAATAACATTTTCTTGATCGCGCGCAATACCTTCGGCCAATGGTCGAGGTGCTCGATTTCCACGTGGCCGATCAGGGCCGGCTGGCCCGGCGACATGTCCCACACGTGCAAGTCGTGCACGGCAATCACGCCGTCCACTTCTTCCACGTCCGCACCCACCTGGATGTAGTCGATATGCATGGGCACGCCTTCCATCAGGAAATGGTAGGACTCGCGCAGCACGCCGAATGTCGACTTTAAAATCAGCAGCGACACCAGCACGGAGAGCAGCGGGTCGATCTGCATCCAGCCCGTGAAGTAAATCACGGCGCCGGCGACGATGGCGGCGACCGAGCCCAGCAAATCGCCCATCACGTGCACGAGGGCGGCGCGCGTGTTCACGCTTTGCTTGTCTTTCGATAATACCCACGCCACCACCACGTTGATCGCCAGGCCGATGAAGGCGACGATGAAGACCATGCCGCCCTTCACGGGTTGCGGGGAGGAAAAGCGCAGCGCCGCTTCGTAGCAGATCCAGCCCACCACGCACAGCATGGCCAGGCCGTTTACGAAGGCGGCCAGCGCCTCGGCGCGGCCAAAGCCGAACGAGTGGCGCGGCGAAGGAGGGCGGCGCGCGATCAGTTGCGCCAGCAGTGCCAGGCCCAGCGCGGCCGCGTCCGTGACCATGTGGCCCGCGTCGGAAATCAGGGCCAGCGAATTGGACTGGAAGCCGGCCGCCACTTCGATGCCGGCAAATGACAGGGTCAGCCCCAGCGCCCACGCGAGGATACTTTGGCTGCGCCCCTCGAACGAGTGGGTGTGCTTGGCGTCGCCCTTCAGGTGGGCGTGCAAATGGGTGGCGTCGTGTTCGGTGTGCGTCGGCTGCATGGAATGCTTTGTGGAATGATGTTGCCGCCAGTGTAATTGAAAAGCAACAATATAGTCGGCACGAAAAAAAACCTGCAAGCCCGGAGGACTGCAGGTTTTTGATGGAACAGGCAATTTTATTGCGCCGCCGTCTCGCCAAACTTCCCTTCACGGAAATCCTGTACGGCCTGGAACACTTCTGCCTGGGTATTCATGACAAACGGGCCATATTGCGCGATCGGTTCGTTCAAGGGCTGGCCGGCGACGAGGATCACGCGGCCGCCTTGCGGCGCTTCGATGCGCACGCAGTCGGATCCTGGCGTGTTGGCGAAAATCGCCATGCGCAGGGCGGGCACGGCCTTGCCATCGACTTGCACTTCGCCACGGAAGGTGTACAGGAAGGCATTATGGCCTGGCGGCAAGGGCTGCTCGAAGCTGGCGCCGGCCGGCAAGTCGATGTCGAGGTACAGCGGTTCCGTCAGCTCGCGCTGCACGGCGCCCGTCACGCCATGGCTGGCGCCGGCGATCACTTGCACGGTCACGCCCGCGTCCGTCGTGTAGCGGGGGATTTCGCTGCTGTCGAAGTCGCGGTACCACGGCGTGCGCATCTTGTCGCGCGCGGGCAGGTTCAGCCACAGCTGAAAACCTTCCATCACGCCTTCTTCCTGTTCCGGCATTTCCGAGTGGATCACGCCGCTGCCGGCCGTCATCCATTGCACGCCGCCCGAGGTCAGCAAGCCTTCGTGGCCCGCGCTGTCCTTGTGGCGCATGCGTCCCGTGATCATGTACGACACGGTTTCGAAGCCGCGGTGCGGATGCTCGGGGAAGCCGGCGATATAGTCGTTCGGCTTGTCGCTGGCAAAGTTGTCGAGCATCAAGAACGGGTCGAGGCGGCGCTGCAGCTGCTGCGTCAGCACGCGGTTGATCTTCACGCCGGCGCCATCCATGACGGCCTGGCCGGCGATCACGCGCTCGACGGCGCGTGGTTTGTTGATGGTGGTGGTATCGCTCATTGTTCTCTCCTCTAGGCCAGGACGGCGCCAGTGCGCCGCCCCTTTCACTGCTGGGGATTACACCAGGATCGCGTTGATCTCGGCGTCCGCCTGGGCTTGCGCCTTGGCCACGGCTTCCGGGCCCATGCCCATGCCTTCCGAATACACGTATTGCACGTCGGTCAGGCCCAGGAAGCCGAACATGGTGTTCAGGTAAGGCACCTGGCTATCGTTGGCGCTGTCGCGGTGCAAGCCGCCGCGGGACAGGCCCACGTAGACTTTCTTGCCGGTCAGCAAGCCCACGGGGCCGTTTTCCGTGTACTTGAAGGTGACGTTGGCGCGGGCAATCGCGTCGAACCAGCTTTTCAGTTGCACGGTGATGCCGAAGTTGTACATGGGCGCGCCGATGACGATCACGTCAGCCGCTTGCACTTGCGCAATCAGCGCGTCGTCCAGGGCGATGCGGGCCGCCTGCTCCGGCGTACGCTTGTCCGCTGGCGTGAACAGCGCTTGCAGGGTCGGCTCGTCGAGCACGGGGTGCGGTGCGGCAGCCAAGTCGCGGCGCACCAGGGCGGCGCCTGGGTTGGCCGCTTGTACGCGGGTAACGATGGCGTCAGCCAGGCGGGTCGAGGCGGAACCGGTGCTGCGGGCGCTGGAATTGATTTGCAGGATGTTCATCTTGTTTCTCCGTTGTGAGGTGTCTTGCGATGGATGAACTATAGCAATTCCAAAATTGATGCGGAAGCCGTTAAAATGGATAACATTAATCCACTAGTGGAACAATTGAACGTAAAGGTCAGTGATGGATATCGATCCCGGAGATTTGCTGCTGTTCGCCCGCGTCGTCGAATGCGGTAGTTTCTCGCGCGCCGCCGTGCGCGTGGACTTGCCCAAGTCGACCCTGTCGCGGCGCATCTCGCTGCTGGAAGCGAAATTGGGCGAACGGCTGCTGCTGCGCACCACGCGCAAGCTGGCGCTGACGGAATTCGGCGCCAGCCTGCTCGAGCATGCGCGCAAGGTGGTGGAGGAAACGGAGGCGGCCGGCGCGCTGGCCCAGCACCGCCAGGCAGGCCCCAGCGGCTTGCTGCGCATTTCCATGCCGGCCGATTTTGGCGACACGCTGATGCGCCAGGTGCTGGCCGAGTTCGTGCGCCGCTATCCGGCCATTTCGCTGGAACTGGACTTGTCGGCGCGTCGCGTGGATTTGCTGGAAGAGAACTTCGACCTGGCCATCCGCATGGGCAACTTGCCCGACGATGCCAGCCTGGCCGCGCGCCGCGTGGCCTTCAGCACCCTGGCGCTGTATGCCTCGCCGCAATACACGAGCGTGCACGGCTTGCCCGAGCATCCCGACGATCTGTATGGCCACGATTTGCTCAGTTTGCCACGGTCCGTGCATGGCCTCGTGCACTGGACTTTGATCCGCGGCAAGACGACGTGGGAGCGGGACTTGCCCGTGCGCCTGCTGGCGAACTCGCCGGAATTGCTGGTGCGCATGGCGTGCACGGGCGTGGGCATCGCGGCCAGCACGGACCGTTTTGCCAAGGCGTATGTGGCGACGGGGGAATTGGTGCGGGTCTTGCCGGAATGGAGTTTTCCGCTCGTCACGGGCTGGGCCGTGTTTCCCGGCCGGCGCTTGATGCCGGCCAAGACGCGCGCATTTCTGGACTTGATGGAGGAAATGTACCGAACCGACGCGCCCGTCTAGGCGCGCGTCTTGTTGCCTTACTTGGGCAGCTTGCCCATGACTTCGCCCAGCTGCACGGGGCCGGCCGGTTGCCAGCTGGCATTGAAATCGACCGTGTTTTTCGGGAACAGCATGACGACGGTGGAACCGAGCAGGAAGCGGCCCAGCTCGTCGCCTTGTTTCAGCACGACATTGTCGTTCGCATAGCTCCAGTCGCGAATTTCACCCGTGCGGGGCGGGTTGACGACGCCGTGCCAGACGGTGGCCATGCTGCCGACGATGGTGGCGCCCACCAGGGTCATGACGAAGGGGCCGTTGGCCGTGTCGAACACGCAGACGACGCGCTCGTTGCGGGCGAACAGGCCGGGAATGCCGCGCGCCGTCGTCGGGTTGACGGAAAACAGTTCACCGGGAACATAAATCATGCGCGTCAAGCGGCCATCGCAGGGCATGTGGATGCGGTGGTAGTCGCGCGGGCTCAGGTACAGATTGGCAAAGCTGCCGTGTTCGAACTGGGCCGCCAGGGCCGCATCGCCGCCGACCAGGGCCGTCGTGCTGAAATGGTGGCCCTTGGCCTGGAAGATCTGGTCCTTGTCGATCGTGCCGAACTGGCTGATGCGGCCATCGACGGGGCAGACGTAGTCCGCTTGCGCCAGCGGACGCGCGTCCGGGCGCAGCGCGCGCGTGAAAAAGTCGTTGAAGCTTGCGTAGTGCGTGATGTCCGGGTCCAGCGCCTCATCCATGTTGACGTTGTAGCGGCCGACGAACCAGCGGATCAGGCGCGTCGTCATGGCGCCGCCCTTGGCACCGGCGATCCGGCCGGCAAAATTGGTCAACGCTCCCTTGGGCAGCAGATATTGAGGCAAAACGGCAAGACGGTCAGACACGATGGGAAGCCTTTGACGGGGTGATGGGAACAATGATGAAAACGCATTATAGCGGCGATGTGGCGCGCAATGATATGTACCGTATGCAAGGGGGCGTAGCGCAGCCGGTTACCGAATTTAATTTGCCATAGGAAATATTTTCAGGAAACTGTGCCACGCGGAAAAAATTACAGCACAATACAGCGGCCTGTTTTTTAGCTTTTAGCCATTTTTATTCAGCCAACTTTTTTAGCCAGGTCATGATGCCACGCCGTTGCCTTCGCCTTACCGTCCTTTGTTCCTCCGTGTTACTTGCCTGGAATGCCCAGGCCCAGCAATCCGAAACGCCAGCCGCGGATGCCGCCGCTGCGCCGCTGAAGGCCGAGAAGGCCGAAAAATCCGCCGCTCCCGCCATGCAGACCGTCGAAGTGAAGGGCAGCGGCTACGATCCGCGCCGCGACGATACGGCCAGCAAGATGATCGTGGGCAGCGAGGAAATCCTCAAGTATGGCGACACGAATGTCACCGACGTGCTCAAGCGCCTGCCCGGCATTACCGTGTCCGGCGCGGCCGGACGCTCGGGCGGCGAAATCCGCATGCGGGGCCTGGGCAGCGGCTATACGCAGATATTGCTCAATGGCGAGCGGGCGCCGGCCGGTTTTTCGCTCGACACCCTGTCGCCCGACGTGATCGAACGCATCGAGATCTTGCATGCGGCCAGCGCCGAATACAGCACGCAGTCGATCGCCGGCACCATCAACGTGGTGCTGAAAAAGGCCGTCAAGACGGCGCAGCGCGACGTCAAGCTGGGCGTGGGGGGCGGGCGCGATGCGTTTTCCAGCAACGGCAACCTGCAATTGTCGGACAAGGATGGCATTTTTTCCTATTCGCTGGCGGCCTCCTTTTATCGCTACGATTATCACTATGAAAACCCGGCACGGGACCTGGGCTATGCGCCGGAAGGCCAGCAAAATCTGCTGCGCAGCAGCAAAGGCACGGGCGATGGCCGTTCGGAAGGCATCAATATGTCGCCGCGCCTGAACTGGGCTTTTGCCGGCGGCGACAATCTGACGGCGCAATTTTTCCTGAATGTGGGACGCAACGAAAGCCGTACGCACAGCCGTACCGACACGCTCATGGGCTTGCGGCCGGACTACGATACGAATGACAGCGACGGCGGCAACCATTATGTCTTTGGCCGTACGGATCTGACCTGGGTGCGCAAGCTCGATGGCGGCGCCAGGCTGGAGCTGGGACTGCGCGTAGGCCTGAGCAATAATTCCTCCGATAACCATCCGCTCGGCCATATCGATGGCGTGGGACTGGCGCTGGACCGTAGCGCGCGCGTGGATGCGTCGGAAAAGAGCGTGTCGTCCACCGGCAAGTATTCTTCGCCGCTCATCCCGGGCCATGCCTTGTCGATGGGCTGGGATGGCAGCTACGGTAAGCGGGACGAAGAGCGCTGGCAGCGTGAGCTGGCCTTGCCGGGCGGGCGCCCTCCATTCAACGTCGATGAAGACTTCAATGCCGACATCAAGCGCCTGGCGCTGTATGCGCAGGACGAGTGGGAAATCACGCCGCGCTGGTCCATGTATGCGGGCGTGCGCTGGGAAGGCATCGATACGCGCAGTATCGGCAATACGTATGACGAGGTACAGCAGCGCAGCAGCGTCTGGAGCCCGCTGCTGCAAACCTTGTGGAAATTGCCTGATACCAAGGGTGACCAGGTGCGCCTGGCCTTGACGCGCACCTACAAGGCGCCGGCCACCTCCAGCCTGATTCCGCGCCGTATGATGTCGACGAACAATAGCCAGACCGAGCCTGACCGCGAAGGCAATCCGAACCTGAAGCCGGAACTGGCGCTGGGCATCGACGCTTCCTACGAACATTACTGGGCCGAAGGTGCCTTGCTCAGCGCGCGCGCCTCGGCCCGCCGCATCGATGGCTACACGCGCCAGGGTTTGTTATATATCAATGAGCGCTGGGTATCGACGCCCGTCAACGACGGCCGCGCGAATACGCAGACACTGGAACTGGAAGCGAAGTTCCCGCTGCGCGCCGTGCTGGCCGCGCCCGTGCCGGCCATCGACTTGCGCGCCAGCGTCAGCCGCAACTGGTCGCAGGTGGAGCACGTGCCGGGACCGGACAACCGGCTCGACCAGCAAACCCCCGTCAGCGGCAACGTTGGCCTCGACTACAAGACGCCCGATGGCATGCTCACCACGGGCGGCAGTTTCAATTTCCGCAATGGCGGCCCCGTGCGCATCACGGAGCGTCAGAGCGCCTACACGTCGCCGCGGCGCGATCTCGACATTTATGCGCTGTGGAAATTCGATGCGAAGAACCAGTTGCGCCTGGCCGTGTCGAATTTGCTGGCGCAGGATTTTGAAAGCACCACCACGTATGCGGACGCCAGCGGCACGATCGTGCGCAATAACATTTCGCCGAGTTCGCCGCAGGCGCGCGCGACCATGGAAATGAAGTTCTGATGGCGATGTTTTAGTCGTGAAACCCCGGCCGGCATCCCCGCTGGCCTATAATCTCGGCAATTGCGCGCACGGCCCGTCCGTGCACGCCACCTTTTCCTTTGCCAAGATTGCTTTTCCCATGACGTTTTCCTCCCTCGGCCTGATCGATCCCCTGGTCCGCAAACTTGACGAGCTCGGCTATGCCAAGCCCACGCCCGTGCAGGCGCAAGCGATTCCTGCCGTGCTTGCCGGGCGCGACCTGATGGCCGCCGCCCAGACGGGCACGGGCAAGACGGCCGGCTTTGCCGTGCCGCTGCTGCAGCGCCTGACCCTGGAAGGCGTGGTGGCGCCCCAGTGCGTGCGCGTACTGGTGCTGGTGCCCACGCGCGAACTGGCCGAGCAAGTGTATGCGAGCTTCCGCAGCTATGGCGGCAACTTGCCGCTGCGCAGCTTTGTCGCGTATGGCGGCGTGCCCATCGAGCCGCAGATCAGCAAGTTGCGCAAGGGCCTCGACGTGCTGGTGGCCACGCCGGGCCGTTTGCTCGACCTGCAGACGCAGGGCGCCGTCAAGTTCGAGCAGGTGCAAACCCTGGTGCTGGACGAGGCGGACCGCATGCTGGACCTGGGCTTCGAGCGCGAACTCGATATATTGCTGATGACCATGCCCAAGCAGCGCCAGACGCTGCTGTTCTCGGCCACCTTCTCGGACGCCATCCGCGCCATGGCGAAAACCATGCTGAAGGATCCCGTCTCGGTGGAGGTCAGCGCGCGCAACAGCACGGTCAAGGCCGTGAAACAGTCGGTGATCGTGTGCGACAAGAAACGCAAGCCGGAACTGTTTTTGCACTTGCTGAAGAAAAAGCGCTGGGGCCAGGTATTGGTCTTCGTCAAGACGCGCAAGGGTGTCGAGCTGCTGGTGAACACCTTGCTGGAGCAGGGCGTGCGCGCCGATTCGATTCACGGCGACAAGACGCAGCCGAACCGCCTGCGCGCGCTGGCCCGCTTCAAATCTGCCGAGGTGCAAGTACTGGTAGCCACCGACGTGGCCGCCCGCGGCCTCGATATCGATCAATTGCCCGTCGTCGTCAATTTCGACTTGCCCACCGTGGCGGAAGATTATATTCACCGCATCGGCCGCACGGGCCGCGCGGGCGCCTCGGGCGAAGCGGTCTCGCTCGTTTGCGCCGACGAGGTGGAATTGCTGTCGGCCGTGGAAGCGCTGACCCGGCAAACCCTGAAACGCAACGAGGAAGCCGGTTTCGAGGCGGAACACCGCGTGCCGGGCACGTCCGCCGGCGGCACGATACAGAAGAAAGCCGTGAAGGTGCTGGCGCCGAAGGCGGCGGAGCGGGCGAAAAAACGCCGCTTCTACAAGTAAGCGGCGAAGTTGGCCGGGCAGGGCAAGGCGCGCAGCACGGATATGCCATTCGTGCCATCATGCGCCTATGACCTCGATACCTTTGTTCCCGCTCAATACGGTGCTGTATCCCGATGGCTATCTGCCCCTGCAGATCTTCGAGGTACGCTACCTGGACATGATACGTCAGTGCATCATGGGCGAGCAGCCGTTCGGCGTGGTGCAGCTGCTGGACGGCGCGGAAGTGCGCAAGCCGGGCCAGCAGGAAACCCTGGCGCCCGTGGGCACCCTGGCGCGCATCGTCGACTGGGCCGCGCCCCTGTCGGGTTTGCTGCAAATCAAATGCATGGGCATGCAGCGCTTTCACATCGTGTCCAGCGAGCAGCTGAAGCACGGCTTGTGGGTGGCGCGGATCGAAATTTTGGCAGCCGACAAAACCATTCCCATCCCGCAAGAGCAGCAGAACGTGGCTGACGCGCTCGGCGCCCTGATCCGCACCTTGCAGGAGCAAAAGATCCCGCCTGACCAAATGCCCCTGCAGCCGCCATACCGGCTCGACGAGTGCGGCTGGGTGGCGAACCGTTGGTGCGAGCTGCTGTCGCTGAACGCCATGCAGAAGCAGCTTTTGCTCAGCCAGGACAATCCCGTGCTGCGCCTGGAACTGGTGCAGGATATGCTGACGGAAAATGGCTTGCTGGAAGAATAAATCAGCCGAAGCCGCATGTTTGCACATGCTTCCGTTGTGCAATTGCAATTTCTATTGAGAAATACTTTACGCTTTGCCGCCGCTGGCATAAGATAATGCCCCTGGGCAAGATTGCCCTGAGCAATATTCAAGAGTAAACGACATGGCAAAAGTAAGCGCGGAACAGATCAATGCGGCAATGGAAGCGATGGCGGGCGAAGGCCAGGCCATCACGGTGCGCGCCTTGCGCGAACGGCTGGGCAACGGCGCCTGCCTGGGCACCATCAGCAAGCTCTTGCAGCGCCGCAAGGCGGGTGCGCAGCGCCAGATCGCTGCCGCCGCCGAACTGTCGCCCGTGCTGCAGCAAGCCATCCTCGATTATGTAGGACAGGAATTAAGCGCCAGCCACAGCGCGCATGAAGCCGAGATGAACGACAATCAACAGGAATTGATGGACCTGGCCAGTGAGAACGAGCGCCAGCAAGAGTTGCTCGACTTGCAGGCTGGCGAGCTGGAAACCTTGCGCGAGGAGCTGGAACGGGAGCGGCAAGTGGCGAACCAGGCCCGCACGGACCTGGCCAAGGCGCAGTTGCGCCTGGAAGGCTTGCCGCGCCTGGAAGAGGCGGCCGAGCAGGCGCGCATGGACTTGGCCAAGGCGCAATTCAAGCTCGAAGGCATCCCGCGCCTGGAAGAGGCTGCCGAAGCGGCACGCGCCGAACTGATCCAGGCCCAGCTGAAGCTGGAAAGCCTGACGCGCGTGGAAACGGAACTGGCGGCCGCGCGCCTGGAACTGGAAGCGGAACGCGAAGAGCTGGGCGAAACGCGCGCCGAGCTCGATGAAGAGCGCACCTTGCGCATCAAGGCCCAGCAATTCATCGTCGATCCGATTTTCAAGACGCCCGTCTGAGGGCGCCTGGCCCCGATGCGTCCCAGGGTGACATGGCGTCATGTGGCCCTGTGTTAGGCGGCGCACGGAATCGCGATGCAAGGCGCCGCAGAATAACCGCTGGACCTGTGCGCGAAAGGGGCCGGCATGGAAACGCTGATCGTCATGGGCGCCTCGGTGGGCGGCGTGGAAGCGCTGTCCGCCATCTTTGCCGCCTTGCCTGCCAATATGCCGGCGCCCGTGCTGGTGGTCGCGCATGTGGGGCGGCGCAGCAGCGTCCTGCCCGAGATTCTCGCTAAAACCTCCGCCTTGCCCGTGCGCTTTGCCGAAGAGCGCGAACCCGTGCGCGCGGGGCGCATCCTGCTGGCGCCGCCGGACCGGCACATGCTCGTTGCCAACCTGGCCGGCCAGGCGACGGTCGGGCTGAGCCGGGGCCCCAAGGAAAACCATACGCGTCCCGCCATCGACCCGCTGTTCCGCAGTGCCGCCGCCGCTTTCGGGCCGAAGGTGGTGGGCGTGATTCTCAGCGGCTACCTCGACGATGGCACGGCAGGCTTGCAAGCCATCAAGGCCTGCGGCGGCAAGGCGCTGGTGCAGGAGCCGCAGGACGCGGTGGCGCCGTCGATGCCGCAAAGCGCGATCGAGCATGCGGGGGTGGACTGGCGCCTGCCGGCCGCCGAGATCGGTCCGGCCCTGCTGGCGCTGGCCAGCGGCACGCCGGCCCGCGCCGCGCAGCCCTTGCCGCCCGCGCCCCCATGGATTGCCGTGGAAAACCGTTTTGCCCGGGGAGTGGGAAATATGGACCAACTGGAAAAAATTGCCACGCCATCGACTTTCACCTGTCCCGAATGCCAGGGCACCCTGTGGGAGCTGCATGGCCAGCAGCCGCAGCGTTTTCGCTGCCATACGGGCCACAGTTTCACGGCACAAATGCTCGGCGAGTTGCAGCATGACAAGGCGGAAGACGCCATCTGGGCCGCCGTCAGGGCGTTGCAGGAAAAAGAAAGGCTCTACCTGAACCTGGCCGCCAAGGCCCAGGCCTGGCTGCATCCGGGCACGGCCAGCGAATATGCCGCCAAGGCGCGCCAGGCGGGCGAGCAGGCCGATGTGCTGAAACGGACCTTGCTGGCTTAAAATAGCGCACTGTCGCGCCATGCCGCGCGGCCCCTGATCGCAAAGAAGATTTATGTCTGCAGAAAAAAAAGAGCCGCTCCCGCTTGCGGCAGCCCCCATATCGACGCGCGCGCTGCCGCCCAGGCCGCCAGCAGAATTCAGTTCTGCCGCGACAGCCCTTGCGCATAAGCAAGCGCGCGAAGCCAAGGATGCACAGGTGCGCGGCGTCACCTCGATCGACGCCATGCGCGAGGCCATCAAGCAGGCGGCGCGCGACTTGCCCAGCATCACCGAGGTGCCGCGCCTGGCCATGCTGGACGCCGCCGCCTTCCGCGCGCGGGCCGCGCTGGGCCTGCCTTTCCTGATGCGGGGGCTGGTGCAGCGCTGGCCCCTGTCTGCGCTGGACCCCGACGTCTTGCGCGAGCAGTTCAGCCACGTGCCCGTGCGGGCGCGGGTGGGCGATTACATCAACACGGCTTTTGCGACCGACCGCGCCATGCAGGATATGTCGATGGGGCAATACCTGGACCTGGTGGCAGAGGGCAGGCACGCGTTGCCGCCTTACCTGGGCAACCTGGAATTGCGCGAACTGAACCGTTTGTGCCACTGGCCCACGTATTTCGACAAGATGGGCCCGCCGCGCTTCTGGGTGGGGCCGGCCGGCACGGTCACTCCCCTGCATTGCGATTACGACGACAATATCTTCGCGCAAGTGTGGGGCCGCAAGCGCATCATGTTATCGCCGCCGCACCACGACGCCTTCCTGTATCCGAGCGAAGCGAACGCCATCCTGTTCGGCTCGCCCTTCGACCCGGAAGTACCCGATTTCGAGCGTTTTCCCCTCGCGCGCCAGGCTGCCATGATCGAATGCCTCGTCGAGCCGGGCGACATGCTGTATGTGCCCGCCGGCTGGTACCACCAGGTGCGGGCGCTGACGTTTTCCCTGTCCTCGAACCGCTGGGCCAGGGCCGTGCCGCTGGCCTTGCATGGCGATGCGGCGCTGCGGCGGGGCGGGGATTGAAGCTTATGGCTGCACGGCCTTGGCCGCGCCGCGGCCCCGCTTCGGCCGCCACTCGCTGAGGATGCCCGCACAAATGATCAGAATCGCGCCCACGATGGCCAGGGCCGGCAGGCGCTCGCCCGCGATGCGTCCGATCACGCCGGCCCAGACCGGTTCGCCCGCATAGATCAAGGTGGCCTTGGTGGCGGAAATGCGCTTTTGCGCCCAGTTCATCACATACTGGATCAGCGCGCTGGCGCAGCCCAGTGCCAGCACGCTGAAGATGAAGGTCTTGCTGAGGACGGGCGGCGCTTCACCCATGACGGGCATCAGCAGCAGGGCGATCAGGGACGCCGTGGCCAGTTGCACGATGGTCACACGCAGGATGTTCAACTGCGGCGAGACGCGGCTGATGAGGATGATTTCCAAGGCAATCGCGATGGCGCCTACGGCCGTGATCAGCTCGCCCTTGCCAAAACCCATGCTCAAGCCATCCGTGCCGGTCAGCAGCAGCAAGCCGATGAACGCCAGCACGACGGCCGCCCATACGGCAGGGTGGGGCCGCTGCTTGAAGACCAGCCATTGCACCAGCGGCACGATGGGCACATAGAAGGCCGTGATGAAGGCCGACTTGCTGCTCGTGATATACATCAAGCCATAGGTTTGCAGCGCGTAGCCACCAAAGATGCTCACGCCGATGGCCATGCCCGTCAGCAATTCCGCCTTCGTCAACTGGCGCAGCTGGCCGCGGCAGATCAGGGCGCCGATGCTGGCGGCCACGGCAAAGCGGGCGGCGACAAAGGCCAGCGGACCGCTGACCGTCACGGCATGTTGCACCACTAGAAAAGTGCCGCCCCAGATGAAGGTGATGGCGATCAGGGCCAGTTCGGGCAGGCCGAGGGCGGGCGGGGGACTTGCGTGTGTTTTCATGGGGAGCTATGCTGTGAGCAAAATATTTCCCATCATCATAGGAGCAATATATTGCGCAGTCAAGCCGAGGCCGGTGGCGTGCTGGAACACCTGGCCAAAAATCTGCGGCGCTTGCGCCTGGCCGCCGGCCTCAGCCAGGACGAGCTGGCGCGCAAGTCGGGCCTGAGCCGGCGCATGGTCAACGGCGTCGAGGCGGGCGGCACCAACATCAGTTTGGCCAACCTCGACCACGTGGCCGCCGCCTTGAACGTGGCCTTCGTCGACCTGGTCCAGCCGCCGCGGCAGCCGCACGACAGCTTGCGCGTGCTGATGTGGCAAAGCGCATCGCAAGCCAGCCAGGCCGTGCTGCTGGGGGCGGCCCCCGCCAGCCGCCAGGTGGAGCTATGGTCGTGGATACTGGCGCCGGGCGAGCGCTACGATGCCGATCCTGATCCGGCCGGCTTCAGTGAAATGCTGTACGTGCTGGAAGGCGAGCTGCAGCTGGAGCTGGCGGCCGGGACGAAAACGCTGGGCACGGGCGATTTCTTCGTGTTCAGCAGCGCGCAAGCGTACAGCTATGTCAACGCTGGCTCATCCACCTTGCGCTTTACGCGCAACGTGGCCAGCTGAGGGGAGACTACGCCAGGCCGCAGCCGATGAGGAGCAGCATGGGCCGTTCGCGCTCTTCCGCCAGGGCCGGCTGCAGGGCGACCTGCTCATCGCTGGGACCCCATTCTTCCACGTGTTCCAGCTGGAAACCCGCTTGCAGCAGCGCATTGATGGTCGTGCCCAGCGTGCGGTGCTGCTTGATCACACCGGGTGCCAGCCAGTCGGACACGCGCGGGCCTTGTTCCTGGTAACTGTCGACGGGCCAGCGCTTGCGGCCTTGCGCATCCGTCAGCCAGCCGGGTTGGCGCGGCGCCATGAAGATCGGATGCTCGATGGAAAACACCAGCTTGCCGCCCGCTTGTAAACCCTGGCGGATGGCGGCCAGCAGCGTAGCGAACCGTTCGATGTAGTGGAAGGCCAGCGAACTGTAGACCAGGTCGTAGCTGGCCTGCGGCAAGGCCAGTTGTTCCAGGTCAAGCCGGGCATAGCTGACGGCCGCATGGTCTCCCATGCCGGCTGCCTGCGCCAGCATCTTTTCCGACACGTCCACGCCCAGCACCCGCGCCGCGCCGGCCTCGGCAGCCCAGCGGCAAAACCAGCCATAGCCGCAACCCAGGTCCAGCACGCTCTTTCCTTGCATCTCCGGCAGCATGGCGCGCAGGGCTGGCCATTCGGGGGCGCTGTCGAGTCCGCCGACGGAGCGCGGCAACTGGCTGTAGGCCGTGAAGAAGGCGTCGTTGTCGTAGATGTTCTGTGTCATGGGTCGACTTCCTCGCGGGTCGTGCGCTTGGCGTGGCCGCCCCGCTGCGCCCGGTAAATGCCCGCGTGGCCGGAAAACAGGTAGGCCACCACGCAGGCGATGGCCGCGTATATGCCGATCTCCGCGCCGAACAGTTCCATCGCCATCAGGGTCGAGGCGATGGGCGTGTTGGCGGCGCCCGCAAACACGGCGACGAAGCCGATGGCGGCCAGCAGGGTGACGGGTTGGTGCAGCAGCGGCCCCAGCGCATTGCCCAGGGTCGCGCCGATGAAGAACAATGGCGTCACTTCGCCGCCCTTGAAACCCGTGCCCAGCGAGACGATGGTAAACGCCATCTTGCCGAGGAAATCCCAGGCGGGCAGCGCTTCCTTGAGCGCATCGACGATGGTGGGAATGCCCAGGCCGATGTAGCGATCCGTGCCCAGCAGCCACACGGCGAGCGCGACGACGAGGCCGCCTATCAGCGGGCGCAGCGGAGCGTAGGCAATCTTGCGTTTCATCAAGGCACTCAAGCCGTGCGTGGCTTGCGCAAACACTTTGCCGGTCACGCCGAACAGCACGCCCGCGATGACCATCGCGGACAAGGTCCAGGCGGAAATGGCGGGGGTCAAAGGTACGGCGTAATGCGTGTGAGCAATGTGCAAAAGCGGACCCCACAGCAGGACCACCTGGTCGGCGATGACGGCGGCAGCCAGGCAGGGTAGCATGGCTTCGTAGCGCAGGCGGCCGATGGCCAGCACTTCCAGACCGAAGAGGGCGCCCGCCAGCGGCGTGCCGAAGACGGAGGCAAAGCCGGCGCTGATGCCGGCCATCAGGATGATGCGGCGGTCTTCATTGTTCAAACGAAACATGCGGGTCAGCTGGTCGGCCAGCGCGCCGCCCATCTGCACGGCCGTGCCTTCGCGTCCGACGGAGGCGCCGAACAAATGCGAGACGACGGTGCCGCCCAGCACCAGCGGCGCCATGCGCAAGGGGATGATTTTTTTCGGGTCGTGGATTTCATCGATGAGCAGATTCGCGCCGCCTTCGACGCTGCTGCCGTAGCGCAAATACAGCCAGCCGACGGCAAAGCCCGCCACGGGCAGCAGCCAGATCAGCCAGGCGTGCGCCAGGCGCGTGCGCGTGGCCCAGTCCAGGGCGAACAGGAAAGCGGCCGAGGCCGACCCTGCCAGCACGGCCACGACGCTCGCCAGCAGCAGCCATTTCAACAGATGCTTTAACAGATCGGTGAGGGCGCTGAGGCGGTGCATCGGGCATCCAGTCAAGGTTGATGGGTGGAACGTTCTTACAATCCCAGTTCCGCCGTCAGCGCCTGGCCGATGGCCCGCTGTTCGGCCAGGATGGCGCGCAAGTGGTGGGGGCGCGTCTTGACATTCGTCATGACCACGCGCAGCACATTGGTCGGGCCGGGGTAGCGCGTCGACTCGAGTACCGTGCGCGACACAAAGCTGTGGCCTTGCGCCTTTTGCCGGTTTTGCAGCTTGGCGTTCAAGGTGTTCAGCTGCTTGTTCAGTTCGGTCGCCGCGTCCACCTGGCCACCGGCCAGCAAGCTGTCCATGCGCTGGCGCAAGTGCGCGGGTACGTAGCGGTAGGTCAGGATGAAGGTGTCGGAGCGCGTGACGAGTTCGAAATCCTGCTGGTCGGCCAATAAATCCTGCAACTGGCCGGACAAGGTGGCCGCCTGCTGCAGCAAGGTCGTGTAGCCGGACACACCCAGCACCTTGAACGAGGTCCACAGTTTCAAGGCGTCGAAGCGGCGCGAGCCTTCCAGCGAAGTCTGGCCCAGGTCGCCCGAGTTGTCGCGCAAGATGTAGTTGGCGTTGTGCTTCAGCAAGTTCAGGCTGGCGCTATCCTTGAACAGCACCATGCTTTGCGCCATCGGCACCCACAGCAATTTATGCCCGTCGATGACGACGGAGTCGGCCAGCGCGATGCCGTCGTACAGCCCGCGGTACTGTTCCGCGATCAGCAGCGCGCCGCCCCAGGCCGCATCCACATGGAACCAGATGCTTTCCCGCGCGGCAATGGCTGCCATGGCGGCCAGCGGGTCGATGGCGCCCGTTTCCGTCGTGCCGGCGATGCCGATCATGGCGACGACCTTGATATTGCGCAATTTCAAGTCGGCAATTGTCGCTTCCAGCGCCTGGACGTCGATGCGGTTGTCGCGGTCGACGGCCACCAGGTGCAAGGCGTTTTCACCGAGGCCCAGGGTCGCCAGCGCCTTCTTCACGGAATAGTGGCTGCGGGCCGAGCCGATCACGGCCAGCCCCGCATAGCCGGATTCTTGCATGGCGGCAAACAGGCCACGCTTGCGCGTGCCGGGCAGCTGCCGTTCCAGCGCCACGGCCAGGGCCGTCAAATTGCCCATGGTGCCGCCATTGACGACATTGCCCAGCGCGCCGCTGGTGGCGGCCATGGCTTGCGTGTAGACATGTTCGGGCTGCTGGTACACCTGGCGGTGCAGCCAGCCGAGGATCTGCTTTTCGATCAGGGTCGACACATACGCCGTCTCGATCTTGACCTGGTTCTGGTTCAGGGTGGCCGTAAACGCTTCGGCCAGCACGCTGATCCACGGCAAGGCCTGGGTCATGTGGCCGATGTATTGCGGGTGGTTCAGCTGGGCCGTATTGGCCAGCACGGTGGTGTCGAGTTCTTGCAGGAAATCCGCCACGGGCATGCCGTGCGCGGGCAGGCTGGTGTCGGACAGCTGCGTCAGCAGCTCCGCATACGGCGTGTGCGGATAGGCCGTGTCGCGCTCGGCGGCCAGCCAGCCGCCCAGCATGCCCAGCGCCTGCCGCAGGGGCGCGGGCGCCTGCTGCAATGCATCGATGGAAAAATGCTGCTGCAGCAGCTGTTCGACAGGGGTATCGGTCATGGCGCGTTGTTTTCTCTACGGATTGCTGGTGCCACGGTGACAAACGAATTGCGCCCAGGCGGAAGCGGGATTTTACCCGACTCCGCCTGAGCGCATCAGTTTGCTATGTCAGTTTGCTATTGCTGCTGATCAGAAATAGTTCAAGCCCAGCGCCGACTTGACTTCATCAGCTGTGCGGGCCGCCACTTCGCGTGCCTTGAAGGTGCCTTCTTTCAGCATCTGGATGACTTGTCCCTTGTCCTTGGCGAACTCTTCGCGGCGGGCGCGGATCGGCGCCAGCATTTCCTGCAAGACCAGGTCCAGGCGCTTCTTGACGATGCTGTCGCCCAGGCCGCCGCGCACGTAATGGGCTTTCATTTCGGCCAGCGCCGCTTTTTCCGGGTCAAACGCATCCAGGTACGTAAAGGCGATGTTGCCTTCCAGGTGGCCCGGATCTTCCACGCGCAGGTGCAGCGGGTCGGTATAGACTTTTTTCACGGCGGCCGTGATTTCGGCCGGGGTCGCGCCCAGGTTGATGGTGTTGCCCAGCGATTTGCTCATCTTGGCCTTGCCGTCGATGCCGGGCAGGCGGCCGATGTCCGGCACCAGCGCCTTGCATTCCATCAATACTTCGCGGTTGTACATGCGGTTGAAGCGGCGCACGATTTCATTCGTTTGCTCGATCATCGGAATCTGGTCTTCGCCCACGGGCACCACGCCCGCCTTGAAGGCCGTGATGTCGGCCGCCTGGCTGGCAGGGTAGGTCAAGAAGCCGGCCGGAATGTCGCGCTCGAAGCCGCGCAGGCGGATTTCTTCCTTGACGGTGGGGTTGCGCTCGAGGCGCGCCACGGTGACGATGTTCAGGTAGTAAAAGGTCAGTTCGGCCAGTTCCGGAATCTGCGACTGGATGAACACGGTGGTTTTCGTCGGATCGATGCCGACGGCCAGGTAATCGAGCGCCACTTCGACGACATTGCGGTGCACCTTGTCGATGTCGTCCATATTGTCCGTCAGCGCCTGCGCGTCGGCCAGCATGATGAATTGCTTGTAGCTGTTTTGGTAGCGCACGCGGTCGCGCAGGCTGCCCACGTAGTGGCCCAGGTGCAAGGGGCCAGTGGGGCGGTCGCCCGTCAGGATCACGGATTGCGAAGCGATGGCGGCGGCGGACAGCGGCGCGGCGTCGTTCTGGTCCTGGCTGTCGGGGGTATCGGGCGTATTAGGCAAGCTCATCAAGTTTCCTTTTGAGCCGCCTGCATCGGGGATGATCCAGGCTGAGCCTGTTACGCCACCGATCGAGGCGGCGTGGATCAAATTCACATCACTATGCAGTGGCCGCGCGAAAGTGAGCGGGACCACCAATTCAAGCAGGCGTGTTGTGAAGGGATAAATTTCATGGCGTTATGGTTGCAGTTCGGGCGCGTTCTGTCAAGTTTGCGCCCGGATTTATCTGCTGCGCTGCGTCAGAGGCTTGCCTTATGTAAAACTTGCTTTCCGGGTACTATTGCCGTTCGGCCACTTTTGCGTGGCATGAATCATTGGAGAACAGTATGCGCATGTCGTCCCCCGTCCGGCTCACCGGCCTGGCTTTGGTTATCAGTTCCTTGTTTGCAGCACCCGCGATGGCGCAAACGCCGCCCATGACGCCCGATATCGGCGCCAAGCTGGTCATGCCCGATGTGAATGACTACGTCAAGCGCGTGGTGATGATCCCCATGCGCGACGGCGTCAAGCTGTACACGGTGATCGTCGTGCCGAAAGACGCCAAACGGGCGCCGATCATGCTCACGCGCACGCCGTACAATGCGGCCCGCCGCGCCCAGCGCGCTGCCAGCCCCAGCATGCTGGCCGCCCTGCCGCAGGGCGACGATACCCTGGTGGAAAACGGCTACATCCGCGTATTCCAGGACGTGCGCGGCAAGCATGGCTCGGAAGGCGATTACGTCATGACGCGCCCCGTGCGCGGGCCGCTGAACCATACCAAGGTCGATAACGTGACCGATGCGTGGGACACCATCGACTGGCTCGTCAAAAACGTGCCGGAAACGAATGGCAAGGTGGGCATGCTAGGTTCCTCGTACGAGGGTCATACGGTGCTGATGGCCCTGGTCGACCCGCATCCGGCGCTGAAGGTGGCCATTCCCATGAGCGCCATGGTCGATGGCTGGCGCGGCGACGACTGGTTCCACAACGGCGCCTTCCGCATGCCGAGCCTGTCCTACCTGGCGTGGCAGACGAGCGCGCGCGGCAGTAGCGAGGCGCCGGCGCTGGGCGTGTATGACGAATACGATGCCTATCTGCGCATCGGCTCGGCCGGCGATTACGCGAAGAAGTTCGGCATCGACAAGCTGACCTACACGAAAAAGCTGTTCGAGCACCCGGCCTATGACAGTTATTGGCAGGAACAGGCGCTCGACAAGATCCTCGCCAAGCGCCCGCTGATCGTGCCTACCATGCACGTGGTGGGGCAGTGGGACCAGGAAGACATCTATGGCCCTTACGCCACCTACACGGCGATGGAGGGGCGCGACAAGCGCAACAACCTCAATTACCTGGCCATCGGCCCGTGGCGCCATAGCGGCGTCAACTATGACGGCTCCAGCCTAGGTGCCCTGAAGTTTGACGGCGATACGGCGCGCCAGTTCCGCGAAAAAGTCATGCAGCCGTTCCTCAATCAATACCTGAAGGATGGCGCGCCGGAAGCGAACACGGCGCCCGTGGTGTCGTACCAGACCGGCACCAACCAGTGGCAGCGCCTGCAGCAGTGGCCGCTGGCCTGCGAGACGTGCGACACCAAGCTGACGCCGATCTACCTGCAGGACGGTTCCAGGCTGGGCTTTGCGGCGCCGTCGGGCGCTGCGGATGCGGCTGAAGGCGCCTTCGATGAGTACGTGGCCGATCCCGCCAAGCCCGTGCCTTTCGTGCCCCGTCCCGTGCGCCTCACGGACCCGGACGTGTGGAAGCCATGGCTGGTCAGCGACCAGCGCGGCTATGCCGACCGCACGGACGTGCTCAGCTATATGTCCGAACCGTTGAAGACGGCCGTGCGCATCGCCGGCGCGCCGATGGTGAACCTGTTTGCCGCCACCAGCGGCACGGATGCCGATTGGGTGGTAAAACTGATCGATGTGTATCCGGACGAAGTGCCGTCGCAGCCGGCCATGGGCGGCTACCAGCTGGGCGTGGCGATGGATATCTTCCGCGGCCGCTACCGCGACAGCTTCGAGCACCCGACGCCGATACCGGCAGGTAAAGTGGAACGCTACCGCTTCGCCTTGCCGAACGCCAATCACGTCTTCCTGCCCGGCCACCGCATCGCCGTGCAAGTGCAGTCGAGCTGGTTCCCCCTGTACGACCGCAACCCGCAAAACTACGTGCCGAACATCTTCCTGGCCGACCCGGGCCATTATAGAAAGGCGACGCAGCGCGTGTACCACGCGGCAGGGGCGGCCAGCGCGATCGAGTTGCCGATTGCGCCGCTCGACGCCCGCTAAGCGATTCGCATGAGGATGGCGCCCGCCGCGATCAGGCCGATGGCCAGGTAGCGGCGGGAGCTGATTTTTTCGCGCAGGAACAGGGCCGCGATGGCGATGGCGAACAGGATCGACGTTTCGCGCAGGGCCGCGATGGCGGCCACGGGCGCCTGCGTCATGGCCCACAGGGCCAGGCCGTACGAGGCGAGGGTGCCGAAGCCGCCAACGGCGGCCAGGCGCCATTGCGTTTGCGCATACGCAAGCAAGTCGGCGGGACGGCGCAACGCCGTCCACAGCAGCAGTCCTGCGCCGTTCAAGACAAAAATCCACATGGTGTAGGCGGCCGGCGCGCCGGACAGGCGCACGCCGATGCCATCGATCAAAGTATAGCTGGCGATGACGCAGGCGTTGCCGAGCGCAAAGGCGGTGGCGCGGCCCGTGTTTTTCGGCATCCTGCCGATGGCGCCCGTACGCGCGGCCACGTACAGGCCGAGGATGCCCGCGCAGATGCAGGCGACGGCGCCCATCTGCATGGGAGACAGGCGTTCGCCGATCAGCGGCCAGCTGGCCAGCGCCACGAGCAATGGCGCGCTGCCGCGCATCAAGGGGTAGGCATGGCTCATGTCGGCCGCCCTGTAGGCAGCCGCCAGCAGCGAGTAATATGCCAGCTGTGCCACGGCCGAGGCGGCGAGGTAGGGCCAGCTGGCGGGCGCGGGAGTGTTGACGAAGGGCAAGACGGCCAGCGAAATCAGGGCCGCGCCCACGGAAACGAGCACCGTGCTGAGGAAGGTATCCTTGCCCGACTTGACGATGGCGTTCCAGCTGGCGTGCAGCAGGGCGGCAAACAGGACGACGGCGACGACCAGACCGGACATGCAGGCCTTAGCGGGGGCGTATGCTCAGCGACAACAGTTCCTGGCGGTGATGGCGCTGGAAGCCGTCCATCACGGCGCCGGAGCGGCCCGCCCTGTCGAGCAGTTCGCGCAGGGTCGCCTGGTCTTCCGCCGTCAGCGACTTGCGCGACAGGTAGACGCCGCTCATGCCCCAGGGCAATTCCGGCAACGCTTCCAGGCGCAGGCGGTCGGCCAGGCCATACACGCGCGCATCGTTTTGCGCCACGCCGGCGAGGATGGTGGGCGCCATGATGGTGGCATCGATGAAGCCGCTTTGCATCAGGCGCGCCACGGACAGGGCGTCGACTTCGTAGAACAGGCGGCCCTGGCTGCTCAATTCCTTGGCCAGCGCCTGGTACGGTGCGCCATAGTCGTAGCCGCGCACGAGCGCCACGCGCAATTCGCGCCGCTCGATCAATTCCTGCATGGTGTTGATGGGCGGTCGCGCGCCCTGGAGCGAGATCAGCAGGGGCCGGCTGCCCAGCATGGGGATGAACAGGCCATGCTGGTCGCGCCGCAAGGTGCTGCTGGCCGGGATCAGCAAGTCGGCCTTGCCCGCCTCGAACATCGCTTCCAGGCGCGCGCGGGGCACGGCCGTGAAGATGAAATTGCAGCCGAGCTTGGCGCCCATGCCGCGCAGCAAGTCGGGATAGATGCCGCTGATGGCGGCGCCATTCACCACCACGCTGGCGCCGATGGCCGAGACGGGCACCTGGATGTCGCGCGAGCATTGCGCGCCCGCCAGCGATGGCAGCGCCAGCGCCAGCATGGCCACGGTTCGGCGCCAGGCGCTGGAATAAAAGTCAGTCATACCCATCCTTGCTCACCATCGTATCGCCGGCGTCGGCAACGCCCGCTTGATTATCCCATTCTCGCCTATTTATTTCCCAAATACAATATTATCCCGCCGACTACTTTGTGGTGGAAACCATAAGTCTTGCCTGGCGTTGCGCCTTGAAGTAGCGCCAGGCCACCAGGATGCCCAGGGTTTGCATGATGGCGCACAGGTAGAAGGTGCTGCCGATGCGCCAGTCTTGCGGCGGCAAGTGGCTCACTTCGCCGAGGATCATGCTGCCGAGCAAAGGCATGAAGATGATGCCCAGGCTGCTGATCGATTGCAAGGAGCCCATCAGTTCTCCCTGTTCGCTGGCGTTGGACGATTTCGAGATGATGCCTTGCAGCGCCGGTCCGGCGGCAAAGGCCAGCAGGTTGCACAGGATCAACGCATACATCATCCAGCCCTGCGTCGCCAGGCCGTACAGCAGATAGGTGAGGGCGCCCGAGGCCATGCCCAGCAGGGACAGGCGCACTTCGCCGAAACGCTTGATGAGGATGCCCAGCAAGCCCGCCTGCACGACGGCCGCGCACAGGCCCACGCAGAACAGGGCGATGCCGTTCTGGCGCGGCGTCCAGTCGAAGCGGAAGTGCGTGTACAGCACCCAGGTGGTGTTGAGCATCATTTGTGCAAACGTCATCAGGCCGAAGGCCAGCACCAGGCCGCGGATCTCCACGCGGCGCACCAGCTTGAGCAGGGCGGCAAACGGGTTGATGCGCGCCAGGGTGAAGGGTGCGCGCGGACCAGGCTGCAGCGATTCGGGCACGCAGAAATAGCCGTAGATGAAATTGGCCGCCGACAGGCCCGCCGCCACGTAAAACGGCAGGTGCAGGTTGATCTCGCCCAGCAGGCCGCCCAGCATGGGGCCGCAAATGAAGCCCAGGCCGAAGGCGGCGCCGATCTTGCCGAAGCTCTTGGCGCGGTTGTCGTGCGTGGAGACGTCGGACGCATAGGCGGACGCGACCGACATGCTGGCCGACGAGACGCCGCCGATGATGCGGCCGATGAACAGGCAGGCCAGGTTCGGCGCCCAGCCCGTGGCGAGAAAGTTGATGCCCATGCCGGCCATCGAATACAGCAGTACGGGGCGGCGTCCCACGCGGTCGCTGATGGCGCCCAGCATGGGCATGAAGATGAATTGCAGCAAGCCGAAGACGGCCGCCATGATGCCGTACCAGAATGCTTGCTCATCCTTGCCGTTGACAAAGTCGCCGATCAGGATGGGCAGCACGGGCACCACCAGGCCGATGCCCAGCATGTCGATGAAGACGCAGACGAGGATGAAATTGAGGTTGCCGGCGCGCGCGGGCGCGGCGGGCGATGACGGTGAATGGCTGTCGGGGCTGGTTTTATCGGACATGCATGCTTTCGGCGCGCACCCCGCGCCGCCGTGCGGCGTGCGGAGTTCAGTTGTTGGCGTGGCGCCGGCGCGTGGCAGCTTCCTGCTGGCGCGCGGCGCGATAGCTGAGCCTTGCATTATAGACAGCGTGGGCCATGCTGGCTATCGCCACCCATGCTAGATGGCAATTCCCCATTCGTCGGCGAAGGCGGCGCGGAAATCCGTCAGCACGGCCAGCCGCTGTTCGGCCAGCGCGCGGCCCGCCGCCGTCTGCATCTTGCCGGGCAGCTTGTCGAGCTTGGTGACGATATGGTCGAGTGCGTAAGCCTTGTCGTCGAGCGGACGCTGCTGCGCCAGCGGGTCCGTGCCATGCGCCAGCGCGCTATCCATGCGCGCCGCCGTATAGAACAACCGCGCCAGTCCCACGGCGCCCAGCGCATCGATGCGGTCGGCATCCTGCACGATTTGCGCTTCGAGCGTGTGCGGCGGCAAGTCGGCGGAAAAACTGTGCGTCTCGATGGCGTGGGCCACGCCAGCCAATCTTTCTGATGGGAAATCCAGTTCCGCCAGCTGGCGGCAAGCCAGCGTTGCCGCCTGGCGCGAGGCCAGGTGGCGCTCGGGGTGGTTCTTGGGCAGGTTGACCAGGTCGTGCAGGTAGCAGGCGGCCATCACGGTGAGGGCGTCCGCGTCCGCATGCTCTTGCAGCAGGACACTGGCATTGCGCCAGACGCGGTGCAGGTGGTTGAGGTCGTGGGCGCCGTCATCACCCAGGCCGGCCGTGGCCAGCGCCAGCAGGCGTGGTTGCCATTGGGAAAGCAAAGAATGCATGTTCACAGTCGTAAAAAGCAGGGGCCGCCAGTGTGGCATAAAACGTCGCCGCGCGTGGTGGTGGCCGGCGTGCTGTAATCGCCACATAAATTGCATCTTTGAAAATCAAAAATCAGACGGTCGCTCTTTTTTAGTGCATGTAAAATTTACATGGGGTAACATTGCCGCACGGAAATTAGAGGCATAAGCTAATTGCTAGAAAATATTTGCAAAAACACACAAGTGGCGGCCATCCCCTGTTGGGTGACTCTGCCACGTCCAAGGCTTGCTTGCAGCGTGCCTTGGCCTGCGCCCCAGGCGAGTTAACGAAAGGAATATCATGAACACCATTTCCAGCGACACTGGCGCAACCGTTGCCAAGGCTGCCGAATACCTGGCCTTTACCCTGGGCCAGGAAGAATATGGCATCGACATCCAGAAAGTCAGCGAAATCCGCAGCTATGAAACGCCGACCCGCATCGCCAACGCGCCCGAGTTCGTCAAAGGCGTGGTCAACCTGCGCGGCATCATCGTGCCCATCGTCGACATGCGCATCAAGTTCAACCTGGGCACGCCCAGTTATGACCAGTTCACCGTCGTCATCATCCTCAATATCGGCAACCGCGTCGTCGGCATGGTCGTCGACCGCGTTTCCGACGTCACCACCCTGATGCCGGAACAGATCAAGCCGGCGCCGGACATGGGCCGTTCGATCAACACGGAATACGTGATCGGCCTGGGCACCATCGACGAGCGCATGCTGATCCTGGTCGATATCGACCAGTTGATGTCCAGCGCCGACATGGGCTTGATCGAAAAATTGGCAGCCTAGGCCGCCAGGAAAAGTCCAGGACGGCGTTGCATTGCCTCGCCGTACATTCGTACTGTCTTCGGCAACGCGCCTTGCCCTGAACATTTCCTGACACCCTAGTGCGATAGGGTTTTTTAGAAACAATTGACCCCAAGCATTGTTTGCTTTTTCTGCAAGGCGCACGCTAGCGCATTTCCTGGCGCACGGTTCAGCCGAACCGTGCGCCAGTTTCACTTGAGTTTCACTTTTTACGCCCGTTTCGCCATGGCAGCCAGCCCGCAGCAGCGCGAAACTGCCAGCCATGGCATCAGGGCTCTTTAGGATAGTCACATGAATTTATTACGCAACGTCAGCATCGGTGTCCGCCTGGGACTCGGTTTTGCCGTGATTTTGCTGTTTTCCATGCTCATTACGGGCATCAGCGTCTGGCGCTTGCACGATGTGGCCAGCGCCACGCGCGTCATGATGGAGCAGCCGCTGGCGAAGGAACGCTATATTTCCGACTGGTATGGCCGCATCGACAGCGCCGTGCGCCGCACCATCGCCATTGCCCGCAGCAGCGATACCTCGCTGAGCGGCTATTTCGCCGAAGAATCGAAAGTCTCGTCGTCCAGCTCGGCCGAGCTGCAAAAGAAAATCGAGGCGCTGATCGACAAGCCGGAGGAAAAAGCCATGTTCGCGGGCTTGCTGGAACAGCGCAAGGTGTACATCGGTTCGCGCGACCAGGTCTACAAGCTGAAGGGCGAAGCGCAGGTCGATGCCGCCAACGACGTGTTTGAAAAGACGTTCGTGCCGGCTGCCGCCAAATACCAGAAAATGGTGTCGGACTTGCTGGAACACCAGCGCGCCACGATCGACGCCACCGCGCGCGAGATCGACGCCGTTGCCAATACCAGCCGCAACCTGATGCTGGTGCTGGCCGCGCTGGCGCTGGCTTTCGGCGTCGTGTGCGCCTGGGTCTTGACGATGGGCATCGTGCGCCCCCTGCGCACGGCCGTGGACATCGCCCGCAAGGTGGCCGATGGCGACTTGACGGCGCAGATCGACGCCAGCGCCAAAGATGAAACTGGGCAACTTTTGCTGGCCCTGAAGGACATGAACACGAGCTTGCTCAATATCGTGGGCGAAGTGCGCAGCGGCACGGACAGCATCGCGACGTCGTCGACGCAAATTGCCGCCGGTAACCAGGACCTGTCTTCCCGCACGGAAGAGCAGGCCGGTTCCCTGGAAGAAACGGCGTCGTCGATGGAAGAGCTGACAAGCACCGTGAAACAGAATGCGGACAATGCGCGCCAGGCGAACCAGTTGGCGGCGTCGGCTGCGCAAGTGGCCGTCAAGGGCGGGGCAGTGGTGGCGCAGGTGGTGGGCACGATGGAATCGATCAATGCTTCGTCGAACAAGATCGTCGACATCATCAGCGTGATTGACGGTATCGCTTTCCAGACGAACATTTTGGCCCTGAACGCGGCCGTGGAAGCGGCGCGCGCAGGCGAACAGGGCCGCGGTTTTGCCGTCGTGGCATCCGAAGTACGCAACCTGGCGCAGCGTTCCGCGTCGGCGGCGAAAGAGATCAAGACCCTGATCGGCGCTTCCGTGGAGCAAGTCAACGCGGGCAGCATGCTGGTGGCGCAAGCCGGTTCGACCATGAACGACATCGTCGACAGCGTGCAGCGCGTGAGCGACATCATCACGGAAATCACGGCGGCCAGCAGCGAGCAAAGCGTGGGTATCGACGAGATCAACCGCGCCATCGGCCAGATGGATGCCGTGACGCAACAAAATGCGGCCCTGGTGGAAGAGTCGGCGGCCGCCGCCGAATCGATGCAGCACCAGGCGCACAACCTGGCGCAAGTCGTCAGTGTCTTTAAACTCAATGGCCAGCAGGCCGGCGCCGGCGGCGTGAAGGGTGTGCAACACGCGCAGAAACGCCCGGCAGCGCAGCAAACCACTTTGCGCATCGGCACGCGCTGATACCGCCGCGGCTGCCCCAGGCAGCCGCAACCCCTTTTATATAGTCTGGTTCCGCTTTTTTAGGATATTCACATGAATTTGTTAAGAAACGTCAGTATTGGTGTGCGCCTCGGCCTGGGTTTTGCCGTGATTTTGCTGTTTTCCATGCTCATTACGGGCATCAGCGTGTGGCGTTTGCACGACGTGGCCATGGCCACGCGCACCATGATGGAGCTGCCGCTGGCGAAGGAACGCTATATTTCCGACTGGTATGCAAAGATCGATAGCGGCGTGCGCCGCACCACGGCCATCGCGCGCAGCAGCGACACGTCACTGGGCGCGTATTTTGCGGAAGAGGCCAAGCAATCGTCCGTCGTGTCGGGCGAATTGCAAAAGAAAATCGAAGCCTTGATTTCCAGCCCGGAAGAAAAGGAACTGTTCCGCCTGGTGAGCGAACAGCGCAAGGTCTACCTCGATTCGCGCGCGCAAGTGTCGAAGCTGAAGGCGGATGGACAGGAAGCCGAGGCAGAAAAGGCGTTCCAGGGCATCTTCGTGCCCGGTTCGACGAAATACCTGAAAGTGGTCAACGACATGCTGCAGCACCAGCGCGCCAGCATCGACACGACGGCGCGCGAGATCGACGAGGTCGCCAAGACGAGCCGCAACTTGCTGCTGACCCTGGCCGTGCTGGCGCTGGGCTTTGGCGTCGTCTGCGCCTGGCTGTTGACGACGGGCATCGTGCGCCCCCTGCGCACGGCCGTGGACATCGCCCGCAAGGTGGCCGATGGCGACTTGACGGCACAGATCGACGCCAGCGCCAAAGATGAAACTGGGCAACTTTTGCTGGCCCTGAAGGACATGAACACGAGCTTGCTCAACATCGTCAGCGAAGTGCGCGCAGGTACGGACAGCATCGCCACGTCATCGACGGAAATCGCCGCCGGTAACCAGGACCTGTCTTCCCGCACGGAAGAGCAGGCCGGTTCCCTAGAAGAAACAGCTTCGTCGATGGAAGAACTGACCAGCACCGTGAAACAGAATGCGGACAATGCGCGCCAGGCGAACCAGTTGGCGGCGTCGGCCGCGCAAGTGGCCGTCAAGGGCGGCGCAGTCGTGGCGCAGGTGGTGGGCACGATGGAATCGATCAATGCTTCATCCAATAAAATCGTCGACATCATCAGCGTCATCGACGGCATCGCCTTCCAGACGAATATCCTGGCGCTGAATGCGGCCGTGGAAGCGGCGCGCGCGGGTGAGCAGGGCCGCGGCTTTGCCGTCGTGGCGTCCGAAGTGCGCAACCTGGCCCAGCGTTCCGCGTCGGCGGCGAAAGAGATCAAGACCCTGATCGGTGCTTCCGTGGAGCAAGTCAACGCGGGCAGCATGCTGGTGGCGCAAGCCGGTTCGACCATGAACGATATCGTCGACAGTGTGCAGCGCGTGAGCGACATCATCACGGAAATCACGGCGGCCAGCAGCGAGCAAAGCGTGGGCATCGACGAGATCAATCGGGCCATCGGCCAGATGGATGCCGTGACGCAACAAAATGCGGCCCTGGTGGAAGAGTCGGCGGCCGCCGCCGAATCGATGCAGCACCAGGCGCACAACCTGGCGCAAGTGGTCAGCGTGTTCAAATTGAATGGCCAGCAGGCCGGCGCCGGCGGCTTGAAGGCCGTGAGTGGCGGCAAGCGCCCGGCGGCCAAGGCGCCGCAAGAGGCATTGCAGATCGGCCGCGCCGCCTAAACGGCAAGGGGTGGAGGGTCTTCCTCCACCCAGCCGGCGATCGCCAGCTGCGACAGCCGATCCGCCTCGCCATTGCGGTGGCGCGGCAGCCAGCGCAGTGTTACATCGTGTAATTGTTCCAGCAGGGCCACTACGGTGGCCCTGTGTATTTCCAGTCCCTTGGCGCCTGCCGCCGCCGTTCCCAGCACATCGTTGATCACCACCTGGCTGTCGCCGTACAGCAGCAGTTGCGCGGGCGGCGGGCGCACGCCGAGTGCCGCCTGCAGCACGGCCGTCAGGGCCGCATATTCCGCATCGCTGCTGCTGCCATAACCGGCCGCCTCGCTCACTTCGATACGTTCGCCGTTCGGCCCCAGCAGCAGGGCGCCGATGCCCAGCTTGCCCGGATTCGGGTGGGCGGAGCCGTCGAACCAGCCGCGCCACGCCGAAGCGGGGCCAGCCGGCAGGCGCCTGGCCGCTTGCGCCTGCTGGCGGTCGCTGATCTTTTGCGCCTTGCGCTGCGCGTCGGCCGCGCGCGCCTGCGTCCGCGCCGCCAGCAGGGCGGCAAGGCCCTGCGTGCCGGCCGCCTGTTCCAGTATGCGCTGCAGTGCCGCGTCGCCGGCGATGCCGTCCAGCGCCGCCAGCCGGCGCGCCTGTATCCGCTCGCTCTTGAACGCTGCTGTCAGCAATGTTTCCAATTCCTCTTGCATGGGGCTTTCCCTGTTCGTTGTGCCGCGAATCTACGCGAGTGCGGCGCGGACCGCAAGACAGGCTGCGCCTTTTTCGGCATGTCCGCTTGCGCCGCATAACACGGAGTGATATAGTCTGCGTTATTAAATCAAGGAGAAAAAACATGACACAGCGCGTATTGATCATTGGTGCCGGCTTTGCCGGCTTGTGGAGTGCCCTGGCTGCCGTGCGCCGCCTGCGGCTGGAAAACGTTCCAGCGGGCGAGATCGAAGTGGCGCTGGTGGCGCCCGAAGCCGTGCTGACGATGCGCCCGCGCCTGTACGAGCCGGCGCCCGCCGGCATGGTGGCGCCGCTGCAGCAACTGTTCGACGACACGGGCGTGCGCTTCATCGCGGGCAAGGTCGAGGCCATCCGCAGTGCCAGCGACGAGGTCGACATCGTGGCCGCCGACGGCAGCCGTTCCACCCTGGCCTATGACCGCCTGGTGCTGGCGGCAGGCAGCAGCCTGTTCCGGCCGGAGATTCCGGGTCTGCAAGAATTTGCCTTCAGCGCCGACCAGCGCGACGACGCGGTGGCGCTCGATGCGCACCTGCACGGGCTGGCCGCCCGTCCCGTATCGGCCGCGCGCAATACGGTCATCGTGGCCGGTGGCGGCTTCACGGGCATCGAGCTGGCGGCCGAGCTGCCGGCCCGCCTCCGCGCCATCCTGGGGCAGGATGCCGAGATCAAGGTGATCATCGTCGAGCGGGCGCCCGACATCGGCCCCGACCTGGGTCCGGGACCGCGTCCCGTCATCGAGCAGGCGCTGGCGGAACTGGGCGTGGAATGCCGGCTCGGTTCGGCCGTCGCCGCCATCGACGGGGACGGCTTGACGACGGCCGATGGCGAGCGCATCGAGGCGGCCACCGTGGTGTGGACGGCGGGCGTGCGGGCCAGTGCGCTGACGGCGCAGATTCCCGGCGACAAGGACGCGGCGGGCCGCCTGCGGGTGGCGCACGACTTGCGCGTGCCTGGCGCGGGCAAGGTCTTTGCCACGGGCGACGCGGCCGTCGCGGCCACGGACGACGCTGGCAATCACACGCTGATGAGCTGCCAGCACGCCATGTTCCTTGGACGTTCTTCGGGCGACAATGTCGTGGCCGACCTGCTGGGCCTGGCCACGCGGCCCTACCGCCAGCCCTATTATGTGACGTGCCTGGACCTGGGGGCGTGGGGCGCGGTCGTCACGCAGGGCTGGGAGCGCAAGGTGTGGATGACGGGCAGCGAAGGCAAGGCCTTGAAGGTGGCCATCAACGGCCGCGTGATTTATCCGCCGGCCGACAGCGCGGCGGCGCTGGCAGCCGCCGATCCCGCGTTCGAGCTGTCGTTGTAGCCTTGCGGCTGCAAACGGGGAGTGCTACAGTCCCCGTTTTGCAACGGAGGAATGGCATCATGGCACATTATGGAAGCGGCACCGAGTATGGCTTGCATTGCCTGCTGTATCTGGCGCAGCCGCTTGCCGAGCCTGCCAGCAGCCGCGACCTGGCGGAATTGCAGGGCATTTCCGTCTCTTTCCTGGCAAAAATCTTCCCCAAGCTGGAAAAGGCGGGCATCGTGACGGCATCGGAAGGCATACGCGGCGGCTACCAGCTGGCGCGTCCGGCGGCCGAGATCAGCGTGCTCGACGTGGTGGACGCCATCGAGGGGCCGAAACCGCTGTTCGATTGCCAGCAGATCCGCAGCCGCTGCACCCTGTATGAAGGCGAGCCGCCCGGCTGGATGACCAGCGGCGTGTGCGGCATCCATGCCTTGATGCTGCGCGCCGAGAAAAGCATGCGCGCCGAGCTGGCCAAGACGACCCTGGCGGACCTGGCGCAAGGCGTGGGCAGTGCGGCGCCGGCCGGCTTTGGCGAGGATTTGCAGGGCTGGTTCAGCGGCCGAGTGCAGGTGCGCAGCGAAGCGCGCATCGCCGCCGTGCGCGGACCGAAGCCGCGCCGCGTCAAGGGCGATGCCGTCTGACGCCAGCGACCTTACGGCTTCAATAGCATGGTATCGACGAGGCTGCCGATCCAGCACGCCACCAGCACACAAACGGCCACCGTCATGGCGGGGCCGTCATGGGCCGACAGCGCATCGACTTTTTCCACGATCAGCTGCACGTCGAGGGGCAGGGCGCCGCTGTCGATCTGCGCCATAACTTGATCCAATCGTGCCATGATCTGGCGCAATACGAGCACCAGCGCGATCAGCGCGGGCACAATGAACAGGCAGCCGCGCGCCTTGCGTTTTAATAAGAAATGCCCGCTGCCGGGAAACACGAGGCCCGACAGCAGCAGGGCCTGCGTGCGTTTGGATATGGATGAAGGTGAGGGGGAGCCGCTCATGCGTGCCTTGTGTAGGGGTAAGAGCGGCCCATCATACTATTGCCAGCCGAATTTGCGCAGGTACACGCGTTTCATGAACGTCGTCAGCAGTGTGTAGCAGACGAGGATGCCCAGCAGCCATGGGAAGTAGCCCAATGGTAAGGCTTGCAGCTTGAAGTAAGTCGCCAGCGGACCCATCGGCAGGAAGACGCCCACGGCCATGATCAGGGTCGTGGCCACCAGCAGGGGCACGGAGGCGATGCTGTCGATGAAGGGCAGCTTCGGCGTGCGGATCAGGTGCACGATCAGGGTTTGCGTCAACAGCCCCACGACGAACCAGCCGGACTGGAACAGGGTTTGCTGTTCCGGGGTATTCGCGCCGAACACATGCCACATCAGGATAAATGTGCTGATGTCGAAGATCGAGCTGATGGGGCCGAAAAACACCATGAAGCGGCCGATGTCGCGCGGGTTCCAGCTCAGCGGCTGCTGGATCAGTTCGGCGTCGACATTGTCGAACGGGATGGCGATCTGCGACACGTCGTACAGCAGGTTTTGCACCAGCAAGTGCAGCGGCAACATGGGCAGGAATGGCAGGAATGCGCTGGCCACCAGCACGGAAAACACATTGCCGAAGTTCGAGCTGGCCGTCATGCGAATGTATTTGAGCATGTTGCTGAAGGTGCGGCGGCCTTCCAGCACGCCTTCTTCCAGCACCATCAGGCTCTTTTCCAGCAGGATGATGTCGGCCGCTTCCTTGGCGATATCGACGGCGGAATCGACGGAAATGCCGATATCGGCCGCGCGCAGGGCGGGCGCGTCGTTGATTCCGTCGCCCATGAAGCCGACGATGTGGCCATTGCCGCGCAGGGCGCGCACGAGGCGCTCCTTGTGCAGCGGGCTGAGCTTGGCAAACACCGTGTTGTCCTCGGCCGCTTTCGCCAGGGTGGCGTCGTCCATGTCGTCCAGTTGCGGGCCTTGCAGCACGCCATGCACGGCCAGGCCCACTTCGCGGCAAATCTTTGCCGTCACGAGGTGGTTGTCGCCCGTCAACACTTTCACGGTCACGCCGTGTTCCGCCAGCGCGCGCAGGGCGGGCGCCGTCGATTCCTTCGGCGGATCGAGGAAAGCGACATAACCGATCAGCGTGAGCGCCGTTTCATCGGCCACGCCGTACACGGTTTTATGGGGCGGGACTTCCTTGACGGCCACGGCCACCACGCGCAAACCTTCCGCGTTCAGGCCATGCGTGGTTTCCAGCACCTTGTCCAGCAGGGCCGCGTCGAGGGGAATATTCACGCCGCCCAGGCGCAGGTGGCTGCAGGCGGCGAGGATTTCCTCGACGGCGCCCTTGCAGATCAGTTCATGGTGATCATTCTTTTCGGAAACGACGACGGACATGCGGCGGCGCACGAAATCGAACGGGATTTCATCGACTTTGACATAGTCGCGCGCCAGCTGCATTTCCGTCTGCAATTCCACGTGGTCGAGCACGGCGCGGTCCAGCAGGTTTTTCAAGCCCGTCTGGTAGTGGCTGTTCAAATAGGCGAATTGCAGCACTTCATCGGATTGCTGGCCGAACACGTCGGTATGGCGCTCGAGCACGATCTTGTCCTGCGTCAAGGTGCCCGTCTTGTCCGTGCACAACACGTCCATGGCGCCGAAGTTCTGGATGGCGTCCAGGCGCTTGACGACGACTTTCTTTTTCGACAGTTTCACGGCGCCCTTGGCCAGCGTGCTGGTGACGATCATGGGCAGCATTTCCGGCGTCAGGCCGACCGCCACGGACAGTGCGAACAGGAACGCTTCCATCCAGTCGCCCTTGGTCCAGCCGTTGATCAGGAAGACGAGCGGCGCCATCACGAGGGCAAAGCGGATCAAGAGCCAGCTGACGCTGTTCACGCCCGCCTCGAACGCCGTCGGCGTGCGCTCGGTGGCCGTCACGCGCGTGGCGATGGTGCCGAAATAGGTGCGGTTGCCCGTAGCCAATACCAGCGCCGTGGCGGCGCCGGAGATCACGTTCGTGCCCATGAACAGCAGATTGGCCAGTTCCATGGGATCTTTGCCATGGGCGTCGGCCAGTTCGGCCATCTTTTCCACGGGCAAGGATTCGCCCGTCATGGCGGCCTGGCTGACGAACAGGTCTTTCGCGGACAGCAGGCGGCAGTCGGCGGGGATCATGTCGCCGGCCGACAGCACGATGAGGTCGCCCTGCACCAGCTGGCGGATAGGCAGCTCGACTTGCTGGCCATTGCGCAGCACGGTGGCTGTATTGCTGACCATGGCTTTCAGGCGCTCGGCGGCCCGGTTCGAGCGGCCTTCCTGCACGAAACGCAGCAGGGTCGACAAGATCACCATGGTGCCGATGACGATGGTCGCCTTCGGGTCTTCCGTCAGGTAGGAAACGATGGCCAGCACGGTCAGCAGCAGGTTGAACGGATTCTTGTAGCACAGCCACAGGTGCTGGTACCAGGCCAGCGGTTTTTCATGTTCGACCTCGTTCGGACCCGTTTGCGCGCCGATCACTTGCGCTTCGGCATCGCGCAAGCCTTCCAGGCGCGTGTGCAGGCGGTTCAGGGCGCTATCGAGGTCTTCATGGGCGGCGGCCAGCAACTGGCGCGCCAGGTGGTCGGGCACGGGGCGGGCCGTGCTGTTTTCCAGCGGCATGGCGCGGCGGCGGAAGTTGCCTGCCGTATGGCGCTTGCGCAGGAACGATTCGAATAAGCGGGTGAAGAGATTCATTGCTCTTCCTTTCACGACGAGGTGTTGACGGGCGGCGCAGCCGCAGGCAAGACTTGCGTGCCGCCAAAGCACGATAGTGCTGGCGGGCAATCCGGGTCAGTAGCCGGTCGCGATCGGAAAGAGGGGGGAGAGGCGTGCGGCCATACTGGCCGCGCGAGACACCGCACCTTGCTCAGCAAGGCACGGAGGAAAGAGAGTTCCGCGTTGCTTGCTGTTTAGCTGCCGAGGCAATCGCCGATACAAGATCGGCTACTGTCACTAGAACAAGTACCCACGTGGGACTCCGTAAATGAATAATGGGGGCATCTTATGCACATGCTGCAAGAGTGTCAACTGAAGAAATCTTAGGTTTCCAAAGTGTAATGTGACTGTGGCAGGCCGCATGCTCAGCCATGTTGCGTGGCCATCGCCAGCGAATCGGACAATATCTGCCACAGCGCCGCATGACGCTGCTGCAGCGCGGCGCCGCCCGCGTAGATCAGCTCTACGTGCAGGCTGTCGACGATGCCCAGGTAGGCTTGCGCATACAGGTCGATGCGCTGCGACGATAACGTGGGCGCGAGACGGGCCAGGCTCTGCACGTAATACTGCTGCAGCTGCGCCAGCAAGGCTTCGTAGCCCGTGCCCACTTCCACGCGCAGGGGGGCGGGCGGCAAGTAGGCCGTGCGCAGCAGAAAGCGCAAATGGGCCGAATCCGCATAGCGCTGCGCCATGCGGTCGCAGTACAGGGCGCCGGCTTGCTGGCCGCCGGGCGCCGCCAGCGCCGCTTCGTCGGCGAAGCAGCTGTCCATGAAGGCTTGCTCTTCGGCCAGGGCGTCGGCAAACACGTCGAGGAAGAGGGCGTCCTTGCCGGCGAAGTGCGAATACAGCGAAGCCTTGCGCATGCCCGCCTGCGCGGCGATGTCGCTGAGGGACGAAGCGTCGTAGCCGTGTTCCGAAAAGTGGACGACGGCGACGGCACAGATATTATCGGCCGAGGCCGAGCGTTTTTTCATCATGGGGGTGATATGGGGTGAGGCGTCAGTGCGCTCCCAGGCTGCTGGCATGGACCGGATGGACGCGCGCAGTGGCCAGGGTCAGCCATGATACCAGCAGGCCGGCCACGGTCAAGAACAGCAGCCACGGCAGCGGCCCCCATTCCGACAGGCTGGCCGCCAGCGGCGTGGCCAGCGACGACAAGGTCATCTGGATGGCACCCAGCAGCGCGGCCGTGGAACCGAGCGCACGCTGCTGGGAACCCATGGCCATGGCCATCAGCGCCGCTTCCGCGATGCCCAGGCCAAACAGGGCCACGAACATGCCCGGCACGACAGCGGCGATGCCTGCTCCTGCCCAAGCGCCGAGCAGGGCCAGCCCCGCGCCGCCCAGCATGGCCGCGCTGCCCGCCACGCAAAGGCGCGCCACGCCGTGCTTTTCCACCAGGCGGCCGCTGGCCATGGCGCCCAGCAGCACGGCCACGCCCGTGGCGCCGAACACGAGGCCGAAGCTGCCCGCGGACAGGCCGAAATCGCGCTGGTACACGAGCGACGCTCCGCCGATATAGGCAAACAGGAAAAAGAAAGTGGCGGACAGGGCCAGTGCGGGCAGCAGGAAGGCGCGGTCCAGCGCGATGCGCGCATACGTGCGGTGCATGCCGCGCGGCGCGACGCGTCGGGCCGCTGGCAGGGTTTCTGATAGGAACAGCGCGCTATTGAGCAGGGTCAAGAGACCCAGCGCGGCCAGGGCCAGCATCACGGCGCGCCAGCCGTAGTGGGCGTCGAGCAAGCCGCCCACGGCGGGCGCCAGCACGGGCGCCAGGCCGACGATGGTCATCAAGAGGGCAAACAGCTGCGCCGCTTTGACGCCATCGGCCACGTCGCGCACCATGCTCATCACCACGACCAGGGTCAGCGCGGCGCCCAGACCTTGCAGCAAGCGCGCCAGCAGCAGGGTGCTCAATTGATCCGCCTGCGACGCCCACACGGCGGCAAGAATGTACACGGCGATGCCGGCCAGCAGCGGACGGCGCCGGCCCAGCATGTCGGTCAGCGGCCCGCACAGCAATTGCCCGCCGCCCAGGGCCAGCAGGAAAACCGTCAGGCTCAGCTGCACGTTCGCATACGAGGTGTGCAGCTCGCGCGCCATGGCGGGCATCGAGGCCAGGTACATGTCGATGCCGGCCGGGCCGAGCACGGCCACCAGGGCCAGGGAAGCCGCCAGCCCGAGACTGGCGGCGGGGAGAGTGGTTTGCTGCTGCATTGCGCTTCCTTTGTATCGTCAAAAAACACGGCATGGACATTGCCGTCTTTTTTATTGTACACTGACTACCTACCGATAGGTAGCCAACTCAATAAAGGCAAAGGATGACGACGATGATGAACGTAACAATGGCGGCTGCGCCGTATCTGCGGGGAGAGCGGTCATGACGGAAGTGGGAATTTCGCTCAGCGGCGTGGCCGTGGCCTTGCTGTTTGCCGCCTGGAGTTCGCACCGCGCCCGCTGCGAACGGCGCGATGTCGTGCTGCTGACGATGCTGGGCACCGCCCTGGGATTGCCGGGCGCGGCCTTGCTGGCGCTGTAGCGCGGCGCATAAAAAAAACGGCAGACCTTGCGGCCTGCCGTTCTGTGTTCCTCCTGCCCGGCTAGCCGGGCAGATGGCGTTTACTCTTCTTCGTAGGAACTGATCGGTGCGCAACCGCAGAACAGGTTGCGGTCGCCGTACACGTTGTCGGCGCGGCCGACCGGCGGCCAGTACTTGCGCTGGCGCAAGGAAGCGACGGGGTAGGCGGCGATTTCGCGGCTGTACTTGCGTTCCCAGTTGTCCGACATCAATACCTGTGCCGTGTGCGGCGCATTTTTCAACGGGTTGTCGTCGTGGTCGAATTCACCGCTGGCGACCTTGGCGATTTCCGCGCGGATGGCGATCATGGCGTCGATGAAGCGGTCGATCTCCACTTTCGATTCGCTTTCCGTCGGTTCGATCATCAGGGTGCCCGGCACGGGGAAGCTCATGGTCGGCGCATGGAAACCGAAGTCCATCAAACGCTTGGCCACGTCTTCGTTGCTGATGCCGGTGGCGTCCGTGATCGGGCGCAGGTCCAGGATGCACTCGTGCGCGACCAGGCCGTCGTGGCCCGAGTACAGCACGGGGTAGTGCGGCGCCAGGCGGCGCGCGATGTAGTTCGCCGCCAGGATCGCCGTCTCGGTGGCGGCCGTCAAGCCTTCCGCGCCCATCATGGCGATGTACATCCACGAAATCGGCAGGATGCTGGCCGAGCCGAATGGCGCGGCGCTGACGGCGCCGATGCCGGCAGCATCGCGCTGGTAGCCCGAGGAACGCTGGTTCGGCAGGAATTTCGCCAGGTGGGCGCCCACGCCGATCGGGCCGACGCCCGGTCCGCCGCCGCCGTGCGGGATGCAGAAGGTCTTGTGCAGGTTCAGGTGGGACACGTCGCCGCCAAACGAGCCGGGAGCGGCCACGCCGACCAGCGCGTTCATGTTGGCGCCGTCGATGTAGACCTGGCCGCCGTGCGCGTGGATGATCTCGCACAGTTCCTGGATGCCTTCTTCAAACACGCCGTGGGTGGATGGGTAGGTGACCATCACGCAAGCCAGGTTGGCGCTGTGCTTTTCCGCCTTCGCCTTCAGGTCGGCCAGGTCCACGTTGCCGTTGGCGTCGCAGCTGGTGACGACCACCTGCATGCCGACCATGTTGGCCGAGGCGGGGTTGGTGCCGTGCGCCGACGAGGGAATCAGGCAAATGTTGCGATGGCCTTCGCCGCGCGACTCGTGATACGCCTTGATCACCAGCAGACCCGCGTATTCGCCCTGCGAGCCGGCGTTCGGCTGCAGCGAGACGGCCGCGTAGCCCGTCAAGGCGCACAGCATCTCTTCCAGCTGCGAAATCATCTCGCGGTAGCCGACCGTTTGCGCGTCCGGCGCGAACGGGTGGATATTCGAAAATTCCGGCCAGGTGACGGGAATCATTTCGCTCGTCGCGTTCAGCTTCATGGTGCACGAACCGAGCGGGATCATGGTGCGGTCCAGCGCCAGGTCCTTGTCGGCCAGGCTGCGCAGGTAGCGCAGCATCTCGTGTTCCGAGTGGTAGCTGTTGAAGACGGGGTGGGTCAGGTAGGCGCTCTCGCGTGCCAGGTTGGCCGGCAGCGCGCTGGTCACATTTGCTTCCACGCTGTCCAGGTCCGGGGCGGCAGGCGCGTTGGTCAGGCCGTGCGCGAACACTTTCCACAGCAGCGCGATATCGTCGCGCGTGGTGGTTTCGTCGAGCGACACGCCCACGTGGGTATTGTCGATCTTGCGCAGGTTGACGCCGTGGTGCATGGCCGTCGCGTGCAGCTGCGCCGCATCGGCGACGTTGATGGTCAGGGTGTCGAAGTAAGTCGCATTGACGACGCCATAGCCGAGGGTCTTCAGGTTGGCCGCCAGCACGCCCGTAAAGCGGTGCACGCGGCGGGCGATCTGCAGCAGGCCGGCCGGGCCGTGGTAGACGGCGTACATCGAGGCCATCACGGCCAGCAGCACTTGCGCCGTGCAGATGTTCGAGGTCGCCTTTTCGCGGCGGATATGCTGTTCGCGCGTTTGCAGGGCCAGGCGGTACGCCTTGTTGCCTTGCGCATCGACGGTCACGCCCACCAGGCGGCCCGACATATTGCGCTTGAATTCATCGCGCGTGGACAGATAGCCCGCGTGCGGGCCGCCGAAGCCGAGCGGCACGCCGAAGCGCTGGCTGTTGCCGACGACGACGTCGGCGCCCCATTCGCCCGGAGGCGTGAGCATGGTCAGGGCCAGCAGGTCAGCCGCGACGATGACCATGGCGCCGTTCGCGTGCAGTTTTTCCACGCCGGCGCGGTAGTCGCGCACGACGCCGTTCACGCCAGGGTATTGCAGCAGCACGCCGAAGCAGGCGTCCAGCGACTCGATTTCTGCCGGATCAAACGTGCGCACTTCGATGCCGATCGGCTGGGCGCGCGTCTGCACCACTTCCAGCGTTTGCGGCAGCACGTCATTGGCCACATACAGCACGTTCGACTTCGACTTGCCCACGCGCTGGATCAGGGTCATCGCTTCGGCGGCGGCAGTGCCTTCGTCCAGCATCGAGGCGTTCGAGATGCCCATGCCGGTCAGATCGGTGATTACTTGCTGGAAGTTCAGGATCGCTTCCAGGCGGCCTTGCGAAATCTCAGGCTGGTAAGGCGTGTACGCCGTGTACCAGGCCGGATTTTCAAAGATGTTGCGCAAAACGACACCGGGCGTGAATGTGTTGTAGTAGCCTTGGCCGATCAGGGATTTGAGAACCTGGTTCTTGCCGGCGATGGCTTTCAGGCGCGACAGGGCTTCCTGTTCCGGCATCGGCTGCGAATACGCGCCCAGGGGCAGGGCGCCCTTGTTGCGGATGTTGGCCGGTACCAGGGCGTCGATCAGCGCGGCGCGCGATGGATAGCCGAGGGTCGCCAGCATGGCTGCTTGTTCGGTGTGGGAAGGGCCGATGTGGCGGGCGATGAAGGCATCGCGTGCTTCGAGTTGGGTCAGGCTGGTGCGGGTCATGATATAGAGGCCAAAAAAGACTGAAAAACCGGGATGCGGCGCGCGGGCGCAGCGCAGAAAAAATGCAAACGGGCCGCGATTGCGGCCCGTGAGTCAAACGCGATTACGCGCCGGTGGTGGCGCCATAGGCGGCAGCGTCGAGCAAGCCGTCCAGGGCCGACACGTCGGCTGGCTTGATCTTGAACAGCCAGTTGGCGTAGGCGTCGGCATTAATCGACTCGGGCGAGTTGACCACGTCGTCGTTGACGGCCACGACTTCGCCGGCGATCGGCGCGTAGATGTCGCTCGCTGCCTTGACCGATTCCACCACGGCGGCGTCGTCGCCGGCGCCGTAGGTGTTGCCCACGGTTGGCAGTTCGACGAAGACGATGTCGCCCAGGGCGTCCTGCGCGTACTCGGTGATGCCGACGGTGATCGTGCCGTCGCCTTCAAGGCGTACCCATTCGTGGGAAGCGGTGTACTTCAGGTCTGCAGGAATGTTCATGTGTGGCTCCAGATGGTAAGTGTTCGTTATTGATTATGGTTGTACGGTCTTGCGGGCGGCTCTATAAAACCTTACGCAGCCAGGATTTTACCGTTACGCACGAAAGGCAGCTTGACGACGGAAGCGGCCAGCTGCTTGCCGCGGATTTCCACGTGCACGGTGTCGCCCACGGCGACGCCGTTCGGCACGCGCGCCAGCGCGATCGCTTCCTGCATCGTCGGGCTGAAGGTGCCGCTGGTGATTTCGCCCGTGGCTTCGCTGCCGGCGATGATGACTTTCTGGTGGGCGCGCAGCACGCCGCCTTTTTCGCGCAGGATCAGTCCGACGAATTGCGCGTTCTGGCCCTTGGCCAGCAGGGCCGCCTTGCCGATGAAGTCGCGCTCGCTGACGAGGTCGATGGTCCACGCCAGGCCCGCGTCGAGCGGGTTGACGGTTTCATCCATGTCCTGGCCGTACAGATTCATGCCCGCTTCCAGGCGCAGGGTGTCGCGCGCGCCCAGGCCGGCAGGCTTGACGCCGGCCGCCGCCAGGGCGTTCCACAGCGCTTCCACCTGGGTGGCGGCCACGCCGATTTCAAAGCCGTCTTCGCCCGTGTAACCGGTGCGCGCCAGCATGACTTCGCCGAAAGCCGTGTCCTTGACGATGACGACATTGAACGGCTTGATGGCTTCGGAGGCGGCTTGCGTTTCCGGCAGCACTTGCCACACCTTGGCGCGCGCGTTCGGGCCTTGCACGGCTACCAGGGCCATCGGATTGTTGGCATTGCGGCGTTCGGTGATCGTCAGGCCGCTGTTGGTGTTGGTGTTTTGCTGCTGCATCCACGCCACGTCTTTTTCAGCCGTGCCCGCGTTGACGACGAGGCGGAACCAGTTTTCGTTGAAGAAGTAGACGATCAGGTCATCGATGACGGTGCCTTCGGCATTGAGCATGCACGAGTACAGCGCCTTGCCCGACACTTGCAGCTTGTCAACGTTGTTGGCCAGCAAGCCGCGCAAAAAGGCGCGCACGTTCGGACCTTCGATATCGACCACGCACATATGGGACACGTCGAACATGCCGGCATCGCCGCGCACGGCGTTGTGTTCTTCGATTTGCGAGCCGTAGTTGACGGGCATGTCCCAGCCGCCGAAATCGACCATGCGGGCGCCGAGGGCACGGTGGGCGTTATTGAGTGGGGTCGCTTTGAGCGTCATGGATTCCTCGGGACGAAGGTAAAAGGGGAGTTAACAAAACATAGAATAGCCAAACACGGCTTTCCAGCGTGATCACTGACCCCCCTGTCCTTTGTACCTGAGAGATTACGGGGGCTTGCCCCGTGCGCCCCTTCGGTGGGCCGCCGGCAATAGCCGCGGCCGCTCTCCAGAGTTGAGCTGAAACGTGTCGCCAAAGCAACAGCTTCAGTCCGCCTGATCGGTCCTTTTGCCTGAGAGTTTTTGGGTAGTGCCCCTTCGGCGGCAACGCTGGTTTGCCCTCTCCCGATCAAGTGGGAGGAATATATGCCAGCAGGGTGTTTCTGTCAATCTGAAAAGACGTTGCCAAATTGCAGCAAAAGCCCCGGTTTGCGGGGCTGTCAGGGGGCTGGAGACGCCGCAAAAGGGCGCCCGGACGCGCGGGAATGCGCTATGATGAAATTCTGGCTTTCTTGCGGGTGCCTGCCATGAACACTACACAAAGCGAGACGCAAAACAACACCGAGCAGCACGGTTACTTTACCCTCTCGGGCGACGTCAACAGCGATATGGTGCGGCGCGTCTTCAACGCCGCGGCCGACATCACGGAAGACAAGCTCACCACCGCGCACATCCTGATCCAGTCGAACGGCGGCTACGTCAGCGACGGCATCTGTCTGTACAACTTCCTCAGCAAGTTGCCGCTCGACATCATCACCTATAACGCGGGCGCCGTGGCCTCCATCGCCGTCACCCTGTTCCTGGCGGGGCGGCGCCGCCATGCCAGCGACACGGCCCGCTTCATGGTGCACAAGTCGCATGCGACAGCCTCGCCCGGTTCCCGCCCCGACGCGCTCAGCATCATCGTCGAGGGCTTGCGCGCCGACGACATGCGTACCGAGCGCATCCTGCGCGGCCACGTCAGCCTGACGGAAGAGCAGTGGCAGGTGCATGCGTATTCCGACCTGCACCTGACGGCCGACCAGGCGCTGGAAGTGGGCATGATCGAATCGATCCGCGACTTTGCGCCGCCCAAGGGCAAGCGCCTGACGAATATCTGACGCCTGCCGCGCCATGGCGGGCCGATGGTTTCAGCGTGGAAAGTTTGTAATCGAATGTAATTCTTCGCTGCAGCACAGCAAAAGCCGCGCGGAACAGGGCAGAGTCGTGGCATAGTGCAAGCTGATCATGAAATAAGTGCAGGCGCGATGACTTGGTGGAATGGGATTTCTTTTGCGGCCGATATGTCCGTGATGGGGCCGGCTGGCGTGGCGATTGCCCTGTGGCTGCTCGTCTCGCGCCAATGGCGCCTGGTGCTCAGCTGGAGCCTGTGGTACGGCGGCGGCCTGGTCCTCGTGGTGTTGTCGAAGCTGGCCTTCATGAGTTGGGGCGTGGGCAGCAGCGCGCTCGATTTTACGGGCTTCAGCGGCCATGCCATGCGCGCCGGCGCCGTGTTTCCCGTGCTGATGTATGTGCTGCTGCAGCGGGCCGCACCGCGCTGGCGCCATGCCGGCGTGCTTGTCGGCGTGGCCTTTGCCGTGCTGGTGGCCATTTCGCGCGTGGTCGTGCATGCGCACAGCGTGTCGGAAGCCGTCAGCGGCTGCGTGCTGGGCCTGGCGCTGGCCCTGGGCTTCATGTGGAGCGCCCGCGGCGCCGTGAATATCGCCGTCAGCCATGCGCTGGCCCTGGCCAGCCTCGTGCTGATGATGGGGCTCAGCTTCAAGGCGGAGCCCATGCCGACCGAGCAATGGCTGCAAAAACTGGCCCTGGCGCTGTCCGGTCATGAGCGTGTTTTTTCCCGCGAAGACTGGAAACTGGCGCAGGATGGCCGCCCAGCCCCGTAAGGCGGGGCACGCCGGCGCCTGGCGCTGCGGTTTTTTGGCCAGAAAAGCATCAGGAAATGGTATGATGAACCACTCCCTGCGGTGAGTGGATAGACTGTTGCCGCAAGGGTGGCCAAGGTGGCCATGAACTGAATATGAACCGGGTTCACCCAAATATAACCGCCAGCATAGGCCAGGAACTCTAAAACACGTGCGTCTCTCTTCCATCAAGTTGTCGGGATTTAAGTCTTTCGTCGATCCCACCAATTTCCAGGTGCCAGGCCAGCTCGTGGGCGTGGTCGGGCCGAATGGCTGCGGCAAGTCGAACATCATCGACGCCGTGCGCTGGGTGCTGGGCGAATCGAAAGCGTCGGAATTGCGCGGCGAATCGATGCAGGACGTCATTTTCAATGGCTCCACCCACCGCAAACCGGCCGGGCGCGCTTCCGTGGAACTGGTGTTCGACAATAACGATGGCAAGGCGTCCGGCCAGTGGGGCCAGTACGCCGAGATCGCCGTCAAGCGCACCCTGACGCGCGACGGCACCTCCACCTATTACATCAATGGCCAGCCCGTGCGCCGGCGCGACATCCAGGATATCTTCCTTGGCACGGGCCTCGGTCCGCGCGCCTACGCCATCATCGGCCAGGGCATGATTTCGCGCATCATCGAATCGCGCCCGGAAGAATTGCGCGTCTTCCTCGAAGAAGCTGCCGGCGTGTCGAAATACAAGGAACGCCGCCGCGAGACGGAAAACCGCTTGCAGGACACGCGCGAAAACCTGTTGCGCGTGGAAGACATCTTGCGCGAACTCAATGCCAACCTGGAAAAGCTGGAAGCGCAGGCCGCTGTCGCCACCCGTTTCCACGCCTTGCAGGCGGACCAGGAAGAAAAACAGAAGCTGTTGTGGCTGCTGCGCAAGAACGAGGCGCAAAACGAGCAGACGCGCTATTTCCGCGAAGTGGAACAGGCGCAGACGGACCTGGAAGAGCAGACGGCCAAGCTGCGCAACGTGGAACTGACCCTGGAGCAGATGCGCCAGGCGCACTTTGCCGTAGGCGACCGTTTGCATACGGCGCAAGGCCATCTGTACCAGACGAATGCGGAAATCGGCAGCCTGGAAGCGCAGATCAAGTTCGTCATCGAATCGCGCGCCCGCCTGCAGGCGCAGCTGGCCACCCTGACGGCCCAGCGCGACCAGTGGACCAGCCAGGGCGGCGAATACCAGGAACAGATCGAAGAGGCGGAATTCCACCTCGAAGAGCTGGCTGCGAAGGTGGAACAGTCGCAAATGATGGCGGAACAGAAGGGCGAGCAATTGCCCGAGCTGGACGCCGCCTGGCGCGCCGCGCAAAACAAGAGCACGGAATCGCGCGCGCGCATCATGCAGGCGCAGCAGCAACTGGAACTGGAATCGGCGCACCAGCGCAACGCCTCGAACATCCTGGCCAGCCTCTTGAGTCGCCGCGAGCGCCTGCAGCAGGAAAAGAACAGCCTCAGTCTGCCCGACAGCAGCCACCTGGAAAACCTGAAGCTCCAATTGGAAGAAAAGCAGCAAACCCTGGAAGAGCAGGGGTTCTACCTGGAAGAGGCGCTGGAGCAGCAGCCAAAGCTGGAACAGGAACGGGCCGAGGCGCAGGCGCAAGTCAATGCCGAGACGGCGGCGAATGCCCAGCTGGAAGCGCGTCTTTCCGCTTTGAAACAATTGCAGGAACGGGTACAGACGCAGGGCAAGGTCCAGCCATGGCTGAAAAAGCACGAGCTCGACACCTTGCCGCGTCTGTGGCAAAAGTTGCAGATCGAAGCGGGCTGGGAAGCGGCCATGGAATCGATCTTGCGCGAGCGCACGTCGGCCTTGCAACTGTCGAATATCGACTGGGCCAAGGCCTTCTTTGCCGACGCGCCGCCGGCCAAGCTGGCCCTGTACGCGCCATCCACGGTGGCGCCCCTGCCGCTGCTGGAAATCGCCGGCCTGAAACCGTTCCTGAACTTGTTGAAACTCAACGATCCGGGCTTGCGCGGCTTGCTGCAGGATTGGCTGTACAACGCCTATGCCGTGGAAGACGCGGCCGAAGCGCTGGCCGAACGCGCTAAATTGCCGCCGGGCGGCTATTTCGTCACGCGCGCCGGTCACGTCGTGACAGCCACCAGCGTGCGCTTCTATGCGGCCGATTCGGAGCAGGAAGGCATGCTGGGCCGCCAGCAGGAAATCGACAATATCGGCAAGCAGTTGCGTGCCCAGCAATTGCTGGCCGAAGAGGCGCGCGCCCGCTCCGTGCGGGCCGATGCGGCCGTCGCCACCCTGACGCGCAATCTGTCCGACTTGCGCTTGCGCATACAGCAACTGACGTCTTCCGTGCATACTCTGCAACTGGACGTGGTGAAACTGTCGGAAGTGGAAGCGCGCTTCAACCAGCGCAGCACGCAGATCGGTGCGGATCTCGCCGAGATCGCCGCGCAGGAAGCGGAGCAGATGCAGACCAAGCTGGAATCGGAAGAGAAATTCGAACAGCTGGACATGGAGCTGGGCAACTTGCAGGAAGCGCACGAAGACGGCCACACGGACTTCCTGCGGAAGGAACAGCTTTTGTCCGAAGCGCGCGAAGCCTTGCGCGACCTGGAACGGGCCGCCAAGGATACGGAATACGCGGAAAAAGCCCACCGCGCGAAGATCGAGGAATTGCGCCGCAACATCGCCACGGCCAGCACGCAGGCGCAGCAAGTGACGGAAAGCCTGCAGGCGGGCGAACTGGAATTGGCCAACCTGGAAAGCGGCGCGGCCGCCGACGGCTTGCAGGACTTGCTCGAACGCCGCACGACGCAGGAGCGGGCGCTGGCGGACGCGCGCCACGAACTCGATCAAATTACGCAGCAGCTGCGCCTGTCCGAAGATGCGCGCACGCAATCGGAACGCAGCTTGCAGCCGCAGCGCGACAAGATCATGGAAATGCAGCTCAAGGAACAGGCTGCGCGTCTGAACCAGGAGCAATTCGCTCAGCAATTGCTGGAAGCGGGCGCCGACGAGGCCGCGCTGACGGAAAAATTGCACCCGGATATGCGTCCATCGTATCTGCAGGGCGAAGTCACGCGCCTGACGAATGCCATCACGGGCCTGGGCGCCGTCAACCTGGCCGCGCTGGACGAACTGGCGCAGGCATCCGAGCGCAAGAATTTCCTCGACGCCCAGAATGCCGACCTGACGGAAGCGATCAACACCCTGGAAGACGCGATCCACAAGATCGACAAGGAAACGCGCGACTTGCTGCAAGACACGTTCGACAAGGTCAACCATCACTTTTCCGAACTGTTCCCGATTCTGTTCGGCGGCGGCCAGGCCAGGCTCACCATGACGGGCGACGAGATTCTCGATTCCGGTGTACAAGTCATGGCGCAGCCTCCCGGCAAGAAAAATGCCACCATCCACCTGTTATCGGGTGGAGAGAAGGCGCTGACCGCGACCGCATTGGTGTTTTCCATGTTCCGCCTGAATCCGGCGCCGTTCTGCCTGCTCGACGAAGTCGATGCACCGCTGGACGATTCGAACACGGAACGCTTCTGCCGCATGGTCAAGCGCATGTCCGACCAGACCCAATTCCTTTTCATTTCGCATAACAAGATTGCGATGGAAATGGCCCATCAATTGATCGGTGTGACGATGCAGGAGCAGGGCGTATCGCGCATCGTGGCGGTGGACATGGAGTCCGCCGCAAATTTTGCAACCGAGGCACAAGCAGCATGACAGACCTTCAAATTACCTTGTTCGGCGCCGGCGGCGTCTTTATCGTCGGCGTTTTCTCGTACAACAAATGGCAGGAATACAAGGCCAAGAAAAGCGTGGAACGGGCTTTTTCCACCGACCACGACGACGTGCTGATGCGCGAGGGCGACGCCCCTGCCGTGGAAGCCCAGGAACCCGTGCTGCGCCAGGAACCGCGCTTCGACGCGGCGCCCGCCGCCAAGGCCGAACCGTCGTTCGGCGCGCCGCCCGCGGCCGTGGTGCCGGACGCGCCCGTGCATGCGGAACCGTCGCTGGCCGATGCCGACCCTGCACCCGCCGCTCCTGCCGCGCCGGCGCAGCCGGAAGTCAGCGCCGCCAGCGAGCAGGCGACCAGCCTGGTCGACCCGCTGATCGATTGCCTGCTGCCTTTGTCGCTGGAAGCGCCCGTGCGTGGCGACAAGATCCTGCCCGTGCTGCAAACCCTGCGCCTGGTGGGCAACAAGCCCGTCCACTTCATCGGTTTGCACGTGAATGGCGACTGGGAACCGATCACGCATGGCGGTGTCTATACCAAGATGCAGGGCGGCGTGCAGCTGGCCAGCCGCAGCACGGCCCTGAATGAACTGGAATACTCGGAACTGGTCACGCGCCTGCGCGGCGTCGCCGACGAGATCGGCGCCGAGCCGGAAGTGCCCGACATGATGGAAGTGATGGCCGAAGCGCGCAATCTGCACCGCTTCGTGGCCGGTCACGATGCCCAGCTGGGCGTCAACCTGCATACGAATGGCGCGCCATGGGCCATTTCCACCTTGCTGTTCGCGCTGGAAAAGCAGGGCTTCGACGTGCGTCCGGACGGCCGTTTCGTCATGCCGGACGGCGAAGGCGGCTATCTGTTCTCGCTGTCGACGAATGTCACCCTGGCCGAGGAAACGACGCCGCGCCTGACCTTGCTGCTGGACGTGCCATGCGTGGCGCCCGCGCGCGACGGCTTCGGCGCCATGGTCGCTTGCGCCAAGGCACTGGTGGGCCGCCTGGACGCCACCATCGTCGACGATTACAACCAGGCCTTGTCCGATGCGGCGCTGGCCGAGATCGCCGGCCAGGTGCAAGAGTTTTACCAGGAAATGGACGCGGCCGACATTCCGGCCGGTTCCACCCGCGCCCTGCGTTTATTTAGCTGAAGAATCCCGCAATAATGACTGATCCGATCAACCAGGACGCCGCCCAGCGGAATGCCGCTCAGCGCGTCCTGGCACTCACGGCCGAACTCAATCGGCATCTGCACGCCTACCACGTGCTCGACAATCCCACCATCCCCGACGCCGAGTACGACAAGCTGTTCGTCGAACTGCAGGCGCTGGAAGCGGCCCATCCCGACTTGCGCACGCCCGATTCGCCCACCTTGCGCGTGGGTGCGGCGCCCTTGCCGCAATTCGAGCAAGTCACGCACACGGTGCCGATGTTGTCGCTGAACAATGGTTTCACCGATGACGATATCGTCAACTTCGACCGCCGCGTGCGCGAAGGGCTGGACCTTGACGGCGCCGAAGTCGATTACGCTGCCGAAGTGAAATTCGACGGCCTGGCGATCAACCTGCGCTATGAAAACGGCCTGTTCGTGCAGGCGGCCACGCGCGGCGATGGCGCCACGGGCGAGGATGTGACGGCGAATATCCGCACCATTTCCGGCATCCCGCTGCGCCTGCATGGCGACAAGATTCCTGCCGTGCTCGACGTGCGCGGCGAAGTGATGATGTTCAAGGCCGATTTTGCCCGCCTGAACGAACGCCAGCGCGAAGCGGGGCAGAAGGAATTCGCCAACCCCCGCAATGCGGCGGCCGGCAGCCTGCGCCAGCTCGATTCGCGCATCACGGCCCAGCGCAAGCTGCGTTTCTATGCGTATGGCATCGGCGCCCTCGATGGCGCCGCCATGCCCGTGTCGCATTCGGCCTTGCTGGACTGGTACGAAACCCTGGGCATTCCCGTGTCGAAGGAGCGCCGTGTGGTGCAGGGCGCGCAAGGCTTGCTCGATTACTACGCGGACATCGGCGCGCGCCGTCCCGCCTTGCCGTATGAAATCGACGGCGTCGTCTACAAGGTGAACGCGACGGAAGACCAGCAAGAGCTGGGTTTTGTGTCGCGCGCGCCGCGTTTTGCGCTGGCGCACAAATTCCCCGCCGAAGAGGCGCTGACGCAGGTGCTGGGCATCGATATCCAGGTGGGCCGCACGGGCGCCATGACGCCCGTGGCGCGCCTGGCGCCCGTGTCCGTGGGTGGCGTGACGGTCACCAACGCCACCTTGCACAATGAAGATGAAGTGCGGCGCAAGGATGTGCGCGTGGGCGATACGGTTATCGTGCGCCGCGCGGGCGACGTGATTCCGGAAGTGCTGTCCGTGGTGCTGGAAAAACGGCCGGAACCGGCGCCGCCGCCGTTCAAGATGCGGGAAACGTGCCCCGTGTGCGGCTCGCACGTGGTGCGCGAAGAGGGCGAGGCGATTGCCCGCTGCTCGGGAGGCCTGTTCTGCTCGGCGCAGCGCAAGGAAGCGTTCCGCCATTTCGCGGGCCGGCGTATGATGGATATCGAAGGCTTGGGCGAACGTTATATCGATACCCTGGTCGAACTGGAATACGTGCACGGTCTGGCCGACTTGTACAGCCTGACCCTGGATAAATTGCTGGAAATGAAAGTGCGCGCCGACGAGCGCGACGGTTCGACGCCAGAAACAGTGCAACAAGGCAAGATTCCCACCAAGTGGGCGGAAAACTTGCTGGCCGGTATAGAAGCGAGCAAGCGCCCGCCGCTTGAGCGTTTCCTGTTCGCGCTGGGCATCCGCCACGTGGGCGAATCGACGGCCAAGACCCTGGCCGAGTGGCTCGGCAGCCTGGCGTATGTGCGGCAAGCGCCCGCGGCCTTGCTGCGCGTGCTGCCCGACATCGGCGGCACGGTCGCCGAGTCGATTGCCGATTTCTTTGCCGAAGAAAAGAACCAGCAGGCGCTGCAGGCGTTGCTGGACGCGGGCGTCGCGCCGCAAGGCGAACATGCGCCCAGCGCCAAGCTGCGCACGCAGCTCGAACAAACCACCTTGCTGGCCGCCATCGGCATCCCGAAGCTGACGGAGCCGCGCAGCAAGCAGCTGGTGGAGCGGGGCGTGACCCTGGCCAGCCTGGCCGCGCAAGGCGCCAGCTTCCATGCGGGCTTGCCTGCCGCCGTGGCCGAGTCGCTGGCGCAGTGGCTGGCCGATGAGGGCAATGTCAAGCTGCTTGGTCAACTGGACGCCCTGCGTCATGAATTACTGTCACAATTGCCTGAAATGCCAGCCGCTGGCGGCAAGCTGGACGGCAAGACTTTCGTCTTGACGGGCACCTTGCCCAATATGAGCCGCGACGAGGCGGCGGAGCTGATCGAAGCGGCCGGTGGCAAGGTCAGCGGTTCTGTTTCGAAGAAGACAGGATATGTCGTGGCCGGCTCGGACGCCGGCAGCAAGCTGGCCAAGGCCCAGGAACTGGGCGTGGCCATCCTCGACGAGGCTGGTTTGCTGGCCTTGCTCGCGCTGGATTAATTCTTAAAATATTACAGAAGACCCATGAAAAAAATCAGAAAAGCAGTCTTTCCCGTCGCCGGCCTGGGCAGCCGCTTCTTGCCAGCGACCAAGGCACAACCGAAGGAAATGTTGCCCATCGTCGATAAACCGCTGATCCAGTACGCGGTGGAAGAAGCCGTGGCGGCCGGTATCACGGAAATGATCTTCATCACGGGACGCAACAAGCGCGCCATCGAAGACCATTTCGATACGGCTTACGAGCTGGAATCGGAACTGGAAGCGGCCGGCAAGCGCCAGTTGCTCGACATGGTGCAAAACGTCATTCCCAAGCATATCAATTGCATTTACATCCGCCAGTCGGCGCCGCTGGGCCTGGGGCATGCCGTGCTGTGCGCCCGTCCCGTGATCGGCGACGAGCCGTTTGCCGTCTTGCTGGCCGACGATTTCATGGATGTACAAGAAGGCGTGCGCCCCGTGCTGGCGCAGATGACCGATGTCTTCCAGTATGAAAATTGCTCGCTGCTGGCCGTGCAGGACGTGCCGCGCGCGGAAACCAAGCAGTACGGTATTGTGTCGGCGAAGAATTATCAGCCCGACCTGGAGCTGGTCTCGGCCATCGTGGAAAAGCCCGCGCCCGAAGAGGCGCCGTCAACCCTGGCCGTGGTGGGCCGTTATGTGCTGACCAGCCGTATCTTTAACCATCTGGAAAATATCGGCACGGGCGCCGGCGGCGAAATCCAGTTGACGGATGGCATCGCCGCCCTGATGCGCGAAGAGCGCGTGCTGGCTTACCGCTACCAGGGGCAGCGTTATGATTGCGGCTCCAAGCTTGGTTACCTGAAGGCAACGACGGCGATGGGCATGAAACATCCGGAAACGGGCGCCGCCTTCCGTAGTTATCTGCAACAACTGCAAGCGACACTGGAAACAAAATGACGGTACGTGACATCCTCAAGATGGGTGATCCGCGCCTGCTGCGCATGGCCGAGCCCGTGCGTGAATTCGATACGCCCGAACTGCATGCCTTGATCGCCGACATGTTCGACACCATGCATGCGGCCAATGGCGCGGGCCTGGCGGCGCCGCAGATCGGCGTCAACCTGCAGCTGGTGATTTACGGCTTCAAGCAGAACCTGCGCTATCCCGATGCGCCGCAAGTGCCGGAAACCGTGCTGATCAACCCTGTGCTGACGCCTTTGTCGGAACGCAAGGAAGAGGGTTTCGAGGGCTGCCTGTCCGTGCCCGGACTGCGCGGCAGCGTGCCGCGCTGGAGCGAACTGCATTACGAAGGCGTGGACCAGTTCGGCCAGCCCATCAGCCGCGACTGCGACGGTTTCCATGCGCGCGTGGTGCAGCATGAAGTGGACCACTTGCACGGCATTTTGTATCCGATGCGTATCGTTGATTTTACGCAATTCGGCTACACGGAAGTCATGTTTCCTGACCTCGACCCGAACGACGACGATTGATCGGCGGCTGAGAAAACGCCCATGGCGGCGTTGCATTGCCTCGCCGTACTCTTCGTACTGTCTTCGGCAATGCGCCTTGCCCTGAACGTTTTTCAGGCGCCTCGTGACTTTGGCTGTTAAACAAAAAATGGCCGCGCAGCATGAGCTGGGCGGCCATTTTTCATGCGTGAAGCAAAGCTAGCGCACCTTGCGGCTGCTGCCCAGGTTATCGAGCAGCATCTTCAACTCATCCTGCATGGCATCCGTCAGGTTCAGGAAGCGGCAGCCGATCTGCACCTGCTCGCCCAGCAGGAAGGAACGGAAGGTGCGCGACAGGCGGATTTCCAGGTCGGCGATCATGACCTTGTTCGGTCCCAGCTCCAGGCGCACGCGCGACAGCTTGCGCCCCACGTACAGGCCTACCGTGTCGCGCGGATGGGCGCGCATGCCGATGCCGCCGGCCGAGAAATCATACAGCTGCAATTCATACGGACGGCCCTCGAGCACGAAGGCGGCCAGGTAGTACACGCCCAGCGGCGTTTCCAGGCGTGCCGATTCGCGCCGTTCCAGCACCAGGCAATGGCTGGGGAAGTTCGTCAGGTACACGTTCGGCCGCTCGGGATACGCTTCCCATTCGCCATTGATGGTAAATTGCAACTTGGCGCTTTGCACCCACGACACAAACGTGGCGCCGCCTTCGGGCAGGGTGGCACCTTCATTCAGTTCCAGCATGAATTGCGGCAAGTCGTCGTCGACGGACAGGATGCGCGCCATGATGACGTCTTCGCCGCCCGCCGGGTAGATGGAAATGGCGTCGCCGTTGTCTGCCAGGCTGCACAGGGTTTCGCCGATATCCCACGGATCGCTCATATGGTGCGGCTTGGTGCCTGGCGCCATCGGCTCGGCCACGTCAGCCAGGCTGGGCGCGCCTTTGCGCAGGGGATTGGGGATGGGATCGTTCACGACAGCGTATCTCTTTTGTTCTGATGGGGAATAGTGTATAGGTTTAAAGCAATATTTACTAAGTAAATCACAATAATTGTTTTTATATCACTATATTCCTGTTGCTTATATGGCTTGGCATGCCCTGCGGCATGCCACTTTGATGCCGTCGCTTAAAACTGTTCGTCCGCGCTCAGGTAACGCCATTGGCCCGTCGGCAAGTCGCCCAGCTTGACCTTGCCGATGCGCACGCGTTTCAGGCCCAGCACTTTCAGGCCGACGGCTTCGCACATGCGGCGGATCTGGCGTTTCTTGCCTTCGCGCAAGGTAAAGCTCAGCTGGTCTTCGTTTTGCCAGCGCACCTTGGCCGGCAGCAGCGGCTTGCCGTCGAGCCACAGGCCGTGGTTGAGCTTTTTCAGTTCGCTGTCGGGCAGAGTGCCGCCCTTGGTGTAGCTCACGCGCACCAGGTATTCCTTGTCGATATCGGTATCGTGGCCGATCAGCTGCTTGGCCACGCGGCCGTCCTGGGTCAGGACGAGCAAGCCGACGGAATCGATGTCCAGGCGGCCCGCCGCCACCAGGCTGCGCAGCTGGGTGGGGTGGAATTGTTCCGGGCTGCGGTCTTCCGCCCAGCGGTTTTCCGCCTTGATCAGGGCCACGGCGGGCGTGTAGCCGTCTTCGGCCTGGCCGCTGACGTAGCCGACGGGTTTGTTGATGAGGACGGTGACCCGCTTCGATTGCTCGGCCGCCGCCTGGCGTTCCACGGTGACCCGCTGGCTGGGGTAGACCTTGCTGCCCAGCTCGGACACCACCTTGCCATCCACACGGACCCAGCCGCGTGCGATCCATTCATCGGCTTCACGGCGGGAGCACAGGCCCAGTTCGGACATGCGTTTGGACAAGCGTAATAATTCTTCGGTCATGTTGTTTCAGTTTCAGTAAGGTAGGCGCTGCGCGGAAAGTCTACACTTTCAGCGCATCGAGTAAATCGGTTTCCAGCAATATCTGGTTGCGGGCATTGTTGAGCGCGGGACCGTCGACGAGGAAAACGTCTTCGACCCGCTCGCCCAGGGTCATGATCTTGGCCGTGTGCAAGTTGATGCGGTACTTGGTCAGCACGTTGGCGATCGCATACAGCAGCCCCGTGCGGTCGTTGGCCGCCACCGACAGCAAATAGTATTGGCCCTTTTCATCGGGCCGCAAATCCACGGTCGGCTGGAAGGGGAAGGTGCGCGACAGGCGCGACAGCCGTCCCTTGCCCGGCGGCGGCAGCGGCGTTTGCGACTGCAGCAGCTCGCCCAGCTCATGCTCGATCAGGCTGATGATGTCGCGGTAGCTCTTGGCGAAATTTTGTTCCGTGACAAGGAACGTGTCGAGCGCATAGCCATTCTTGGTCGTGTGGATCTTCGCGTCGAGAATGCTGAAGTTCTTGCGGTCGAAATAGCTGCAGATGCGCGCGAACAGGTCGGGCTGGTCGGGAATGTACACGGCCACCTGCAAGCCTTCGCCGATGGGCGCCAGCCGGCATTTTACCACCGGCAACTTGCTGTCGAGCTTGTCATACAGCGAGCGCGTTTGCCAGGCGATGTCGGACGCGTCGTGGCGCAGGAAATACGCCACGTCCAGCTGCTGCCACAGCTTCAGATGGGCGTCCGGCGGCAAGCCGTACAGGCGCAAGGTGGCCAGCGCTTCCTGCTGGCGGTTCTTCAGCTCGCGGTCGGCCGTGTGCGGTTCGCCGCCCAGCACGCGCAAGGTGATCTTGTACAGGTCTTCCAGCAGCTTGCCCTTCCAGGCATTCCACACTTTCGGGCTGGTGCCGCGGATGTCGGCCACCGTCAGCAGGTACAGGCCCGTCAGGTGGCGCTCGTCCTTGACCACCTTTGCAAAGGCGGCGATGACGTCGGGATCGGACAAATCCTGCTTTTGCGCCACTTGCGACATGGTCAGGTGATTTTCCACCAAGAAAGCCACCAGTTCCGTGTCTTCTTCCGACAGGCCATGCTCCTGGCAGAACTGGGTGGCGTCGGCCACGCCCAGCTTCGAATGGTCGCCGCCGCGACCCTTGGCGATGTCGTGGAACAGGGCCGCCACGTACAGCAGCCACGATTGCGAGAAATCGGCCATCAGCTGGCTGCAGAACGGGTATTCGTGCGCGTGTTCGCTCATGGTGAAGCGGCGCATGTTGCGCACCACCATCAAAATATGCTGGTCGACCGTGTACACGTGGAACAGGTCGTGCTGCATCTGGCCCACGATGCGGCGGAAATTCGGCAGGTAGCGCCCCAGGATGCTCATCTCGTTCATGCGCCGCAGCGCATGGATGATGCCGACCGGCGCTTGCATGATGCGCAGGAAGAGGGCGCGGTTGACGGGGTCCTGGCGGAAGGCGGCGTCGATCTTGAAGCGCGCGTGCCACAGGGCCCGCGTGGCGCGCGAGGTCATGCCCTTCAGGGCGGGGCGTTCCGTCATCAGCACGAAGACTTCCAGCATGGCCGATGGGTATTGTTCGAAGGTATCGTCGGCGCTGATGTCGATCAGGCTATTGACTTCATTGAAGCGTGCGTTGATGGGCACGGCCACATTGTCTTGTGGAAACAATCGCGCTTCGATGTTTTGCAGCAAGATCGTGTTGAGCTGGGTCACCGTCTTGGCGGCCCAGTAGTAGCGCTGCATGAGGAATTCGCTGGCGCGGCGCATGTGCGGCCCGCTGCCCGTCGCCTGCAAGCCCAGCGATTCGGCGATGGCCGTCTGCACGTCGAACACGAGGCGGTCTTCGCGCCGCCCCGCATGCAGGTGCAGGCGCACGCGGATATCCTTGAAGGCGCGCTCCTTTTCCATCAGCTGGCGCGCTTCCGTCAGGGTGATCAGGCCGCCCGTGGCCAGGGTGCGCCACGAGTTTGCCAGGCCGGCCGCCTTGGCTACCCACAGGATGACCTGCAAGTCGCGCAAGCCGCCCGGGCTTTCCTTGCAATTCGGTTCCAGGCTGAAGGCCGTGTCTTCATATTTGGCATGGCGCTGGCGCATTTCCGCCGTTTTCGCCTGGAAAAACGCCTGCGGGTCCATGGCCGCGTCATAGCGTTGCTGCAATTGCGCGAACAAGTCCGCGTTGCCGCACACGAGGCGCGCTTCGAGCAAGCTCGTTTGCACGGTGATGTCAGCCTTCGATTCGACCAGGCATTCATCGACCGTGCGGATGCTGTGGCCGATTTCCAGGCCCAGATCCCACAGCAGCTGCACCAGTTCCTCGAGCTTTTCCTGCGTGGCCCCATCGGGCGCCTGTTGCAGCAGGATCAGCAGGTCGACGTCGGAATACGGAAACAGTTCGCCGCGGCCATAGCCGCCCACGCCCACCAGGGAAGTGCCTGGCGGCAAGCCCGCTTCCTGCCAGGCGCGCGCCAGTACGCCGTCGACGCTGTGGCGCAGGCTGCGCAGCAGTTTTTCAGGCTTGCCGTCGGCCTGGAAGGCCGCAATGACGACCTGGCGGTCGGCTTTCAGTTGCTGTTTCAGCTGTTCCCGAACTTGCTTTTTCATCTGGGCCCTGGGTGGCGGTGCGTGGGGTGGAGAATCAGGCTTTGTTCAGGATCAAGGCCGGTGGCGGCGGCATGCCGGGCGAGACGGTCAGCACTTCATAGCCCGTTTCCGTCACCAGCACCGTGTGTTCCCATTGCGCCGACAGGCTGCGGTCCTTGGTTTTGATGGTCCAGCCATCGTTCATTTCGCGGATTTCGCGGCGGCCCGAGTTGATCATCGGTTCGACGGTGAAAATCATGCCCGCTTCCAGGCGTTCCAGGGTGCCCGGCTTGCCGTAATGCAACACTTGCGGTTCTTCATGGAAGACCTTGCCGATGCCGTGGCCGCAGAATTCGCGCACCACGCTGTAGCCGGCCTTTTCCGCGTGCTGCTGGATGGCGTGGCCGATATCGCCCAGGTGGGCACCCGGCTTGATCTGGGCTATGCCCAGCCACATGCATTCATAGGTGATTTCCGACAGGCGCTTGGCCAGGATGGTCGGCGTGCCGACGAGGAACATGCGGCTGTTGTCGCCGTGGTAGCCATCCTTGATGACGGTGATGTCGAGGTTGACGGAGTCGCCGCTTTTCAAGACCTTGTCGCCGGGGATGCCATGGCAGATGACGTCGTTGACGGAGGTGCAGATGGCTTTCGGGTAGGGCGTGTAGCCGGGCGGGCAATAGTTCAGCGGGGCAGGGATGGTGCCTTGCACGTTGACCATGTATTCGTGGCACAGGCGATCCAGTTCGCCGGTCGTGACGCCGACCTTGACGAAGGGAGTGATGTAGTCGAGCACTTCGGCGCCGAGTTTGCCGGCAACGCGCATGCCTTCGATGTCGGCGGCGGTATTGATACGGATGGTGGACATGATGTAATTCGCAATCTGCAAGTTGTTCGGGTGAAAAGCACAGACGAATCTCAGCGTAGGAGGAAAAGTCTGCAAATATGTCGAAATTATAAACGAGGCGCCCTGTATCCGCCGCCTCCATCCTAGGGCGAGCAGGCGTTTTTTGCGGGAATGGCCATGGCGGATACGCGTTGCACCAGCGTGGTGCAACGCTTGCCGTCGCTGCGCGCGCGATTTGCGCCGTGGACTTGATGAAATGGGCATTTCGGTGTAGAATTCCGGGTTGCTTGAATTCTCTTTTAAGCAATGTAGTAAAACAGTGTCTTTAATTTATATAAACACGCGAATCCGGTCGACAAGGGTGCCTGTATGGTGACTGATCGGATTCCAGACCCAACCCTGGAGTTAATAATGTCCGTAACAATGCGCGAAATGCTGGAAGCCGGTGTCCACTTTGGTCACCAAACCCGTTTTTGGAATCCAAAAATGGCACCGTTCATCTTCGGCCATCGCAACAAGATCCACATCATCAACCTGGAAAAAACCATGGCGATGTACCAGGACGCAATGAAGCACGTGCGTCAACTGGCTGCAAACCGTGGCACCATCCTGATGGTTGGCACCAAGCGTCAAGCTCGCGAAATCATCGCTGCTGAAGCACAACGCGCTGGCGTGCCTTTCGTTGATCAACGTTGGTTGGGCGGCATGCTGACCAACTTCAAAACGATCAAAACCTCGATCAAGCGTCTGAAAGACATGGAAGTGATGATCGAAGACGGTTCGATCGAGAAGCTGTCGAAAAAAGAAGCGCTGATGTTCTCCCGCGAAATGATCAAGCTGCAAAAATCGATCGGCGGCATCAAGGACATGGGCGGCATTCCTGACGCAATCTTCGTCGTCGACGTCGGCTACCACAAAGGTGCGATCACCGAAGCAGCTAAACTGGGTATCCCGGTCATCGGCGTTGTCGATACCAACCACTCCCCAGAAGGCGTGAACTTCGTGATCCCAGGTAACGATGACTCCTCGAAAGCCATCATGTTGTACGCTCGCGGTGTTGCTGATGCAATCATCGAAGGCCGTGCAGCTGCCGGTAACGAAGTTGTTGAAATGGTTAAAGCAGCCGCTGGCGACGAATTCGTCGAAGTAAACGAACAGGCTTAATGGCCAGGCTATCGCAGGATAGCCGTTTGTAAGCACAGCAGTAAGGGAAAAGGGGTGGCAGCAGCTCCCCCTTTTTTTTAACAAAAAAACGATAGTGACCGCTGGCGAGGCATGCATGCCCGGCCGCGACTATCGACTCACCGAATCAGGAGAAACACATGGCAGCGATTACAGCAGCGATGGTAGGCGAATTGCGCGGCAAAACCGACGCACCAATGATGGAATGCAAAAAAGCACTGACCGAAGCCGAAGGCGACATGGCTCGTGCGGAAGAGATCCTGCGCGTCAAACTGGGCGGCAAGGCATCGAAAGCATCGGCACGCATCACCGCTGAAGGCGTCGTGGCAACTTACATCGCCAATGGCGTAGGCGCCCTGGTCGAAGTGAACTCGGAAACCGACTTCGTTGCGAAAAACGACGATTTCCTGGCACTGGCCAACAACGCTGCCCGTCTGGTAGCGGAACACAACCCGGCTGACGTCGCTGCTCTGCTGGCCCTGCCACTCGATGGCAAGACCCTGGAAGACGTGCGCGCTGCCCTGATCGGCAAAATCGGCGAAAACATGACCATCCGCCGCTTCCAGCGTTTCGAAACCAGCGCCAAGCTGGCTTCGTACCTGCACGGTTCGCGCATTGGCGTGATCGTCGAATTCGACGGCGCCGATGAGCAAGTCGGCAAAGACGTGGCCATGCACATCGCTGCTATGAAGCCAGTGTCGCTGTCGTCGAACGAAGTTCCTGCGGAACTGATCGAAAAAGAGCGTTCGGTTGCACAACTGAAAGCCGAAGAAGACGCAGCCAAAGCGGCCGCCGAAGGCAAGCCAGCGCAATCGCCGGAAATCCTGGCCAAGCGCCTGGAAGGTTCCGTACAGAAGTTCTTGAAAGAAGTTTCCCTGCTGAACCAAGCTTTCGTGAAAAACGACAAGCTGTCGGTTGAGCAAATGCTGAAGGCGGCTAACACCAGCGTCAAAGGTTTCGCCATGTACGTAGTGGGCGAGGGCATCGAGAAGAAGCAAGACGACTTCGCAGCAGAAGTCGCAGCACAGATGGCTGCCTCCCAGGGAGCGTAAGTAAAGCGGGCCGAGAGGCCCGTTTTTTTGGCCCGCCCGCACCTGTCGTGCCGGGCGGCGGCATGGGCAGCTTCCTCCCGCCTATCCGGCGCTGCAAGGCGCTGCGCCATGTCATACTCGAATAACCTCATTTATGGAGCCCCAGCTCATGTCAAAACCAGCCTACAAGCGCGTCCTCCTCAAGTTGTCCGGCGAAGCCCTGATGGGTGATGATCCCTACGGCATCAACCGCGCCACGATCGAGCGCATGGTGGCCGATGTGGCCGAGGTGGCAAAGTTGGGTGTGGAACTGGCAATCGTGATTGGCGGCGGCAATATCTTCCGCGGCGTCGCGCCTGGTGCGCAAGGCATGGACCGCGCCACCGCCGACTACATGGGCATGCTTGCCACGGTGATGAATGCACTGGCCCTGGCCGATGCCATGCGCCACGTCGGCATTACCGCGCGCGTCATGTCGGCCATCGGCATCGAACAAGTGGTCGAGCCGTACGTCCGCCCGAAAGCCCTGCAATACCTGGAAGAAGGTAAAGTGGTCGTCTTCGCCGCCGGTACCGGCAATCCGTTCTTCACCACTGACACGGCAGCCGCCTTGCGCGGTTCCGAGATCAGCGCCGAGATCGTCCTGAAGGCCACCAAGGTCGACGGCGTCTACACGGCCGATCCGAAGAAGGATCCGAACGCCACCCTGTTCCACACGATTACGTTCGACGACGCCATCGCCAAGCACCTGCAAGTGATGGATGCCACCGCATTCGCCCTGTGCCGCGACCAGAAACTGCCAATCAAGGTGTTTTCGATCACCAAGCCGGGCGCGCTGATGCGCGTCATCATGGGTGAAGACGAAGGCACGCTGGTTCACGTATAAGGAAAGCGGAGCGCCGAGAAACCGCTCATGGCTGCGTTGCAGCGCCTCGCCGTACATTAAGTACTGTCTTCGGCGCTGCGCCTTGCCCTGAACGGTTTTCGGCACTCCCGACTGCGCGGGTTTGTTTGCTGAATCCGGCAAAGTAGAATATTCATTGTTATCAAGATTGGAGAGCAGCATGTCCTTAGCTGACGTTAAAAAGAACACCCAGGAACGCATGACGAAGTCGCTGGAAACACTGCGGGCCGACCTGGCCAAAGTGCGTACCGGCCGCGCCCATACGGGTATCCTGGATCACGTGATGGTCGATTACTACGGTTCGCCGACGGCGCTGACCCAGGTCGCCAACGTGACCCTGATCGACGCGCGCACCATCGGTGTGCAGCCGTACGAAAAGAAGATGGCCAACACCATCGAAAAAGCCATCCGCGACGCCGACCTGGGCCTGAACCCGTCGGCACAGGGCGACCTGATCCGCGTTCCGACGCCGCCGCTGACGGAAGAGCGCCGCAAGGAAATGGTCAAGCTGGTCAAGAGCGAAGCGGAAGACGCGAAGATTGCCGTGCGTAACATTCGCCGCGATGCGAACGAGTCGCTGAAGAAACTGGTCAAGGAAAAAGCCTGCTCCGAGGACGATGAGCGCCGCTCGTCGGAAGAAGTGCAGAAGCTGACGGACAAGTTTATTGCCGACATCGACAAGATGGTGGTCGACAAAGAAAAAGAAGTGCTGACGGTCTAGTTTTCAGTTCTTTTGACGCTGCCCGGAAAAGCATGGCTTTTCCGGGCAGTGCTATTTGGCGCATAATAGCTATCTTTTATTTTTGGTATTCGTGTTTTCATGATCTATTCGAGTTCGACAACGGCAGTACCTGAGGTGGGCACGGTGCCGCGCCATGTGGCAATCATTATGGATGGCAATGGCCGCTGGGCAACCAAGCGCTTCCTGCCCCGCGTGGCTGGCCACGTCAAGGGCGCCGACGCCGTGCGCGGCATCGTCGAGACTTGCCTCGATCGCGGTGTCGAGTACCTGACCCTGTTTGCCTTCAGTTCGGAAAACTGGCGCCGCCCGGAAGAAGAGGTGTCGATGCTGATGCGCCTGTTCGTTACCATGCTGGAACGCGAAGTGGTCAAGATGCATGCCAATGATATCCGTCTGAAGGTCGTGGGCGACCTGTCGCGCTTCAATGAGCAGTTGCAAACCCTGATCGCCAATGCGGAGCGCAAGACGGCGAACAACACGCGCCTGACGGTGTCCATCTGCGCCAATTACGGCGGCCGCTGGGATATCATGCAGGCAGTCAACAAAATGACGGCCGAGGCGGCAGCCAACGGCCAGAGCGCCGGGCACGCCTACACGGAAGAGCAACTGGCGCCGCACCTGGCCATGGCTTACGCGCCCGAGCCCGACCTGTTCATCCGCACGGGCGGCGAGCAGCGCATTTCCAATTTCCTCCTGTGGCAACTGGCGTACACTGAGTTGTTTTTCACCGAGACTTTCTGGCCCGACTTCAATGACGAGTGCCTCGACGCGGCAATCGCGTCTTACCAGCAGCGCGAACGGCGCTTTGGCCGTACCAGCGCGCAATTAACTGAAAAGACAAACTGATGCTGAAAACACGGATAATCACCGCCCTGGTCTTGTTGGCGGTCTTGCTGCCGGTTCTGTATCTGAATTATTTCCCCGCCTTCGCCGTGATCGCCACGGCGTTCTTCGGCGCCGCCATCTGGGAAAGCTTCCGCATTTTCAAAAATCGCCAGGCGCTCTTGATTGCCGCCATCTGGACTGCCGCCTTCGCTTATACGTTTTTTGTCGGCAACGGCATGGCGCAGCTCAATTTCTGGTTCGCCCTGTGCGTGGCCATCTGGCTGATCCGCTTCGTGCCTTCGCTGGCGACGGGCTTGCCGCCCACCGAAGGCCTGGGCAATACCTTGCTCAGCCTGGTGTATCCGGTGACCATCGTCGGCTGCTTCGTCGCCATCATTGCCTTGTTCCTGCATAGCCCCTTGTACCTGCTGTCCGTCATGGCCCTCGTGTGGATCGCCGATATCGGCGCCTATTTCTCGGGCAAGGCTTTCGGCAAGCGCAAGCTGGCGCCAAGTATTTCTCCTGGTAAATCCTGGGAAGGCGCCATCGGCGGCGGCATCGCCGTGCTCGTCATCGCCGCCATCACGATTTTCGCCGCGCCAGCACTGCCGGTCTTGCAAGACACCTTTGCCGTGCAGCTGCAATTGCGCCGCGGCTGGCTGGTGGCTTTGCTGGTGCTGCTGCTGATCGTCGCCGCCAGCATCGTCGGCGACCTGTTCGAATCCCAATTGAAGCGCCGCGCCGGCATCAAGGACAGCAGCAACCTGCTGCCTGGCCATGGCGGTGTACTCGACCGCATCGACGCGCTGATCCCGGTTCTGCCATTTGCCGCCCTCGTGGCCAGCTGGCTTTAAGGAAACTCATGCAATACATCACCATCCTTGGCGCGACCGGTTCGATCGGCGTGTCCACCCTGGACGTGCTCGCGCGTCACCCGGAGCAATACAGCGTGTATGCGTTGAGCGCGCACAGCCGTGTCGCCGAACTGGCCGCCCAGTGCCTGCAATTCCGTCCCCAGCGCGCCGTCGTCGGCACGGCTGACGCCGCCCTTGAGCTGACGCGTTTGCTGCGCGGGCAGGGCGTCGATACGCAAGTCGAGTATGGCGTGGAGGCCCTGTGCGCCATCGCCAGCGCGCCGCAAGTGACGGGCGTGATGGCGGCCATCGTCGGCGCGGCCGGTCTGGCGCCGACCCTGGCGGCGGCGCGTGCTGGCAAGAAAGTATTGCTGGCCAACAAGGAAGCGCTGGTCATGTCCGGCCAGCTGTTCATCGATGCCGTGCATGACAACGGCGCCGTACTGCTGCCGATCGACAGCGAACATAACGCCATCTTCCAATGCATGCCGCATGCTCATGGCCGCGCGCCGGGCGCCGCGGGCGTAGCGAAAATCGTGCTGACGGCGTCAGGCGGCCCCTTCCTCACGCGCGACGTCGAGACGCTCGACACGGTCACGCCGGACCAGGCTTGCAAGCATCCGACCTGGGCCATGGGGCGCAAGATTTCCGTCGATTCGGCCACCATGATGAACAAGGGTCTGGAAGTGATCGAGGCGCACTGGCTGTTCGGCGCGCCGGCGGAGCAGATCGAGGTGCTGATCCACCCGCAAAGCGTGATCCATTCGATGGTGTCGTACATCGACGGTTCCGTGCTGGCCCAGCTGGGCAATCCGGACATGCGCACGCCGATCGCGCATGCGCTGGCATATCCACAGCGTATCAACTCTGGCGTGGCGCAGCTTGACCTGGCGCAAGTGGCCACCTTGCAGTTCGAACGTCCCGATTTCCGCCGCTTCCCCTGCCTGGCGCTGGCCTTCGACGCCTTGCGCGCGGGCGGCACGGCGCCGGCCTTGCTGAACGCGGCCAATGAAGTGGCCGTGCAAGCCTTCCTCGACGAACAGATCGGCTTCCGCCAGATCGACCGCGTCATCGCGCACGTGATCGAGACAGTGCCGCACGGCGCCGCTTCGAGCATCGAGGCCGTAATGGAGCAGGACCGCCTGGCCAGAGCGGCCGCGCACGCGTACATTGCCCACAGGCTGGCCGCATGACCCTGATTACCACCTTGCTGGCGTTCATCGTCGCGCTGGGCTCGCTGATCACCCTGCACGAGCTGGGCCACTATCTGGTGGCGCGCTGGTGCGGCGTAAAAGTGCTGCGTTTCTCGATCGGCATGGGAAAAGTGGTGTATTCGCGCAAGTTTGGCAAGGATCAGACGGAGTGGGCGATTTCCGCGCTGCCGCTGGGCGGCTATGTCAGCATGCTCGACAGTCGCGCGCAAGACCTCAGCGACTTGCCGGAAAGCGAATTGCGCCGCGAATTCACGCGCCAGAGCGTCTGGCGCCGCATCGCCATCGTGGCCGCCGGCCCGCTGGCCAACTTCCTCGTCGCCATCGTGCTGTACGCGGGCCTGTTCATGCATGGCATCGAAGAGCCGTCGAGCAAGCTCGGCCCCGTGGCCGAGCAGACCGCCGCCTATGCGGCCGGCTTGCGCAGCGGCGATACGGTCGAAGCGGTGAATGGCAAGGCCGTGGCCAGCTGGTCCGAGCTGCGCTGGGAACTGATCCAGGCTACCCTCGACAAGCAGCCGGCGCGCATCGAAGTGCGCCGTCCCGACCGTGGTCAGCAGGAAGCGACCTTGCCGACGGCCAGCCTGACGGAAGCGGACCTGGAAGGCGACGTGCTGGGCAAGCTGGGCCTGACCCTGGCCCGTTCCGCGCCCACCTTGATGGAAATCATGCCCGATGGCGCCGCCGCGCGCGCCGGCCTGCAGAAAAACGACCAGATCCTGGCCATCGACGAACAGCCCGTGCACGACGTGGCGGCCGTCATCGCCACTCTGAGCCAGGCGCCGGGCCGGACCTTGCAATTGCAGCTCCTGCGCCAGGGCCAGGACCTGACCCTGGCCATTACGCCGGACGCCGTGCCGGGCGCCGGGGCAGAGGGAGCTGTAACAGTTGGTAAGATACAGGCAAAGCTGGGACAGGTGCCGGATATGATCACCGTGGCCTCCGGACCGTTCTCTGCCGTGGGCAAGGCGTCCGCCAAGGTCTGGGATACCAGTGTCATGAGCCTGAAAATGCTGGGCAAAATGATCACCGGCCAGGTCTCGCTGAAGAATGTGACGGGGCCCATTACCATCGCCGATTACGCGGGCCAGACGGCGCGCATCGGCCTGGTAAGCTACCTGAGCTTCATTGCCTTCATCAGTATCAGTCTGGGCGTGATGAATTTGCTACCCATTCCTGTTCTGGATGGCGGGCATTTGCTGTATTATTCGCTGGAAGTTTTGACCGGACGCCCCTTGCCGGAGCGCGTAGGCGAGATTGCCCAGCGCCTGGGGATCGGTTTGTTGCTGACCTTGATGGTGCTTGCCGTCTTTAATGACGTGTTGCGATTGCTGAATTAGGGCGGTGGTTGATGCCATTGCGTGAGTCGCACAAGCAATCTTTTGTGTATGTTGTCCATTGATTTACCCATTGAATAACCCCAATGAAATTACATTCTGCTCGTTTTGCCTTGCCTTCCTTTCGTCGCAGCCTGATCGGCGCCGCCGTCATGGCCATCTGTTCCGGCCACGCGCTGGCCGTCCAGCCATTTACTGTCAAGGACATCCGGGTCGAAGGGATCCAGCGTACCGAAGCGGGCACCGTCTTTGCCTACCTGCCGGTGCGGGTCGGCGAAACGTTCTCCGACGAGAAGAGCGTTGCCGCCATCAAGGCCCTGTATGCGACGGGCATGTTCAAGGATGTGCGCCTGGAAGCCGATGGCGACGTGCTGGTGGTGCTGGTCGAGGAACGCCCGGCCATCGCTTCCGTGGCATTTACGGGTACCAAGGAATTTGAAAAGGATGTGCTGGTCAAGGCATTGAAGGAAATCGGTGTGGGCGAAGCCAAGATTTTCGACAAGGCGTCTGTTGACCGCGCGGAACAGGAACTCAAGCGCCAGTACCTGTCGCATGGCCTGTACGGCGTGAAGATCACCACCACCGTCACGCCGATCGAGCGCAACCGCGTCAACGTGGTGTTCGCCGTCGACGAGGGCGACGTGGCCCGCATCAAGCAGATCAACATCGTCGGCAACAAGGCCTTCACCGACAAGGAACTGCGCGAGCAGCTGGCCCTGAACACGGGCGGCTGGTTCAGCTGGTACACCAAGGCCGATCAATATTCGAAGACCAAGCTGACGGGCGACATCGAGTCGCTCAAGTCCTACTACCTGGACCGCGGCTATATCGAGATGCAGGTCGACTCGACGCAAGTGTCGATCACGCCCGATAAAAAAGACATTTACCTGACGATCAATATCACCGAAGGTGAAAAGTACAAGATCGCCGGCACCAAGTTCGAAGGCGAGATGTTTGGCCGCGAAGAAGAGCTGAAAGCCCTGAACCTGATGCGCGAAGGCGAAATCTATTCGGGCGCGCGCCTGACGGCGACGAACAAGCGCATCCAGGATCGCCTGGCCACGTTCGGCTACGCGTTTGCCAACGTCAACGCCAATCCGGAAATCAACCGTGAAAAGCATGAAGTCGGTTTCACCTTCTTCATCGATCCGGGCAAGCGCGTCTACGTGCGCCACATGAATATCGCCGGCAATACCACCACGCGCGATGAAGTCATCCGCCGCGAATTCCGCCAGTTCGAATCGTCCTGGTATGACAGCAACAAGATCAAGCTGTCGCGCGACCGTGTCGACCGTCTGGGCTACTTCAAGGACGTGACCATCGACACGCCGGAAGCGCAGGGCACGACCGACCAGGTCGACGTCAACGTGACGGTGGTGGAAAAACCAACGGGTAACTTCCTGATCGGCGGCGCTTTCTCGCAGTCGGAAAAATTCACCCTGTCGGCGTCGATTTCGCAGGCCAACTTTGCCGGTAGCGGCAACACGGTCGGCATTGAACTCAATACCAGCCATTACAGCCGCACGATTGCGTTTTCGCAAACCAATCCGTACTTCACGGACGACGGCATTTCGCGCAGCTTTGAAGTCTACCTGCGGACGACGGAACCGCCAGCGCTGAACATCGGCAGCTACAAGATCAAGCAAACCGGTGGCCGCGTCAGTTTCGGCGTGCCGTTCTCCGAAGTCGACACCGTCTTCTTCGGTATCGGCGCCGAGCGCTCGCGCATCGAAACCGACGTCACCAGCCCGGTCCGCTTCAAGCAGTACGTGATCGACAATGGCGGCCCGTCGGACGGTATCGGTTCGGCTACCACGAATTCCATCCCGCTGACGGCGGCATGGCAGCGCGACAGCCGCGACAGCGCCCTGACGCCATCGATCGGCCGCTACCAGCGCATCAACCTGGAGGCTGACCTGATCGGCGACCAGAAGTACTTCCGTGCCATCTACGAGCACCAGTATTTCCGTCCGCTGTTCAGCAAGGTCACCCTGGCGCTGAAGGGCGAGATCGATTACGGCCACGGTATCGGCAATCACGTGTACCCCGTCTTCAAGAACTTCTACGGCGGCGGTATCGGTTCCGTGCGCGGCTACCTGAGTTCTTCGCTGGGCGCGGTTGAACCGAGCACCAACGATGCATTGGGCGGCGCTTCGCGCCTGATCGGTAACGCGGAACTGCAGATGCCATTCCCCGGTTCGGGCAATGACCGCAGTCTGCGCTGGTTCGGTTTCCTTGACGGCGGCCAGGTCTATCAGGAAGGCGAAAAAATGCGGATCTCGCAATTGCGCTATTCTGCTGGCTTGGGCATCAGCTGGATTTCACCGGTGGGCCCGCTCAAGCTGAGCTATGCCAAGCCGCTGAACGCCAAGCCGACGGACCGCCTGGAGCGCTTCCAGTTCCAGATGGGCACCGGTTTCTAACCGGCCATCTGAAACGGGGCGACAGCTTTTACTTTTTGACCATGGAGTATCATGAACACCGCATCCGCCACCCTGCCCAAGTCCCTTGCCATGATTGCATTGTGCTGGAGTTCGCTGTTGCCGGTGCAGGCGCAGGCTCAGGAGTCGAAGATCGCCTGGATCAGCAGCGAACGTATTTATAACGAATCGAGGCTGGCCAAGCTGGCCAGCGCCAAGCTGGCCGAAGAGTTCCGCTCGCGTGAAAAAGCCGTGCAGGAACTGGCGGCCCGCTTCAAGGTCGCCAACGAAGCCCTGGAAAAGGACATGCCAACCCTGAGCGAGGCGGAGCGCGCCAAGCGCCAGCGCGAGTTTTTCGAGCTGGACAAGGAGCTGCAGCGCCGCCAGCGCGAGTTCCGCGAAGACCTGAGCCAGCGCACGAACGAAGAGCGCAGCGCCATCGCGGAAAAAGCCAACACCATCATCCAGCAGATGGCGCATATCGAAGGATATGACATCGTGCTGCAGGAAGCCCTGTGGGCCAGCCCGCGCATCGACATCACCGACAAGGTCTTGAAGGCGCTGGACAAGTAATCGAAACGGTTTCAAGCCTGCCAGTGCATGCTCTGCGTGCACTGGCAGGCGTATTTATAAAGGTAATCAGATGGGCACTCGACTAGGAGAATTGGTCGAACGCTTCGGCGGGCAATTGGCGGGCGATCCCAACCTGGAAGTCACAGGTATCGCACCGCTGGCCGACGCCGGCGCTTCGCACATCAGCTTTCTCAGCAATAGCAAATTCCGCGCACAGGCGGCCAGCAGCGGCGCTGCCTCGCTGATCCTCACGCCGGCCGACGACGCGCTGATCGGCGACGAGTATGCCGGCGCGCGCATCGTCACACCGAATCCCTATGTGTATTTCGCGCGTGCGGCGCAGTATTTCGCCGCCTTGCACGAGATCAAGGCCCCGGTCGGCATCCACCCGGGCGCCTTTGTCGACGCCAGCGCGCAGGTTGACGCCAGCGCCTCCGTCGGCGTGCATGCGGTGATCGAAGCGGGCGCCGTGATCGGTGCCGGCTGCGTCATCGGGCCTGGCTGCGTGGTGGGACGCGACGCCGTCATCGGCGCAGGCACGCAGCTGCTGGCCAACGTGACCTTCCATGCGCGCTGCGTGATCGGCCAGCGCGGCATCATCCATTCGGGCGCCGTGATCGGCACCGACGGATTCGGCTTCGCCAACGAAGGCGGCGTGTATATCAAGATTCCGCAGACGGGCAGGGTGGTGATCGGTGACGATGTCGATATCGGCGCCAACACCACCATCGACCGCGGCGCATTGGCCGACACCATCATCGAAGATGGCGTCAAGCTCGATAACCAGATCCAGATCGGCCACAACTGCCATATCGGCGCACACACGGCCATGGCCGGCTGCGTCGGCGTGGCCGGCAGCGCCATCATCGGCAAGTACTGCACCTTTGGCGGCGCCGCCATGGTGCTGGGCCACCTGACCATTGCCGACCGCGTCCACGTGGGCTCGGGCAGCATGGTCTCGCGTTCGATCGCGGAGCCGGGCCAGTACACGGGTTTTTATCCGCTGGCCAAGAACGCCGACTGGGAAAAGAGCGCCGCCATCGTGCGCAACCTGTCAAGCATGCGCGAGAAGATCCGCGCGCTTGAAAAAACAATTAAAACACTGACCACGCAAGACGAAAAATGACTACTGAAAAAAAGACCCTCGACATCCTGGCCATCAAATCGCTGCTGCCGCACCGCTATCCGCTGCTGCTGGTTGACCGCGTGCTGGACTGGGAAGCGAACAAAACCATCACCGCCATCAAGAACGTGACGGTCAACGAAGAGTTCTTCCAGGGCCATTTCCCGCACAAACCGGTCATGCCCGGCGTGCTGATGATCGAAGCGCTGGCGCAAACGGCGGCCTTGCTGTCGTTCCTGTCGATGGGCGTGAAACCGGACGAAAATTCGGTGGTGTACTTCGTCGGCATCGACAATGCGCGCTTCAAGCGTCCTGTCGAACCGGGCGATCAGCTGAAGATGGATGTGGAAATCCTGCGCGTCTCGCGCGGCATCTGGAAATACAAGGCAGTCGGCTCCGTCGACGGCAAAGTGGCGCTGGAAGCGGAACTGATGTGCACCATCCGCAGCGCGCAGGATGCGAGCCAGTCTGCGAGCCAGCCAGCGGGGCAGTAATATGGCGGCCATCCACTCCACGGCAGTGATCGACCCGAAGGCCGAGCTCGACAGCTCGGTCGAGGTGGGTCCGTATACCATCATCGGTCCGCACGTGCGCATCGGCGCCGGCACCAAGGTCGGCCCGCACGTGGTCATCGACGGCCACACGACGATCGGCAGCGACAACCACCTGTTCCAGTTTTCCTCCATCGGCGCGCAGCCGCAGGATAAAAAATGGGCGGGCGAGGCGACGCGCCTGGAAATCGGCGACCGCAACACCATCCGCGAATTCTGCACCTTCAACACGGGTACCGTGCAGGGCGGCGGCGTGACGCGCCTGGGCAACGACAACTGGATTTCGGCATACGTGCACCTGGCGCACGACTGCCTGGTGGGCAACAACACGATTTTTTCGAACAATGCCCAGCTGGCGGGCCACGTGGAGATCGGCGACTGGGTCATCATGAGCGGTTTCGCCAATGTGCACCAGTTCTGCAAGATCGGCGCGCATGCCTTTGTCGGCATGAGCACCAGCCTGACGCAGGACGTGCCGCCTTTTGTGCTGTTGAACGGCAATCCGGCGCAGGCGCATGGCGTCAATATCGAGGGCTTGAAACGCCGCGGCTTTACGCGCGAGCAGATCAACGGCATACGCACCGCGTATAAACTCATCTACCGCTCGGGACTGACCCTGGAGGAATCGAAGGCAGCCCTGTTCGAAGAGGAAGCGGCGTCGTCGCCCGAGGTGGCGGAACACATTCGCGCCATGCGCGAATTCCTTGGCGTGGCCTCGCGTGGCATCGTCCGCTGACCAGGCCAGCGGCCTCGCTGTCGCCATCGTCGCCGGCGAGGTGTCGGGCGACCTGCTGGCCAGCCGGCTGCTGTCCGGCCTCGTGCCGCAGCTGCCCGGCGCGCGCTTCCATGGCATCGGCGGCGAGCACATGGCCAAGCAGGGCTTTGTATCCGACTGGCCGCTCGACAAGCTGACGGTACGGGGCCTGTTTGAGATCATTCCCCGCTACCGCGAAATCAAGGGCATCCAGAACGCGCTGCGCGACCAGTTGCTGGCCGAGCGTCCCGCCGTCTTCATCGGCGCCGATTACCCCGGCTTCAATCTGGGCCTGGAACAGCAGCTCAAGGAAGGCGGCATCCCCACCGTGCACTACATCGGGCCGCAGATCTGGGCCTGGCGCGGCGGGCGCATCAAGAAAATCATCAAGGCCGTCTCGCACATGCTGGTGATCTTCCCGTTCGAGGAAGAGATCTACCGCAAGGCGGGCGTGCCCGTCACCTATGTCGGCCATCCGCTGGCCGAAATGATCCCCTTGCAGCCCGACGAAGCGGCCGCGCGCCGCACCCTGGGCTTGCCGGACGACGCGAACGTCGTGACCCTGATGCCGGGCAGCCGCATGGGCGAGCTCAAATACAATACGGTGGCGTTCGTGGCCGCCTGCAAGCTGCTGCTGGCGCGCGACCGCTCCCTGCGTTTCGTCGCGCCCATGGCCGGTGAAAAACAGCGCCATTACTTTTTGCAGCTGATCCGCGAAGCGGGCCTGCAGGACGTCGAGATACTGCTGACGGATGGCGGCTCGCATACGGCCATCTGCGCCGCCGATGCGGTGCTGGTGGCGTCCGGCACGGCCTCGCTGGAAGTAGCGTTGTACAAGAAACCCATGGTCATCGCCTACAAGATGATGCGGGCGTCGTGGGAAATCATGCGCCACATGGGTTACCAGCCGTGGATTGGTTTGCCGAATATCCTGGCGCGCGACTACCTGGTGCCCGAGCTGCTGCAAAACGCGGCCAGCCCGGAAGCGCTGGCCGAGGCCATGTGGCAGCAGCTGAGCGACGTGCCGGGCCGCCTGCGCCTGGTGCAGCGCTTCACGGACATGCACCACAGCTTGCTGCGCGACAGCGCGCGCGAAAGCGCCAACGCCGTCATGCAAGTCATCGCCGCCAACCGCAAGTAACTCCCGATCACCGCTTCAACTGCAGTACCAACCAAAGATTCAACGTGAAAAATATCTATCCCGGCCTGTTTGACGACTTGCCATTCTCGCTCGATGAAATCATCTGCGGTGTCGACGAGGCAGGGCGCGGTCCGCTGGCCGGCCCCGTGTTCGCCGCCGCCGTGATCCTCGACCCGAACCGGCCCATCGACGGCTTGCGCGATTCGAAAAAGCTCACCGAAGCCAGGCGCGACCTGCTGGCGCCGAAAATCAAGGCCAAGGCCCTGGCCTGGGCCATCGCCGAAGCGTCGGAAGAGGAAATCGACCGCCTGAACATTTTGCAGGCGTCGATGCTGGCCATGCGCCGTGCCGTCGAGGCTTTGACTACCGTGCCGACCCTGGCCCTGATCGACGGCAACCGCTGCCCCGTGATGCCGATACGCGGCATGGCCATCATCGGCGGCGACGACAAGGTCGATTCGATTTCCGCCGCCTCGATCCTGGCCAAGACGGCGCGCGACGCGGCACTGGTGCACCTGCATGCGGCCTATCCCGAATACTGCTTCGATCAGCACAAGGGCTATGGCACGAAATTGCACCTGGAGCGCCTGCACCTGCACGGCGCCTCGCCCGTGCACCGCCGCTCGTTCGCGCCCGTGCGCAACGTGATCGCCTTGTTTGGCGGACAGGAGGTGGTGGCATGAAGACGATCACCTCGCGCGACAATGCGCAATACAAGGATTTGCTGAAACTGGCGGGCAGTTCGCAGGCGCGCCGCAAGTCGGGCCGCACCCTGCTCGACGGCGTGCACCTGTGCCAGTCCTACCTGCAGCTGCGCGGCATGCCGGAGCAGTGCATCGTCAGCGAAAGCGCCTTGCAGAACCCGGAAGTGGCGGACATCGTCGGCCAGCTGGAAAGCCAGCGCGCGCACGTTCTGGGCTTGCCCGACGCGCTGTATCACGCGGTGAGCCAGGTAGAGCACGGCGTGGGCGTGATGTTCCTCATCGAGACGCCGGAACGGGCCGTCACGCAGCCGCTGAGCGTGTCGGCCGTGCTGCTCGATAACCTGCAAGATCCGGGCAACGTGGGTTCCATCCTGCGCAGCGCGGCCGCCGCCGGCATCACGCAGGTGTATTGCAGCGCCGGCACGGCCTTCTGCTGGTCGCCGAAGGTGCTGCGCGCGGCAATGGGCGCGCACTTCGTGCTCGACATCTTTGAAAACGTCGACCTGGCAGCGCTCGTTTCCGGCGCCAAGGTGGCGACGCTCGCCACCAGCGGCTATGCCACGCAGCGCTTGTATGACGTCGACCTGCGCCAGCCCGTCGCCTGGCTGTTCGGCCATGAAGGGCAGGGCGTGGCCGACGATCTGCTGTCGATGGCGACGCACCAGGTGGTCATTCCCCACCTGGGCCAGATCGAATCGCTGAACGTGGCCGCCTGCGCCGCCGTCTGCTTCTTCGAGCAGCTGCGCCAGGGCCAGGCCTGAACAGGGTAGCCATGTCTTTCCCCCTGCTTGCCGACGGCGCCGCACGTGACGAAGCCTGGTGGCGCCAGGTGGCCGCCTTGTATCCCGCGCCGCCGGACGCCATCGTCAATCTCGAACACGGCTATTTCGGCGCCATGGCCGCGCCCGTGCAAGCGGCCTTCGAGCAGGCCGTGCGCTACACCAATGAACAGCTGAGTCCTTTCGTGCGCGGCGAATTCACGCGCACGCATGTGGATATCCTGCGCCGGCGCGTCGCGGAACTGATCCATGCCGAACCGCACGAAATCCTGCTGACCCGCAGCGGCACCGAGTCCATGCAGGTGCTGATCACGCAATACCACGGCCTGGCGCCCGGCGATACGGTGCTGTGGAGTAATCTCGACTATCCGGCCATGCGCACGGCCATGCGCTGGCTGGCGCAGCGCCGTGGCGTCACCAGCACGCAAGTCACATTGCGCTTGCCCATCAGCGATGACGAGATTGTCGCCAGTTACGCGCAAGCCATGCGCCAGGCCGTCAAGCCCAAATTGCTGTTGCTGTCGCAGGTGACGCCGGCCAACGGCCAGCAACTGCCGGTGCGGGACATCATGGCGCTGGCGCGCGAGCACGGTATCGACGTGCTGCTCGACAGCGCTCATGCGCTGGGGCAGGTCGACGTGGACGTGCAGGCCATGGGCGTCGATTTCGCCGGTTTCAATCTGCACAAATGGCTGGGGGCGCCGGCGGGACTGGGTGTCGTGTATATCCGCGCCTCGCAGCTGCACAAGATCGAGCCGCATTTTGGCGACGAGGATTATCCGTTGGATGATATCCGCAGCCGGCTGCACATGGGCATGCCGCCGATCGGCGCCATCCTGGCCGCGCCTGCCGCATTGGAGTTCCATGCGCGCCTGGGCGGTACGCCGGCCAAGATGGAGCACTTGGCCTGGCTGCGCAATTACTGGGTCAGCCGCGCTGCGCACCTGCCCGGCGTACGCATGTTGTCGCCGCTCGATGCGAAACGGGGCACGGCGCTGGTGGCGTTTGCCGTCGACGGCATGAGCTCGCGCCAGTTGCAGCAAGCCTTGCTGCAGCGCTTTGGCATCTTCACGGTGGAGCGCAATATCGGCGACACCGATGTCGTGCGCGCCACGGTGGCCATCACGACGCAGACCAGTGAACTCGATCAGCTGGTCGCCGCGCTGACGGTGCTTTCGAGCGAAACGAACGCCTGACAAAACCGTAGCGAGCGGAAGGGAGAGGTGGCCGAGAAGCGCAACCGTACTTGGTACGGGGGCGCCGAGCCGGTGAGCATCGCAAGCCGCCTATACCGACGCGCAGCAGGTTTGGTCTAGCGTTCTAGTACTCGCGGCGGTTCGGCTTGATCTCTTGCAGGATCGTCGTGGAGATCTCTTCGATCGACTTGGTGGTCGACGACAGCCAGCGGATACCCTCGCGTTTCATCATTTTTTCCGCCTCGTTGACCTCGTAACGGCAGTTTTCGATGGCCGCATACTTGCTTCCAGCGCGTCTTTCGTTGCGTATTTCCGACAAACGTTCGGGCGTAATGCTCAATCCGAAAATTTTATTCTTAAATTCCAGCAAGGCCGATGGCAGCTTGTCGCGCTCGAAATCGTCGGGAATCAGCGGATAATTGGCCGCCTTGATGCCATATTGCATGGCCAGGTACAGGCTGGTCGGGGTCTTGCCAGAGCGCGAAACACCCACCAGAATGACATCGGCCGAGGACAGGTTCTTGTGCGACTGACCATCGTCGTGCGCCAGCGAATAGTTGATCGCCTCGATGCGGTTCTTGTATTCCTCGCTGTCGACGATGTTGTGCGAACGCCCGATGGTATGGGTCGACATCACGCCCAGCTCCTGCTCCAGCGGGGCGACAAAGGTCTGGATCAGGTCCATGTGCATGCCGCTGGACTTGCGGATCACGGCCGACAGGTCGTTCTTCACCAGGGTCGAGAAAATGATCGGGCGCTGGCCATCGGTGGCGAAGGCTTCGTTGATCTTGCGCGCCGCCTCGTAGGCCTTGTCCATGGTATCGATGAAGGGCAGGCGGATCTGGCGGAAGCGCAGATCGAACTGCGTCAGCACCGAGTGGCCGAACGTCTCGGCGGTGATGCCGGTGCCGTCGGAAACGAAGAAGACGGTGCGGGCCGCGGAGGGCAGAGGAGGGCGTGGTTCTTGTGTCATGGGTTTTCGGATCAAGATTGTGCGTCGTCAATTTGCGCCGCACAAGGTAAAATGGCTGCAACGGTATGATTGTGCTGCACGACGCCAAGAATAACAAGAAGACTGTCTGTGCGCCGCGCGTAAAGATTTCTATCATCAGTAAGGGTGTCATTATGACCAACGCAGTATCGCAACAGCAGGAAGACAAGGACGCGGTGTATGTTGCCTCGTTCGAGCATTTGCGCATGACGGATGTCGAATCCGTCGGCGGCAAGAACGCCTCCCTGGGCGAAATGATCAGCCAACTGGCGGAAGCCGGCGTGCGCGTGCCCGGTGGCTTTGCCACCACGGCGCAGGCATTCCGCGATTTCCTGTCATATAGCGCCAACGGCGGCTTGCCGCTGGCCGAACGCATCGCCCAGCGCCTCGAAGGGCTGAACATCGATGACGTGCGCTCGCTGGCGCAAGCCGGTGCCGAGATCCGTCAATGGATCGTGGAAACGCCATTCCAGCCCCGCCTGGCCGCCGAAATCGACCAGTTCTACGCCAAGCTGGTGGCCGATTCCGATACCGAAATGTCGTTTGCCGTGCGTTCCTCGGCCACGGCGGAAGACTTGCCGGACGCGTCTTTTGCTGGTCAGCAAGAAACCTTCCTGAACGTGGTCGGCATCGACAACGTGCTCGAAGCCATGAAGCAGGTGTTCGCGTCGCTGTACAACGACCGCGCCATCTCGTACCGCGTGCACAAGGGCTTTACGCACGCTGAAGTGGCCCTGTCGGCCGGCGTGCAGCGCATGGTGCGCTCCGACCTGGGCGCGGCCGGCGTGATGTTTACCATCGATACCGAATCGGGCTTCAAGGACGTGGTCTTCGTCACTTCCAGCTACGGCCTGGGCGAAACCGTGGTGCAGGGCGCCGTCAATCCCGACGAATTCTATGTGCACAAGCCGATGCTGGAAAAAGGCAAATCGCCCGTGATCCGCCGCAATATCGGCTCGAAACTGCTGAAGATGGAATTCACGAACGAAGCGAAAGCCGGCCGTTCCGTGAAAACCGTCGACGTGCCCGTCGAAATGCGCAACCGCTACTCGCTGAACGACAGCGAAGTGGTGGAACTGGCCAAATACGCCGTCATCATCGAAAACCACTACGGCCGTCCGATGGACATCGAGTGGGGCAAGGATGGCCGCGACGGCAAGCTGTACATCCTTCAAGCGCGTCCTGAAACCGTCAAGTCGCAGCAAAAGGCGACCGACGTGCAAGAGCGCTTCAAGCTGAAAAGCACCGGCACCGTGCTGACTTCCGGCCGCGCCATCGGCCAGAAGATCGGCGCCGGCCCCGTGCGCGTGATCCACGACCCGGCCGACATGGAACGCGTGCAGCCAGGCGACGTGCTCGTTGCCGACATGACGGACCCGAACTGGGAACCGGTCATGAAGCGCGCTTCGGCCATCGTCACCAACCGTGGCGGTCGTACTTGCCACGCGGCAATTATTGCGCGTGAGCTGGGCGTGCCTGCCGTCGTCGGCTGCGGTAACGCCACCGACGTGCTGAAAGACGGCACCTTTGTCACCGTGGTGTGCTCCGAAGGCGACGAAGGCAAGATCTACGATGGCTTGCTGGAAACGGAAGTGTCGGAAGTGTCGCGCGGCGAATTGCCGAAGCTCGACACCAAGATCATGCTCAACGTGGGCAATCCGCAGCTGGCGTTCGACTTCCAGTCCGTGCCGAATGCGGGCGTGGGCCTGGCGCGCCTGGAATTCATCATCAATAACAATATTGGTGTGCATCCGCGCGCGATCCTGGAATACCCGAACATCGACGCCGACCTGAAAAAGGCCGTGGAATCGGTGGCGCGCGGCCACGCTTCGCCAAAAGCGTTCTACATCGACAAGCTGGCCGAAGGCATCGCCACCATCGCCGCCGCGTTCTGGCCGAAAAAAGTCATCGTGCGTCTGTCCGACTTCAAGTCGAACGAGTACAAGAAGCTGATCGGCGGTTCGCGCTACGAGCCGGACGAAGAAAACCCGATGCTGGGCTTCCGCGGCGCGGCGCGCTACCTGTCGGCTGACTTCTCCGAAGCGTTCAACATGGAATGCGAAGCGATGAAGCGCGTGCGCAATGACATGGGCCTGACGAACGTGGAAATCATGGTGCCCTTCGTGCGCACCCTGGGCCAGGCCGAGAAAGTCATCGACTTGCTGGCGAAGAATGGCTTGAAGCGCGGCGAGAACGACTTGCGCGTCATCATGATGTGCGAAGTGCCGTCGAACGCCATCCTGGCCGACCAGTTCCTCGACCATTTCGACGGTTTCTCGATCGGTTCGAACGATCTGACCCAGCTGACCCTGGGCCTGGACCGCGATTCCGGCATGGAATTGCTGGCCGCCGACTTCGACGAGCGCGATCCTGCCGTGAAAGCCCTGCTGGCCCTGGCCATCAAGGCTTGCCTGGCACGCGGCAAGTACATCGGCATTTGCGGCCAGGGTCCTTCCGACCATCCGGACTTCGCCGTCTGGCTGATGGAGCAGGGCATCGAATCGATGTCGCTGAACCCGGACTCGGTGATCGATACCTGGCAAAAGCTCGCTGCGCTGAAAGCGTAAGCGTCTTGTCCGCCCTCTGAAAACCCGCTGCCGCTCACCCGGCAGCGGGTTTTTTTATGCCTGCCATGCGGCGCACGCCTGTATTCGATGGCATTGCGCCAGATCAGCTAAAATGATTCCACCAATACATTGAAACGGGAGTTCTCATGGCAAGCAAGAAACCGAGCAAAGTGGCAAAGATCGACATCGGCATTTCCGAGGCGGACCGCGCGAAGATTGCGGAAGGCCTGTCCGGCCTGCTGGCCGACAGCTACACCTTGTACCTGATGACCCATAATTTTCACTGGAACGTCAAGGGGCCGATGTTCAACACCCTGCACCTGATGTTCATGACGCAATACACGGAACAGTGGGCCGCGCTGGACCTGATCGCCGAGCGCATCCGCGCCCTCGGCTATCCTGCGCCGGGCACCTACAAGGAATTCGTCAAGCTGGCCTCGATCAAGGAAATCGACGGCGTGCCGCCGGCGCTGGACATGGTCAGCCACCTGGTATCGGCACAGGAAGCGACTGCGCGCACGGCGCGCCGCCTGTTCCCGCTGCTGGAAAAAGCCAATGACCAGCCGACGGCCGACCTGATCACGCAGCGCCTCGATTTGCATGAAAAGACGGCGTGGATGCTGCGCAGCCTGCTGGAAGAGTAATTGCCGGGCCTGCGGCGCTAATTCGCCCCTGCCTATTGACGCCATCAGGAATTGCGTTAGACTGTTTGTATATAGGTGTTTGGCAAGAATAATATCAGGCAGTAATACGCATTAAACCCCGTCGCTTATATAGGCTGCGGGGTTTTTTATTTTCGGATTCGCAAAGATGGAGGCATCATGGCTGAATGGGTAGGCTGGTTTGTGGCGGCTGGCGCGGTATTGATCCTGGAGCTGTTTACGGGCACGTTTTATTTGCTGATGATCGCCATCGGTATCAGTGCCGGAGGACTGGTGGCGCTGGCGGGCGGCAATGGCGGCTGGCAAGCCCTGACGGCCGCCATTGTCGGCGTGGCGGCCACCCTGTTATTGCGGCGCAGCCGTTTTGGCAAGGCGGCGCGGCGCGATGCGGCGCAGGATCCGAATGTCAATCTCGATATCGGCCAAAGCGTGGCGGTCGCGCATTGGGTCGATGGTGCGGCGCGCGTCATGTACCGCGGCGCCTTGTGGGATGTGGAACTGATTCCCGGCAGCGATACGCAAGCCGGCCATTACACCATACGCGCCGTGCGTGGCAGCCGTTTGATTGTTGGATAACCTGGAGAGTAGATTATGGAAGTAAGCATCGGAAGCATGTCGTTGATCTTGTTATTGCTGGCATTGGTATTTGTCTTCAAGACGGTCAATGTGGTACCGCAGCAGCATGCCTGGGTGGTGGAGCGCCTGGGCAAGTTCCATGCGGTATTGGGCCCTGGCTTGAATATCGTCGTGCCTTTTGTCGACCGTATCGCCTACAAGCACGTGCTCAAGGAAATTCCGCTCGACGTGCCGCCGCAGGTATGTATTACGCGCGACAATACGCAATTGCAGGTCGATGGCATTCTGTATTTCCAGATTACCGACGCCATGCGTGCTTCGTATGGCTCGTCGAATTATATCGCCGCCATTACGCAACTGGCGCAAACGACCTTGCGTTCGGTGATCGGTAAAATGGAACTCGACAAGACATTTGAAGAACGCGACCATATCAATACGGCCATCGTGAATGCCATCGATGAATCGGCGGCGAATTGGGGCGTCAAGGTATTGCGCTATGAAATCAAGGATTTGACGCCGCCCAAGGAAATCCTGCATGCGATGCAGGCGCAGATTACGGCTGAACGCGAAAAGCGTGCGCTGATTGCCGCCTCGGAAGGGCGCAAGCAGGAGCAGATCAATATCGCCAGCGGCGAGCGCGAAGCGGCGATTGCCCGCTCGGAAGGCGAAAAGCAGGCGTCGATCAACCGCGCCGAAGGCCAGGCCACGGCCATCGTCGCACTGGCGCAAGCCAGTGCCGAAGCGCTGCGCCAGGTGGGCGCCGCCATCCGCGAGCCGGGCGGCGAAGATGCCGTCAACCTGAAAGTGGCCGAGCAGTATGTGGGCGCGTTCGCGCAATTGGCGAAAACAAATAACTCGATTATCGTGCCGGCCAATCTGGGCGATATGAGCGGTTTGATCGCCACGGCGATGCAGGTGGTGAAAACGCAAAAGCCGAAAAGCGGTGTGGCTATTCCTTGATTGCCTGGTGAATAGCAAACTCGTAGCAAGTTAGTCGTCAAAACTGCCCGCCATATCGCGGGCAGTTTTCATTTGCGCTGCTGGAATATATGCTGGCGACAGGGCCCGAGTATCTGCGCTTTAAATGGCAATGTTGAAAATATTTTCTTTATGCTATGCTGTGCGCACTTTCGGGATTATATGCTGTCGTGCGACGCTTATCTTTTCGATTGAAGTAGAATCTGCTGCTCATGCATTGCGATGATTGAGCCGATATCCGCGGCGGATACTTGGGTAGTGTTTGAAAGTCGGTGCATAATTGGCGATAGTATTGCTCCCATGTATATTTTGAATTGCAATTTATGATTACTATAAATTGCAATGAAGCAGAAAGTGCTGCAAAATAAATACTGCCGATGGTGCTGCATTGAATCGCGATCGCACAAGGAAGGGAAGTCGGCGCAGACAGTCGGCCCGGCGCGATGTCCGCTCCCTGGATTGAAGACTTACATCATCTGAAGGTCGGGGAAGTCGGGTTTTTGGTAAAAGAATTGTAAAAAACAATCAAATCTCAAGAAAAATCACCTCAGTCGCGTTACAATTGGATAGAATTTAACTGTTCAGTTATATTTTTCAACTCACACAAGGAAATATCATGGATCTGTCCAGCTTATCCCTGTCCGAACTGCGCACCTTGCAGGACGACATCAAGAAGCAAATGAAGAAACGCGAACAGGACGATCTGTCCAAAGCGCGTGAACAAATCCTGGCAATCGCCCAGAGCGTTGGCGTTTCCGTAAAAGATCTGGTTGGTACCGGTATCCGCGCTAAAACCGGCACGGTCGCAGTACGCTATCGCAATCCGGATGATGCGACGCAGCAATGGACTGGCCGTGGCCGTCAACCGAAATGGGTCAAAGAGTGGACCGATTCGGGCAAGTCGCGCGATCTGCTGAAGGTTTGATCCTGAAGGTTTAACAAACCGTTCATTCGGATGCTTGTCCTGTGGAGTAGTACAGGTGTAGTACAAGGCAGCATGCAAGCATCCGGAACTTTCCTGATTAATCGTCTTTGGCCAGGCAGGCAAAGCTGATTCATTCGTTTATCTCCATGGTATTTTCGATAATACTTGTCTTATTCCCGCAGTATCTCTTCCTTTTCCTGTTTTCATCCCATTGCGCTGTGCATTTCCGTTTGCCGCAGGTACCGGCAAAATAAAACCCGGCATATAGCCGGGCTTGGTGGTATTGGCGCAGATCGCTGCGCGTGGTGCCGGATCAGCGGCGGTGCGACTTCATTGCCGCCTGCACTTCGCGCGCGCCGTCGCGGTCGCGTTCCGCTGCCCGCTTGTCGTGCTGTTTCTTGCCCTTGGCCAGGCCGATTTCGCATTTGACGCGGCCGCCCTTGTAGTGCAGGTTGAGCGGCACCAGCGTATAGCCGGAGCGTTCCACCTTGCCGATCAGTTTATCCATTTCCGCACGGTGCAGCAGCAGCTTGCGCGTGCGTACGGCTTCCGGGTGGATGTGGGTAGAGGCGGTCGGCAGGGCGCTGATATGCGCGCCGAACAGGAAGAGTTCATCGCCGCGGACGACAACGTAGGCTTCCTTGATTTGTACGCGGGCGTCGCGGATGGCTTTGACTTCCCAGCCTTCCAGCACGATGCCGGCTTCGTAGCGATCCTCGATAAAGTAGTCGTGGAAGGCTTTTCTGTTGTCTGCTATGGTCATGAGATGGTAAATGTGCGCGGGTCGGTTAAACTACTGTCTCGCGCAAGCGCGATAAAATCAAATGTATCCAACATCATAGCAAATGGTTCTTCAATGGCAGTAGTACATAAATCAGTTTTTCTCGGCTATAGCGCCGAACAAATGTTCGCGCTGGTGGCGGCGGTGGAGGATTATCCCAAATTCCTGCCCTGGTGCGGTGCGGTCGAGATTCGCGAGCGGGGCGAGAACACGGTCGTCGCCAGCGTGGGCATACATTACCACGGCGTGCGCCAAAGCTTCACCACGTCCAACGAGAACGTGCCGCCGAGCTCCATCAAGATGAAGCTGGTAGACGGTCCTTTCAAGACCCTCGACGGCGTGTGGACCTTCAAGGCCCTGCGTGAAGATGCGTGCAAGATCGAGCTGGACCTGCATTACGAGTTTTCCAGCCGTGTGCTCGAGCAGATCATCGGCCCCGTCTTCGGCATGATCGCCAACAGCATGGTCGATTCCTTCTGCAAGCGCGCGGAGACGGTGTATGGCTGAAGTGAGCATCCAGGTGCAAGTTTGCCATGCTTTGCCGGATAGCAGCTTCCTGCGCACCTTGACGGTGGCTGCAGGCGCCACCATCAGGCAGGCGGTGGAGCAGAGCGGCTTGCTGCAGGAAGTCCCCGGCATCGACCTGGCCGTGAATATGGTCGGCATCTATGGCAAGAAGAAGCCGTTGGACACCGTCTTGCGCGAGCATGACCGGATCGAGGTGTACCGTCCGCTGCAGGCGGACCCGAAAGAAGCGCGCCGCCGGCGTGCCAGCGGCAAGCCCGCCAAGACCTGACGGGTCTGGAAGAGGGCAGGGCTGCGGCTTGCGGCTGGCCCTGGCGGGACATTTTTTTGCTATTTCCAAATATCTTTTCTATGCTGCAAGGACGGAGGGCGCTTTTTTCTGTATAATCTGCTTTTGCGCCAATAGGAAATGCTATGCGTCTACTTCAAAAAGCACTCACATTCGATGACGTGCTGCTCGTCCCAGCCTACTCCAACGTTTTGCCCGCCGATACGTCCCTCAAAACTCGTCTGACCCGCAATATCACCCTGAATATTCCCTTGCTGTCCGCAGCCATGGATACGGTGACGGAAGCCCGCCTCGCGATCGCGATGGCCCAGGAAGGCGGCATCGGCATCATTCACAAGAATTTGAATCCGAAAGACCAGGCGCGTGAAGTGGCCCGCGTGAAGCGTTTTGAAGCCGGCGTGCTGCGCGACCCGATCACGATTCCGCCGGAAATGAAAATCCGCGACGTGATCGCCCTGACGGAACAATACGGCATCAGCGGTTTCCCTGTCGTCAAGGGCAAGGAAGTTGTCGGCATTATCACCAACCGCGATTTGCGCTTTGAGCAGGAACTCGACGCGGAAGCTTCCGCCAAGATGACCCCGCGCGAAAAACTCGTGGTCGTCAAGGAAGACGCCGATACGGCCGAAGCCAAGCGCCTGATGAACAAGCACCGCCTCGAGCGCGTGCTGGTCGTCAACGACGCGTTCGAACTGCGCGGTCTGATCACCGTCAAGGATATCCAGAAGTCGACTTCCCACCCGTTCGCGTCGAAAGACAGCCAGGGCAAGCTGCTGGTCGGCGCTGCCGTCGGCGTAGGTGCCAAGGATGAAGAGCGCATCGACCTGCTGGTCGCTGCCGGCGTCGACGTGCTGGTGGTCGATACGGCCCACGGCCACTCGCAAGGCATCCTCGACCGCGTACGCTGGATCAAGACCAAGTATCCGCAAGTCGAAGTGATTGGCGGCAACATCGCTACGGCCGCCGCCGCCAAGGCGCTGGTCGAATACGGCGCCGATGCGGTCAAGGTCGGCATCGGTCCTGGCTCGATTTGCACCACGCGTATCGTCGCCGGTGTGGGCGTGCCGCAAATCACGGCCATCTCGAACGTGGCCGAAGCGCTGGAAGGCACGGGCGTGCCATGTATCGCCGACGGCGGCATCCGCTTCTCGGGCGACATCTCGAAAGCGCTGGCCGCTGGCGCCTCGACCGTCATGATGGGCTCCATGTTTGCCGGTACGGAAGAGGCACCGGGCGAAGTGATCCTGTACCAGGGCCGCAGCTACAAGTCGTACCGCGGCATGGGTTCGCTGGGCGCGATGTCCGATGGTTCGGCTGATCGTTATTTCCAGGACGCCACGATGAAGGCCGACAAGTTCGTGCCTGAAGGTATCGAAGGCCGCGTGGCCTACAAGGGCAGCGTGCTGGCGATCATCTTCCAGCTGGTGGGCGGCGTGCGTCAATCGATGGGTTACTGCGGATGCGCCACCATCGACGAACTGCGCGAAAAAGCGGAATTCGTGGAAATCACTTCGGCCGGCATGCGCGAGTCGCATGTCCATGATGTGCAGATCACGAAAGAAGCGCCTAACTACCGCTCCGAGTAAGCGTACTGGAGAAACTGTCCATGGCTGCGTTCCAGTGCCTCGCCGTACTATTCGTACTGTCTTCGGCACTGCGCCTTGCCCTGAACAGTTTTCCAGCTACGCTATTGTGGTAGCGAAAGTCCAGACCGGCGCCCAGTGCGCCGGTTTTGCAATTGACCCTGAATAAAGCTCCGACCATGCACTCTAAAATCCTCATTCTCGATTTCGGTTCCCAAGTCACCCAGTTGATCGCCCGCCGCGTGCGCGATTCCGGCGTGTTTTCCGAAGTCTTCCCGTATGACGTCAGCGACGAATTCGTGCGCAACTACGGCGCCGCCGGCGTGATTCTGTCGGGCAGCCACAATTCCACCCTGGACGGCGATTCGCCGCGCGCGCCGCAAGCCGTGTTCGAGCTGGGCGTGCCCGTGCTGGGCATCTGCTACGGTATGCAAACCATGGCGGCCCAGCTGGGCGGCAAGGTGGAAAACGGCCTGGTGCGCGAATTCGGCTACGCCGAAGTACGCGCCCGCAGCCATACCAAGTTGCTCAACGGTATTGCCGACTTCGTCACCGATGAAGGCCACGGCATGCTGAAAGTGTGGATGAGCCACGGCGACAAGGTGCTGGAAATGCCGCCAGGCTTCAAGCTGATGGGCAACACCCCGAGCTGCCCGATCGCCGCCATGGCCGACGAAGAGCGCCAGTTCTACGGCGTGCAATTCCACCCGGAAGTGACGCACACGGTGCAGGGCAAGGCCATGATCGGCCGCTTCGTACATGAAATCTGCGGCTGCAAGTCGGACTGGAACATGCCCGACTACATCAGCGAAGCGGTGGAAAAGATCCGCGCCCAAGTCGGTACGGATGACGTCATCCTGGGCCTGTCCGGCGGCGTCGATTCGTCCGTCGCGGCAGCCCTGATCCACCGCGCCATCGGCGACCAGCTGACCTGCGTCTTCGTCGACCACGGCCTGTTGCGTCTGGACGAAGGCAAGATGGTGATGGACATGTTCGCCAAGAACCTGGGCGTGAAAGTTATCCGCGTCGATGCGGAAGACCAGTTCATGGGCCACCTGGCCGGCGTCACCGACCCCGAGCAAAAGCGCAAGATCATCGGCCGCGAATTCGTCGAAGTCTTCCAGGTCGAGTCGGGCAAGCTGGTCAACGCCAAATGGCTGGCGCAAGGCACGATTTACCCGGACGTGATCGAATCGGCCGGCAAAGGTAAAAAGGGCCAGACCATCAAGAGCCACCACAACGTGGGCGGCTTGCCGGACACCATGAAGCTCAAATTGCTCGAACCTTTGCGCGAACTGTTCAAGGATGAAGTGCGCAAACTGGGCGTCGCGCTCGGCTTGCCGCATGACATGGTCTACCGCCACCCATTCCCGGGCCCGGGCCTGGGCGTGCGCATCCTCGGCGAAGTCAAGAAAGACTATGCCGACCTGCTGCGCCGCGCCGATGCCATCTTCATCGAAGAATTGCGCAACACGCCGTACGAGTTCGTCGCCGGCCAGGCCGTCGACCCGGACGCGCTGCCAGCGAACTGGTACGAAGCGACCAGCCAGGCGTTCGCCGTCTTCCTGCCCGTCAAATCGGTGGGCGTGATGGGCGATGGCCGCACCTACGAATACGTGGTGGCCCTGCGCGCCGTGCAAACGCAGGACTTCATGACGGCCCACTGGGCGCACCTGCCGCACAGCTTGCTGGGCAAGGTCTCCAACCGCATCATCAATGAAGTGCGCGGCATCAACCGCGTCGTCTACGATATTTCGGGCAAGCCGCCGGCGACCATCGAGTGGGAATAATCTCCCGTCCGGCACCGTAAGGTAACGCCGGGTCAATGAAACAGCTAAGCCCCTGATTTTTCAGGGGCTTTTTTTATTTTGTCTGGCAAACGCAAGCAACCCACGGCAGAGCCAAGCACGTTTTTTTGTGGGTACGGTTATGGGTACTCAACTTGCTGCCTGGAATATTTCACATTTGGTTCCCACCGCCCATTTGGCACGGTGAGGGTATCGGTGAGGGTGTTTATTAGGCTAAGTATATGATTTTAAAAGTATTTATGGATCCCTGGCGCGCTCGTCGCGGCGAGGGTATCTGGACCTCGTGAGTAGCAGCAGATGTCACTTTTTTTTCGTGCTAAGTGATTGATTGTTTGAAATACATCCGGTGCCAATACAGACTTTGTATGAATGGGAGGTGTCTATGCTGACCGATACAAAATTGAAAAACCTGAAACCAGCAGAGAAAGCCTACAAGGTGCCAGATCGTGATGGCATGTATGCGACGGTGCTCCCCAGTGGCACGATCTCGTTTCGCTATAACTACCGCGTCAATGGCCGGTACGAAACCTTGGTGCTCGGACGCTACGGGGCGGGTGGCTTGAGTTTGCACGAGGCGAGGGAACGCTTGCAGGAAGCGAAGAAAGCGCAATCGGAAGGCAAGTCCCCGTCGCGCCTCAAAGCCCAATCGCGCCATCAGTTGGCCGCTGGAGAACCATTCAGCGTCTGGGCAGAACGTTGGCTAATAAAGTACAAAATGGCGGAGTCGACGCGGGAAATGCGGCGCTCGGTGTATGAACGCGATCTGAAGCGCCCATTTGGCAGTCTCTTGCTGCATGAAATAACGCACAACGAGTTACGTTCCGTATGCGACGCCATCCTCGCACGTGGCGCCCCTGCGACGGCCGTGCACGCGCGCGATATCGTCAAACTGGTCTTCAAGTATGCGGAACAACGGGGACAACAGATAATCAACCCGGCGGATCTGGTTGCTCCCTCATCCATTGCCGTATTTGAACCACGCGACCGCGCGTTGGGGGCCGAAGAGATCGCGCTGTTCTACGAACATATCGAATACGTGCAGTGCGCGCCGACCTTGCGCCTGGCTTGCAAATTACTGTTGCTCACCATGGTGCGCAAATCCGAATTGACGGACGCAACATGGAGTGAGGTGAACTTTACCGATGCTCTATGGACTATTCCGGCCCGACGTATGAAGCGCCGCAACCCCCACAATGTCTATCTGTCGCGCCAGGCGTTGGATATGTTCGTTGCGTTGCGTACCTGTGCTGGCACATCCGATTATATTTTGCCATCGCGATATGACCCTGATGTGCCGATGAATGGTGCTTCGCTCAATCGCATCCTGGTGTCAGTCTGCGCCACGGCACGAGACTGTGGGAAACAACTGGCCGATTTTTCGCCGCACGATTTGCGGCGAACAGCATCGACCCTGCTGCACGAAGCCGGCTACAACACCGATTGGATCGAAAAATGTCTTGCCCACGAGCAGAGGGGCGTGCGAGCCGTGTACAACAAGGCTGAGTATTCGGTGCAGCGCCGAACCATGCTGCAGGAGTGGGCAGACATGATCGACGCCTGGACAAAGCTGAAAGAGTGAGAGACTACCTGAGCGCTTTGCGTTGCACAGGCTGTGCTTGCGGCACCGCTGGCAGGCGTGCCGCCGCTTGCTGTTCTGCGATCCAGGCGTCCACTTCCTTGAGGTCCCAGGCGACCAAACGCGAGGTGATGCTAAAGCGCCGTGGAAACTGCCCTCGTTTTTCAAGGTTCAGGATGGTCCGCTCGCATAGCGGCACCTTTTGCAAAAGCTGGCGGCGTTTAATGAGGACCCGGCCAGGTATCCTGAGGTCGCTCTCGGTAAGCGTACGTGCTGCGCGGGGTGATCGGCTGGCTTTCTGAGCAGCCTGACGCTGGCGCTTGATGCCGCCGATAATTGCCCGCTGACCAAAGGCTGGATACACCGAGGGGGCAAAGGGCGATTGGTTCGAAGGGGGATTGTATTTCATGATGAACTGTCTCCATGACCGATGACGGATGATCCTGAGCCATGGTGGCTGCGCTGATCGTGGTCATCAAGTTGAAAACAGGCATATTTTGGTAGCATTTCACGGCAATTGATGGATGCTGTAGCGGCGGCCGTCAGTGGCGTGTAGCCGATCGGTCGTGATCATGTGGGAAAGCGTTGGAATGTGAATGGCCTATGAGACTTTTCCGCCGCTCCGGTCCCTTGAGAAGTGTCTGTATCCGCTGAGTACCTGTTACCTCTCTACGACGATGGTGCCGGCAGCGTAGCCCGGAACAGTAGAGATGGGCGGTCCGCTGGACGGTTTTCAGCGTAGGTACGAACATTTCTTCGAACAGCTGGAGCGTGCCGGCGCAGGACGTCCACTGGATACATACCGGCGCCTGTAGGGCAGTGATGTCAATCGCGATGCAATGGCTTAATCCGCAGATTTCCCGCTCTTCCTCAGACAACGCTCCGCACACCAGCAGAGCCTTGTCGTGGGCATGGCACCACTTGATCAGTTGCCGGACATCCTTCGGGGCGAACCTCGATGCCTGCTCGATCACGATCATTGCAATGCCGTTGTGTATCAGGGGTGTGTCCAGGGGAGACATACAGGCGGTCCCTGGGGCCATGCGATAGGCCGGCCCAAACGCGGTTTCCATCGCAGCGATACACCATGCCTGGGTCACAGGCAGTTCACTGCAGAGCATCATTTTTATGCACATGGCTTCCTCCGTACCGGCGCAGTGGTTTTAGTCTCCCTATCCGCGATGCGGGTAGCAAGGCTTATTAAGCCTGTCAGGGGCTCGCGGACGCCTCTTCGCTCATCTCCGTGGCAGCATCGCTCAAAACGCTCTCAGGGGCCGCATTGGGCTCTGGGGCGCCTGATTGTTGAGGTGCTCCGTTGAACGATGTGTGCATGGCGGATCCCTCTCCAGGGGATGGATGGCTGTTCGTTGTGGTGGCTTTGCGTTCGGATACGGGCAGGGCATTGATGCGTTTGAGCAGGCCCAGGGACAGCGCGCGCGTGGTTGCGGTCACTGCACGCACGGTTTTCTTGATCTGCGATTTTTCGGTAATGAGCTGGCTTGTCGAGAGTGCCTCGTCAATGCACAGGGTTTCGAGCATGGGCATGAGCTGGTCGACTTTGCTGATCAATTCCAGTAATCGCCGGCCGAACATGGAAAATACTTTCGCTTCGATGGCAAGAGGTTCGATGTCATAGCTGGCCAAGTCCGTGATGCCATGTTGATGGCACAGTTTCTCGAAGGTGACGATACTCTGGTTGGCCAAGGCAATGCGCGCGTCAAGCATGGTGCGCAATTCCTGTTCTACTTTATCGACATCCTCGGCTGGTAATTTCATCCTGGCAAAGACGGAAATAAAATGGAAACTCGCTTGTGAGACGTAGAAGCATCGCAAGTACAAACGCTTGCCTTCCGGACTGGCGAGCGTGATATTGACCTTGCGGCTGGCAGATTCGACACGCGTCAGATCGGCGGCGGCCTCCTTGGCCAGCAACTTCCTGTTGGCTTCGCCGTGATCACGCGTGACGATCAAATGGGTGGGAGCTGGGTGGTTCATGATGATGTCCTTGAAAATGCCCATGGGGCTACATGACATGGTGGACTCGCCATCATGCTGATTCAAGAGGAATGCACGGAGCTTTGGAAGCGTATTTGCGGGTACTGCGCTCGCTAGTGTGGGCGGCCGATAATCGCATTGAGGCGTACGCAACCGGGGTTCCCACCGCAGGTGACTTTGCTGATGGCATTTTTCGTCGAACCTGTGTTGACAGGCAGGTGAGGGCGGCCTAAAGTCAGTACATCATCGCAGCAGCTAGCCCTGCATCGTCCGGCAAGCCTGTCAATTGCGCCCAGCGCGCCGCAGCACCGATTGGATCGTCTCCTGTTTCCAGGCCCGGCGACCGTGTTTCTGAAGAACGAGAGTGTTTTGACGCGCCGCGTGCACCGCGCCGTTACGTCAAAACACTTTGCATGCGTTTTCAGGACGGTAGCTGGCATCCCCGCCGAAACGGCATCAGCCGTCAGTATCAAGCCAGTCAATTGAAGTTCCGGTGCGTCGTAGCAACCGGATGATCTATTTCCCCCTTTGGGACGATGCATCCCGAGAGGGAGTTGCCTTGTCCCTTTTTTTGTGCGAGGCAATCATGAGCAGATATCAGATCAACTATTGTCGCGTCCCCCAGGATAGGGACGCTTCTTTCCATCCTGGCGTGCCGCGCGCACCTGCGAACAAGGTATCCGCGCGCGAGACGAATGATGACGCGATTGAATTTTCAGAAGAGGAGTTGGTGGCATTGCACTGGTGGCTATTACGCAAAGTAAGTCTGCTCAGCGACCCGCGCACGCCCCTGGACGAGAAGTTTGAACTGGTTCGTTGGGTGTTCACGGATCCGGTTCGGGATACGCAGCCGTTTTCCTTCGTCAATTGTATGAAGGTGGTAAGTGGCAGTCCGTTGTCGCAGCTACCATTCATCGGCGCTATTGATGCGCAGGAGGTGCGCGATTGGATTGGTTCCCAGTTGTGCTGTTGGTTTCTGAGTTCGCTGCAGGACTACCCCGAGTGGGCCCGCCAAGCGGTACTGGCAAAGCCAGACTGGATTTCCGACAATTTATTCAAGAACCCGCAGTGGATGAATGAGCAGATCAAGCTCCATCAATCCGATCTTTTTACATCGCTGGGTGCAGCAAAAGATGAGGATTGCTTGCGTGGACATGTCGGTAAGTCTGGACGCCAGGTAAATACGAAGGGAGGGCGCCATGCTTGATGCCTTCATTGCCGCTGCATTCCCTTCCGTTCGCTTCTGTCGGGTGCGGGACATCGATGAATTGATTTTCAGAATCAAGGAAAGCGAGATTGTTGTGGGGAAGGCAGGTCGGGTTTTTTACCTCGGTCAAGAACTGCGGTTAATACGCTTGTCCTTAGTGCCGGGCGGTTTTCAGGTCGATCCCCAGCGTGGACGTCCGGACAGAAGAGCGATGTCCTTCACTGTAAATGAACTGCTGTCTGGGGAAGTTGGCGTTGCCATGGATCAGGCGTGGCTGTTTGCACGCCGCGTAACGTACCCGTGCGAAGGCAATTTTTCTTGGGGCCTGACATGGGGAGGTCAACATGACCAGAAACGAGGAAGAATTTAACGCGCATTTTCAGCGGGTTAAGCAGCGCGCGTTTGGACGGTGGACGGAAATTCTGCTGGCGCTGGGCGTGGATGCGAAAGTGCTCAATCAACGTAATCAGCCATGTCCCTTGGGTGATTGCGGTGGCACTGACCGGTTTCAATACACGGACAAATTTGGCCACGGCAACTATATTTGCCGTGGCTGCGGCGCCGGTGGCGGATTCAAATTGTTGATGGGCTGCTTAGGGCTGAGTGCTGTTGATGCACTTGGCAAAGTGGACAGCTACCTGGGTATGCGTGCGCCGAGGCCACCGATCTCGCTCGCGCAGGATTCACGTGCCGAACGCGATGGTCTGATTCGGAAGATTCTGGCTGAAACGATGCCAGTGATGCCAGGAGATGAGGTGGACAGGTATCTGCGGAACCGGGGCGTGAACCTGGAACGCTACCCGTCGACGCTGCGCATGCATCCTGCGTTGGGTTACTACGAGCGTCATTTGGTTACGGGTAAACCTGTTGTGGTGCGCCGCTACCCTGCCATGGTGGCCTGTGTGCAGGATAAGAGTGGTCACACGGTGTCGTTGCATCGGACATATTTGAGCAATGGCGAGAAGGCCCGCGAATGCGCAGTCAAGAAGTTACTGTGCGCTGGCATCGATGGCGCTGCCATTCGTCTGGCGCCATCCACAGACGAATTGGCGGTGTGTGAGGGTATCGAGACAGCGCTGGCGGTCATGAAACGTTCGCATCAGCCAGTGTGGGCGGGGGTGAGTGCCGGGAACCTGGAAAAGCTATGGATTCCGGAAACAGTCAAACGCCTGCGCATTTACGCTGACAACGATGCGCACGCATTTTTTGATGGCCAGGCCGCAGCCTATAGCCTCGCGCGTCGCTACCTGAAATCCCATGCACGGCGGGCAGGGCGATCGGCCGAGGTGTTTGTGCCGAAGTCGGCTGGCGCCGATTGGGCAGAGGTGCTATTGAAAATTTCACACCGCACTTGTCGTGCGGCGTGAGGTGCAGAGAGCAAAACAGTGAATCTGGCGCGGTGGCCGGTTGGTCGCCGCATGTTGGCGCAATGCTGCGCCCACGTGGAATCGAGTACATTCCGCGTGCTTGACCCTGCGGGGATGCGCTCCCGCCAGGGAGTTGCATCGCCCGCTTTTTTCATGGAGGTTGTGATGAAAACAGGACGTCATTTGGATCAAATTATCGTCGAACTTGAGCGGCAGGCCGTACTTAAGAAGGACATGATTGTGCCGGCAACGAAGCTGGTGAGTGAGACGACAGCGGCAGGACAGTGCAATCTCGTCATTGATGAACCCTATGGCAAGAAACGATACCTGATGAACGACTTTACCTGCGCGCAGCTGGCAAAAAAACTGGATATACCATTGCCGTATTTTAAGCGTATGCGTTCGTTCGATACCGAACTGCTTGATGAAAACATCAATGCGTGGCTCAGAATCAATGCCACAGATAGCTATATGGTACGGACCTTGGCGGGGCGGGCCAGAGCCTTCTTGTCGTCGCGCTTCCGTCGGCTCGACAATATCGATTTGGCCCACTGCATTTTACCGATCTTGCTTAAACTGCCGGGTGCCCGTTTTGAGTCGGTGGAGCTGACAGAAAACAAGATGTATTTGAAGGTGGTCAGTGCCGAGGTGACCCATGAGATCGCGCCAGGAGACGTGTTGCAGGCCGGCGTCGTGGTCAGCAATTCGGAGATCGGGGTGGGACGGCTGCGTGTGGAGCCGTTGATTTATCGCCTGAAATGTAGCAACGGGCTCATCGCTTGTGAGCGCTCGATGCGGAAAAACCATGCTGGGCGTTTGCTGGAGTGTGGCGATGACGTTATTCTGCAAGATGACACAGTGGAGGCCGAAGATCGCGCGATCTTTCTGAAAGCGCGGGACATGGTGCAGACCGCTGTGTCGGAGACAACCTTTCAACTGATATCGGACAAGATGCGCAAGACCATGGGCATCACATTGACGGGTGATCCGGTGAAGGCTGTGGAGGTGTTGGCGAATCGCTTCGTATTGAACGAGGCGGAGCGAGCAGGGGTATTGCGCCATTTCATTGCGGAACACCAAATGAACGGTTACGGCTTGCTCAATGCGGTGACAGGCTACTCGCAGGAAGTGGATGACTATGATCGTGCCACTGAGTTCGAGGAGATCGGTGGAAAGATGTTGGAGTTGTCGGGTAGGGAATGGCAACAGATCGTCGAAGCTGCATAAGTTGGTCGTGGCATGGTTGAAAAATCCCCGGGGGCATCTTTTCGCCACCGGGGAGTGGTATTAATCGCCTGCGGAGCACCGCATATTGCTGTCACACCCTAGATCGATGTCGTGTTCATCTGTGGAACAGAATTTGATCCCCTATAAGTGTTTTTAAATCAAAGGACTGAAGGGGGGGCGTCTTGGACGGTAGATGATTACTGCGCTGCTTCAAGTAACGCGCTGCGATATGATTTTTTCAATGACATGAATGCTGTTGGACATAGGGTTTCAGCTGCTTTGAAGGTTTTAGCACAGTAGTTTGGCTTGTCGCTCTCTAGCAGCGCTGCGCCGCTATCTAGCACTGTGAGCGTTGGACCGAAATGGATTCCCTTGCTCAGCTCACTCAAAGCACCTAGCTGATCCGAATTGCCCTGCATGATACAAGCCATCACTCCGAATTCCTGTAGTTTTCGAAGCTCTGCTGACATGTCATCGCAGTGCAAGTCCATCGTGCCAAGATCATAAAGAACGGCACTATATGCGACCTGAAGATCCACATTTAGAGCCCTGTTGTTGTATAGAATTGCTACTAGCCCAATGGGAAGAATGACGACTGCGCCTGCTAGTTGGAAGATCGGGTTCGTCAGGGATTCAATGATGCCTGAATACCAAGCAAGAACGGCATATGCGGTTGCCAGAGCAATTGCAAGTGCAGCGATTAACTGTCCATGCCAGAGTGCGGTTCCTGTAGAAATAAGACCAATAATAAGTAAAACCGAAGATACGACGCTGTGCATGTGTTCTCAATTAGATGGATTATTGCAAGATATTGAATGGACGTTAGCTGCCAATCGGGCCGCAGATTGTGATGTCAGAGGGTCGAAAAATTCAGTACATTTTTGACGCGCCCGACGATTTTTAACGTGTTTGCGACTTTGGCCATTTTTACCGTGGTTGGTTTGTAGCGCGTGTTCTCGCAGCGTAGGAGGAGTCCCTCGCCCACCGCGATCTCTACGTGTCTCACAAGCACCTTTTCCTGATACTCAAGTACGTAGATACCATTGATATCTATTTCGTGGACACACGCATCAAAGAAATACAAGGATCCTTCCGGGATTAATGGGGCCATATCGTCGCCACGCATTAGGCCCGCTAAGTCGTTGTCATTGAGCAAGGCTGCCTGTACCAGTAAATGGCCGATCCAGTCAAAGGGCGGGGCCGCTTGGCCATACACTTGTTGGCGCACGCCAGGCGTTAATTGTTGCCGTGGGAAAGGGATGCGATGCGACGTTAATCCCAAGATCCAGTTCGCATCCATGTCGAACTGCAGGCAGACAATGGCGAGCGATTTGAGATCGGGCAGACCTGGTTTTTCTTGATCGATCCAGCGCGCCACTGTTTGCAGCGCCCGGCCGGTAATCTGGCTCAGGAAGTGTTCGCGTTGTCCTGGATGTATCCCCCGTCTGTCGAGTTCTGCAATGAGCCGTTGCCGGACACCAGGGACGATATCAATGTCAAGTTCGCGGACGGCCTCTCTGGTAAGCGGGATGTTATTGCTTATTGTCACGATTTTTGTCTCCAGGCCGGGGTAAAGTGAGAGACCTTTGTTTGTTTGTAGATTATTTGTAGCAGTTGTTACAGGCGTATTTTTATGGGGCAGAGCTTGATTTTAGAGCGAGAATCGGATTTCCTCCAGTGAAAGTTTGCCAAAGTACATATAAATATTTTGATTCGATTAGCAGTTGCTATTGACCTTTGAAATTTTGCGGAGTAGTCTTTTTTTAATGTGCTATTGCCTTCGTGCGTAGTCGGCTTACCCATGACTTCGCTATTCAGTTGGCCGACCTGGCAGATTTGCACAGCGGAAACCGGATTAATGACCACGCCCCGCCATCGCGGGGCAAAGCGGGGTGGACCATGGAAGACGCGATTCGATATACGGAAGTGCAGTACCTCAACTTGAATTACTTACTCACTATCCAGGTGGGTCTGAAGCATGATCCCCTGGCCACTTGCTGTACCTTTCACCTCGACACAGCCTCAGCCGAGACGCTTGCTGCAATGAGCGTGGACTCATTGCAGCTGCTGGCCGCGAGCATGTCGCACGAAAGTCTGTTTAAGCCAATAGGTAATTTTAAAACTCTCCTTGAAACACCGCCCGTATTGGCCATGACGTTGTGCCGGGTCGGCGCTGTGGATCAGGATGCATCCTGTGGACCATCGCGTGCCGGCCAGACAACTGCGGCCCGTGTGCGCGTTGCATAGGTGACGTATGGCGTACGAACATGCTGAGCGACACATTCAGGCCCTACAGCTCGCCAAATCCTGCGTCGAACACGGTGCGCGTATGAAAACTGTCGCTTATTTGACTGGATTGAGTGGGTCTCTGTTGCGGGAATATTTTTATAATGACCGGCCAGCCACCGGTGGTCGATGGCCCAGTTCGCAGGATTGGTACCATATGGCGACACTGGTGCAGCGTGCTGAGGCGTCACTGATTGCTAGTATTTTTCAGTTCTTGCGCACACAGCACGCCTGTTCGGCACGCAAGGCCTTGGTCTGCGCCTACAAGATGTATCGAGAGCGGTGGAGTGGCCGTTCCAGCATCTCGTTTGACCGTGCTTTCGAGCTGATCGCGAGCGTGGAGGGCATTTGGACCCACCATTCATCGCAATTGACTCTGCACACCTGCCCTCGGTGCCGCTGCCGTTATCTGATTGCACTCGGGGATACATCGGCGGACCACTCCGGGTGTGTGTTCTGCAAGCTCATCAAACGCTATGCCACTGATTCCCGTATTCAATCGAGCTTTGCTGGCAAACCTGACCTGCGTCTGGCCGTAAAGCAAAATTAGTCATTGAATGGATTGTTCAGAGTTTTCTTGTCGTTCTTTATTGCCGAGTTAAAAAGGGCTTTGATGGTCAGGTAAAACGGAATCTCCGCCTCGCTGTCGTTCTGTCTAGCCCACGCCTATCACCGCCGCGCCAGCACATGTCCTTGTCCGGCCAAATTGAGCAGCGAACCCCGCGCCTTCAGCGCCGCGTTGCACTCCGTCCAGTTGGTCCTTCGATACTTCGGTTTGCCAGGTGCGCACATGCCGACAGTTTACCCGAGCCGCGATTCAGGCGTCGCTGGCGGAAATTTGTGCAACAGAGCCACGACGAAGTGCCCGCCCTGATCGCTAGGCTGGAACTGTGCCTGGCGCAATCGCGATTGCAAGCCGATGCTGGCCCATTCGCCCAGGGTAAGAATCAGGCCAAACTAGGCCGGACGTAGTGCGACGCCGTCGAAGAGGGCGTCGATCAGCTGGTCGGCGTGCAGTTCCGCCTGTTGCGCCGTCATCGAGTCGATGCCGTAGATGCCTTTGAGCAGGTTCATCGACGATTGCACGGAGGTCAGCATGCCGGTCATCATGATGCTGCCAAACTCGACAGGATAGCGCTTGAGCAGTCCCTGTTCCTGGCACTCGAGGATCAGCGCGTCGAGCCGGGCGTGGAAGGGCTTCATGTACGTGGCGATGATCCAGTCCAGCCTGGGGCCACCCTGGGCCACTTCCTTGAAGACCAGCGCATGCGCGGCCGGGTGCAGCACATTGATCACGGCAAACGTCTTCAGCTGCGCCTTCAAGTGCGTCAGCGGGTCGGCCGACGCCAGCGTCCGGTCCACCGTGCGGGAAAACTCTTCCGCTTCCGCATACGCGCCCGCCACGACGGCACGCCACAACCCCTCCTTGCTGCCGAAGTGGTAATTCAACAGCGGCTGCTTGACGCCGGCCCGCTGCGCGATCGACAGCACCGACGCGCCTTCATAGCCCTTCTGCGAAAACTCGATCTCGGCCGCCTGTATCAGCCTCTGCTTGCCATTCGCTTCTGGCGCCGCCGCCGGCGGCGTGCCGGCATTGAAGAGCGGGGTTCGCCAGGCAGGGGCGGCTGGTGTGGATTGCTTGTCGTCTGCTGTCATATTTTTCATTCAAGGTCGCGCCGCCGGATTGTTCTGCCCGGTTTCCATTTCATTCTGTCGCGCAGCCGCAACGCTGCCCACTTGCGCGCCATTATACGGCGCGCGCGCCGTGCGCCGTCGTCCGATGCGTGCCGCGTAATTGCTGTTGACTTCAAACTTATAACTATATAAGCTTCGCTGATACTTATATAAATTGACGTGGCGGACGCAGCGCCATGACAGGAGACAGACATGCAAGAAACAGACGTACCGGTGCTCATCGTGGGCGCCGGCCCTATCGGCATGCTCATGGCCGCCTTGCTGGCGGACCGGGGCATCGCCTCTCTGATCGTGGAGCAGCGCGACGATCTGCACCTGGCGCCGCAGGCCCATGTCATCAACAGCCGCACGCTGGAAATTCTCGCGGAAATCGGCATCGGCGACGACGAGCTGGCCAGCATCGCCACGCATGCGGATGGCGCCAGCCATGTGACGTGGCGCCGCACCCTGGCCGGCGGCGACCTGGCCAGCATCGATATCGGCGGCCCCGCATATGCGGCGAAGCTGGCGCGCTCCAGCGGCAAGGTCACGCGCAATATCCCGCAGCACCAGCTGGAGCGCCTGCTCTTCCAGCACCTGTCGCGGCGCGTGCCGTGCCGCACGGCGTTCGGCCACACCTGGCTGGGCGCGCAGCACGGCGAGGATCACGCCATCTCGCGCCTGAAGGATGGCGCCACGGGCAAGGAGTACCGCGTGCGCAGCAACTGGATCATCGCCGCCGATGGCGCCGGCAGCCGCGTGCGGCGCGAGTGCGGCATCGCGATGGAGGGGCAGACGGACCTGGCCAACCTGATCACCATCAATTTCGAGGGCGATATCCGCCATCTGGTGCAAGACCGGCCGTCGATCCTGTTCTGGATCATGTCGGCCCGCTGTCCCGGTACGTTCATCGTGCACGACGCGGCCCGCTATTCGGTGTTCATGACGCCGTATTTCCCCGCCTGCGAATCGCCGCGCGACTATCCCGTCGAGCGCTGCGAGCGCATCGTGCGCGCCGCGCTGGGCGACGACGCCATGCCGCTGCGGGTCACCTCCACTTCCAGCTGGACCATGCAGTCGCACACGGCGCAACGCTATGCGCAAGGCCGGGTTTTCCTCGTGGGCGATGCTGCACACCGCTTTCCGCCGACGGGTGGCCTGGGCCTGAACACGGGCGCGGCCGATGCGCATAACCTGGCTTGGAAGCTGGCGCTGGTCATCCAGGGCAAGGCGGGGCAGGCGCTGCTGCAGACCTACGAAGAGGAACGGCGGCCGGTGGCACTGGCCAATGGCCAGGCCAGCACGGTGAATCACTACAAGATGCGCGAAGTGAGCGATGCCCTGGGCTTGAACATGGACCATTTACCGCGTCTGGCCAGGCTGCGCGCCAGCCTGGTGGCGCGCAGCCTGCCGCGCGCCGTGCGCAGCGGCGTCAAGCGGCTGCTGGTAGCTCCCATCGAGGCGCGCACGGACAAGGTGCAACTGGCTGCTGGCGGCCGGCATGCGCGGCAACGGCAGCGGGTGCAGCAGGCGGCGGAAAACCAGTTCGCCCATTTCAATACGATCGGGCTGGATCTGGGCTACCTATATCGCAGCGCTGCCGTGCGCGGGGACGGCAGCCGCGCGCCGCAGGCCGGCGATCCGGTGCTGGAGCACCTGCCGTCGTTCCATCCCGGCGCGCGCTTTCCCCACTTTCATCTGGCGGCGCCCGCCGGCGTGAAACTGTCGTCGCACAGCCTGCTCGGCGGTGAACGCTTCGTATTGGCGGGCATGGGTTGCCACGCAGGCACCGCGCATGACCTGGCGCGCCAGGCCGCCGCCGCGCTGGGCGTGGCGTTGCACGGGGCCGATCTCGACGCGCTCGTGCATCCGGACGACGTTAGCCGCCTGGCCGGCTTCAACCAGCAGCAGCCGGATGGCCTGTTTCTCGTGCGCCCGGACGGCCATGTCGCGTGGCGCCATGCGCACGCGGATCTGCCGCACGCGGATGACTTGATCGGCATCTTTGCCAGCCTGTTCCATCTTGGTCTGCCCGCCCGGGCGGCCGCTCTTCACTGAAGGTATCACCGTGATTTCAACTCAAACAGATAGCCACCGCGCGCGCGGCGGCGAAACGGCGCCCGTCGCCATCGTCGGCGCCGGCACGGCCGGCTCCGTGCTGGCGCTGCTGCTGGCCCAATATGGCATCCGCAGCGTGCTGGTGGAGCGCGGCACGCAAGCCGACCCGCATCCGCGCGGCAACGTCTGGTCGATACGCTCGATGGAAGTACTGCGTTCGATCGCGCCGGAGCTGGCGGACGATTTCCGGGAAGCGAGCGCGCCGCCGCTCAAGCTGCGGTACATCACCTGGTGCACCTCGCTGGCCGGCGTGGACCTGGGCCGCTGCGTGCCGCTCGGCGATCCCGCCCACACGGCGGCCTTGCTGGCATGCAGCCCGTGCCGTCCCTTGCACCTGTCGCAGAATGTGGCCGATCCTATCCTGCGTGCGCAAGTGCTGGCGCAGCCGCTGATCGAATTTCTGCCCGGGCATGCGCTGGTCGCGCTGTCGCAGGAAGCGCAAGCGGCCACGCTGACCCTGGCGCACCGCGCCAGCGGCACGACGAGCCGGCGCGCGGCGCGCTACGTGATCGGCGCCGATGGCGCTGCCAGCGCCACGCGCGAGGCGCTGGGCATCGCCTCGGCGACGACGCCCTTGCAGGCGGTGGCGCAGATACATTTCCGGGCAAATCTGGCGCACCTGACGTCGGCCCGTCCCAGTCCCCTGTACTGGATACTCAACGCCGACGTGGCCGGCGCGCTGTCCGCGCACAAGGCCGACGACAGCGAATGGGTGCTCAGCTGCGCCGTGCTGCCGCCGCACGTGGCGGCCGCCGACATCGGCGATGCGCAGGCGCTGGCCATGGTGCGCGCGGCCATCGGCGACGCCGGGGTGCCGGTGGAACTGATGTCGGTGCGCCCGTGGAACATGGAATTGCGCCGCGCGGCGACGCTGCGGCGCGGTCGCGCGCTGCTGATCGGCGACGCGGCGGCCGGCTTTTCCGCCATCGGCGGCTTCGGCATGAACCACGGCATCCAGGATGCGGCCAGCCTGGCCTGGCGCCTGGCGCTGCTGCTGCGCGCCGGCGATGCGACCGCCTTGCGCGACGTCTTGCTGGACAGTTATGTCAGGGAGCGCCAGCAGAGTATCGACGACCATGCGCGCCGCACGCGCGAGCTGTCCGGCCTGTCGGACCAGGTGATGGGCGCGGCGGGCCTCGATCCCGCGGGACTGGGCAAGCTGGCCGCGCTGTCGGCATCGGCCCCCGTGCGCCTGCTGCCGCGCGCGCTGGCGCGTAAGCTGATCGGCGGCTTGCTGTCGGGCGGCCTGAAACCGCTGGCCAGGCTGGCCGAGGTGTCGGACGACGGCGCCGCATTGCGCGCCCGCGTGCGGCGCGCCATCGACAGGCAGCGCGAAGTGTTCGTCACGCTGGGCATGGACCTGGGTCACGCGCTGTCCTGCGGTTTTGTCTGCCGCGAGCCGCATCCGCATCCCCGTTCGCCGAACGAACATACCGAGTACTGGCCCACCACCAGCCCTGGCGGCCTGATTCCCCACGCGTGGAGCGGGCAGCGCGGCAGCGACGTTTCCACGCGCGACCTGGCGCGCCAGCAGCCGCTGACCCTGCTGGTGCAGGCGTCGCAACAGGCTGCATGGCTGGCCGCACTCGATGCCGTCAATGCGCAATGGGGCATACGCGTCGCCTGTCCCCGCGTCGACGACAGCGACGCGGCCCAGTTCCGCCTCGCCGCGCCAGCCTTTGCGCAGGCGCTGGAAATGGAGCCGGACGGCGCGCTGCTGGTGCGCGGCGACGGCGTGGTGGTGTGGCGCAGCCGCCGCCGCTGCGCCGCGCCCGCGCAAGCGCTGGCGGACGTCTTTGCCACCCTGTTTTCCCACAATAACTACCAATCCTGATGCGCAGGACAGACCCCACCAAGGAGACACCATGAGCCATACCATGCAGCAATTCCCGATTCCCTGTCCCGACCCGCAGGCGCGCCAGCCGGCCAAGCTCGCGCACATCGTGCTGGCCTCGCGCCATTTCGAGGAAACCATCGACTGGTGGGCCGTCGTGCTGGGCGCGCGCATCATGTTCCGCAACGAGCTGCTGTGCTTTCTGTCGTATGACGAGGAACACCACCGCCTGGCCCTGATCAATACGGCCAATTTCAGTGCGAAGCGGCGCGAAAGCACGGGTCTCGACCACGTGGCGTTCACCTACGCCTCGCTCGACGACCTGCTGCACACCTACGAGCGCCTGAAGAAGATCGATATCGCGCCCGTCTGGTGCATCAACCATGGGCCGACGACGTCGATGTATTTCCGCGACCCGGACGGCGTGCAGGTGGAGCTGCAGGTAGATAACTTCTCCAGCCAGGAAGAACTCGACGTGTGGTTTCACTCGGGGGCCTTTGAAAAGAACGCCATCGGCGTGGAATTCGATCCCGATTACCTGCTGGAGCGTTACCGCCAGGGCGAGGCGGAGCAGGTCTTGCTCGGCGCGGGCAACGTCGTCAGCCGCCGTTTCGTCACGCTGCCATGAGGCTGTGCACCTTTTCCGCGCCAGGCGTCGAGCGCCATGCGGGCGTCGCGCTCGACGGGAACCGCCTGCTCGACATCACGGCCCTGCATGCGGCCGATGCGCGCTTTGCCAGCCTGCTGGCCATCATCGAACACGAGGCGGCCACCTTGCCCGCCATTCGGGCCAGCCTGGGCCGTCTGACCGAGGCGGTCGTCAGCGCGCACATCCGCGCCGTGCATGCCGTGACGCTGGAACTGCCCTTGCAGCCGCCGCAAATCCGCTGTTTCAGCGTCTACGCCCAGCATCTGAAGAATGCCTTCGGCCAGATACTCAAGCGCAGGAAGAATCCATTCATATCGCTGCTGTTGCGCGCCCTGTTCAAGATTCCGCCGTCCTTTTACGCCGCGCCCGCGTATTACAAGGGCGTGCGCCTGAACCTGTCCGGGCCGGGCGACACGATTGCGCCGCCATCGTCCGGCCCCATGCTCGACTACGAGGCGGAACTGGGCGTGGTCATCGGCCTTGGCGGCAAGAATATCGCGGCCGGCCAGGCGATGCGGCATGTGTTCGGCTACCTGATCTTCAATGACTTTTCCGAACGTTCGCAACTGATGAAGGAAATGGGTTCACGGCCCAGCGCGGGACCGGCCAAGGGCAAGGACTTCGATGGCAGCAACAGCCTGGGTGCCTGGCTGGTGACGCGCGACGAGATCGCCGACCCGCACGCGCTGCAGGTGACGGTCAGCGTGAATGGCGAATTGCGGGGCAGCGGCACGACGGCCTCGATGAGCCACAGGATAGAACGCATCGTCGAGTACGCGTCGTGGAACGAGACCTTGCAGGCGGGGGAATTGCTGGCCACGGGCTGCGTGCCCAACTGCGCGGGCATCGAGCAGTGGCGCTTCCTGGCGGCCGGCGACCGGGTCGAGGTGGCCATCGACGGGCTGGGATCGCTGACGAACCTCATTGGCAAACAGGAAGGAGGGCGGTAGGCGCAGGCGTTTCAGGAAGAGTGGCATCCAAAACTATAAATAACGGAGACTTGCATGCAAACGAAACATCTGGCCATCGCGATGGCCGGCGCGCTCGCGCACACCCTGGCCCAGGCGGACAATGGCTTTTTCCAGGTCGGCTATGGCGCCGAGGCGCGCGGCGTCGGCGGCGCGGCGGCGGCCGCCGCGCGCGAAGTGCTGGGCGGCGCCAGCAATCCCGCCACCACCATATGGATCGAGGGGAGCGGCGAACGCCTGGAAGCGGGCATGGCCATCATCCAGGGCAGGACGCGCATGTCGCGCAGCACGTCCGCCGCGCCCCTGCTCGACACGCACACGGACAGCGAGCGGGCTTTCGAACCCGTGGGTGAATTCGCCTACGGCACCTTGATCAGTCCCGCGCTGTCGGCCAGCGTGGTGGCGTATGCGAATGGCGCGTCGACCTTCTTGCCGGCGTCGACCACGGCCTGTCCCGGCACGACGGGCAATGCCATGTGCGGTACGGGCAGGACGGGCGTCAGCATCCGCCAGCTGATCGTCGCGCCCACCGTGTCGGCGAAGGTGGCGCCGGGCGTATCGCTGGGCGCCTCGCTGCTGCTGGTGGGGCAGCTGTTCAAGGCGGAAGGCTTGCAGATGCTGGCCGCCTCGTCGCAGTCGCCGGAGCGGGTCAGCAACCAGGGCACGGCGACGGCCCACGGACTGGGGCTGCGCCTGGGCGCCTACTGGCGCGCCGGCGATCGGCTGGGCCTGGGCGCTTCCTGGTCGCCCCGCGTGCGCATGAGCGAGTTCGGGAAGTACCGGGGCTTGCTGGCCGACGCGGGACGCTTCGACGTGCCGGAAAACTATCTGCTCGGCCTGTCGCTGGCGGCCACGCCGCAGCTGTCGCTGTTGGTCGATTACCAGCGCATCAATTACAAGGGCGTGGCGGCGCTGGCGAACCGGCCTTTTGACGGCGGCAATCCGTTCGGCAGCGCGGGCGGTGCCGGCAACGGCTGGGAAAACATGGATGTCTACAAGGGCGGCGTGCGTTACCAGGCCACGCCGCGCCTGCACCTGTCGGCTGGCATGTCGTACAACACGGCCGCATTCGCCAGCGCCAGCACCTCGGCCAACATCAATTCGCCATCCACGTTCCGCCGCCATTACACACTGGGTGCCGGCTATGCGGGCGGCGGCGCGCAGTGGTCCGCGTATTACCTGTATGCGCCGCAGGACGCGCGCAGCGGTCCCTCCGCGCTGGCCACCGCCATGGGCTTCGCCGGCCGGGAAAGCATCGGCACGCGCCAGCAGATCATCGGCCTGCAATACAGCCAAGGCTATTGATTATCCCTCTTGACCTTCCATTGACCACCTTGAAAATCCGGATCCCATGAACGCTCGCATCACACCACAAGCCGAGGCCCAGCCCACGTCCCTCGATGACCGCTTCCTGCTGGAAAAGGGGCAAGTCTATCTGACCGGTAACCAGGCGCTGGTGCGCATCGCGCTGGACCAGCGCCGCCTCGACGCCGCCCGGGGCAAGAACACGGCCGGCTTCATTTCCGGCTACCGCGGCTCGCCGTTGGGCCGCTTCGACATGGAGCTGTGGCGCGTCGCGCCCGTCCTGAAGGCGGCGAATATCCACTTCCAGCCCGGCGTGAATGAAGACCTGGCTGCCACGGCCGTCTGGGGCAGCCAGTTCGTCGGCAGTTTTCCCGGCGCCAGGGTCGACGGCGTGTTCGGCATCTGGTATGGCAAGAGCCCCGGCGTGGACCGCGCCGGCGATCCGCTCAAGCATGGCAACCTGGCCGGCACCTCGCCGCTGGGCGGCGTGCTGGTGCTGGCGGGCGACGACCATAGCGCGAAGTCGTCCACCACGGCGCACCAGTCGGACTTTGCGCTGATCGCGGCCGGCATTCCCGTGCTGTATCCGGCGAACGTGCAGGATATCCTCGATTTCAGCCTGCGCGGCATTGAAATGTCGCGACAGACGGGGTGCTGGGTGGGCATCAAGCTGGTGACCGATGTGGTGGAATCGGCGGCGGAAGTGACGGTGGGCCAGCTGGCGCCGCTGTCCCAGCCCGCGCCGGCCGCGGCCACGCCGGGCACTTCCCTGCACATCCGCCCATTCGAAATGGCGCCTGCGGCGGAAGAGCGGCTGTACGTGCATAAGCTGCCGGCCGTCGTGGCGTTTGCCCGGATGGCGGGCCTGAACCAGCTCGTGTGGCCGGCCCAGCAGGCGCGCGTGGGCATCATCACGGCCGGCAAGTCGTATGCCGACACCATGCAGGCGCTCGCGCGCCTGGGCGTCACCGCGGACGGGCCTTCCGGGCAGCGCCTGCGCCTGCTGAAGATCGGTATGGTGTGGCCGCTGGAAGACCAGATCGTGCGCGACTTTGCGCAAGGGCTGGAAACCATACTGGTGGTCGAGGAAAAGCGCCCGCTGCTCGAAGCCCAGCTCAAATCGATCCTGTTCGACGCGCGCCTGTCGCCGCCGCCCCTGGTGCGGGGGAAATTCGACGGTGCGCCGGAATGGTCGGACTTGCGGGGACGGCCGGAATTGCCCATCTGCTACGAACTCAACACGGGGCAGATCAGCGCCGCCATCGCGAAACTGCTGGGGATGGCCGTGACGGCCGGGAGCGCGCCCGCCTGCCAGGCGCCGGCCGGCGCCGTGCCGCTGCGCAAGCCGAGTTTTTGCGCCGGCTGTCCGCACAATATCTCGACCCGGCTGCCGCAGGAAAGCCGGGCGCTGGCGGGCATCGGCTGCCATACCATCGCCATGCTGAACGACCCCCTGAAAACCAATACGGTATCGCACATGGGCGGCGAGGGCGTGATGTGGATGGGACAGGCGCCGTTCACGGACGAGGAACATGTGTTTGCCAACATGGGTGACGGCACGTATTTCCACTCCGGCTATCTGGCGATTCGCCAGGCCGTGGCGGCCAACTTGCGGATGACCTACAAATTGCTGTTCAACGGCTTCGTTTCGATGACGGGAGGCCAGCCCATCGATGGCGACATCAGCGTCGACAAGGCGGTGGCGCAGCTGCAGGCCGAAGGCGTGCGCAAGATCGTCATCGTCACGGACGACGTGGCCGCGTATGCGCAGCGCCGCCAGGCGCTGAACGTGCCCATATGGGACCGCACTGCGATGGAACGCGTGCAGCAGGAGCTGCGCGCCTATCCCGGCTTGTCCGTGCTGATCTACGACCAGGCCTGCGCGACGGAAAAGCGCCGCCTGCGCAAGCGCGGCCAGCTGCCCGATCCCCAGGTGCTCACCTATATCGACCCGGACGTGTGCGAAGGCTGCGGCGACTGCGGCGAACAGTCGGGCTGCCTGGCGATCGAACCGCTGGATACGCCGCTGGGGCGCAAGCGCAAGATCAATCAATCGTCGTGCAACAAGGATCTGTCGTGCGTGCAGGGTTTTTGCCCCAGCTTCGTCACCCTGCACGGCGCGACCTTGCGCAAGGCGGGTGGCGCGGCGGCGCTGGCGATTCCACCGCTGCCGGGCCCCGTCATCGCCGACCGCTTCGAGCCGGTGTCGCTGCTCGTCGCGGGCATCGGCGGCACGGGCGTCGTGACGATCGGCGCCGTGCTGACGATGGCGGCCCACCTGGATGGTAAGGCGGGCAGTTCGCTGGACTTGACGGGCATTTCGCAGAAATACGGCGCGGTGGCGTCGCACATCCGCCTGGCGCCCACCGCCGGCGAGCTGCATGCGGCGCGCATCGGCGAGCATGAAGCCGATGTGCTGCTGGGCTGCGACCTGATCGTGGCAGCCGGCGTCGAGGCCATGTCGCGCCTGCGTCCGGGCGTGGCCAGGGCCATCGTGAATACGGAAGTGGTGCCGACCAGCGATTTTACGCGCCAGCCCGACTGGTCCGCCGATGCGGACAGCCTGGCGCAAGGCATGCGTAGCGTGCTGGGCGAGCGTGCGCATTTCGTCGATGCCTCGGCGCTGGCACAGGCGCTGCTGGGCGACGCCATCCTGTCGAACATGCTTTTGCTGGGGTGTGCCTGGCAACAGGGCTTGCTGCCCGTGAAGCTGGACGCGATGCGCCGGGCGATAGAATTGAACGGCGTGGCCGTCAAGGTCAACTTGCGCGCGTTCGACGTGGGCCGCTGGCTGATCCACGACCCGGCCGCCGTGCGGCGGCAAGTGCTGCCGGCCCAACAAGTCCATTTCGCGCGGGTCCAGCAACTGAGCTTGCCCGCGCTGATCGAAGACCGTTGCGCCAGGCTGCAGGCGTACCAGGATGCCGGGCTGGCCGCAGCCTATCGCGAGCGGATGCAGGGCTTGCGCGCAGCACTGGGCCAGGAACCGGCGTCGGAACAGATCCTGCGCCAGGCCGCCACGCAGTATTTTCGCGTGCTGGCCGTCAAGGACGAATTCGAGGTGGCGCGATTGTACAGCCGCAAGGAGTTCCGCCAGTCGCTGGCCGGCAGTTTCGAGGGCGACTTCCTGGTCCGCTTCCACCTGGCGGGCGGGCCGTTCGGCAAGACGGATGCGGCCACGGGACAGGCGCGCAAGACAGCCGTGGGCGCCTGGGTGTTGCCCGCCTTCCGTTTGCTGGCCAGCTTGCGTTTCCTGCGCGGCGGGAAGCTCGACCCGTTTGCGCGCGGCGCGGAAGCGGCCTTGAACCGGCGCGTCCGCAGCCTGTATGAAGACGACCTGGCGCGCATCGCGCAAGGGCGGGATAGCGGCGGGCAGATGCTGGAACTGGCTTCCTGGCCCGAGGGCATACGCGGTTACGGTCATGTGCGCGCACGCCTGGCCGACGGTGCGCTGGCCAGGCGCGCCGGCATTGCGGTATGCTCCCCGCTGACAGCTGTTCAGCCTACCTTGTAACGGACTCATGATGCCAATTTCCCTGCCTTCCTTGACTTCCCTCGCCAGCGTCGGCGACTTGCTGGCCCTTGAGGCTGCCCGCGATTTGCCGCTCGATGGCGTCGCCAATACCTATGACTTGCTGCGGCGGGGCGCGGCGCTTGCTCCCGATGCGCCGGCGCTGTCCTTTTTCATGCGCGCGCAGGACTATGCGCAACCGCATGTCTGGAGCCATGCCGAGAACCTGGGGCAGATCACGCGCGCGGCCAATATGTTCCGCAAGCTGGGCCTGGAGCGGGGTGCGCTGGTCGCCTTCATCCTGCCGAATCTGCCGGAAACCCACTGGACGATCTGGGGCGGAGAAACGGCCGGCATCGTGATGGCGATCAATCCCATGCTGGAAGCCGGCACCATCGGGCAACTGCTGCAGGCCGCGCAGCCGCGGCTGGTGGTGACCGTGGCACCGGCCAGCGGCCAGGATCTGTGGGACAAGGTGGCGCAAGCCGTTGCCGGCATCGCCAGCCTGCAAGCCATCGTGGCCGTGTCGACCGAGCATTATGGGACGGCGGCGCAGGACGCGGGCGAGGCCACGCCGCTGCTGGTCGACTTGCCCGTGCACGATTTCCACAGCCTGCTGATGCGCGAAAGCGCGCGGCAGCTCGATTTCGCCGCACCGGCACTGGATGATGTCGCTTCCTGCTTCTGCACGGGCGGCACGACCGGCATGCCGAAGATCGCCGTGCGCACCCATCTGACGGAAGTGGCCAATGCGCTGCAGGTGACGGCCGTGATCGGCGACGCGCTGATGGGCCCGGGCGACACCATGTTTTGCGGCTTGCCCCTGTTTCACGTGAATGCGCAGCTGGTGACGGGCTTGTCGAGCTGGAGCCACGGCGGCCACGTGCTGCTGGCCACGCCGCAAGGCTACCGCGCGCCGCAGCTCATTTCCCTGTTCTGGGAAATCGTCGCGCACCACCGGGTGGTGGCATTTTCGGGCGTGCCGACGATTTATGCGGCGCTGCTGCAGGCGCCCAGCGCGGGACTGGATTTGTCTTGCGTCAAACTCGGCATCTGCGGCGCGGCGCCCATGCCGCAGGAGCTGTTCAAGCGCTTCATGGACACCTTCGGCATCCGCATTGGTGAAGGCTATGGCTTGACGGAAGGCGGTTGCGTATCGACCCTGAACATCCCGGGCGGCGACTACCGCTATGGCTCGATCGGCCTGCGCCTGCCGTGGCAGGGCGTGCGCATCGCCATCCTCGATGCGCATGGCGGCCATGTGCGCGACGCGGCGGCGGACGAAGTAGGCGCCTTGCTGATCCGCGGCCCGAATCTGTTCAAGGGCTACCTCGATCCCGTGCACAACCGGGGCATCTGGGTGACGTGCCCGGACGGGGAGGGCATGCAGCAGGACTGGTTCAACACGGGCGATCTGGGCCGCATGGAGGCGGATGGCCATGTCTGGCTGGCTGGCCGGACCAAGGAATTGATCATCCGCGGCGGCCACAATATCGATCCGAAGTGGATCGAAGAGCCGTTGTGCCGCCATCCGGCGGTGGCGCTGGCCGCCGCCGTGGGACGGCCCGATGCCTATGCGGGCGAGCTGCCCGTCGCGTATGTTCAGCTGCACCCGGGCGCGACGGCTACGCCGGAGCAGCTGCAGCAATTTGCGCTGGAGCATATACCGGAACGGGCTGCATTGCCCAAGACTATCCATATCATGGCGGCATTGCCGACCACGACGGTGGGGAAGATCTTCAAGCCCGACTTGCTGCGGCGCGAAATATTGTCCGTCGTGCAGGCGGAGGCCAGCGCCCTGCAGCTCGAACTGCTGACGCTGGAAGCGCGCGCCGATGAGCGGCATGGCACCGTCATCGAATGGAGCGCGGCGGGCGACACGACGGCGTTCCAGGCCGCGCTGGCGCGCTACACCTTCCAGCACCGGTCACGGGCGCTCTAGAATAGGCGAAAGCGGACGTACACGGCGATCCGGGATAAAACGAAGACGGTGTTTCTACAGGGAAGTCCTTTCGGAATCAGTATTGTAGAGCGATAAGCTCCGGTCCAATATCGCGGCTCACCTTTCGGTACATCTAACATCACCAAAAAGGTGGTTTGCTACGTATTAATGACCAAACCGTGTTGAGCACTGCCTTGTTCGTGCTCCGAGCTTGGCTTATTTGCCTACTGCGCGAGCTCGGGTGTAGGCGCGGCATGCCCTGCTGGCGGCGGCTATAGGAACGTATATCAGCCAGGATCCGGCAGGGGCGTTGCATCGGTGAATTCATCGTCATAATGTCGATGAATGATCGCAGTAAAGGCAGGCTTTCACTTGGACGTACGTTGATCTGCATAGCGATAATGCTCACATAGCCACGTGAGTGTTCCTTATGGCCACAGTGAGTCTCTTCAAATACCTGGGTTGGCTTGGCCACCATCGTCGACGTGATCGCTGCCGTCAAGCCACGCCCATCTGTCCGCAACGTTCACTGCCCCAAACTGCTCATACGCGTGACGGCGGGATGCGTCCCCGTAGTGTCGATGCGATCTTGGACGATAATCGGGATATCCTGGGGCGCATCAAATTGGCTTATGGCGGCGATGCGAATGCCTTTGCCAAGGAAATGCTTCCGGTCATCAGGAAGTACATCGCTTACGTGAACGTATTGTCAGCGACGCAGGACAGTTTTTTTGCTCGCCCTGGAGGGCTAGCACGCCTGGGACTGGAGACGGCGTTCTTTGCATTACAAGCGACCGATTCGCAGATTTTTGCTGGCAGAGCGACGATTTCTACTCGTCGACAGTTGGAGCCACGCTGGCGCTTTGGCACCTTCGTCGCGGGCCTATGTGCATACCTCTACCGCGCCTTGGACACTGTCGTCGTGAGTGATGCGCATGGAACGGTGTGGCAGCCATACCTGACACCCCTCGAAGACTGGATCCACAAACACGAGGTTGGTAGTCTGTTCGTCAGGTGGAGTGAGGCCAGGCAGGAGTGCCGCTCCCTGTCGCTGTTTGCGTTGCCGATGATCCTGCCGATCGGCACGTTGGCCTACCTGACACACGACGGCTCAATGATCGCCGCCCACATGCTCGCAGCGATCAGCGGTGAGGTGAGGTATCACGATCATAATGTCATTGATCATCTCGTGAATCGAGCATCGACTTTGGTGATACACCGCGACTTGCGCGATGCAGATGCGCCGGCAGGTAGAGCGCGGGCGAGAGCCTATCTTGCGAGGTTTCTCCTGAACGCGATGCGCGAGTTGGTGCAGTCTCATCAGGGATGGGTGCCCAATTCGGATCGGTCCCGCATGTGGCTTGGGCGGGATGGTTTGTTTCTGGTGTGGCCGAATGGTATCAGCGACGTACTCACCTTGCTGCAAGATGAGGGATTGTATGGCTTGCCGGCCTCGCCAGCAGATGCCATGGAAATTTTGAGTGATGCCGGGATCATCCTGCCAATGAGTTCGGACGAGAGTGTTTGGTCTATCCGGCCACCAGGTACCCCTGAACCCTTGGAGGCGTTGAAGTTGGTAACGCCAGGTTGTGTCCTTGCTGTCTTACACCCGCCACCAGTGGCGCTGGATAGTGATATTGCTTTCAATGGCACTCGTGCGGCGGGGCAAACCAGGGAGCGCGACTCCAAGCTTCGGCAGGCGGGGACGACACCATCCCAGGCTCAGGAAGGGTGTGCTGGACCAGAGGCGCCGCCGGATGCTAGCGATCGTCAGTTGTCGCTGCCAACCATCCCACCTATCCCTGCAGTGGAGGGGAGTGCCGGTATCGAACCACGTACCGATGGCCGCCAAGGAAAGCTGAAGAAAGTCAACGATACCAAGCCAAGCCAGCCAGCAACGGCAACATACGCGTTACGCGCGCCGATTCGATTGAATCCAGGTGTTGCCAAGATACTGCAAGCGATCGTGCAGACTCTCAATGATACGACCTTGCCTCCGGCATGCTATCCCATGGTGTCAGGCCTGTTTGTGCCCCTGGACGCCTTCGTGGCGCGACAGGCGGATGGGAAGATGGCGCTACGCGCCCTTGCCGATGCCAACATGCTGGTCACAGGGCCAGCAGGAACCGAGCCTGTTGAGTATCACAACCTGCATGGCAAGCAACTGGTAGGAATGGTCATCGCTCTCCAATTCATCGAGGGCTTGGATGGAGCAGGGGAGACTTCAATCAATTCGAACGCAGGTTGATCATGTTGCTGCGACAGTATGAAATGCCATGGCGTAGTCCCGTTGAGGGGGCCGCCGCCCTGGCATGGATTCTCGCCGCCGCCATTTTTTACTCTCTAATACCTGATCATTTACCACCGCGTGCGGGCGTTCCGCTCATTTTTGTTTCACTTCTCATTGCCTTGATTCGCTGCCAGCAAGCCCTGCGTATTGTGCGTATTCGTGCCGCGTTGTCTGGCCGCGCCATGGAAATGGTTCCAATTTCCCGGCTCGCCAGATGGACAGGCGATCCAGAACAGGTCGTATTCGGCCTGGGCTTTATCTGGTTGCCACTGCACTCGCAGCGGCTTTATGAGCTGATCAAGATCGATTATCGCGCGATGACCATTTCTCCCTGGTTCATACGCGCTCTGGGGTACCAGCCCAATCCACAATCCGACGCAGAGATTGGCTTGCCCTGGATTCATGGCGTCGAGTCGGAAGAGCGCTTGTTGATACGTCCGCTGCAGAACTTTGAAGGGGGAACCTTGGTGGTCGGAACCACGCAGTCCGGCAAAGGGGTATGCCTTGGCTGGTTGATTTTTCAAGCCATCCGACGTGGTGATGTCGTCATTATTATTGATCCGAAAAACTCACGTCGCCTCAAGCGATTGGTCATGAAGGCGTGTCAAATGTATCGGGAGCCAGATAGTTTTCTTTGGTTTCATCCTGCTTTTCCGGAAACGGGTGTGCGTCTTGACTTCACGTTCAACTGGCAAAAGCCGACTGAAGTCGCTTCGCGGATTCAGTCAATCATGCCACCGGACACAGCTGGAACGTTCAGCGCATTTGGTTGGGATGCGGTGAATGTGGTCGTGCAAGGGATGGTGCAACTGGAGAAGCGCCCGAACTTGGAAAAACTAAAGCAGTATATTGAGGGAGGCGTCGAACCCATCCTGGAACAGGCGTTCCAGCGTTTTTACGAACAGCTTCTTGGCATGCAGTGGCGTAGCACACCCGAGATGGTGCGCTTGCTTGATAAAGCGCGGAGAGGCCAGATCAAGTCGCCAACGCCAGCCGCGAGCCAGGAGCTGTTGGCGTACGTGACTTACTACGATCATCATGTGCATGAAGCTCGGCGTGATCCGGTGGTCAGTTCACAGGTCCGGGTATTTCAGCATAACCGCGAACACTATCAGAAAATAACCGCCAATCTTTTACCGATCTTGTCCATGCTGACCTCCGGAGATCTGGGCAAAAGCCTGTCGCCGGATCCGTTTGATGCCGATGACCAGCGCCCGATCATGAATCTGGAAAAGATCGAGCGCGCGGGACATGTACTGCTGCTGTGTCTGGACTCATTACCGGATCCTTCCGTTGCCACGGCTATCGGCGCCATGGCGCTGGCCGACCTGGCGGCCCGCTCCGGTATTCGCTACAACCTGGGAGGAGAGCGGCGCATCGCCCTGTTTGTAGATGAGCTATCCAACGTGATTAATCAGCCGTTGATCGAGATATTGAACAAAGGTGCCGAGGGCGGGCTGTACACCACGGCCGCCATGCAGACGATTGCCGATCTGGCCAAACGCCTTGGCAGCCAGGAGGCGGCACGCATGGCATTGGGGAACCTGAATAACCTCATCGCCTTCCGGACCAAGGATCAGCCCACTCAGGAGTTCATCAATGAAACACTGGGGCAGACCACCATCCATAACATGAAAGTAGGGCATAACACGGCCAGAGACGGCCATTTCACGGATTTTACGGCTGTCGATTCGACCCAATTGAGCGAGGAGGTCAACGAATTAGTGCCGCCATCGCTTCTGGGTAAATTACCCAATTTGCAGTTCTTCGCTTCCGTTTCTGGTGGACATGTCTACAAGGGGCGGTTTACGCTGGTCGACCCAGGCGCGGACGATGCCTGTTTTGAAGACAAGGATTCGGGGGAGACATGCTGATTCGGTTGACGGCTATCGTCTCGCTGAGCGTACTGCTAATTCTGGTGCTGTACCTGCCCTCAGCCTTTCCACCGCAGCGATTTGTCGCGCAGATTCGCGCGGAGCATATCGCCAGTGCGGATTGCTGGGGTAATCCATATGCAGGGCGCGTGCTGGGTCGATTGTTTGAGTATCAAGCTGCATTGGCCGCTCAACCGGCATCGATTCACGTCCAGGATGTGCAGGTGAACCCAGTAGCACAACCTATCGCCAATAGCCTTGGGCGGGTACGCTCACAGCTGTTCCAGAGCAGCTATTTTCGCTCACTCGATACGCTGACCATGCTGGCGCTGTACAGACTAGCAGGCATTGTACAGTGGTGGGCGACGTTTGCGGTGCTGATGATGGCCTTCATCGTGGATGCGATGGTGCGCCGGCGAATTAAACGCCTGGGCTTCGCCAGGCCGCACCCGGAGTGGTTTGCGGCAGCGATGGGAGTAGCGATCTTGCTCGTTTGTCTGTTGGCAGTAGCGTGTGTGCTGCCTGTTCAACTGTCTCCGCTTCTGTTGCCTGCGATGTTGGGTGGGGTGGCGTGGCTGGCAGGGCGAATAGTGGTGCACTATGCGTGAGCGGACAGGTAACGGCCTCGCAGCTCTCGCTATTCACCGACCGGGGCGCGAGTTAATCCAAATAGGCCTTAAAAAGCGCGACTTTTTGGACAAACATTGGTGTTGCGATGCGCTAGCATGATGTCGTACGCAGTCATTTTTGATTTCGAGTCGCCATGAATACTGAATTTCGTTCGATGCCGCCCTCATCTTCCGCTCAAACGGCCGCTACGCATCGTTCTGCGGCCTCATCCTCGCGGTGTGACGAAACGATCGGTACGTTGGTATGGATGGAGGAATTTCATCAACTCGACCGGTTGTTCAACCATCAGCACAATTGTTCGCCGAAATTGCGGTATCCCGATCTGATTAGTGCTTGTATTGCAAGAGTATTTGTACAACCGGAACCGGCGAAGCATATTTTTTCGTTTTTGCATACACGGATGGTGTTGCGCGACCAATGCATGCCGCGTCGACAAGAGGAAATCTGGCGCGCACAGTATGTATTGTTGCTGGCGCTGCAGAAGTCAGAAATGAATCGGCATCCCTATCCCCGATTCGACCTGGGACAGTTTACGACCGCGTGCATCGCCCTGGCCTTGCAGGAAGAGGGGGCGCAAGGGAAAATATTTGAACAGGCCCGGCGCAATATCGCCGAGCGGGCAGTATCGCACCTGCCATAAGAGGCAGATCGCAAGGCATATCGCAAACGGATATGCGACCCGAAGTGACCTTGCCAGGCTGATGCCAGGCTTACCCGATGTGCACCCTCGATGGTCTGGCGCCTGCGCGCGCCGGGTAGATCAACGCTTTCGGGTTTATGCCTGCTTCCTGCCATGGAACGACATCTTTCATGCATCATTGCGATCCTCATTGTTTGTCCGGGTCCTGCCTGGGCTTGCTGGGAACAGGCCGCCGTGCGCCACCATGTTCCGGCACCGCTGCTCTATGCGATCGCTCAAGCGGAATCGTCACTGGATCCGAACGCAGTCAATCGCCGCCATCTGCGCCAAACCGGTACCGTGGATATCGGCTATATGGGTGTCAATTCTGATCCACGGGTCTTACGCAATTTGGGGGTGACTGAGCTAGAACTGCATGAACCCTGTAAAAACATTCATGCTGGTTCCCGAATTCTCGTGGAAAAGCTGCAAAGGTTCGGCAATACCTGGGAGGCGATCGGTGCATACAACGCCTCGTGTACCAAACTGAATGCGGCCCAATGCCAGGCTACGCGCACCCGCTATGCGTGGCGCGTATACGGCTTTCTCACCCATACCAAGCCGCCGGCAATGCGCCGCGCTACGCCGCACGGTAAGTACCGGACGCAGAAAAATGTGCGCGCTGAATCGGTCGTCCCAACGCAGCCTGTGCTGGTGGCAGTGGGGCTGACATGAGACGCGCTATTGCTCAGGCCACACTAGCCGCCACAGGAATGGCTGCCGCCAGCTTGCTGATGGCCTCTTGCGAAAATGTGCATACCCAGCCACAACCTGCAGGCCTGTCTTCCCGCGCAGCCGTGCCTGGGTCGCACATGCAGCACATCACTCAGCTTCACTACGGCAGACAGGCACGCTATGGCCTGTGTATCGATCCAGCTTGTCCTACGCGCACGCCCAAGACGCTGGCAAGACGGGATGCGCACATTGAAGAGGTGCCGCAAGCCCCGATCGCGGCAGCCAGCACTCAGCGGACAATGGCTGGGACACCCGTGGGAACCGGTGCAGCGAACGAACATGATTTGCCCGATGTCACCGAACTTGCGGTGTACTTTGCGCCGGGCTCTTCCCGCCTCGATAGAACGGCCCAACACGTTCTGCAGCAATTTCTCACGCTGGTGCAGCCAGCGTCCCATATTCGTATCGCTGGCATAACAGACAACACCGGAACGCCGGCCCTGAACGATGCCATCGCACACCAGCGCGCGGCCAGGGTCGAGCGCTATCTGCGCCGCCATCTGCACGTTCCTGCAGTTCAACTTGAGGTGGGAAGCAGCGGCGCTTGCTGTTACGCCGCCGCCAATGCGACTGAAACGGGGCGCCAGAACAACCGGAGGGTGGAGCTCAGCCTCACCGCCGACGCACCTCGGCAGGTGCAGAGATGAGAACCCCAACTCACCTGATCAACCTGACTTCGGCACGGGGAGCGTGCCGGCCGGGCAAGATCGCGTGGCAATGCCCCGTCCGTGGTCCCCCTACGCCGTCATGCCGCATCACCTCGCCGCCCGCACAGACAGTTTTAGGCAATTTTCTTCACGATTACGATTGGAATGCACATGAACACCCTGCAATACATCACCGTTCTCCCCTTCAAACAACATGGCAAGCGGCCGCTTGGCCTGCGCGTCTCCACTGCGGCCAAGGTCCTGGCACTGCTGACCCTGATCACCCTGGGCCTGCTCGCCGCCATTCCCGCCACCGCCATCGACCTCGTCGCGTTCACCGGCATCACCGGCCCGCTGACGTCCGCACTGACGCAACTGGCCGCACTGGCCCCCGGCGTTAAAGCACTGGTCGGTTTCATCGGCTTCGTGGTGGCCCTGATCTCGCTAACCGCCCTGCGTAATTTCAGCCCAGTGCTGTTCTACATCGGCATGGCGATTTTCGGCGCGGTCGGGCTGATCATCGGCGGCTCCATCATGGGCGCCACGATCTGAACCAAGCCAACCGATACGCTGCACATCGACGAAAGGAGGACGCCATGCAAGCCGATACCTATATTCCGCGACGGCTGGACGACCAATGGAAGATTGGCCTATGGGACTTTGATGTCGCCTTTCCTGTCCTCCTTTCGATCTTTGTCGGCTATCTGGCCAGCAGCAAACTCGGATTTTTCCTCGCGGTCTGCGCCGGCGTCGCCGTGTCGCGCTGGCTCAGTCGCAAAAAAGCGGACAAGCATCCGGCCTTTGTCCTGCACTGGGCGTACTGGTACCTGCCTGTCAGCCCGCTGACGTCCATGCGCTCGACCCCGCCTTCGCATATCCGCAAGATGGTCGGGTAGGACCAAGGAGAGCACCGTGAAACTGGAAACCTATCAGGATGACCTGGCCGCCCTGCGGCGCCGCGTATTTGACCAGCGCCTGGCCATTGGCATCCTGTCTGTTTGCCTGATGCTGGCGTTGACCATCGTTGTCCGCATCGTGGGCACGGAGCGCACTGTCATTGTACCGCCGGCCATCAATAAAACATTCTGGATCGAGGACGGCAAGGCCAGCAACGACTATCTGGTGCAGATGTCCGGCTATATCGCCTACCTGATGCTGGACGTCACGCCGAAGTCGATCGAATGGAAGAAGGACATGCTGCTCAGCTGGTGCCTGCCGGAGAACGCCGGCAGCATCAAGACGCGTCAGGATCTGGAGGCTGCAAGACTGAAGAAGCTCAATGCCAGCACCTACTTCCAGATGCAGCAACTTGTGCCGGACGAAGAAACGCAATCGGTCACGATGACCGGCTACCTCAAAACCCAGGTGAACGGGGCCAATACCTCTGACAACCTCAAGACCTACCGTGCGGACTTCGTCTTCCGTGGCGCACGCGTGCATTTGAAAGATTTTAAGGAGTTGAAAGATGGAAAACCGGATACTGCCAGTGGCGTGGCTGCTGCTGGGGCTCGTTGAGCTCCCCGCTTGGGCCGACCAGACCAGAGAGGTGAGGCACGGCGCCCCCATCGAGGCGGTCATCGCCGCACATGAACCGACGCGCATCCGCATCGAGGGCGGCAAGATCATCGACGTCGTCGGCAACATTTATTCAAGCAGCAACTGTGCGTCCAAACCTGCCGACGCCAGCCTGCCCGTAGCGCCAGGCGCCGGCACGGCCGTCAATCCCGGCGGCCAGCTGTCGCTTGCCTGCGATCTGGCAAAAGGCGAGATCTATATTCAGCCGGTGGGCACTGCTGCCAAGCCGATCAACCTGTTTATTTCTTCCGCTACGGCCACCTACACCTTGCGCCTGAACCGCGCGGAGGTTCCCGCAGACACCATCGTGATCTCGGACAAGTCGGCCAGGCGCCAGGCCAGGGCAGCCAATGCCGTCGGCGCGGCGCCAGCGAGGTCCGCCACATTCATCCGCTCCCTGAAATCGATGCTGATGTTCATGGCTTCCGAGCAGGTGCCCGACGACGTCCGGATGGAAGAGCGCGACGAAGCGCGCCTGCTGTGGGCGGAAGCGGAAATGACGCTCATCCGCCAGTTTGAAGGCCGTGGCCTCATCGGCGAGACCTATGTACTCAGCAATGTCAGCGGCGCGCCGCTGGTGCTCGCAGAACAGGAATTTGACCGCGACGATGGCGATGTCCTGGCCGTCGCCATCGACAACCTTAACTTGCGTCCGAACGAGAGCACGCGGGTTTATGTCATCAGGGCAGGGGAGTGAATCGCCATGCGCATCATGCAAACACTGAAATCCTGCACGGCACGGTTGACGCCCAGGCAGCAGCAGTACCTGGCCGCCGCCGGTATCGTGACAGCCTGCATTGGCGTCTTGTGGGCGGTACTGGCCTATTCCGAGTCCGGCAGCCCCGCCCGGCAGCTTCCCAAGTCGACCGATAAACGTGCCACCGTCAATGTGGATGATGCCAGCATGATGGTGCCGGGCCAGATCTCGCCAGAAGATCAATGGGTCGGCAATGCCGGCAAGAAGCTGGCCCAATATGACAGTGACAAGGAAGCGCAAGACAAAATCAACAGCGATCGCAAGGCTGTCGAAGCAGCCTTGCTCAAGCGTCTGGCGGATCTGGAAGCAAAAACCGCCGCCACGGCAGAACAAGGGCCCCCACCAGCGCCGCCTGCGTCCGTTACGCCGCCAACACCACAGCCACCTGTGGCCGCTCCGTCGCAGTACCCCCCCGGCACGCCACTAGGCGGCAACGCGCCGCCAGGCTCACCCGCCACCGACGCAGCCAGTGGCAACACCGGCGTACTGCGGCCAAACGAGCAACCGGAGACGCCCGCCCCCATGATACGCGTGTCTCTGGGCGCCGCGACAGACTCCAGCGGGAACACCGGGGCCGCCAAGGAGGCCGGGGGCAATGTGGTGAAACCAGTAAACACGCTGGACGACTTCCTCCCAGTCGGCATCCTGCCGGGAGAACTGCTCGGCGGGATTGATGCCCCGACGGGCGGCCAGGCCCAAAGCAATCCGCTGCCGGCACTCATCAAGATTTCAGCCGCCGCCATCTTGCCGAATCAGTTCCGTGCGGACGTCAAGGAATGCTTTGTGGTTGCCTCCGGCTATGGCGACATCAGTTCCGAACGCGCGTACCTGCGCACCGACGTGCTCTCCTGCATCCGCTACGACCGCTCGGTGGTCGAGGTCAAGATCGAGGGCAACATCTTTGGGGAGGATGGCAACCTGGGGCTGCGCGGCACGCTCGTCTCCAAACAGGGGCAGCTGCTGGCCAATGGACTGCGCGCAGGGATCGTCAGCGGCATCGGCCAGGGTTTTGCACAAGGAAACAGCTCATTTACGACTTCGCCGTTTGGCACCCTGTCGACGACGACCGGCGGCACCGGCGACCAGTTCCGCCGTGGCATTGGCAGCGGCATGGGGAGCGCGCTCAACAACCTGGCCAACTATTACATCCGGCTGGCCGAACAGACGTTTCCCGTCATCGAGGTGCATGCGGGCCGCAAAGTGGACGTGGTGCTGACCCGTGGCGTGCGCATTCCCGCGCGGCCCATGTCACGCAGCGACGCGGACCGGCAGGATCAGATCGGACTTGCCGAGCGCACGATGGAGGTTCCCAATGACGAAGCTGACTAGACTGGGCCTCGCCGCACTTGCCTGCGCGGCCACCTTTGTCTCCCACGCCAGTACGGCCGAGGACACACTGCTCGCCGTGCTGAAGCGAACCTATCCCGGCACGGCCTTTGATACGGTCACGGCGACGCCGATCCCCCACGTCTTCGAGGTGTGGATGGGAGAGAACGTCGGCTTTGTCGCCGATACCCGCCCTGACTACATGATTTTTGGACGCCTGGTCGATCTGCGCGCCATGCGCGACCTGACCGCACCGAAACTGCAGCAGCGGAGCAACGCTGCCAGCCCGGCAGCACCGACGGCAGCACCGACGGCAGCGGCGATCGATGTACGCCAATTGCCGTTGGCCGATGCGATCGTCTCCACGCAGGGCAAGGGCGAACGCGTCCTGTATCTCTTCACCGATCCACATTGTCCGTATTGCCGCCAGCTCGAACCGGAACTGGCGAAGATCGACAACCTGCGCATCTACAACTTCATGGTGCCATTCCAGGACCAGGTTTTACCTTTGCGCATCTGGTGTGCTGCCGACCGCCTGGCTGCCTGGCGCAGCGCCGTCAGCGGCACGCTGGACGGGCAGGGCGCACCTGTCCCATGTACCCATCCGCTTGACCGCAACCTGGCCCTGGCCAGCAAGTTGGGCGTGCAGGGCACGCCGACTCTCTTTTTTACTGACGGTGCACGGGAAACCGGCTTTATCAATGCCAGCGCGATCGAGGCCCATCTGGCGCAGGCCGCCTCCAGCCGCCAAGCCAGCAAGAACCCCAAGGAGTAATCATGCAGCTGATTTCATCTAATTCACTCCGCGTCAACAACCTGTCCGCCACAGCGGTTTGCCTGATGCTTCTTGCCGGGTGCGGTGACATGACGGGCCTGGGCGGTAAGTCCGAGTATGCCTGCAAGGCGCCGGAAGGCGTGCAGTGCAACTCCGTATCCGGCAATTACTACAACTCGTTGACATTGGGCGGCGGCGCGGCGTCCAAAGGGGCTCCCACAAAAGGAACGCCGCGTGCAGCCCCCCGCAGCATGTACACGATGCTAAAAGCTGCCTCCAGCGGCAGCTCCATGCAGGGACCGCCTGCGTTCGAGCCCGCCGCACTGCGCTCGCCGCCGCGCGTCATGCGGCTGTGGATCAAACCGTGGGAGGACAGCGACCATGATCTCCACGATCAGTCTTTTGTTTACCTGCAGACAGACCCAGGCCGGTGGCAGATTGCCCATGCCCAGCGGCAGATCCGTGATGCCTATGCGCCCCTGAAACCGCCCGCACCTCAGCAGGCGTCATCTCCGGGGACAGCGTCTCCCTCCGGACAGGCTAACCCCGCTGCCGAAACACCGCCATCCTCGCCGCCAGCGGGAGCCCTTACCGATCCGCCCATCGGGGCCGTCACGACGGCTCCAGAGAGCGCGCCGTCTCAAGCGTCGGCAACAAACCGATAGCGGTGTTGAATGCAGAGAGGACAAATATGCTCAAGTTTTTTACGCCCGGAAATGCAGGCGAAGGGATCAGCGCTGGCATCTGGGATCTGTTTGGATTAAGGCGAGGCGAAGAATTCTCCAAGGATCAGTTTGCCAGTTGGCTACCGTACGGTCCCTATGTCGACAGCGAGCAGCTGTTCATTAATCGCCATCACCGGCTCGGTTTCATGCTCGAACTCATGCCCCAGGCTGGCGCCGATGAGCGCATGGTGGAAGTGCTGCAAAGCCTGTATACCAACTGTCCGGCCAACACGGGTGTGCAATTTCACCTGTTTGGCTCGCCGGACATCCGCGCCCCGCTGATCCAGTATGCCAACATGCGCATGGAAGACGAGGATCAATATGAAAACTCGCAGCAGTGGGGCCGCCCGGCCCGGAACAGCAATCTATATCGCCAGCTGGCGCGCCAGCGCGTGCAACATCTGCTGGCCGGAAGCCAGAAATCCCTGACGAAGGGTTTTCATTTTACGCTACGCGATTTTCGACTGATGATGAGCGTCACGACGGATGGACGCGCGGATGATATCGGCCAGCGCGAAGCGGCCATCAGTTTGCGCGATTCGATGGCAAGCACCCTTGACGCCGCTTCGTTACCCAGCAACGTATGCGAAGCGGCCGACTTAATCAACTGGTGCGCACTGTTTACCAATCCGCACCGGCTCGCAGACGGTTTTACCCCATGGATTCACTACGATGAGGGTAGGGAACTGCGGGATCAGATTGTGGACTTCGATACCGTCCAGGAGCCGACCAATGAAGGCATCCGGTTTTCGAAGCCAGGCAAGCCGCAGCGGGTGGAAGCACGCTTCTTCTCCATTAAATCGTTTCCTGGACGTTTCCCCCTCTGGCAGATGGGTGCCCTCATCGGCCATGCCATGCAGCCGGCACTGCAGTACCGTGCGCCGTTCCTGCTCACCATGGGCGTGCACATCCTCGATACGAACACGACGCGGACATTGATTACGGCGAACCATATCCGCGCGACACAGAACGCCGCCAGCAAGATGGCCGCCATCATGCCAGACGTGCAGAAGAAGCAGGAAGACTGGAATGCAGTCGCCAGCGCCATGGATGTCGGCGGCAACCTCGTCTCGATGTACCACCAGCTGGCCATTTTCTCGCCGCAAGCCGAGGCGACGGCGGCGGCAGAAGCTGCCAAGGCCATCTGGCGTGCCAGCGGCTTTGAACTCAATGCCGATGTGTACATGCACCGCCAGGCGCTGCTGGCGAGCTTGCCCATGACCCTGACGCCCGCATTCCACAACGATATGAAGAAGATGAAGCGGGTGACGCGCAAATCCATGGCGAACGCCATCCATCTCGCGCCCCTGCTGGCGGAATGGCGAGGAACCGACACGCCAACGCTCATCTTCGCCGGCCGCCGCGGCCAGCTCGTGACGCTGGACCTGTATGACAACGACCTGGGCAACTACAATTTTGCCGTCGTCGGCGCCCCAGGATCCGGCAAGTCAGTCACCCTCAACGAGATAGCCTGGTCATACCGATCCGGCGGTGCGCAAGTGCGCCTGCTTGATCTCGGACGCTCATTCGAGAAGCTGTGCAAGAAAGCCAATGGCACGCATGTCGAGTTCAGCCCCCGCTCGAAAATCATTTTGAACCCGTTTACAGCGGTCAATGACATTCACGAAGACATCGATATGCTGTTGCCCGCCCTGGCGAAGATGTGTTCAATGAGTCAGCAATTGCAAGAAGTGCAATATAAGGCCATTTCAACGGTCCTGCTGAAGCTATGGAAGTCGTACGGCAATGATCTGACGATCACCGCTTTGCGCGACGAATTCAAGACCGGCAGTATTGCCGAACTCGAAATCAAAGGCGATGACCGCATCCGCGATCTTGCCATCATGCTCAATCCGTACTCAACAGGCGGGCAATACGAACGATTCTTCGAAGGCAAGAATAACGTCGACTTCTCGAATGACTTCGTCGTGATCGAAAACGAAGAGCTCAAACGCAAGCCCGATCTGCATGCCGTCGTCAATATCCTGCTGATGTACCAGATTACCGGCGAGATGTACCTGAACCGCGATCGCAAGAAGCTCCTGATCATCGATGAACTCAAGCAACAGCTTGGAGAGATCGGTGCAGACGACCCGGTCAAGGCCGCCGTGGTGGAAGAAGCTGCCCGCCGCGCGCGCAAGTATGGTGGTGCACTGGGCACCGCGACGCAGGGCGCCGATGACTATTACGGTTCGGTGCAAATGACAGCCGCTTTCAACTGCTCCGACTGGGTTTTCCTGCTGCGGCAAAAACCGGAGTCGATTGAAATCCTGGAAAGCAACAAGCGCATCGTCATGGATGCGGCCAAAAAGCGGCTACTCAAATCGCTACGCACCGAGGCCGGCGCCTTTGCGGAAATGTATGTCTCGTCGCCGATCGGTGAAGGCGTCGTACGCCTGGTCATTGATCACGCCACACAGCTGCTTTTCTCGAACAAACTGGCCGATAACAAGCCGATTGATGCCTTGCGTGCCCAGGGCTACTCCATCGACGAGGCCATCGCCCGGGTACTGGCCGACAGGGGACTCCAATGAGACTCATGCTGATCAACATCTTCGTATCGGCCTGCTTCGTGGCGATCGGCATTGCGGCATATGACCGTCTGGTGCTGCGGCCGATGCTGGTCATCGGGGTCGTCGACGTGGCGAACGTCTTCAATGCAAAGCAGGAACAGGTCTTTAAAGCCATGACGAACAGCCGTACCGACATAGAGCGACGGCAGGCGATATCTGACGCTGAACGATTCGTCCCCCGTTTTGCTGCTGCGTTGGCGCAATTGCCGCAAGAGTGCGCATGCCTGGTGGTCGACAAAACGGCGGTGATCGGCAGCCGCGCGACGCTGATCGATCTCACTCCATTGCTCAGGAAAAAGGTGAAACTGTGACCCGCGATTTTTTTCAGCATGTCCGCAGACGCTGGTATCTGTACCTGGTGCTGGTCGCGATCTGGACACTCGCCTATGTGCGTCTGTTTATCGATGCCACCCCGCGCCTGCCTATCCTGTTTAACGTGACCCCCAGCTTACCCTACACGGTCGCAGTGGTCGACTACCGGGCGAAGGGCATCCATCGCGGTGATTATGTCGTCTATGCATTCGAAGGGGCGGCGTACCGCATCTTCCCCGGCCTGCACCACCAGCCGTTCTTCAAGATCGTGCGCGGCGTGGCCGGCGACAAAGTGACCGTCCGGGATCGCCACGTGTTCGTCAATGGTGAGGAAGTCGGTTTTGCCAAGACCCATACCAACGTCAAACATCTCCGGCTCGATCCCATCGCCGAGATGGTGATTCCGCCATCGTATTTTTATGTGCAAGGCACCAGCCCGGACAGCTTCGATTCACGCTACAGCATCAATGGCCTGGTACACGCCGACGCGGTCCTGGGCGTCGTCATTCCGATCTTTTAAACCATGGAGTAAATCATGCTTTCAATGAAATCAACCCTCACTTCCCTGACTACCGTAGTGGTGCTGTCCATTCCTGGATGGGCTCCCGCCGCCGAGCCTCCTCACAAAGACTCCATGTCGAGTTACTTATTTGTGCTCGACGCCGTTTCCCCGACGCTGCATTCAGCGGCGCAACATTATCTGCTTGCGTATGCGGATAAATGTCAGCGTCTGCTCAGCCTTCAGGAACTCAAGCAGGCGTTTTTCGGCACACCTCGCGATCCCCTGGTGGCGCAGATGATTGCGGCGGCGAAGGACAGCGATCGCGTCAAGATGCGCGATCTGGGTGCGTCCATTTCTTGCCACTAAAAGGCGGATCGTGCGTACCACGGTGGTCCTGTTGCTGGCCAGTGGCCTCATCGGCGCCTCCGCCAAGGCGGAGGAGCTGGCCGCGATCGGGCCGACGTATTCGATTGCTGAGCAAAACTTGCTCGACATGATTGCCCAGCGCCTGCGTGCGCTGGAAAAGAGCGGCCAGCTTCACAAGTTGCAGGAACAGGCAGTCGCCAAAGGAAGGGCGGCTGTGGCCAACCCGGCGCCGGTGGCAGGTTTGACGCCGGCGAAGGCACCACGAACCGTCTATGTTGATCCCACCTATGTGCTCGACAAGAACATCCTCGACGCACAAGGTCACGTCCTGTTCCCCGCAGGCACCCGTACCAACCCGCTCGCGATCACATCCATGTCGAAAAAGTTGCTGTTTTTTGACGCGCGCGATCCTGCACAGGCAAGGATGGCGCGCAGCCTGCTCCAGCGCGATGGTGCGCGGATCAAGCCGGTACTCGTCGGCGGTTCGTATCTGGAGCTGATGAAACAGTGGAAAACGCGCATTTACTTCGATCAGCAGGGCAGATTAGTAGGGCGCTTTGGCATCCGGCATGTCCCCGCATTGGTGTACCAGGAAGGCATGCGCCTGCGCATCGACGAAATCGTGGTGGCCAGATGAGCCTACTAAAACACACCATCGGTTTGATCCTGCTCCTCATCGGGGCAGGCCATGCCCAGGGGGCACCGGCAGGTACCTGCACTGGCGCCTTTCCGAACCCGATCACGGATATCTGCTGGTCATGCATCCTGCCGATCTCCTTGGGCAGCGTCACCCTGGGCAACCTGGGTGGCCAGGAAGACACCGCCAATCCGTCCAGTCCGATTTGTTCGTGCAAAGTCAATCCGGTGATCGGCCTGTCCATCGGCTTTTGGGAACCCGTGCGTCACGTGGAAGTGGTGCGCAAACCGTTCTGCCTGGTGTCCCTGGGTGGCATCGATCTCAATCCGGGCATCCCTGCGCCGGAAGCCGCCCGGGCCACGGACGCAGGCGGTGCCCAGGACGCCTTTTACCAGGCGCATTTTTATGTCAATCCGGTCATGTACTGGCTCAAGGCGGTCGCCGATTTCCCCTGCCTGGAGGCCGGCTCCTTCGATATCGCGTACATGACCGAGGTCGATCCTCTTTGGGGCGACGACGAGCTGACGCTGATCATCAATCCGGAAACAGTCCTCTTCGCCAACCCGGGGGCGGTCGCCGCCTGTGCTGCGGACTGCGTTGCCGCCACGGCGGGATTTGGCCGCCCGGAACTGTTCTGGTGCGCCGGCTGTCAAGGCGGTCTTTTCCCGCTCGATGGTCACGCGGCCTACCACGTGGGAGGGGTGCGCACCGCCGAACTGATGATGCAGCGCCTCACCGCCAAGATGCACCGCGAGCTGCTGACATGGGGCATGCATGGCCAGAAAGGGCTGTGCGGTCCGTACTTCCTGCCGGAAATGGACAAGACGGCCTACAAATCCCAGCTGACGTATCCGATTCCGGCCACCGACAAGGAACTGGGCAAATGCTGCCAGCCTTTTGGCCGCACCACCATCGCCTGGGGAGCGGGCAAGGAATACCCCGTGAAAGGCGAAGATTTTGCGTTTATGTTATTTCGTAAAAGGAACTGCTGTGTTGGCTACTAATCCAATTCAAGTGCGCCTTGCGGGCGCCAGGCCCGCTGCGCTGCGTGCCTTGGCAGGGCTAGGCGTACTGTTCCTGGCCCAGGCAGTGGCGGCGCAGGCGATACCAACGATCACTGAAGCGGACATCGAACGCGCCAAAAAGCTGCAGCCGGTCATCACCGAGCAGGATATCGCGCGCGCCATTCGCACCCATCCCATGCCGCAAGACCCGCCACCGGGGCCCACTCCCACTACGCCACGGATGCGGATCGACGCCTTGCCCCAGCCTCGCTCAACGCCACCCGTCGATCTGGGCGCCATTGCCAAAGGCTACGAAGCGGCATCTAACCCAATCGCGCTTGCCGCGTTGAATGGCGACCGGCTGCTGGTCTTTGTGACCTTCGCCATGCCGGAAGCGGCGCTGCACAAGCTGGCAATGCAAGCCGCACAGCTGCAGGCGACCCTGTTACTACGGGGCCTGGACGACGGATCACTGGTCAAAACCGTGGTGCATGTCCAAAAAATCATGGGCGAGCGGAAGGTGGCATGGCAAATCGATCCGCAGGCATTTGACCGCTTTGCCGTACGCCAGGCACCGACCTTCGTTTTACTCAGTGCCGGCGCACCCGCCCAGGCCTGCGGGGCAGGGAGTTGTTTCGCACCGGATGCGTATGTCCGCGTCGCCGGCGACGTCTCGCTTGAATACGCGCTTAAAACCATCCAGCAACGCGCACCGCGCTTTGCCGACAGCGCCGGCCGCTTCCTGGACAAGATGGGGAAATAGCCATGCGCCGCCTGATCTCCCTGACGACCGCCTGCTGCTTGAGCAGCATGCAGCCTGCCATTGTCCTGGCGCAAGTCAACGAGGATCTGGCCGGCGCCACGGTGGCTAACCAGGCGGCCCGGGCCAGCGTCACCACCCAGAGCGCCACTGCCCACGTGCCCGGCTATACGCTGACGCCTCCCGAAACCGTCTACCACGGCAAGAGTGACCTTAAAAACGATGCCAATGCGCATCTGGCGGCCTGCGCCCTGACACCCGGCGACCCGGCCTGCGCGGCGCAAGTGGGTGCCCTGAACTCGGCCAACACGCCGCGCCCGCCCGTGCTGGCCACCGATCCGACTATCGCCGCTGCGCAAGCCATCGCCCGCGATCCCTTGAGTGCCGAGACGGCGCTGGCCGCGTACACCACCGGCTGCCCCGCTGGCGCTACTTGTGCGCCAAAAACGTTCTGTCTCGGTACGCAATGCTTCAGTACGAGTTATACGAATGACGTCGATTTTGCGCAGGTCATGACCTACATGGAGGCCGTGCGCGAGGCCGGCGTCTATCTCGATCCGAAGACCATGACCTTGTTCAATGGCGAGGGTAATACCTGCCGCAACCGGCTCCTCAAAAACTGCTGCTATACCGATGGCGCCGGCGCCCACTTTACTAACCAGTCCCTGTTTGGCATCGGCTCGCGCCTGGTATTCGACATCCTGATGAACAGTGGCAACCGCGAGTTCATTACGCAAGGCGCCAAGGCGCTGCTGACGAGTGGCGGTTTTATCGGCAGTTATACGACGTTTGGTGTGACGGTGGCCGTCAATGGCACGGCGCTGCCGGCGGGATCGGTCACGCTGGCCACTACCGAACACCTGGCGATCGCGTTCAATCCCTGGAGCCTGGCGATGACTGCGGTGATGTATATCGCGGTCTCGCTGATGTCCTGCAACGCGGGCGAGGGCAAGCTGGCGATGAAGGAGGGCGCCCAGCTGTGCCACACCATCGGCACCTGGTGCAGCTCCTGCATCCGGGTATTAGGGAAATGCGTGGCGTGCATCGAGCACACGACCTCTAAATGCTGTTTTAACTCGCGCCTGGCCAGGATGATCAACGAACAGGGGAGGGCGCAGCTCGGCATCGGCTGGGGAGCACCAAAAAATCCTGCCTGTTCCGGCTTTAGCGTGGCGCAGTTGCAAAGCATCGACTTCGCAAAACTGGATCTGACCGAGTTCTATGCCTCGATCGTGCCGACGCTGCCCAACGTGGCGACAATCAAGGACGCTGCCGGCCAGCGCGCGCCAAGCTGTTATCTGGGGAGGGGGAAATGCTGAATCGAACCACGACGTACAAAGTTTCTCTTGCCCTTTGCTCCGCCATGCTCGGCGCCGCAGCCAGTGCGGCCCCGGAAGCCACACCACGCGTGGCGGTGAACGATCCGAAAGTACTGATGTTGGCGGCCATCGATGCACCCGACGGCCGTGCAGCCGGCATGTTGACAGGAGAACTGGCGGACGCGATCACCCGGCGCTTTTCTGCCACCTCCGCACTCTTCATGGAGGTCAAGACACTGGCCCGCTACGCCCAGGACGGCTGCCGCCGGCTCAACGTCCGCTTTTGGCAGGAAGGCGTCAGGCTCGCGGCAGGGCAGGCACCAAACAAGCAAACGATCGATATCGGCATCAATTACTGCCGCAATGGCCAGCCGCCCGCCGATCTGCGCCTGGAGAAAACGCCATGAGAAGGTGTCCCTACTGTCTGGCAGTGCTGGTCGCCTGTGGAGCAGTACATGCCCAGGTTCCCGCCAGTGTCCCTGCAATAGGCCGCGCTGCTGGCGCGCAAGCCGATGTGCGGCGCGGCTGGCATTTCTATGACGACCCGGCAGTGCACGAACCGCAGAAGGAAGTAGTAACGCCTGCGCCAGTCGCGCTACCAAAACCCACCACGCCGCAGCCACCGCCTGAAGTCAAGGCGCTGCGCGAGCTGCAGGTCCAGCTGGAACAGCTCAAGGCCGTCGCCGTCATGCATCCAACTATCTCCAATGTGCGCCGCTACATGGAACTCGAATCGAAGGTCCTCAGGAATGCCTCGCTGTTCGCTGACCTGTCGCAGAAAGTGGCGTGGGCAAATCCGGACCTGGACCCCACCACGCAGGGCCGCCCCGTGAATGCCCAGGCGCTGGAGGTATTTGAACAGGTACAAATGCAGGAGAGATCTTCCGCCCTCGCCAACATCGGGAGCGACCACATCCTGATGTTCTTCTTCCGTGGCGATTGCCCGTACTGCCATGCCTATGGGCCGGTATTGCGGGCGTTCTCCACGAAGTACCGTATCCAGGTGCTGCCAGTCAGCCTGGATGGCGGCGCGGTGCCGGGTTTTACCAATGCCCGCACCGACAACGGTACCGCTGCCACGCTCAACGTCAAGCAAGTTCCGGCGCTGTTTTTGGCACAACCCATCACCGGCAAGATCATGCCGGTCGGTTTTGGTGTGCTGTCGGAAGGCCAGCTGGTGGAACGGATCGACGCCCTGCGGCCGCGCGCCGCAGAAGCCGTCGAAGCGCCGCTGACAACCAATTACTCATCTCGTTAAGGAGCTCATCATGCCTATGCGCAAACTCATCATCGCACTATCCCTGTCCACCAGTACCCTTTATAGCCATCTGGCCTTGGCCGGCGACCTGAATGCCGAGGTTAACAAGATGTTTAACGACCTTGGCGCCATCGGCAACTACTCGGCGCCAGGCGCCTTCCGTGGCCAGGTCTACAACACCTATAGCGGTGGCAGCCTGATGCTGCGCGCGCCGAGCAAGACATACCAACTCATTGCCATCGAGTACCCCACGGCCAAAGCCGGCTGCGGTGGCATCGATCTTTTCGGCGGCTCGTTCTCCTACATTTCAGCGGCCGAATTCAAGAACATGCTCAAGAACGTCACTTCCGCGCTGCCAGGTGTAGCGTTTCAGCTCGCGCTTGAATCGGTGTCCCCGATGCTCGGCGGTATCACCAAGTGGACCAAAAACCTCGAGTCCATGATGACGAATGCGCAAATCAATTCCTGCAACACCGCCAAATCCCTGGTCTCGTCGGCCGCCGAAGCCACGGGGTTCAGCTCCAGCAAGGCCTGCGAGGACATCGCCGTCTCGCTGGGCCTCGAATCGGACTATGCCGCCGCAGCCGTCCGCTGCAAATCCGACAAAGGTTCCATTCTCGATACGGCGCGCAAATCTTCCGATCCCCTGGTCAAAAACAAGGCCCCGTTTGTCGGCAACCTCACCTGGGAATCGCTTAAGCTCGCCGGCAACTACCTGGACGACAAGGAGCGGGAAATGATCATGAGCATGGTCGGGACCGTTATTTTCTATTCGGAAGGACGAGACCCGAATCCGATCGCACCGACCTTCACATCGATCTCCCAGCTGCTCTATGGCCAGTCGGATGCGGGGGGCGGCAACGTCCACCAAACGGTCCTGCGCTGCAACAACTACACCAACTGCGACCAGGTCACCATCGACCCCGAGTACGTCCACACCCCGTTTACAGTCAAGGTCGAAAAGCTGATGCGCTCGATCGCCTACAAAATCGAGACGCGCACGCCGATTCCCAACATGTCGCCGGAGGTCGGTTTTGTGAACCAGACCAGTGAGCCTGTCTACCGCATGCTGTCGATCGGCGCATCGTTTCCTTCTGCCACAGCCAATGAGCAGCTGATTGCCACCTATCGGAATGTGATTGCCGCAGATTACGCCTACATGTTTCTGGAGAAGAACCTGCGGTTGGGGATGCAAGCTCTGGAGAAAGATTTTAATTTGAACAAAGATCAAATAGAGCGCTCCAAGGTCATCCGCCGGCGAACCAGTGACATGTTGGCCCAGCTGTCCCGCGAAAAGACCCTCGTGTACCAGAAGGTGAACTCCCTCACGGAGGTGTCCAACGACCTGGAACACCTGGAACGGCATATTCGCGCCAATATTCCGCAGCATGTGCTTGATATGTTAGGTCGCCGGGCAGCCTACATGCGCTGATGACCGGAAAACGAGGAGAAATCATGTGGGAAATTTTTGCTTATCAAAACTCGGATAGTTTGTACGGACTCATGAACGCGGTTGCTGCCATGGTCGGCGCCAATACCTACCGCAATGCGCTTGGCATCACCGTCGTGTGTGGCTTCGTGTCTGCCCTTGTCGGCTATGCTTTCGCTCCGGAAAAGATGGTGGGCTGGAAGTGGCTCGCCTCGGTCGTCCTGGTATTTTCAGTACTCGTAGTGCCGAAGGTGACCGTCGGCATCGTCGACAAGACAGGAGGTTCGGCCGAAGTCTTCGTTAACAACGTACCGTTCGGCCTGGCGGTGCTGGCCTCGCTGACCAGTACGGTCGGCAACAGCCTGACAGAACTCGAAGAGGCGGCCATGCAGGTGATCCCGGGGCCGGCCGGCATGCCGGATAAGCTGAGCTATCAGAACAATGGACTCATGTTTGGCAGCCGGCTGGTGCGCGAAACGTCCAAGGTCGTGTTCCAAAGTCCGTACTTCAGGAACGATTTGATTAATTTTCTGCACCAGTGCACGATGTACGATCTGGCCTCGGGCTACCTGTCACCGGAAGCATTTGCGACCTCTGGTAACGTTTGGTCGCTCATGGGTGATCCCAATCCTGCCAGGTTTACCGGCGTCACGAATGCGGCCGGCACGGCGGAGTTGCTTCCCTGTCCGCAAGCATATACCAAGCTATCGGCAAAGATGCCTGCCGAAGTACAGCGTATCCAGGGCACACTGGCATTCCGAATGAATCCGACGCTACCCGGACCGGTCGCAGCAGCGCTGATCGCAGACCAGGTTCAGCAGGCTTATATCAAAGCAAGGATCGCGGACGCCTCGGCCACAGCAGCCGATATCATCCGCCAAAACGCACTCATCAATGCGGTGAACGACACCAGCCTTCTGGCGAGCCAAAAGGTCAACGATCCGGCCACCATGATGCTGGCTATCGGCCGCGCGCAGGCGGTGGCACAGACCAATGCGGCATGGATCAACGCTGGAAAAGTAGCCGAACAGGCACTGCCTGTAATCCGCAACGTGGTCGAAGTGGTGGCATACGCAATGTTCCCGCTGATGATCCTGCTCCTTATGTTGGCTAACGGCAAAGATACCGTGGCCGGCTTCAAGAACTATGCGTCTGTGCTTATCTGGATCCAGCTTTGGCCGCCGTTGTATGCCATCCTTAACTACGCCGCAACCATGTATGCAATGCGCGACCTCGCCGCAGCCGCTGATGTTGGCAACGGGGTCAACGCCCTGTCGCTGACAACGTCATCAGACATTTTTTCCACAGCGATTTCCGGCGAAGCAGTCGTCGGTTACATGACACTGAGTATTCCTTTCATTGCCTGGGCCGCTCTCAAGCGCATGGAGAACTTTGGCACCGCGCTCATCGATGGCACGCGACTGCTGCAAGGAAATGTGACCACCGCCACCAATTCGGCCGCAACAGGGAATGTATCCATGGGCAATATCGCCATGGATCAGAAAACCTTGACGCCTGTCCGCTCGTCACCGTTCTTCAGGAATCGGCAAAACGATCTTTCAGGAAATAGCTTCACCACCAATGTGTTGTCTGGGCTGACTGCGGTTAAGGCATTGTCTAATGAAGGACCAGTCTCTCGGTCGGTCGAGGGCAAGGTTACGGAAAACCATGTCGCCACGGCGACACGGTTACTGGCAGCAGCAAAATCAGACGCCGTCGTTGCCTCCAGAGAGAGAGCCACAGCTTTATCCACTGCCCTGGTGCAATCGGTCGGAACTACCGCGGCGGACATTAAGTCAAATGGTACAACCCACGCAAACACTGAAAGTTTTGGTACACGCACTAATGAGCTTCGACAAATTGCAAGTTCAATTGCCAAGGCCATAGGTGCCACCGAACAACAGGTCGCAAATGTCGCTTTTGGTGCAGAAGCCGCTTTGAGTGTTGGCACTCCGGCGCTCGGTATTATTCCAGGCACAAAACTTGGCATCTCTGCCGAAGGTAGCAAGAACTATTCCGCCGGAATAGATAAAAAGATTTCAGACATTAACAGCCACTTGAAAACTGATGACGTTTCAAAGTTCAAGGAGTGGGCAGATGCGGTGACAAACAATACCAGCTTACTAACCACCGTTACGACAGATAGGAGGAGCGCAACAGAAAATGCGGCACGCATCACCAAATCGACCGCCAAATCAATCCGGGCGGAGGCGACGCTGCGTGAACAAACGGAATATGCAGCCAGCCTGTCGGCCGCATACTCGCGCGGCGAGTCGTTTCATTTCGATCTATCCAAAGACCCTCAAAATAGTCAATTTTTTGAATCCCTCTTATCGAATAACAAAACAAGTGCTGCAGCCAGAACAATAATTGATTCGTATCTAGGTAGTATCGCAAAAACACCGATATTACCAACTGCGACAAGTAATTTTCCTCACTCCTTCCAATCCATCAAGGAAAATTACGAAGAAATAAAGGGTGATCCGTCACTTCATCCGGACATTGACAAACAACACCAGAATAATATGGCACATGTACGTCAAGAAAATTCAAGAGATTCTGAAAAAGGGACAACAGATCATGGCGCATCGCTAAAGCCAACACACAGGGGGAAGAGGAATGGGACAGTAATAAATAGCGTTGAAACATCGTCTTCTAACCTGCATTCGGAACTAAACAAAAAATGGGAGAAAGCCGATAAGGAAATAGAGCAGGCGCGACAAAGAGAAAAAAATGATACAGGGGTTACAGAAAATCCTTCCGGACATATTTCATCCAAAAAGTCTCTTTTTCTTAAGGCAAATGAACAAGTTAAAGAAGATCCTGATCTTATAGCGGAACGTCTCAAAGAGTTAAGCGATCAAGCAAAAGAAAAAGTAAGGGATATTTTAAAAAAATAATTTCACTTTCCTTCTGCAATATTTTTCGTTACCTCGATGCCACAATTCTCGTCCATATCGATCTTAAAAATTCTTGTTTTAGAATTACTGTCACGAAGGAACAAAAAACCATGCCATCCACTAACTCCAACAGGAAAAACAAATACCCAGTCATTAAAAATTCTTTTCCCAACAAAAACCAACAAAAAAGCTATGATATAAAGTATCCATATAAATATAACGCCCATAGAAGAGCCAATTGCTATGCCTAATAAAGAATCTTCAAATCTTAGAAAAATACATCCGAAAATTGCACCAGCAAAACCACATGCCAAAAATTGCTTCAGTGTTTTCATCGCCAACCTCGAAATAGATGGGGATAGTTAAATAATAATACAAAATATTTTATATTTTTCAAGGTTGTTGCAATAATTTATTTTCATCAACTTAATTGTTGAATATTGTCAAATATTCATGAGTGTTAATATCGACTACTGAGGGTTTCGAAATGAAAAAAGTTATCTTTATTATTTTTCTCGCTTCAGGGCTTCACCAAGAGGTAGCGTACTCGGTATCTTTGGCGAACCGTGAGACAGATGATAGTGTCTGCGATCTTTCACCGCTAACTACATACCGACTAGGGCTGAAACCCTTTGTGCCTGCCGGAACCCGCGACGAGTCGGAAATCTATTTTCGTATAGCAATGAAGTTCATCACGGAAAAATGCACTAATAACCAGACTCTGCTTTTGCATTCGGAGATGGGAACGTCATTCGATGATGGCTATTTCCGTAAGGTAAGTTACCAAGTGTGCAAACCTGTAGAAGTTCAGCGACAACCTGCTGGAACCGAAGACTATCCTCAAGGTTTTATGGTTCGCTGCCCAATCTCAAAGCTCAAAGAAGCCACCGCCGCATTAGCCGAAATGGAAAAAGCAAAACCGACGGAAGCGATGATTGCCGAAGGCGCGCCGATGCGAAGTGCACAGCCAAACCGGAGAGAAGAAGAAAAAAAAACGTGCGGTGACAAGATGACCTGGGAAACTGTCGTACTGGGTTGGGGGGGCAGTTGTCGCTAACTTATAGCGCCTAGCCCCCCAGGGAAACGCCATGGAAAACAAGGACGATAAGAGTCAAGCTGAACTGCAGGCCGCCAATCTCGCACTACTGATGTTGGCTGAGATACGCGAACAACGCGCGGGATTCAGGGAAGAACGCCTGGCGCTTGAACGGGATCGAAAATTTGCTCGCCGCCTCACCGTGGAGCTGAAGTCGTTGCTCGTTCTCATGCCACTTCTGTTCGGCCTGTACTTTTTCATGCAAATGTTGCAGTTTAAAATAGGTCCCTTCGGCCCGGTCATAGGCATAGTGCACATCGAAGGCGAGATCGCTGCAACCTCACTCGCGTCCGCAGACAAGATCGTGCCGGCCCTGAAGCGGGCGTTTGAATCCAGCAACGTTACGCAGATAGTTCTGGCGATAGACAGTCCCGGCGGCGCGCCGGTCGAGGCCGAGCGTATCGGAAACGCGATTCACTCTTTCAGGAAAAAGCACCCGAAACCAGTAGTGGCGGCGATCAGCAATGTCGGCGCATCGGCTGCCTATATGATTGCCTTGCACGCCGACAAGATCATCGCGGGGAAATACAGTCTGGTGGGATCGATCGGTGCCATCATCGCGCCATGGCAGCTGTCGCGTGCGCTGGATCGGATGGAAATCTCGCAGCAGGTATATGCATCCGGTCACCTGAAGGCATTCTTGAATCCGTTCACGCCGCCTAGCCAGGACGCGCAAGCCAAGGCGCAGGATTTGGTGGACAGGGTAGGGCGAACCTTTTTGCGCGAACTTGAGGATCGGCGCGGCCGCGTCCTGCGGCACGACGTCAACTACGGCAGCGGGGAAATCTGGAGCGGGTTAGAAGCAAAGGAAATCGGCCTGATCGATGCCATCGGCACGATGGATGACTTCGTGGATGCTCAAAAGGATGTGACTGCATTCAACTTTGGACCACACCCTGGCGGATTTGGCCAAATGGGTACCCTGATCTCAACCTCGATCACTTCTGCGTTCGACGACATCATCGCGAGGCAGGAGTTTAAGCTTAGATAGGGGAGGGAGAGCGGAGCTGCAATTTCGTACGGTATGCGACCCATGTCAAGCCAAAATACGGCGCAAATTGGCTAGCTTTCTTGTGGCCGATACTGCCTTCACACGAGTAAGCTTGAAGAATCATGGAAAGATATCAAGCCTACAGGTTCGAGTTGAGACCAACCGGCGAACAGGAGCGCGCCATGCGCCGCTTCGCTGGTTCGTGCCGGTTCGTCTTCAACAAAGCCTTGGCTCTGCAAAAAGAAAATCACGCAGCCGGCAACAAGTTCATCGGATATGTGGACATGTCGAAATATCTGACAGCATGGCGCAACTGTTGCGAAACTCCTTGGCTTGCTGCCGCACCTCGTTCAGCACTTCAATATGTGTTGAAGGACTTAGAGAAAGCTTACGCGAATTTCTTTGCTGGCCGTGCAAAATTTCCGAGATTCAAGCGAAAGGGCGATAGAAACGCCTTCCGCGTGGCAGCAAAAGGGGCAATTAGAATCGAACAAACCAACAGCCGCCTGCGTTTCCCCAAATTAGGATGGCTGCGGTACCGCAAGAGCCGGGACATTGTTGGTGAACCTGTGAATGCAACCATAAGCCAGGCTGATGGTAAGTGGTTCATTTCAATACAAACCCGGCGCGAAGTAGATCCGGTGGTTCCTATCGCTACGAGTGCAGTTGGAATAGATGTCGGCATCGCTCGCTTTGCCACCCTAAGCGACGGCAGCTTCATAGCGCCGCTGAACAGCTTCAAGAGACACCAGCAGCGCTTGGCACGGTACCAGCGCCGCATGGGCCGCAAGGTCAAATTCAGCAATAATTGGAGAAAGGCAGTCGCCAAAGTTCAACGGATTCACACCTGTATCGCGAATGCCCGGAAAGACTTTCTGCACAAGGCTACAGCAGCAATTAGCCAACATCACGCGCTTGTCTGCATTGAGGATTTGCAGGTACGGAATATGTCCAAATCGTCAAAGGGATCGGTTGCACAGCCAGGCAAGAGGGTGCGCCAGAAAGCCGCGCTAAACCGCTCCATTCTCGACCAGGGATGGGGCGAGTTTAGACGGCAGCTCAACTACAAGATGGAATGGAGTGGCGGCATGCTGCTTGCCGTGCCACCGCACCACACTAGCCAAACTTGCCCGGCTTGCAGGCACGTATCAAAAGACAATCGGCAGACCCAGGCGAAATTCCTATGCGTCAATTGCGGCTACGCAAATCACGCCGATGTAGTTGGAGCCGCAAATGTTTTAGAGCGGGGGCACCGCTTGCTAGCCTGTGGAGAGACGGCGCAGTCAGGCCGCTCAAAGAAGCAGGAACCCTCCGAAGCGAGTCGCATCTCATCGCGCCGCGCAGTAGAAATCCCTGTCCTTTAGGCAGGGAGGATGTCAATTTGGCCTGTGGAGAGATGGCGCAGTCAGGCCGCTCGAAGAAGCAGGAACCCGCCGAAGCGCTTCGCAACTCATCGCGCGGCGCGTAGAAATCTCCGTCCTTTAGGCGGGGAGGATGTCAACAGGGATAGGAGGGGCAGAACGGCGTGTACGCCACCGCATCAACAACAGGTTGCTCCCGGCCTTACGAAAAGTCGCGCTTTGAGCGACTCGTGTGTCTAGTGAATTCGTGGCGATTCACCGAGCATCCGGTCAACTGGGTCGACGACTTCCTTCCTTGGCATTACGCCACGCAGATCACGTCTGCCTGAAAAACACTCCGCTTCCCAGCGGTGTGACGCTATCATCGGTCCAATTGAATACCCGTTCAAGACGGTAGTGGCCGGACGCTTACGTTTAGAGCGAGTTGTTTAATGTTCCTAATCGCAATAGCGTCTGAACAGAGGATTTTTCCTAAAAGTACAACATGGTATGGTGTATGGTGCTCAATTTTGTTATGCGTTATGGCAACACCTCTTGTATGCTACGTAGATTACATACCGTTAGCACAATATGAACAAAACGAAGCCCGTTCAAAGCACGCTCCAAACCGCCAAGAATCTTGCACGAGGTGCACTATCGATACTTCGCCAAGATGGTTTAGGTACCAAAACTGTGGGCCGCGGAGTGGAAAAAACTCCTGCGTGGGTTTCGCGTCAGGTTGCGACAGGTCGCTTAAACAAGGCAATTGAAACTGCGCGAAAGGGACTTTCTCAAAGCGATCTTCGTCAATTTAATTCATGGCTAGAAGCTAGATTGCCAGTGCTGGATAGTGATGCGAATCGTATCGGAGTTCGTCTCTCTTCGCTTGGAATTCTCCCGAAAGAATTACTTGCTCAAGGCTTGGATACTGAGCTTAGCGCTTCAATTGAACGACTGAAAGGGCGCAAGGATGACATCCTACATTTCGCCCAAAAGGCAAAGATAATTGCAGACGAAATCGGAAAAGGGCATTTTCCAGAGGCACTCGCCGCACTCACTGAAAGTCTTAAGATATACGGTCATTCCTTTTGGTATATCGAGAGTCTTATAGCGGTTACTAAAATGTCAGAAGGAATTGAAAAATCAAAGAAGCTTGCTGAGACTCTTTCGATTGGTGGGTCTGGGCATCAAAAATTTCTTTTCTATTACTTCGGAGTGCGAAATGAGCCGGCGCAAAGTGCGCTTCGGTTTCGGTCAAACGTAAAGAAGGTTATCGATGATAGCATTCTTACATCATCCTTGAAAACATACCTGAAGTACAGATTGTATAGGTCTCTTGAGTCAAGGGCGATTTCGCTTGCGGATGTTTTAGCGTATGAGCAGAATAATTCATTAATTGATCTTTTTTTTACGATCGTTAAAGTTTCAAATTTAATTCTATCGCAAAAGCGAGCTTTTCCTCAAAAAGTAATTTATCAGGCAGAACGGGTTCAAGTGGAGCTTTGTGATGCAATCGCAGCCATATCCATTTGCATCAATAAGAATTCTAGTGGAACTGAACAACACCTGATGCTTGCAGTACAGGTCTTAAATCTTCTTTTTGATAACCAAGAAGCTACAGGGCCAAATTGTGAAGATTTTCAGGCGATAAGTGCGGTTGCATCTCAACTCTCTACGAGAGGTGATCAACTTCAATCGGATGAAGCATCCAAAGCGTTCATTAATATGAGTTGGTTACCTGTAGCCGATGCTATCGGAGAGGTTCAAGAAATTCCTAGCTTGCCAGAATTATTAATTCTGAATGAGGCTGATAGAAATTCGACACCTTTTTTATCGCAACTTCATAATGCTTTGATTTTCTCGAACGAAAACTCTTACTCAGATACGGCAAAAAAATCGATAAGGAAAATTAGGCGTGTTGATGCATTTCAAAAAGAAGGAAAATTAAACGATCTAGTCTCTTATATCTCTAGAGATTTGGCAGATGAAAAAGACGGAAACATTGAAGACGCGTTGATAGTGATTTATGCTGATGCATTGCTAAAAAATGATCAGCTGATGGAGTGTGTTTCCGTATGTGCAAAGGCGGGGAGGATAAATGATCGATTGCTCCCATTGTTGCCATTTGGAGATTTATTTGTAGGAAAAAGATGGAATTCGATACGGATTTTTGGTCCTTCGTTAGACTTGGCGATTGCGCTTTCGCACGCGTCGCGTGTAATTCAAGATGGTAAGCTTAAAACCTTCAAACGATTTTCAACGGAAGAGTTATTGGTTAGTTTTAGTTGCATGACAGTTGATGAACTAATTCCTAAATTGGCTCTAAAATATGAGCACGATGAAGTAGCGTATTTTGGATATCATGTTTGCGATATTCCGACTATTGAACTATTGCCCGGTATGGGTGAGTCTAAAACAGTACGTTATGCTCGCGTTAGGCTATTAAGGCAACTGGCAGAGCTTCATACAAATAGGAAAATGTCTTATTTGACAGAGGCACAAGCGCTGGACGACGCCTTACAGGTGGACGATGGTCTTTCTGTTTTAGATGACAGCAAAGTACACGTTGATGAGGAAGCTGTAATTGATTATATTTGCGCTGAGTATCCGGCTGATTTTCAAAGATATAAGAAGTTAGTCGAATCTGGTATTGGTCGATCTGAATCGTTAACTGATATATTAAAAAATTTGGATTCGCCTTCAGCGAGGTTATTTCAAATCCCCAAGAACGACGCTGATGACTTATTAGTGCAGTTGATTAACAATATTATGCATCGTTTTTTGTACGACCCGGCTAGTGGTTTAGATATAATTATCGGCCGTAGGATAAGACATAACACGATATCTAGTGAGCTTCGGGGTTATCTGGAAAAATGTGATTTGATCGGTACGATACATCTTGGGAAATATCAACCGTCTCCATCGATAAACAAGATATCACTAACTTTGGATGGGAAGCGGAGAAAAATGCTGTTTGCTGCAAACGCAAGGTTTTCCGAATCCATAGATCAGCTCGTTGCATTACTAAGGGACCAATATTTTAATGTGAAATCGAAGTCCAAACCTCGTGGCGTGTTTGAACTTAATGTCCACCCTGTGCTCTTTGCGGTGTTACGGGTGGCAGCACAGGTCTGCGATGACCTACAGCAGTTTGCACGAGAGTGTATTGATACTTTTTGGTTGTTTTTGTCATTCAAGCTTGATGTTGTTAGTAAAGATATTGAAGCGGAATGTAAGAAAAATTTGAAAGTTACTTTCCAGAAATTCTCGGCAGAGCTTGCGTCCCAAAAGGCAGATTTATTGCAGATTTCTGCAGTGCAACGAGCGGCAGAGGAACTTCAGCGCCGTGCGGTCGATATTGCCAGTTGGATTTCTGTTCCAAAGGTTCGACTTGAATCAAAAACACATAGCCTTAGTAAGACGATTGATATTGCTGTTGCTGTCGTTGCTGGACAAGTTCCCGGTTTCGATCCAAAGGTATCGCGTAACATCAGTACTGATATAAAATTGGATAATCGTGGGTTCGCCTTGGTGTCTGATGCGCTGTATGTAGCCATGGGGAATATCGCTCAGCATTCTGGGAAAAAAATTAACAATGAAATAACTGTTGGCATAGACATGGATTCTAATAATTCTATGCTAATTTTTGAAATCGTAAATGATGTTGCTCCGTCTGCACGCAAACCGGAAAAAATTCAAAAAATGGATTTAATCAGGTCTAAAATACAACGCAGAACGGTTGCAGATGGCGCAAGAAAAAATAAGCATTCTGGCTTATTTAAACTTGCTGCGATTGTTCATCAGTCGGAAAAAGCAGAAATAAGCTTCGGATTCATTGGAAAAGAAAGATTTTATCTGAAGTTTTCACTTTTATACGTCCCATTAAATACAGAAGAGTTCAATTCATGACGATAAACATATTAATCGTTGAGGATAGTGATGCAAAATTAGAGAGCATTAGGACTCTCCTTGAGAGAGAAATAAGTGGTTTATCTATTGATTTTTGTTATTCGGTTAAATCAGCTATCAATAAGTTGGAATGTACTTATCCTGATTTGATTGTGGCAGATATGTCTTTGCCAACCTTCGATATAGAACGTAAAGAGCGAGGAGGTACGCCTAGACCCTTTGGCGGGATAGAGGTTTTTGAGCACTTAGATAGATTTGATTTGCCAGTGCCAGTTATTGTTGTTACGTCATATCCTAGCTTAGGTGATGGTGAGGATGCCCTAAACTTAGATCAATTGCGAAAGCGTTTACGAAAGGAATTCCCATTAAATTACATTGGTGCTGTTTATTTTGATTCGGCCTATTCAAAATGGGAAGAAGATTTTATTAATTTAATTCATCAGTCTATTTCAAAAAAATGAAGATAAAAGTCTTGCTACTGGAAGATGATCCGAGTAAAAAAGGGAAATTGTTAGAGTTCCTGCAATCGTCTACTTCCTTGTTCTCAACTATAGATGTCACACTATGCACAGATGACGCCGAGCGATTTTTGGTACGTGAAAAGTACGACCTTTTTATCGTAGACATAATTGTGCCAAAAAATCTTAGCGGCGAGAGGCATGAACGCAACAGTATCGCTCTACTAGAAAAATTGGACGAAGGCGCGACTTCTGCAAATATTCCACCTTATATTGTTGCACTTAGCTCGGCTTCTGATTTAAGTCAATATGCACTGGAATATTTTGTCGGCCGGCCATGGGGGATTTTACCGTACAATGAAAATGATGACAGCGCTATCCATAGTATTGGTAAAATTGCTTCCTTCATTCAAAGTCGTAACACTTCATCAAAAACGGCATCTTGCGATGCTTTAGTAATTACTGCACTGATGGACCCAGAGTTTTCTGCTGTCGAATCGTTACCGTTTTCTTGGGAGCCTTTTGAACCATTGGATGCCCAGCATTTTATGAGAAAAGGCTCGTTTGAAAACAATGGATCTATATTTAATGTTATAGCAGTGGTTTGTACTCGCATGGGTCCTGTACAGGCGGCGATTCTCACTACAAAATGTTTGATGAGTATGAGGCCAAAAATTGTCGTAATGGCAGGAATTTGCGCTGGACTACCAACTAGGACAGATATAGGCGATGTTGTTGCTGCCGATGTGTCTTGGGATTGGCAAAGTGGGAAGTACGTGGACTCTAAGGGCGCTGAGACTTTTCAAATTACTCCTCATCAGTTGAGTATTAGTGATGCCTTGCGTGGTCAACTTACGTTACTGAAAAAAGACAGTGCATTTTGGCAATCACTTGCCACGCTATCGTCTAAGCATTCTTTACCAATTCCTAAACTGGTTATCGGCCCAATGGCCACTGGATCATCTGTACTAGCAGACGAAAGAGTTACAGAGCGAATTAAAACAGGGCAACATAAAAATCTAACCGGTCTGGATATGGAAACTTATGGAGTATATGCTGCCGTTCAATCCTGTTTGCCAGAAATTCCAATGATAAGCCTGAAAGCCGTTTGCGATAAAGGGGATACCCAAAAATCTGATGAGCACCAGCAATATGCAGCCGATATTTCAGCGAGAGCTTCCTTTCATTTTCTCATGAATTATTTTAAAACTGTTTAGATTTTATTGTTGATAATTTTAATAAGATAATAAAGTGGCTAAATATTTACATTCTCGGCTAATCGATTGAAAATAAAGGTCAGTTCGAAAAACCTCGGCCGAGATACTTTCGGCTGAGTAAACGCAAGACTTTGCAAATCGACTCGACCTCATACGCTTGTAAGCGTCCGGCCACTACCGTCTTGAACGGGTATTCAATTGGACCGATGATAGCGTCACACCGCTGGGAAGCGGCGTGTTGTTTAGGCAGGGTTGATCTGCTGGAGGTAGTTCCACGGCAGGAATTCTTCGACCCGGCTGGCCCGGTGGTCAGCGCTGCGCATGAGCACATGGCGTAGCCAGGCCTCAGGATCGACGCCATTGAACTTGGCCATCCCGAACAACGAGTAGATCACGCCGGCGCGCTCGCCGCCACTGTCGCCGCCTGCGTACAGATGGCTTCGGCGGCCGGTAGTCCCGGTAGTGCCGGTAGCCGAAGGTCAAGCAGCTTTTGCTTAATCGCGACAGGAGTCTCTGCAGGGGAGGGAGGGTAGACAGGCCGGACCCGATCTCGTCGTTGGATCAGGCTGCTACGAGATCGCGCACCAGGCGGCTGGCAAGACGCCCATGCCCAACACGATCCATCGGTTTTCATCTTTCAAGAACCATGGATCAGGAGTAGCCTAGCCACCTTCGGTGATTCAAGCCAGCAACCGGCTCCGTCCGCTTCCGCCCCAAAGCGGAAACTCGAGACCGCTACCAAGAAAAAGCTGATCCGAGCCATTGCCTACTGCCTTATCTCCTGAGGACCGACGGCTTGATAAAGCAGGTGGGGACAAAGCCGATGCTGCAATGGTTGCAGTAACAGCCTTTAATAAATTGGCGCAATGGATCGTCCGACTGATACTGGACCTGCAGTTCGTCTACCGCCAATTGGTCGAGCCGCTGGTATCCTACAAGCTCCACGTTTGGGCTTTTTTCTCCGATGAGAAGCAACTTCTCTACGACACAGCTTGCCGATTTGCATTTTGGACACTTCTCACTATGCATAAGACGCCTTGTTCGAACCATTGTGTCGCCAGTAGCTTCTGGCCGGTAGCGGCACCAGAGCATAGCGGATTGCCAAGCAGAAAAACTCACACATTGGCACGCTGCTTCGAATGGTCGCTTCTGGCCGGAATGAGCCGATCGCCTCATTTTTTCAAGAGCTCTCGATAGTAATCAAAGACGTTATTTTCGTCCCCATCTGTGATGAATTTTGCCACTCGCCCCCATGGCCAAAAGTTGGTGCCTGTCTTCGTTCTAAGTCCTGGGAATTTTTGGCCATTAATCGAAATCATGCCCCACTCCGCGCCATAATTCCTGCGGTACACCTCACCAACATAGCTACCGAACCCCTTGGCAAATAACATCACCTGCTCTTGTGAGGGCCTCGGCGTCTTAGCGACGTAAGAAGCGTGCATCTTTACCAAAGCTCTTTCGACATTTTTAATGCTGGCATCACTCCAATCTAGCTGCATACCAAACTGGCTTTTAGCCAAGTCCACGGCATCTAAAGCATAAGCTTCCGCAATTTTTTGGATGTTAGGATCCGCAACAAAACTGTGACTTTCTTGGTCAACCGCATTCGCGTGGAATGGGAGCATGGCCAAGATAAAAAACAGTAGCGTGTTGAAATTTTTCATATTTTTCTTAAATAGAAATGTACTAAGGCGATGCGTAGTGATCGTCAGGACCTGGCTGCGGATTCAATTGATCAGCGCAACACTTTAACTTAAATGCATCGTTGCAGAACGGAAATGATGCGAAAGAGAACTCGAATCGATAGCGCCGCGACCCGCGAAACCTGAGCTTGCCGTCGCAAGGCGCTTTGCTGCGGAAACATTAATGCACGAACCTGCCGAAGCTCAATTCGCTTATGCCAGTGCGCGACAGAAGTCTCTGCAGGGCAGGGGATAGGCAGGCCAGCCCAGATCTCGGCGTTGGAGCAGGCAGCTATGAGATCGCGCGCCTGAAGTGATGCCACGACTACGCAACCAGGCCCGATGGACACGCGAAGCATTGGCCTTGCCGGCATCCGTGGCAGCCTCGCGGTCGGATAGTCCAGACTCCTTGATTTCCTGGCGGATGTTCGGGGAGGGGCAGGCTTGGGGATGAATGCGTGAGCTTATGGACTGAGGTTTATGCGATGTGCTGCAATCGGTGGGACGATCTCGGTGGCAAACCGCCGATCAACTCGTCAAGCACGGTTCTGGCACGGAACAGGGCCATACTGCGACGAGGAATATGATCACGCGAAACTAAACATTTAATCTCTACTTTTAGCGCGATCTAAAAATGGGGGATTACCATATCATTTGGTGGCGAATCTATACGCCACGCGCTGATATCTTAAACTCGCAGGTGATGCATAGAATGCTGTAACCGGAGACCAAAGCATTGAACTTCAATTCTCCAGAGCACCAGGGACATTTTTTCCGCGTACGTCCCTTTGCTTCATACTCCGAAAATGCTTCCTCAACATATAAGACCTCTTCCTCGGTGACCTGCCGTTTAGAGTTAGTATTCATCGTTCCCTTATAAACCGTGTTGAAGAGTGGCTAGACGAGATACTAGCGCAGATCGGCGACCAGCAAGAAGTTCAAGACGGCGCTGAACTGACGCTTACAGCAGCTCTTGCTTGAGCGCGACAGAAGCCTCTGCAGGGCAGGGGAGATAGACAGGCCAGCTTCTATCTCGTTGGTGGATCAGGCAGCTACGAGATCGCACACTTGGCGTCTGGCAGGGCTCCCAGGGCACAAACACGATCCATCGAACTTTGACCTTCCAAGAACCATGGTTCAGAAGAGTCTAAGCGACAGGTGGCGATTCACCATTGCAAATTGAGGGAAGAAAAATGCGCTTTCGTTTCCATCAAAGCACCGGATGGCATGCGACAATTTCCAGTAGCTCCGCTGCAGCCTTAGACGCTTGCTCAATCGTCAGTGCGTATTTTTTTCTAAAACTGCGAACCAATTGCATCCTTTCTCCGGCCTTGGCAAAAGAAATCAAGTCTGATGAGCCCGCAAAAATACCTCCGAGCACTATCGGTTCACCCGTGCGCGAGATCGGAATGACTGGAGCAATTTCAATCATGGACTGCGCAACACCAGCCTGTATCAGAGCATTTGAAAACTCGCTACCTACTATCCAGCGTACTTCCCCACGTCGTTTCAGAAGATGCTCGACAGGCAGTAGCCGCGTTAACGCTCCACAAAATCGCTCCACACCTGACGCATCAACTATCAAGTCAGCGTCATCGGCAAGCGTTCGCAAATGGCTTTCGACCTCGAACGCGTCATTTGCATGTACCCACGGTGCAAGTCGAAGATGCATCGGCTTGTAGCTGATGATGCTGACGGGCGGTTGCAGGTCTAAATAGCTTCGTACAATCTCGAGCAGTGCGCCAGTTGGTCCACTACAACAGTCAAAGGGAAAGCAGTCGAACACAGCAGCCAGCATCGTGTGTGCAGCGCACCCTTCTTTTGGACTCCACAACGAAAAAAACTGAGGCTTCGAACTCGAGGAATCGAAAACTCCGTCAATGCTAACTCCATCCAAACCAAGCTGACGCCACTGTTCATCCCACTCCATCAACATGACTGAAGAACGTCTATGGAGTGCCGCCATCTGTTCATTTTTGACTGGCAAAGTATGTGTAATGCGGGGAAGAAGGCCTATCGGAAGGGCCTCAAATGTGGCCAATCCCGTGGCCTCGCCTTCAATCCGAATTGAACATTGGCGATGGGAGGAGGGATAGATATTCAAGACGAGATCGAAAATAGGCATATCTTTTTAATACCTTTAATGAAAGTTCAGTCTTGCGCGCTGAGGCCTCAATGCCCGTCGTGCGCATGCGACACTACTGTACTCCCCACCACATTTGCCGTGCCTCGGGTTCCGGCTTAAGCATATGGGGCAGTGAGGAGACTGTATCAAACGAGACGCTCACCTCTGCGGGCTTTTTCCCTACCATTGTTGCAAATCCAGGAGTATCGAAAACTGATTGCTTGAACAAGTTCAGCTCAGCGGCATCCCAACAGGCAAAAGACCAGGTTCCGGCAGGAAGTACTTTTGTAATAACGTCCATATCCCAACGGTAGCAAAGACGCAGCCGTAATCTATGAGTTGGCCAGGGGATCTCACTATCATCAGGCGGAACCCGAAGAAGTCGAACCAATCCTATTTCGAGACGACCTCCACGCCCGTGGTCGGTTACATCCTCATAGCAAGCGATCCCGTCTCCGGCTTGCGCTAGTACGTCGAAACCTGTGTGGCTCGCCCAAAATTCCTCCATCGCCTCGAAAGCCTGCGGCAGCATCAACGAATTGAGCTTGAGGCATTTGAAACGAAGGAAAGATCGAAATTCTTTTTCGATTTTAAGTGAATTTTTCAGAAGCATTGGCTCATCTGTCTTTACCAAAGTTACCCCAATTTTCGAGAGCACAAAGAGAATCCATGTATCCGCTTCTGGCTGCGGGCTCAATCTATCAACGCAACACTTTAACTTAAATGCATCGTTGCAGAGTGGAAATGATGCGAAAAAGTACTTGAATCGATTGCTCCGCGACACACGAAGCCCAAGATTACCGTCGCAAGGCATTTTGCCGCGTGAACGTTAATGCATGAGCCTCCCGAAGCTCAAGTAGCTTTTGCTAGCGCGTGGCAGGAGTCTCTGCAGGGTAGGGGGGATAGACAGGCCAGACCCGGCCTCGTCGGTGGATCAGGCTGCTACGAGATCGCATACCAGGCGCCTGGCAGGGGGGCCAGGCCCCTACCACGATCCATTGGGTTCTCATCTTTCAAGAACCATGGATCAGGATAGTCTAAGCTACTGGTGGCGATTCACATGTGGATATCAGAGGCGATCTATTCTTTAGCTTTAAGCTTTCCCGTTGCCTTCTGATATGCCATCGTTTCAAACAAGAAATCAGCCAAGGTCTTTGCTGAGTTGACGGCAAGTTTGGCATGGTGTCGTGCTGGTCGGTAGCTCGTGGCGTGAGCATCACCCATTTTGTTGCGCATAGTGGCGAGGCCGTAGATGATTGAGTTTAGGCCGGTGAGAACTTGTTTCAGTGCGTCGGATATATCTTTGCGGCTTGGGTCTAAATTGAGCAGATGACGAACGCGGTTGAAAGCCTTCACCATATCGCCGTCGGGTGCTGGAGCGTTGGGGTCAAGTTCTTTTTCAATGGATACCAGAAGCGTTTCAACAAGTGAACGGGCATTGGTGATCGCACCGTCATAATCTTCAGAGTTGATCTTGTCTCGGCACTTCTTGATTTGCTCTTCAATGGCTATCTCGGTGATGTCCGAAGCTTTTTTGAAGGGTACTTCAAGATCTATCAATCCACCACTGAGCAAGCGAACTTTGTAGTATAGGCCGTCTTTGACTACTTCAAGGTTGTCATGCTTAATTATGGCATTGAGTTCTTTTGCACATTCTTCAGGCGGGGTAAGCGTTGCGTTGGTATTGATCCAATTTCTTTCATCGAGCAAGTCCTTGAACATGTCCTTCAGTATTTCCTTGTTGTTCAGTGCTTTGAGCTTATCCTCAGCGAAAATGTAGCGAGTGGGGAATGGCGGTTCATAAACCTCCCGAAAGCCGTACTCATTGAAGAAGCTGACAAGTTTGGGACCACTACGGTACGGCCAGCCTGGTGTATCGCCTGAGATCATCTTGGCGAGGTGCTGGATGGTGAATGATGTCAGTTTCATAATTATATTGGTTTTGAAGTCCCGTGAAGACGTGCCACCACTTTATCAGAGATGTCTTTTTCTCACTAATCCCTCAAAAATGATGCAAGGTGGTAACATTTGGACTTCAGGTTTTGACAACAGGGTGTATCAATGGTTTCGTGGGGTCCAAGTGCGCCAGGCTTGCTTTTTACTAAATCGGATAGCTGGCGAGTGTCGCTTCATGAGGGCCAGATTTCTGTCATTAGCACCACAATTAGGCGTTCGGCAGAACTCTCCAAAGATGCTGTTAGCGTAACTCCAGGATTGCTCTGGTCATCCATAAAGGTTCGGTTAGGCCAAGACGCTACTGTCGCGCTGGACGGCATACCGAATGAACAAGCCGCTAACATGAAGCTTGTCTTCGATGAAGCACATCGCGCTATCCTGCTTGAAGGGGAAATGGCAAAGCAGCTTCAGAAGTTGGATACCTGCTTGGCGGTCGTGCGTGTTTGGCGTGATGCAGTTGGCGCCTCCTTCACTTCGCATAAAAATGACCTGATCTGGATCACTCATCAAACTGTTACTGGTTGGAAGAACTCAATCCCCGTAGACGAAAAAACAGCTCTTGCGGAACTTCTTAAGGTTGGCTACGTGAGCAAGGCATTCGATGCGAAAGATGAGACAACTAGGGCGTCAGTGCGCCTTATGGATGCTGACCTGTTGGCTATTGCGCGTGAACAGAATGCGGCTCTGTTGAAGTCTGAGACCGTCACCCATAAACAATACTTTGACACTGTTGAGAAGTCGCCACTGACCGATGAACAAATCAAGTCTGTGATCTGCTTTGACAACCGTGTTTTAACGATAGCGTCTGCTGGTTCGGGCAAGACCTCGACGATGGTTGCGAAGGCCGGCTATGCGTTGCGCCGACAGTTTTTCACCTCTGACAAAATTCTTCTGCTTGCCTTCAACAAGGATGCTGCTGAGGAACTGAAACAACGTGCCATTGACAGATTGGGGCCGCTCGGGTTGAAGGCCGAATCGATTGTAGCAATGACCTTCCATGCTTTCGGTGCATACGTCATCGGTCAGGCCACACAGGAAAAGCCGACTCCTGCGTCTTGGGTGACGAATGGCAAAGACATTGAACATTTGTCGAAGCTCATCGATGAACTCAAAGATAAGGATAAATCATTTCGCGTGAAATGGGACATGTTCCGTGTTGTGTTCAGCCGCGACTTGCCAAAATTCGGGAAAGAAGATGAGTCGCATGACGACTGGAATCCGAAGGCAGGGGCACAAGTTTTTCCCACGCTGAATAATGAAGTCGTCAAAAGCCAGGGCGAGCGCTTGATTGCTGACTGGTTGTTCTATAACGGCGTTGAGTACACATACGAACCAGAGTATGAACACCCTACCGTTACGGCTGACCGCCGCCAATATTATCCTGACTTCTACTACCCAGAAATCAAGCTCTATCATGAGCATTTCGCTCTTGATGAAAATGGCAAAGCACCCCCCGAGTTTGAGGGCTACATGGATGGCGTTGTCTGGAAGAGGCAGACGCATAGGCAGCACAAAACGTCCCTGATGGAGACGACCTCCGCTGATATCCGTAGCGGTCAGGCGTTTGACATCTTGGAGGCCGAGCTGACAAAAAGGGGTATCAAGCTGGACCCTAATCCTGACAGGCCGGCAAAGGGTGGGGAGCCTATTGAACATGAACAGCTAGTGCGAAAATTCCGCACCTTCCTGACACACGTGAAGAGCAACGTTCTCTCTCATGAAGATCTCACCGCGCGGGTGGCTGCCAATGGGTTGAACAACTTTGCTTATCGTCACATGATCTTCCTAGATTTGTTTAAGGACATTCGTAAGGCTTGGGACGATAGTCTCAAAGCGAAGAGCTTCATTGATTTTGAAGACATGCTCAACATGGCTTCTGGTCACTTAGAAAAAGGCCAATGGGAATCACCTTTTGAACTGGTCATGGTTGATGAATTTCAAGATGCATCACATGCTCGCGCAAGGATGTCCAGCGCGTTGGTCAAGCAGTCAGGACGCTTCCTGTTCGCAGTTGGTGACGACTGGCAAAGCATAAATCGTTTCGCAGGATCTGACATTTCGGTAATGACGGATTTTGAGAAGAAGTTCGGTAAAGGCGAGATAGTGAAGCTTGAGCGAACCTTCCGATGCCCACAATCGCTGTGCGATATTTCCAGTAATTTTGTGGGCAAGAATAAGGCGCAGTTGAAGAAAAAAGTCGCGTCCAACAGGCCTGAGTTTGCCCCGCCACTTCAAGTTTTCCAAGTGGAGAGCAACAAGAAAATTCAGGAGAGTATTCATAAGGTGCTGGCCGAACTTTGCAAAGGGATCGAGAGTGGAGCCGTTGCCCCAGCTAGTAAAGGTTTGATTTCGGTCTTCGTTCTCGGTCGTTACAAGAAGGACGATCAATTCATTCCTGATGACTGGAAAAAAGATTTTGGCAGTTTTATTGAGTTGCGGTTTTCAACGATGCATGGGTCCAAGGGCCTTGAGGCTGACTACGTAATTTTGCCGCGTATGGTCAACAAATATTCCGCGTTTCCGAGTATGATTGAAGATGATCCCGTACTTCAACTTGCTATGCCATCAGGTGACGATTACCCGTATGCAGAAGAACGCCGATTGTTCTATGTTGCCCTCACTCGTGCGCGTCGGTCGGTAACTATATTCACCGTGGACCGTATGGTTTCGCCGTTCGTTCTTGAGCTGGTAAAAGATCTCAAGCTTGAAGTGCGCAGCATGGACAGCAAGAAATCAAAGGTCGTGAAATGCCCTAAATGTAAGACAGGCACGCTGAAAGCGAAATCTGGTCAATACGGTGACTTCATTGGATGTACTGCATACCCAGCTTGTAAGCACACAGTCAAAATCCCCAAAGTAGCCGTCAAAACTAAGCTCACCAATACATGAATAATCTGTGCGCAGCAACGGTTTTTAATTTTTCAATTTTCAGGAAGTGAATATGAAACTCGTTCGTCTGTCTCGTGGTATTTCCGGTGCTTTGAAAAAGGCAGCGACTCAAATCGCCATTGATAACGCAGTTGATTTGTCTGCCTTTCACATTGTTGAAAATGATCCCTTTGCCACCATTGCACAAGCAGAAGTGACGACTAGGCTTAAACATGATTTCGATCTGTTAGAGAAACCATATTCGGCAGACGGCATTACAACAAAAGGTGAGGCTATCTTCATGCTTGATGATAGCGTCTCTCCACATCAGCTTATGGGCTTTGCCTCGTACAAACCACGCGCACCGGCCTACACTTTTGCTACTATCGTGTATATCGCAGTAGATCAAAAATACCGGGGCCAAGGTGTGTTCAGAGCGATTATGACTGAGATTCTCGAGCACTATCCGGCTGCCGCGATTGACTGCCCGATTGAACTAGTCCCCCTCTACGAGAAATTTGGTTTTGAAGTTGAAGAAAGCTTCGGTTCACACGTCCTCATGCTGACTGGTCCTCTCAACGGGAAAATTGTCCACCTTAGTACGGAAGAACTGATAACTCTGCCAGCTTTCAGATCAGCAAAACAGCTTATATCAGCAAAAATGGGGAACAACTTCTCTGCTGGATTGACTGCGTTCAATCAACAAAATACAAAAGCTGCGCAAGCGGCTGAGGCATTCGTCTTGGCTAAAAAATCCAACCCCTCAACGTAACAGTGCGGCGTGGCGCTTTGACCTATGATCTTCAAAAATTACGAACGGACTGACAGCAGCCCGAAGGCGAACGCGGAAGGTAGTTTTGCTTTCCTTGACCGGTCGGCGCGGCCAGAGTTTGAAGTGGTCCGCAACTTCGTGGAAGAGCTGCTTGCTCAGTATCCGGCAAAGGGCATTGATGAAGTGGTGGCTCGCCTCACTCGTGGCAACGAGGTAGATTTTCGATCTGCTAGTTTTGAGGTTTTGATCTTCAACTACCTCAGGCGTCTTGGCTACACTCTTGAGCCTCATCCTGAGCTGAAGAACGGCTCAAAGAAGCAACCTGACTTCCATGTAGTTGCGCCTGATGGGAGCGAGTTCTTACTTGAAGCTGTGCTTTCAAAAGAGGACAAGGGTGAGAACCCAGCAGTAAAGGCCATGATTGGTACCGTCATGGATAAGCTCAACACTCGGCCGCATGATAATTTCCGTGTGACGTTCTCAACTAGGGGGGTGCCGACTACTCAACCTTCAGGCAAAAAGATTCTTCATGAGGTTCATACCTGGTTGAACACGCTCGATCCTGACCAGATCCAGGCGGAACACCACGCCAGCTTTTTTGCCACTGCTCCGAAGCGTGACATTCCTCATGAAGATTGGACGGTTTCATTTCAGCCGATACCTATCCCTCCTGAAAAAAGAGGAACAGCAAAGCAGCTCATAGGACTCATTGATGGGGGCGGCGGCGTGGTGGATTCATGGACTCCATTGAGAGAGTCGTTGAAGGAGAAGGGACAGCGATATGGTGAGCTGGAGCATCCCCTTTTGGTCGCAGTGAACTTCTCTGCATTCAACCTATCTGATATTGATGAAATGCAGGCGCTGTTCGGTCAAGAACAGTTTCACTTTCCGATTGAGGGTGATGGAGAACCGGACTTTAGCAGAGCCAAAAATGGTTTGTGGATTGGTCCCAAAGGTCCACGAGCGACAAGGGTAAGTGGTGCTTGGTTCTTCAATGATCTGAGCTTTCATACCGCGGCGCGCCGCAAGGGAACTTTATATTTCAACCCTTGGGCGTTGCATGCCTTACCTGCGATTTTGGATCAGTTCCCTCATGCCAGGGTAGGCGCCGATATGAAGATAGAGCGAGGTGGTGAAGTGACTTTTGCCGATGTTTTCAAGCTCTCAAGTGACTGGCCTGACTAGCTGCGTTTGTTGATGAGCCAACGAACTAAGCCAGCGTTTATAACGAGGTCTGCAATACGGTCATCGTCAATGACGTTGATGCGCCTGTCGGTGCTGATGTAGTTGCGAATGCTGGCGTCGGGCGAGTGTATGACGAAGAACAGCTCATCGAATCCCTCCATGCCTTCAAACGCGGTTATGGTTTTATTGAGGACGTTGATATCGCCCTTGGACTTCACTTGGACGAAAGCGCGCCGACGGGTCACTGGTGAGAACATGTCAAGGTCAATGTCTTTCTCTGTCTTGCCAAGCTCGGAAGTTCGCTGCCAGCCTTCTTGCGTAAAGATGAGGTCAGTGAGTAGTTCAAAGTCCTTCCAGTGCAGCCCATGAACTAGGTTCTTGATGGACTGAGCGAGGCCGTCAAGGTGTGTTTCAGCTTCAATGACATCAATCGGCGTCAGTCCGTTTATGCGACGGACCAAGTATTCGCCCATCTCTTCCAGGCCGCATATGGTTCCCCGGAATCCTTGAACTTTCGTCACGCGGCCGTCAATGTTCAGGATGCTCAAATCCCTTCCGGTGACATCTACTGAGGACCAGCCGTTTAAGGTATAACGGATGCGGCTCAGGTCTTCAAGCTCGGTGACTTCAGGCTGAGCAAAGCACCACCACAGCTTGCGATTGTAGAAGGTGAACCAGAGGGTGTTGGTGTCCAGCTCGTAGAAGTCTCGGACCTGATTAATGTCGCGGGTCGCTGTGCCTTTTTTGTGGTTGCCACTTCTGAAGTTGAACCAGTACTTGTAGACGATGTCCCAGCGGCGAGCTAAACAGTCTTGATGGTGAGGGCTGTCATATCCAAGACGTATTGTGCCGTCCTCAATGCAGGACCGTTCCCACATGCCTTTTTCACCCAGCTTGATAAATCTGATCGTAGTTGGCTTGATGTGTGCGCTGCTGATAGTGCTATTCAAAGTTTGTCCCGATACATGCTTAGAAAAGTTCGTCCTTACGAATTGGATTTGCGAACATCGGACTTTCATTTTTTGAGTTGCCCACGACTTTGTCCACCTCATACCACTCAAAGAATTCAGGGCCCAAGGCTCTGTTCAAAATGAAGTCGTTCGCTTCCTCAGGCGTGAACGTGTCCATCATCCAAGTTTGAGCGTCTTCGGGACTTAGCGCAACTGGCCGGTGGTCATGGGCATCCGCCATGCCCCCTAAAGCGTCGTCAGTGATGATCGTGAAGGCTTTGTGTTCGGTATCCTTGGTTAGCTGCGGGGAAATCGATCAACACAACACTTTAACTTAAATGCATCGTTGCGGAGTGGAAATTATGCGAGAGGTAGATCGAATCGACTGCTCCGCGCACCGCGGACCCCGGGATTAACCTTGCAAAGGGTTTAGCCACGGAAGAGTTCATGGTGGATTCCACCGAAGCTCCAATAGCTTTTGCTAGTGCGCGGTAGGAGTCTATGCAGGGCAGGGGAGATAGACAGGCCAGACCCGATCTCGTCGTTGGCTCGGGCAGCGACGAGATTGCGCACCAGGAGCCTAGCAGGACACCGAGCCTCCAACACGATCCATCGGTTTTCATCTTTCAAGAACTATGGACCAGGAGAGGCTGAGCTACTGGTGGCGACTCAATCCTTACTTCGCTAAATACCTGCGCGATAGATGGCTTTAACGAAACTTGGACCAGCTTTAAATTTCGAGACAACCTAAATTGCTACCAGCCTGCCTTCCACGAGTTCTGGCTGCACTAGGGAGTTTTCTCTTCTGGTATCCGGAGAGAAATCATGCCAGAACAATCGAGCAGAGGAGGGCTCATATACCCAAGGATGGTCTAGCACGTCGAATTTTTTTAAGCGCCGGCCACGAAGATATATGTTCTGTTCGTGGTTTTCCACATCTTGAGGCCAGTAAACGCCTAAGTGCCTTTGGCTCATATTTTGATACACCTTCGCCACCTGCGGAGCGCCACCGATCTCCGAGAATTGCTTCGACGAAAGGACGGCGTAGAAGGCCTCTGCCGGCTGCATGTCCAGCTTTGCACCTCTAGTCTTGGATTTTTTTCGACGTTCGGCTATATGGCGCACCATAGCACTCATCGGATCTTTGTCCCCAATGTGCGTGATGATTTCCCCGCCAATTCCTCGTGCGGATCTGCTTTCGAAAAGAAGGCGTGTTGGGTGGAAAACGATGCGACGAACGAAGAAGTCTTTTCTGCGTGCAGAATAGCCAGCAAAGATAAACGAACATTCAGGTACTTTCATCGAGGGGTGCGCCGGCTTGGATACGAAGCTCAGTGATTCATTGAGCATTTGAATGACAAGGTCGTAGGCATCAATGAGATCTAATGCCCTATCTCGAAGATCTACGAATGACTCGATGTAGGATGAGATCTGCGCAATCAGTGGGTAAGTCCATGCTGTGTCTCCGGCGAATGCAATTATCCCATCGCTGCGACCTATCCCAAATATTTTGGGGCCGTAATCCCAGTTTTTTCCTCCACTTAGTCGACTGTCCGACATCATCCACAGTTCCCGCCCAGTTTGAGTTGTCCTGGTCCATGCAACGACAAGTGTCATGTGTTCTCATTTCGAAAAATTTAATGCTACGTTCAGAAGATGGGGCAGTACCGGAATACAGCTTTCGGAATAAGGTGCCGCCAGAAATATCGTTTCTACGAAAGGGATGATTCAAACGACTTTCATTGATAAATGCATCGTCAGGTTGTTTATTATTGCTGTTGTCGTCGCGAATGAGGTCCACTTTTGGACGGATCCCGTCGTCGACAAGTTTCATGCTAAAGAAAACGCTTTCAATGAAGAAGATCAAAAATTTCCACTGAAGAATTCACGTGCTTAAATCAAGGCGACTGATTTCGAAGTCGACGTGCCCGACGCATAATGCACCCATGTCGATAAAAAATCCTTGTACCTCGACCAGACCGTCCCCATGATCGAGCACATGCCCGCGCCCACGATATGCGTAATGTCCGGTACGTTCAATCCACTCCGTAGACAATGCCTCTTTTTCGCTTTCTGGCCAGTCAGCCAGGTATGTGGCGTGGACATCTGCATCTAGAACCGATAAGCGATTTTCGATAACGTCGCCCGCCTCTAAGCTGCACGGATGGCAAAACACGACGAGCTCACCTTTCTCGCTGCGCAGAGTAACTGACGCGGCTTCTTCATCTGGTGGATCGACCAAAACTACAGTGAGCTTATCCATTTTTTCAGAGTACCTTGTGTCTTTTAAGGATGGGATAGAAGACCGCGTCTGGCCGGTTGCTGTTGCGGATTTAATCGATCAACGCAACACTTTAACTTAAATGCATCGTTGCAGAGTGGAAATGATGCGAAACGGAACTCGAATCGATAGCGCCGCGACTCGCAAAACCCGAGATTGCCGTCGCAAGGCGTTTTGCTGCGGGAACGTTAATGCACGAACCTGCCGAAGCTTAAGTAGCTTATGCTCAAGCGCGGCAGGAGTCTCTGCAGGGCAGGGGGGATAGACAGGCCAGACCCGACACATCGTTGGATCAAGCCGCTACGAGATCGCACACCTGGTGCTTCAGAGGACACCCAGGTCCGGACACAAGCCATCGGTTTTTCATCTTTCAAGAACCATGGATCAGGAGAGTCAAAGCTACTGGCGGCGATTCAATGGCACCGTCCGCTACCGCCCCATACCGGTCATTGAAGTATTGCTCCTGACTCTGGAACTAGGCTAAATAGGCGCCAGCCGCTTGGTGGGTCCCATTCACCATCACCACGAATCTGACCCGCGCTCGCATCGTGAAGGACTACACCGTCGATCCCAAGCGGCGACTGCTCCCAGATCAGACCTCCTGTATGGTCAAAAGCAAGAACTTCAGATGCCGAAGTTACAAGCACTGCGATGCGGCTATTTAGGTTCTCAAGGTCGCGCGAATCGTACAAATGGCCAAAGTAACCGTCCAGCTGATGGCGACGAACTTCTCCAAGGTAAAGATCAACGACGAACACGAACTGCCCAAAGCCGATGTAAACGATGCCCTCAGCGAAACGTGTGCTCTGAAAGCATGAGTAGCCTGCGCTGGCAAGAATGTTTACGCGAGTCACCGGCGCACTATGGTGAGCGATCAAGACACTGGCAACAATGTTGGATTCTGAGGTTGGGCCGCGAGCAACAAGGACGCGACCATGTTCACTTTGCTCGCCAAGACTGAGAAATTTAACTTCCATCTGCATTTGTTTCCAAGGGATACGTCGAGTGACCGCTTCTGGCTGCAGATTCAATCGGTCAACGCAACACTTTAACTTAAATGCATCGTTCAGAGTGGAAGTTATGCGAGAGATAACTCGAATCGATTGCGCAGTGCCCCGTGGGCCCCGAGATTACCGTCGCAAGGCGTTTTGCCATGTGAACGTTAGTGCAGGAACGCGCCGAAGCTCAACCAGCTCTTGCTCGTGCGCCGTATGAGTCTCTGCAGGGCAGGGGATAGACAGGCCAGACCCGGTCTCGGCGTTGGAGCAGGCAGCTACGAGATCGCACACCAGGTGCTTGGCAGCACCTAACACGATCCATTGGTGTTCCATCTCTCAAGAACCGAGGATCAGGAGTGGTTAAGCTACTGATGGCGATTAATCAAGCGGCCCGGGCAAGTGTCTATTTTGGTGTGGAGCCGCCGGTACCCGAGCCTCTGGCAGGAAGATTCACCTGACGATCCATATCTAGTTTCCTCCAGGAAGGCAAGACTCGAGACCTTCAGCTCCTCTCCTACGTGACAGTCCTAACGTATTATCAATCTATAGGTCTCGCACGACTGAAGCAATCAACGAGGAAGGAAATGTGGAACATGAACAAGGAGAAAATATCATGATGACAAAAGCAGAGCGTGTATCAAAAAGATCAGACGGCACATGGAGCCAACCGAACTCTGAATACCCGATTAATGCATCCATCTCAACTGAAATTGATCTTAATGAGTTTGAGCGGATCGCAACAATAGATTGCGAATTACCCTGCAATGATGAAAAATTTCCGAAGGGCGCCATAATTTCAGATACATACAAGGTTGGCAATGGAATTTTTCGAAGAAAATTACCTCTCCCTTGACATACATCATCGTTGGCTAGGTGTCGCATGAGTGTTGAACTGCCACGAGCTCACTAAGTTCTGACTAGCCGATTAAGCAGCTTCTTTTTGTAATCGACTAGAATAGGCTTGCTACCAATCCTGTGACAGCATTTCGGATTGTGGGCACATATCAACATCTAACCGCCTTTGCCGAATTGGTTAAACTTTAAGCAACCAAATATCAACTGCTCCATCTCCCTATCCTAAATCTGTGTGGCCTGACCAGAATGCAAAAGTTTCCGGCAATTCAATTTCGACGGCGGCTGGGGTATCATCTACTATTGATTGCAAACTAACATACTCGACTTTTTAATTTTGTATTGGAAATACGTGAAAAAGATCGCTTCAGTTTTTCAGCGCAACTATGATGGCGACCGCTGCGTTCGCAACGAGGTGGTGCCAGGATCGGAATGGGTAATGGAAGGGCATGGCGTAGCTACGCGCAAATGGGACGGGATGGCCGTCCTGGTGGAATCGGGTAAGGTATTTAAACGTTACGATGCCAAAGCTGGGCGCAAGCCACCGCCCGAATTTGTTCCAGCTCAGCCTGAATCCGACCCTGTCAGCGGACATTGGCCGGGGTGGGTACCAGCTATCGGCCCTGATTCTGCCAGAATCATGGAGGGAATTGCATGGGGTAGCAAAAACCTGTTTCACAACCTGTCGGTTCCCGATGGTACCTATGAGGTATGCGGCCCGAAGATTGGCACACGGCATGGCCCTAATCCTGAAAACTTAACCGAACACATTCTTGTGCCTCATGGGCGCGACATACTCGAAGATTGCCCGCGCACCTTCGAGGGAATCCGCGATTATCTGGCGACAAGGCTCATTGAGGGCGTTGTTTGGCACCATCCTGACGGGCGAATGGCAAAGATCAAAACCGCCGACTTCGGCATTAAAGGATAACGTTACAGCGAATAACTTGGGTTTGCCAAGCTATCCGATATCCAACTCAAGGAACGGATGGCGCGCTCCAACTCAAGCCATCGCAGCGCTGAGCCGTAGCAATCAAACCTCGCGACAGCGCCTGAACCCGCCGAAACACAAGCAGCTCTTGCTCGAGCGCGGCAGAAGCCTATGCAAGGTAGGAGGATGACAGACCAGCCCCGATCTCGTCGTTAGATTAGGCAGCTACCAGAATGCGCACCAGGTACCTAGCCGGACACCCAGGCCCCTAACACACTCCATTGGGTTCTCCTCTTTCAAGAACCATGGATCAGGAGAGTCTAAGCTACTGGTAGCGAATCACGTTGAATGCCCCCAAAAAATTGAGTAATGCAAAAAAAATGAATAGCTCATGGCAAAAATGATTCCCGATTTTGGGCCTGCGGAAACTGATAGCCCGAGTGAACCTCTCGTTTACAGTCAGCTTAAGTCGCAACTCTCCGACGATTTCATCGTTATACACAGTCTACCTTGGCTTTCGGCGGCAGTTCGTCAACTTGGCGGAGAATTTAGGCCGCCCACAGGTGAAATTGATTTCCTAATCCTGCATCCCGATCTTGGTATTTTGGCAATCGAAGTAAAGGGGGGGCGCTACAGGATTGAAGGTGCGGCTTTTGTATTAATGCGAAATAATCAACATATTGGCGTTGTAAAGCAAACCCGTGATAACGTCCACGGCCTTGCACGCTGGCTCGCAGGCAACAGCTCGCTACGATGCCGTATTGGATATGCCATGTGTTTTCCGGATAGCTCACTGCCAACTGATAGCCTTCCGCCATCCCTTGTAGATGCAAGTATAGAAGAAAGTCAATCCATAGTGCTTGATATGAGCGCCATGGTTGACCTGGGCGCGAAAGTACTCGGATTGATGAGGTACTGGGGGAGAGCGCTGCAGACACGGCCACTTGGCCCCGTAAAAATCGCACAGCTAGTAAAGGCGCTATGCCCTAACTTTGACGGCACTCCAGATTGGGGGCTGAAGGTTCAATATGACAACCATTTTTGGTTGAGACTTACGCCTCAACAGGCATCGGTAACCAACAAAATTTTGACGTCAGAAAAATTTATTGTAACCGGATGGCCAGGAACTGGTAAGACGCTGATTGGAATCGAAGCAGCGCGCCGGCTTCACAAAGCTGGACGTCGTGTGCTCGTCTTGACGTTCAATTCACTGTTAAGTGAGTACTGGGGAAATCAGCTGAATGAGACGAATTGCACGGTTTTAACATGGCATAAATTGTGCCGAATTGCTAGATCGAAATTGGGATTGTCGTTATTGGACGATGCAGAGTTTCGTGAATGGAGTCAAGGTGATTGCGTCGGGGATCTCTCGGCGGCAATTGATCAAGGTCTTCTTGATTCATATGATTCACTGATCTTGGACGAAGCGCAGGCATTGAAACCTCGTTGGTGCGCAGTACTTGCCACCTGGTTTGCAGATCGTCAAATGATTGCGCTTTGTGATGAAACCCAGGTTTTTGCGTTTGAGAAGGACTCTACGACACTGGCAACACTTAGCACTTTACTCGATGGTGTCCTGCCTTTTCACATGACAGTAGTAATGCGCATGCCGAAAGCTGTCACCGATCGCTTGCAAGAGGTTCGATCGACTCAATTGCAGTTAAGCACTCCCCGCATGCTAGAGATTGATACCGTTAGAGAGATGGTTGTGGAGCACTGGGAGGATGTCTTGCCTATCATCACTGGCGACTTGTTTGAACGAGGAATCGCACCTGGTGAAATCACTGTGTTGAGCAAATTCGGATTCGAACGATTACCCAAGTCAATACAGCATTTCTTGCTTGAACATGATGGCATTCAGGTTCAGGCAATTTCTCGTTTTCGCGGCATGGAGTCACCCATCGTCATGATCATATGCGCAGAAGAGCTATCAGACATAGAATTATTTTGCGCATATTCCCGGGCCACGACCGTTTGCATGTCAATGTTTTCTGCGGAATATATTGGGCGTTCCGGGGCGAGAGGCTTTTTGGAAAAAATCCTCACAATGCCTGCAAACATCAATGCGCTGACCAACATAAGGCACAGGCTACACCCTAGAACACTGTTGGCCGGTCATCAGACAAAAAAACTCACGGGGATTGAGACCATCAATCTGACGTGGTGCTACTCCTTGGAATGCTGGCTGGTACAACATGAGCGGGGGAGTTCGATGTCTCTGTGGCTTGAACACTTAGTTCGCTCACATCCGTGGCCAGCATTAACATGGTTCGAAGACTCTCTGCGAAGCGTCGTTTTGGCACGCGCTGACTCGGACAAAGAAGCGTACTTTAGAGAGTTGGACTTGGAATATTGTGTCGCCTGTGATCGTATGACTCCAGCAACATGGCCTGCGCGTTCGTGCCTCGTTTGCCATGGGGATATGGGAAACCAAACAACCTCACTAACGCAAAGATTGGCTTTAAAACTGATTGACTTCGATGAAAAAATTCGTTCCCTATTGAACTCATCCTCCTGGAGCGAAATACTGGCGACGAGAAACGAACTACCATTTTTTCTCGCGACTGCGGCATTGGGAGAGTATGCCTTCAGGAACAACCGTCAACCTCAGGTATTTGATAGATTTGAGCCGTCAGGAGAAAGTGCAATCTATCGCGCAGCACAGGTTCTTGTCACCGCATGGCTAATGCTGCTGTCCGCAGGTACGAAATTCGAACTCTCCGAGATTTCAATAGGAACCTATCACCAAGACTTAGAGGAGCTTGGTTTTAACAGCGCCAGATGGCGTAGCACTGTTGCGTTGGCAATCAACGTACATCTAAGGGCAGAAAACGTTGTAAAACTAGGGAAGGGGATTTATGTCGTTGCATAGCGAGTGGCGCAACTGAATACCATACTGGGCCAGCCATGCCGGCAATTCCACCGCCAGTGAACAAAATCAGCAATCTCATCGAGCGCTTCAAGCAAATGATGGGCGGGCTGTCGTAGCCAACTGTGCCTCTATAGTGCTGTGAAGCAGGCGTGATGATGCTGCCTCGGCCAGATATGTCGTCCCTCACCGTCCGTTGTAGTAAGGGAACGCCGAGATATTCCACAGTCTGCAACTCCGTCATAGCTTCAACAACAAGCTGCTCCCGGCTGATTTCGAAAAGCAATATTTTATGCACTTCACGTACGTCTAGGAAGTTCGTGATTTCCCGTTAAACAAGCCTACGCTCAAATAGAGTTTGATATTTATGAATCAAGCGGGAAAGTAAATTGAAGCTTCCGAGTATAGCTATTATCGGTAAGCTTTGTGCAATAGGAGCGCAAGCTCTCATCGATAACAATATCCGCGGTATTGATTCCTATGTCTAATAGATGCTTATACCCGATGTGTTTTGGAGAAAGAAAAATATTCTTAAAATGAACATTCAAGTATGGCTTCAAATGATAAATCAACGCTGCCTCAAAAAGCGTAACCCAAGCCGGATGGTCATGCTTTTTTGCCAGATCTCGAATCGACCTCAGCTTTCTTTCTGCACTTTCTTCATTCTCTGCAACCATCCATGTTGGGTTTTCGAAATTGTGCAATTTCAGGAAAAGTTCCTTATATGGACGGCTTCGAATAATATCATCAGCTGCTCGCGCATACTTTTCATGCCCACCTATTCTCAGATAGTTCTTTTTTATTTCAGTCCGGCCAACATACAGCACTTCCAAACTCAATAACTTAGTAAGCATGTGGCTTTCATCGAAATGAAATGGTGTCGCTATGGATACTAACGCCTCAAAGAACGTTGAATATGTATTTGCTGGTTCGTCATTATCCGACCAGACAACAAAACCAGAGAGATGGGCCGCGACGTAAACGGCCAAGTTCTTTCCATTAAGCGTGGTTGGAAGTATCAACTCATGCTCTACAACCCCAGTTGTTGATACGTGCTCCAAGAACTGCAAAGTCACGCACCGTGGATTAGAATCAGATATGAATTGATTTTTAAATATTAGTCTATTAGACTGACATATCATATAGTGCGTTAGCGGATGGGATTTATTGACCTCATGGATCTTTAATTTTCCATCTTTACTCACAAGCGCACTATAGCTACTAAAAACAGAGTAACCACAATACATTAAAACGTGGACTTTAAACATGGCGACAGATTAAATATTATTAGTAGAGATGCATAGTATAAGTCGTTACTCGAAAATCACCAACGACTTGCGGATTCAATCAGGGGCCGCAACACTCTACTCTAAATGAATACACCAACTGCTAGAGCGCGATAAAAGTAGAGGTTAAGCGACCATGGCAAGCTTCTGTTTTGGCGTGATACCGCCAAGTGCCATGTCGCGTCAGCCGTGATGGCAACTCTACCGCCAGCATGCAAAATCGTCGATCCCATTTCGCGCCTCAAGTAGATGAGGGGTAGGCTGTCGAAGCCAACTGTGTCGTTATACCGCTCAGAAGCAGGCATTCTGCCGTGGTTGCTCGATCGAAAATAACACCATTTACCATCCGTTATGCCGGGGAAGGTCCAAGTCTACCTTTTACATCGGCATCAATGTCCCAAGTCGCATTTAGAACAAAGAAAAGTTCATTGCGCTCCGATCCAACCGCATTATTATTTATTTTGAATCGTGCTTACCTGACGTATCTGGAAAATATGCTATAAATACAACTTATTGCGTTGCAGCACCCATTCAGGAGCATCATTTGAGCAGACCTTTCATTGTCATGGGCGACAAGACTAGTCATGGCGGTACGGTCATCGGCGCCGATTTCACCTGTGACATCAATGGCAAGAATATAGCGCGCGTCGGCGACATGACGGTATGCCCCAAATGCAAGGGCACGTTCCCCATCACATCTGGACCGACCGACGTCGTGGACGGCAGTGGCAATGGTTATGCGCGTCACATGGATTCGACCGCTTGCGGTGCAAAACTGATTTCCGGCCAAATCACGACGATCTGGTTGGACCAGTCCAGCGTGGGCGACCCGGCTGATGTCGACGACAATGACGTGATGGAAACCGCCGGCAACATTGCCGCAAATACCGACTCCGGCATTTGCCTCGAATGCTTGATGTCTGCGGCGGCCGCCGGCGCGACCACCGTTATCCGGGAGTAACAATGTTGCTCGACGTCACAGAACGCCTGAAGCAACTTCAGCAACATCACTCGGCGCTGTGCTTATACGCACTGGTCGACGGTGTTCAATATGAGACACACCGCCAAACGCGCATGAGGGAGGATGGGACGCGCTACCCGCTATTTACCGGCACACCCGACGCTGCGCTCGCGCATGCAGGCCCCTGGTTGGTCGACATGGCGGGAGCAGCGCCTTCGTTTCTTGAAGACCTGGCCGCACTGGAGCAAGAAACACCTTCGGTTACCTGGCTGTTCGCCGTGCAGGACCTTGGTGGCCTGGCGCAGTTGCTGCAACTACACTTGGAAACACGGCTACCGGACGGCCGCGCAGCGCTGCTTCGCTTTTGGGATCCGCGCGTGTTGGTGAAGCTGGCACAAATACTTGAGCCGGCACAGCGGGAGGCGATGTTTGGTCATATTCACGAATGGCACTTGCTGCTCGACGGCAAGCGGGCAATCATAGGGAGGCGCGATGCTGACGTTTAGCGAGGAGCAATGGCGTGCAGTGCAGACGGGCGACATGAGCGATTTCGTCATCGCAGTGGCGGACCAATTTTTGGCCAAGCGTGCCGACATGGCAAGCCAGCCAGGCCGGGCGACCGTGATCGAGCGCATGCTGGCGGCGTACACCTACGCCATTCGAATCGGTTTCAGGTCCACGCCGCATATCGTACATCTGATGTACCTGTCAGCCGACGCGCCCGGGATCCATGACGACCCGCTGGTCGATGCCTACCTGCGCAAGCCCGGCGCCACGCCGGAGCAGCGGTTCGACGAACTGATCGCGGTAATGGATAAAAAACTGGAAGGGGAGCAATAATGCCCGCGCTACCGATATTAGTTATACCAGCAGTCGTGGAGAAAATTTTGTTAGCCTTGGGTGTCGCCGCCGCAGGAGCCGTGATCACGGACGAGGCATTGCGCAAACGCAAAAAAGAGGCAGAAGAGGCAAAAGACGCCCGCGTCACGCCCATTGCGCGTGCCGAGACGCGAAGCGAAGCCAAGGAAAGATGCCGGTGCCCGCCAGACAAGGGTACGCTTATGGCTGTTAAACACAGCATGTCGCCCGCCGCGCGTGATTATCAAGCCCGTATCACTGGTTTTCTGATAGGCATGGAATGGTTGTTTGAGGAGAGAGACTTTGACGGCTTCCAATCCCGCTTGTGCTTGTTGCAGGAAGCAAAAGCGGATTATGACCAGTTTTTTAAGTCAAACGGTGAGTTTAAATACGACTTTCAAGAACAAATATTCGAGAATATGGCATTGAAGCAGGCCGCGGCTCAGTCCAACATTGTCAAGAATAACCCGCCAGCTTCGCTGTCATGGTACTTCCAAACGCCACTCGCTTATAAGCACATGCGCCCCCAGTTAACTGAGCTGGGTATTACCACTTTTTACATTCCATAACATGATAATAAAATCTTTATTTAAACGTGATGCTGTGAACCCATCCATTGCGTTCCGACCTACCGTCAAAAAAATCGCAATGGTAGCCCGTTTCTTGCAGAAAACCGAGGCGCTTGGAAAGAACTGGTTTTTGTCGCAGGATACTAAAGAGAAGTCGTTTCTGTATCCGGTTTTCGACGCTTCGGGAGAGCTCACCACAGCGGCCGAAGCCGTACTTGAGACGGAGTTCAAGGGCGAGAAATTCCGTTTTCTCAGCGCCTGGAATGGCGAACTCGGAGAGGGTGAGGGCGCGACTATGGCGCTTGGGTTTAGCGACAGTGACTGGCCCGCTTGGTCGTTTAAGATCAGCTACAAAGGCGTCGGGGCGAAACGGCTTGGCATACATGGAGTGAAAGAGCTACTGTCCATTATCGCGGGTTCTCTGCGGCCGGTATTGATCACAGTTGCACGTAACGATTATTTTGAAAAACAAGTTTTCAAGGATCGTCCAGGTGTTGGCTGGATGTTGTACCTGCCGCGTGTACTGACGACCCAGCAAGTGCCAGAAGCCCGCGCCTTGGTACCGGTCATGGCGACGGGCGAGCAAGGTAAAGACCAGCAGATCGGCACCATCATCGTGAGTGTCACCGACGAGCCTTTTTCTGATGAGAATCCCGAGCACGTCAAGATCGCTAATGCCATTGAAATTCGCCTGGTCGATCAGGACTTGCTGCCTCGCTATGTCGATATTTGACGAAGGATAACTCACTTCGATGGTACGAAAATGTCCTGCCATGCAGGGGACAATCACTGTTCGACAACAAGGTCAAGTCAATTGGCCTTTGGTACATCGTCCTAATCTGCAGTAGCTGCACGCTGACCGGATTTGATACGGCCTTAGTAAGAGACGGGCACGCCGCCTACTTCGACGCTTCGACCGTCCCCTCTCTGGAACTATGGGTGCGACCAGCTTTACCCTGGTCACGCCCCGCCGACCGATCACATCGTCACGCATTAACGCGGGTACGCCGAGGCGCCCTTGCTCGTAAAGACGGCATCAGCTGAACACCTGGTTGGCATTGAAACCGTGTTCGCGGGCGGTGCGAGCTACCGAGGCGCCCGGTAGCAGCGACAGCGCCACCAATGCGCGTTTAAACTCCAAGGGATGCTGGCGATAGTGGCCGCGTGTATTCGTGGAAATGATCGTTTGAGAATTTGTGTCTAAAATCGAAAATTGTGGGCACAAATACTGTGACAAAAGTCGATCATAAATGACGCGGTTCAGGCCGTCCAGACGGCACAGGGAAGACGCTTACGGTTAAGCGGCCATGGCAAGCTTCTGTTTTGGCGTGATGCCGTCAGGTGCCATATCCAGCCGCCGTGATGGCAATTCGACCGCCAGCGCGCAAAGTCTCCGATCTGGCCGAGCGCACGAAGCAGATGACGGGCTAGTTTATCGTAGCCAACTGTGCCGCCACAGCCCGCAAAAGCAGACGCTCCGCTGCTGCCTCGATCAGATATGACATTTTTCACCCTCCGTTGTGGCGGAAGTGTCGGCTCTGTACCGCCTTGAACGTCACGCCCGCTTCACCGATAATGCCTTGAATGGCAGGCTTTTCCAACTTTGCCACTAGTACGCAGCACTTTCCTCATGGCTTCTATTAAATTATGACCTTCGCAATTCCTCAGTGGTGCTGGTATGTCGCACAATATGTGATCGAAGCGCGCGTCACGAATTGTGCGCAGCCGAGTTTGCTTATTGAAAGCGTATTGATTAAGGCTGACTCTCCGGAGGCGGCCTATGCGAAGGCAAATTTATTCTGCAGTTCATCGGAGCATGTTTACATGAATCGACAGGGCGAGATTGTGACTCAGCGATATGTGGGGCTTCATGAGCTAGACAGCTTGGAGACTGGGCAACTTGACGATGAGTTGATTCTAAACGTGCGCCTTGTAAATGGTCCGCGTGGAGAGCAAGCTGACTTGCTGGTGCGTTCTCGTGAGCAGTTGTCCCTCTTTGGCGGAAAAATAGAGGGCTTCGAACATCTCAATCAGTGAACTATTCTGCGTTATTTATAAGCGTCAGCGCAGCGCCTTGAACTGAATGGCTATCTCCTTGATGATGTCGCTACACCGCTGGGAAACGGCGTGTTCTTCGGCCGGTGCCAGTTGCTTGGCGCAATGCCAGAGCAATATCTCGTCAACGCGGTTGATCGGGTGATTGGCGTTGGGCTCGAACACATAGTGCAGCCAGGCCTTGGAGGCGACGCCATTCAGCTTCGCGATCCCGGTCAGCGAGTAGATCACGGCGGCGCTGGCCAACAGGTGGTTGCGGCGGCTGGTAGTACCGGCAACCCGCCGAAGCTCAAACAGCTTTGGCTTCAGCGCGGCAGTAGCCGCTGCAGGGCAGGGGAGATAGGCAGGCCAGCCCCGATCTCGTCGTTGGATCAGTCTGCTACGAAATCGCAGCCCTGTTGCCTGGCCGGACGCCCGGGCCCTCAGGCGCTCCATCGGATTTTCATCAGCCAAGAACGATGGATCACGTGCGCCGTAGGTACCAGCAGCGATTTACCCCAATGGCACCGTCTGCTTCCACCCCAAAGAAGTCATTGTGCAAGCCTTGTGGGCGTTCATTTACATTTAAGAAACTGGACCCTAACGCCGTGTTCACCCAGTGCATGGGCCAGCCCATCCGGATTTGCCACGCGACCAACGTTTGAGTAGGAATACGGTGAAGTAAATGCCTTATAGAAGACAACCAAGGTCTTCGAACCGTACAGCAAAAGGTCTCCATTGCTGATCATTTCCATCCTACTTGCGTAAGCCGGCAGCGCATTCTGCAGATCTGCATGCTTCTCGTTTCCGTTGAGTTCGGCCATATCCAGTGTCAGCGGCAGTATCTTAGCAAATGCATGCCCGGTCACGTTGTCGGACAAGATGACGACGAAGCGACGCTCCCCAACGACCATCCACATACGCGACTCTTCGGGCCTCAGGGATGCGCTAGCCGCAACCGGAGCAAGAGCAAATGGTACCGACGCGGACTGCTGTCGGGCTTCGCAAGCGCCGGAAGTTAGCAAGCATAGCAACAGGCCCAGCCCATGCAGGCCACCGGATAGGCGGCGCTCGCTCATGCTGGTTGCTGGATGCTGGGTGCCGTTGCGAACCGCTAGCTTGAGTGTAATCATTGCTTGTCCCTTCGTTGGTAGACGGCTCAGCTTGTCCGCAGCGCTTGCGAGCGCGCCGTCAGGAAGGCAGCCAGCAGCAATATGGCTGCGCTGGCGATGAACGTGCTCTGATAGCCGCTCTTGTCGTACAGCAAACCGCCAAGCGTGGAACCGAGGGCGATGGCCAATTGCACGACAGCAACCATCAATCCGCCGCCCGCCTCTGCATCGTGCGGCAGCGTGGTTGCCAGCCATGACCACCAGCCTACGGGAGCAGCGGTGGCCACAATGCCCCAGATGCCCAGCAGTACCGTCACGGCACCGACCTTGCCGCCAACGAGAGTCAGCGCCACGGCGATCAATGCCATCAGCACGGGGATGGCCACCAGCGTGCGGGAAAAATGCCACTTCAGGAACTTTCCGATGACGGTGGTGCCGATAAAGCCGCCTGCGCCAATCGCCAGCAGTATCAGCGACAGCGTGGAGATGTCTACCCGTGTCACGTTTTCCAGGAATGGACGCAAATAAGTGAATAAGGCGAACTGTCCCATGAAAAACGTGCTTACAGCCAGCATGCCCAGGGCAACCTTCGGGTCCCGCAGCAGTGTGAAGACCTTGCGGGAACCCGCCGAACTAGCCTGGGGCGGCATGGAAGGCAGACTGATCCACTGCCAGATAAAGGCGATCAGGGCCACTGGCACCAGGCAAAGGAAGGCGCCACGCCAGCCGATGACGGAGCCGAGGTAACTGCCTAGGGGCGCGGCGACGACAGTTGCCAGTGCATTGCCGCCATTGAAGATAGCCAGCGCGCGCGGCACGTGATGGGAGGGCACGAGACGCATTGCTGTCGCGGCCGACAAGGACCAGAAGCCGCCAACCACCACGCCGATCAGCGTACGTCCCGTCATGTACAGAAGATAGTTGGGCGCCATGGCCACGACGGCGCCGGAGACAGCCATCAGCGCGGTCAGCCCCAGCAGGACTGTCTTGCGGTCCATGCTGCCGGCGATGGTGGAAATCGACAGGCTGGTGAGTACGGCGAAGGCGCCGGAGATGGCGATGCCCTGTCCCGCCAGGCCTTCGCTGACCAGCAGGTCCCTGGCCATTGGCGTCAGCAGACTGACGGGCATGAACTCCGAGGCGATCAGCGCGAAAACGCACAGCGTCATGGCAAAGACGCCGCCCCACATGGCCGCCTGCGTACCGGCGTCAGCGCGCCCTTGCGCGCCATCTGGAGGCGCGCTACTTATTGGTGCTGTCATGGGATGCGCCTATGCCAGATTTTTATAGAAGAATGCGTTCAGCTTCGCCCAAGGGATGAGTTTCACCCGGTCATACAGATCCACGTGCCCCGCGCCTGGCACGATCAACAGCTCCTTGGGCTGGGCCGAAAGCCGGTAAGCCTCTTCGCTGAATTCCCGGGAATGCGCCTGGTCACCTGTGATGAACAGCATGGGACGCGGCGAAATCGTCTCGATGTCGTTGAACGGATAAAAGTTCATGAACTTGACGTTGCTGGCCAGCGTCGGGTGCGTCGTCAGTTCGCGCGACGACCCTGCCGGGGTGAACTCACCGCGCGCGGTGCGATAAAAGTCGTAGAACTCGCGCTGGATCGGATGCGTATTGCCATCAAGCTTGTGGACGGTTCCGCCGGTGTACTTGATGGCACCACCGGTAAATTCCACGTAGCGCTGTTGCGCCGCCTCGGAAATGATCTGCTTGCGTTGCTCCAGCGTCTGCGAATGGTGCAGTGCATTGCGGTTGGCAGCACCCATATCGTACATGCTGACAGTGGCAATGGCCTTCATGCGCGGATCGATCTTGGCTGCACTGATGACGAAACTGCCGCTGCCGCAAATGCCGAGAACGCCGATCCGTTCCCTATCGACGAATGGCTGGGTTCCTAGATAGTCTACTGCCGCGCTGAAGGCTTCGGCATAGATGTCCGGCGCTACGGCATTGCGCGGCTGGCCGGCGCTTTCGCCCCAGAACGACTGATCGATGGCCAGGGTGACGAAGCCGTGTTCGGCCAGTTTCTGCGCGTACAGATTCGAGCTTTGCTCCTTTACCGCGCCCATCGGGTGACCGATGACGATCGCGGGATTCCTGGCATTGCGGTTGAGATCCTTGGGCGTGAACAGATCGCCGACGACCTGCATCTGGTACTGGTTGTTGAAACTGACCTTGCGCGCAGTGACCGTCGCGCTCCTGTAGAAGTTGTCAGCGTTGTTCGACATGTCCGGCACCGGCCTGTTATTGGCGGCAAACGCTGGACTAGCGGCAACGGAAAGGCTGCCAAGCACGACCATGCCGGTGCCAGCAGTCTTCAGGAAATCACGGCGTGCTACATCATCTATGGTCATGTCTGCTTCTCCAGTTCGTTAGGTATGGGGCACGTTGTATGCGTTGACGGACATCGTACGTCGCGCTTGACGCGCCTGCGCACCGAAATCTCGAACAGGTATATGTGCAGGAGCCATGAATGTTCTGTATATTTATATTAAAAATCGCACATTCCACTTGGCATCATCCGTTGTAAGGCAACACGACGGGATACCCTTAACAGTTCGTTTCAGGAATCGTTCAAATGGCCAGAGATAATATTATTGATATTCTTATATTTTTCGAGGTCGCTCGCCAACGTAGTTTCACCCGTGCCGCCATCAAGCTAGGCATGTCCCAGTCCACTCTCAGCCACATCATTCGGGATCTGGAAGCCCGGCTGGGCGTGCGGCTGCTTAATCGTACGACCAGGAGTGTTTCGCTGACCGAAGCAGGCGAGCGCCTGCTGACCAATGTCGCACCGCGGCTTGATGAGGTCCATGCCGAAATCGCTGCTGTCAGCGATTTGAATGGCAAGCCGGCGGGTACTGTGCGCATCACTGCCATTGACCATGTTATTGATACCCTGCTGTGGCCAAGGCTGGCGCCGATGCTGCCGCACTATCCCGACCTGCATATCGAGATTCAATCGGATTACAAGCTGATCGATATCGCGGCGGACCGTTATGACATCGGTGTGCGCTATGGAGATCAGGTGGAGGAGGATATGATTGCCGTGCGGCTCACGCCCGACATTCCCACCATGATCGTAGGCTCGCCCAGCTACTTTTCATGGCATACGCAGCCAGCCAACTTGCAAGAGTTGATGAAACACAATTGCATCACCTTGCGCCTGGCAGGCAGTGGCGGCATCTACGCGTGGGAGTTGCAGCATGAGGGGCGCAGCGTGGAAGCGCGGGTGAGCGGCCAGTGCGTGTTCACCAGCGCTGTGCCCATGGTACAGGCTGCCTTGAGCGGCAATGGCCTGGCATTCGTCACGCAAGACCTGGTAGCGGGGCATGTGCGTGAAGGTCGTTTGATCAGCGTCATGAGCGACTGGTGTGGAAAGTTTCCTGGCCTGCATGCCTACTATCCCAGCCGCCGCCACGAATCTCGGGCACTTCGGATTGTTGTCGAAGCTATTCGTCACAAGGAGTAAGCCAAGGGGTTGATCGTCAGATCAGACAGCACCTAAATTGATGTGTCCGAGGCGCTGCAATATACAGTCCATCTTTCTGACCGTCCGCTTCTGGCCGGTTGCCGCCGTTCATGTGAGACAGCTTCCGCCCCGTTGCGGACGTTCGGTATAAGCTAGGTTTTTGCTCAAACATTAAGCCTTTTCGGTAAGTGCAGCGCGATAAAGGTTCAACTTTTCTTGGCCGTGAAAGTTCAGGAACTCCGCCATGGTAGGCGTCACCTTAGATTTTGCAGCAATCGTCCAAAACCTGGATTCGCCGATCATAGGCACAAACCCCTCAATCAATCCGCGACTGGCGTTGTGGCTCGATGAAAGCAGCCATTGCTGCAGCAGTCGTGTGACGTCGTCGCTTGGAAGCTTTGACGACCGGACTAGCGCGACCGCATATCTGTAGTTGTGGCTATACAGATCTACAATAAAATTAATTCGCTGCGCTACAGTTAGTGAACGCAACCACCGGCGAACCTCGGCATCAACTTGGGCGGTACCGGAACGACGTATGAATTGCTCAGGCTTGAAACGTGGCTCTTCCATGGTATTGGTCCAAAGTATTTTACGTATCCCACGTCATGTGTGTTGTAGGTCCGCTTCTGGCTGCCGACGCAATCGATCAACGCAACACTTTAACTTAAATGCATCGTTGCAGAGTGGAAATGATGCGAAAGAAGAACCGAATCAATGGCGCCGTGCCCCGCGGAACCCGAGATTACCGTCGCAAGGCGCTTTGCCGCGGGAACGTTAATGCAGGAACCCGCCGAAGCTCAAGCAACTTTTGCTTGAACGCGGCATGAGTCTCTGCAGGGCAGGGGAGATAGACAGGCCAGACCCGATCTCGTCGTTGGATCAGGCAGCTACGAGATCGCACACATGGAGTGTGGCAGCACACCCAGGTCACTAACCCAATCCACCGGTTTTTCATCTTTCAAGAACCATGGATCAGGAGAGCTAAGCTACGGGTGGCGATTCACCGCATAGCTGCTGAACAGTCACACTTTTGTAAATCGACCAAAGGTCCTATTTTTTATCCGAGCATATCGCCGATGGATGCGAACTTTGGCGATGGTCAGGTCCTCTTACCTGCTTGCCGGCAAAGCGCCGTTCCCTTTTCCAGTGCGCCTCGCTGGCGCAATATCGATGCTACGCGCGGCGCACCCAAGCACTCGGCATACGCCAGCGGGGTTATCCGCTCATCCGGCGATGCGTTCAGGTCGAGATCGGGTCTAGCTTGCATGATCTGGAGGAGAATATCGTCCTTGTCGCCATCAAGGACGCGTAGCCAGGCGGGGAAGCCTTCAGTGTCTTTTGCTTGTGGGGCGGCGCCGAAATCGAGCATCGTTTTGACGATATCCATGCTGCCCGTGTCAATTGCATATTTTAGTAGCGGGTTGCCGGAGCCATTGTTTGCCACTTCATTGGCATTGTTATGGCTGCTCAGCAGCATACGCACCACGTCTGCCGACTGCGCCGTCAAACGGCCGGCCGGATCGCGCATTCTCAAGTAGCCGCCCAGCGGCGTGTCGGTTTCCCCATCGCGCGCGATCGACAGCGGATAGCGCTGATCCAGCCGCATGCCTGCCTTCAAGAGTGGGCCAAGCACGCTGGGGCAGTATAGCAATCTGACCGCAAGCACATTTTTCGGAATAGTCGGATGCAGGAAAAAACGCGTCGGGTCAGCCCCCAGCAGGAACGCCAGAGAGATGGCATCATTGCCATTGCAGTCGTCCAGCGCTCGCCGCAACAGATCGTTGGCCACGTCAGGCTGCAACTTGCCTTTGCCGCCATGGATGTATTCGATCAGGGCGGACTTGTACGCCGTGGCTGCGGCAGACTGACTCAGCACATTCGGCGCAGCCCAGCGATTGAGAGGGCTGGCGCCCGCAGCCAGCAGGCGCCGCACGCCAGCGACATCATCATGGACGATCACGTGGTCAAGCACACTGGAGGCGTCGAGCGCTGCCATCCCCGCCTCCCGCGTCAGCCAGTCGAATACTGGCTTGGCTAGCGCGCCGACGCGGACTTTTCCCAGCACCTCATCGACCAGATACTTGTGGAATTTCACCAGTTCGCCAGGCACTTGCATGGTCTTGATGACATCGAGCGTGCGCAATGCCACATCGTCAGGCAAATTGACCGTGTGCCGTGCCAGCAGCCAGGTATTTCCATGGTCGGCCGGATCGGGTCGGCTAGCGGCCAGGCGGGGCAAAATCTCCTCGGCAAAAAGCGCATAATAATCTTGCCGCATGGCCGGGATGGTCTGGTTCGGGAATATTGGCGGCTCGCTGCCCGCCAAGAAACGCCGGGATGCCTCCCACCATGCCGATTCGCCGTTGGCGGCGCGCGGAACCGATCCAGCGGCCAGCAAAACACGGATGTGCCGCAGCACGGCAGCGCGCGCAAGGGCATCATTGGCCGGACTGGACGTTGGATTTTCGCTCCCTGCCATCAATCCATGCAGATACTGGCCACACATCACCTCGCGCTGGAAGTTCTCGGACTGACGGAGTCGCTTAAGGTCAGGCGGCAGCGCATGGAATGCGGACAGGCTCATATCCGTAGCCATGCCATGGGCACAATATTCGCTCTTTGCCGCTGCAGGTGGCTTGATCGCCTGCCGCACGGGGAACAAATCCATGCCGCCCGGTGCAAATCCTTCCAATGAAACCAGGACGGTGCCCGTCTTGCTCGTACGCATGGGGGCGGCGACATTCTGACTTGCAGCCACGCCGGAGAATTGAGCCCCAGAAAAGGTTTTTACAAAAAACACACCGGCACCGGCCAGTGCGCAGGAAGCGGCATCCATTTGCACGGGAATCTGGCTGAACTGCTCACGCGTCATTGGCGTGAGCGGCACCTGATAAGAGGTCCACGCTTTTTGCTCCGGATCGTATGTCGACAAGACATAATCCTGCTCCTGATGTTCTATCCAGATCCGGGCGAGCTCGCCTTCTTGCACCGCATAACTTCCGATTAAACCGTCACATGCGTGCGCTTCAGCGTATATGAACAAGGTAACAATCCCTATAACAAGGCTTTTCAATTTACTCAGCAGAAATTTCGTCGTTGTTCGCTTTTTTTCATGCATAGTTCGATTTTGTACCTTGATTATACTTATCCCTCGATAATCTTCCCATTTTTAGAGCGCGCTAAAAGTAGAGGTTAAGCGGCAAGGGCAAGTTTATGTTTTGGTGTAATGCCACCAAATGCCATATTAGTCAGCTCATAAGGGCAAGTCCACCACCAGCGTGCAACATTCCCGATCTCGTTATGAGCACAAAGCAGATGATGGGCCAGGCCGTCTTCACTGACTGTGCCGTCATAGCGCTCCGCGGTAGGTGCTCTGCTACTACCACGGTCGGATATGCCATCTTTGCCATCCGTTATGGAGATGGACGCTCAGCTTTTGCTAGCGCGCGAGGGTAGTCTCTGCGGGGCAGGGGAGATAGACAGGCCAGACCCGATATCGTCTGTGGATCAGGCAGCTACGAGACCGCACACTAGGAGTCTGCTAGGACGCCCAGGTTCTTAACACGATCCATATGTTTTTCATCTTCAAAGACTATGGATCAGAAAAGTCTAAGCTGCCCATGGCGTTTTACCTTCAATGGCACCATCCGTTTCCGCAGCACATTCAGTCAATGACTATTGCCATGCAGGTGCAATCGAATGGGATATCTTCGCTAAACTCATCATCCCAGAACACGTCACACTTCCCGGACCACTTGAGTTCCAGATGGCCCCCAGATTGATTGCCAAACGTCACGATGCACGACCTGACATCATGATGCCCAAACACACACATGTAACCACCTTCGGGGTGGGGATATTCTTTATCGTTTGTGGCGATCCAAGAAGTCCGCTTTCCCTCTAGACCCACATTCTCAAAAGCGCTAGCTAACAAACCCTGATGATATAGCCTAGGCTCCCAGCGCTCGCCATCGAATTCTTCACTTTCCGTTTCAACTTCAATTTCCCATAAGTGTTCTCGACGAGAAATAACCGCACGTCTGACATTGAAAGGTCTAGTACCTAAAATAAGAGTTCCAACAGTTATGTTCATTCAACCGCTCCTGAAATTTAGCCAGACCCGATCTTGTTGCTGGATCAGGCAGCGACGAGGTCGCACACGAGGCGCCAGGCAGAACACCTAGCCCCCAACACGATCCATCGGGTTTTCATCTTTCAAGAACCATGGATCAGGAAAGCCTAAGCTACTGGCGGCGATTCAGTGGCACCGTCCGCTTCCGCCCCGAAGCAGACATAGATCTGACGCATTCGACATATGCCACCGCAGCCGATTAAGCGTCGTGATAAACAACGCCGTATGTGTCGAACA
>NZ_JAPWHZ010000029.1:0-1045 GCF_030587265.1 Janthinobacterium sp. SUN137 | reverse complement strand
GCACAGGAGCTGGCGATCACGCGCATTGGTGAGCAAACCATGTCGGCGCCGTTCGACTTGTCGCGTGGACCGTTAATTCGTGGACAACTGCTGCGCTTGGGCCCGGAGGAACATATCCTGTTCATCAACCAGCACCACATCATCACCGACGGCTGGTCGATCGGTTTGCTGGTACGGGAGGTGAGCATGCTCTACACGGCCTTGAGCCAGGGACGGGACGATCCGTTGCCGCCGCTGGCAATCCAGTATGCCGACTATGCGGTCTGGCAGCGCGCTTGGCTGCAGGGTGATGTCCTGCAGGCCCAGGTCGATTACTGGCAGCAGCATCTGGCCGGTGCTCCGGCGTTGCTGGCGTTGCCGCTGGACCGCCAGCGCCCGGAGGTGCAAAGTTACCGTGGCGCGAGCGCGGGCTTTAGCATTCCAGCCACACTTACGCAGGCGCTCAAGCAGCTGGGCCTGCGGCATGGGGCCACGTTGTACATGACGCTGCTGGCTGCTTGGGCAAGTTTGCTGTCGCGCCTGTCTGGCCAAGATGAGGTGGTAATCGGCAGCCCGGTGGCCAACCGCCATCGCCGCGAAACGGAACACCTGATCGGCTTCTTTGTCAACACGCTGGCCTTGCGGGTGAACTTGGAAGGCGCACCCAGCGTCGGTGCCTTGATCGAGCGCGTCAGGCACGATACGCTCAACGCGTATGCACACCAGGATGTGCCGTTCGAGCAGGTGGTCGAGGCGCTCAATCCGCAGCGCAGCCTTGCCTACAGTCCGCTGTTCCAGGTGTCGTTCTCGCTCAACAATACACCGGCCGACGAGGTGCTGGAATTGCCAGGCCTGCGCTTGCAGGGTATCGGGCAAACCCATGCCAGTACCCAGTTCGACCTGTCGCTGGCGGTGACCGAAGCGGACGATGTCCTGTACGGCACGCTTGAATACGCCACCGATCTGTTCGATACCGCCACGATCGAGCGCTGGATTGGCTATTTCCAGCGCACCCTCGAGAGCATGGTGACTGACGAGCAGCAGCCGGTGCATGTGCTGAACCTGA
>NZ_JAPWHZ010000027.1:0-1167 GCF_030587265.1 Janthinobacterium sp. SUN137 | reverse complement strand
TCGCTCGCGGTCTGCGGCGCCACGTATTCCTGCTGCGAGGCGCCCGCATCCGCGGCGGGCAAGGCCTTCCGGTCCACTTTGCCGTTGGGCGTCAGCGGCAAGGCATCGAGCACCATCCATGCCGTTGGCACCATGTAATCGGGAAGCTGCGCCTGCAATTGCGCCTGCAACTGCGCGACCGACAATTGCGCATCCAGCCCGGCCACCACATACGCCACCAGCCGCTTGTCGCCGGGGACATCCTCGCGCATGGCGACCACTGACTCGCGCACGTCCGCGCAGGCCAGCAGCTGGCTTTCGATTTCCCCCAGCTCGATACGGAAACCGCGCAGTTTCACCTGATCGTCGATGCGGCCGGCGAATTCCAGGCTGCCGTCCGCCAGATGGCGCACCAGATCGCCCGTCTTGTACAGACGCGAACCGGGCTCGCCAAACGGATTGGCAATGAATTTTTCGGCCGTCAGCTCGGAACGGTTCAGGTAGCCGCGCGCCAGGCCCACGCCGCCGACGTGCAATTCCCCCAGCACGCCAACCGGCACCGGGTTCAGGCAGCGGTCCAGCACATAGAGCTGGGTGTTGGCAATCGGGCGGCCAATCGTGATGACCTGGCCGGGCCGCAGTTCGGCCGTGCTGACCCAGACCGTGCTTTCGGTCGGCCCGTAGGCATTGAACACCCGGCATACCGACAGCCACGGCGCCACAACCTGCGCGCCGCAGGTTTCGCCCGCCAGCACCAGGGCCTCCAGCGCATAGCCCGCGCCACTGTCCAGGTGCGGCAACAGCGCCGGCGGCAAGGTCGCATGCGTGATGCCGTGCTCGCGCAGGAAGGTCTGGATCGCGGCCGGATTGTGCCGCTGTTCCTCCGTGCAGACGTGGAAGGCGGCGCCGCGCAGCAGCGCCATGATCCATTCGAAGGTCGCCGCGTCGAAGCTCAGCGATGCGAAGCCGAGCACGCGGCTATCGTCGGCCACGCCGAACATGGCCTGCTGGCTGACCGCCAGGTTACAGGCGCCGCGATGCGCGATCTGCACGCCCTTCGGCTGCCCGGTCGAGCCGGATGTGTAGATCACGTAGGCCAGATGGGCAGGCTGCACCGCTGTGCGCGGATTGTCGCGGCGATAGCCGGACAGCGCCTGCCAGCCGCTGTCCAGGCTGACCACCTTGGCA
>NZ_JAPWHZ010000026.1:0-1237 GCF_030587265.1 Janthinobacterium sp. SUN137 | reverse complement strand
TTGTAGTGGTCAACCCATCCCGGACACTACGTTAAGTTTTTCTTCGGCGACGGCCGGTGCCAGTCCCTGGTTGAACTGATGTGGTCGTATCCAGTTATACCGGTGCATCAGGTAGTGGCTGATGTCCCGTTGTGCTTCCTGTGCGGTCATGTAACCAGTTGACGGCAGCCATTCAGTTTTGAAGCTGCGGAACAGCCGTTCCATCGGGGAGTTATCCCAACAATTTCCCCGACGGCTCATACTCTGTCGTATCCGATAGCGCCACAAGCGCTGACGGAATTTTCGACTGGCGTACTGGCTACCTTGATCCGAATGAAACAGCAGCCTCTGCGGTCGACCTCGCTGCTCGTAAGCCATTTCCAGCGCTTGCACAACAAGGTCGGCATCGGGTCGTAGCGAGAATGCCCAGCCCACCGCTCGGCGAGCAAATAAGTCCAACACCACAGCCAGGTAATACCATCGGCCTTGCGCCCAGACATAGGTGATGTCCCCGCACCAGACCTGATTTGGCGCCTCCACTGTGAATTCACGGTTGAGGTGGTTCGGAATATCGACCCGTTCCACCGTAGCCTGCTTATAGGCATGGCTGCCAGGCTGTTTGCAGACCAGCCCTAGCTCTTCCATCAAACGACTGACTTTGAAGCGGCCAATTGCCGTGCCTTCCTCGCGCATCATGCCCATGATGCTGCGGCTTCCCGCCGAACTGCGACTCTCGACGAACAGCTCGTGCACACGGCCACGCAATGCCATGCGCTCAACATCAATGTGCCGGGCGCGCTCCCGATGCGCATACAGGCATGACCGCGCTACGTCGAACACCGCGCAGATCAACTCGATTGATTCGTCACCACAAATCTGATCGATTACCTCGTACGTTCTATCCCTTCCGACATCAAGAGCGCGGTAGCCTTTTTTAAAATGGACTTCTCCCGCTCGAGACGCTCAATACGTGCTTCGAGTTCCTGTATTCGCTGCTGATCTGGCGTCATTGCCTTGCTCTGCGGCGTGATGCCTTGCCGCTCCAACTGCAGCTGCTGCACCCAGCGGCGCAGCACCGATTCGCCGATGCCGACCGACCGGCTTGCCTCCACGTGGCTGTATCCTTGATCCAGCACCAAGCATGCTGCCTGCTGTTTGAACTCAGGGGAAAACGTACGTCTTTGCTTGCTCATCAAACACCTCTCCATGGCGAGCATTCTCGCCTAAATCAGTGTCCGGGTACATTAAACCACTACAA
>NZ_JAPWHZ010000025.1:0-1413 GCF_030587265.1 Janthinobacterium sp. SUN137 | reverse complement strand
GAAGCCGATGAGCTCTTCCAGCTCCTTCTGCAGCCGGTTGGCCACCGGCGTGCCGATCACGATGTCGCTGCTGTTGCCGTGCCGCGCCAGCAGCACGCTCAGCGCGGCGTGCAGCACCATGAACAGCGTGGCCTGCTGGTCCCGTGCGACCTTCTTCAAACCTTGGCACGTGGCAGTATCCATCGTGAAGCGGTGCTGCGCGCCACGGAAGCTTTGGTGCGCCGGGCGGGCGCGGTCCAGCGGCAGGCCGTGCACCGGTGGCAGGCTAGCCAACTGCTGGCTCCAGTATCCAAGCTGATCTTCCAACACCGGGCCGGCCAGCCACTCGCGCTGCCATTGCGCATAGTCGGCATACCGGATTGCCAGCGGGCCGTGGGGGTTGGCAGCACCGCTACGCAGCGCCTGGTACTGGTCCAGGAACTCCCTAACCAGCAGGCCCATCGACCAGCCGTCCGAGGCAATGTGGTGCATATTAAACAGCAGCACGCCCGCCTCCTCGCCCAGGCGGACGAAGCTGGCGCGCAGCATCACGTCGCGCACCAGATTGAACGGCGTTTCGGCATCGGCCAGCGCCAACTGCCGCGCGGCCAGTTCCCGCGCGCCGGGATCGAGCGACGTCAGGTCTCTTATTTTGATGCCAAACTCCACCTGCTCCCGGATCACTTGCCACAGCTGCTCGCCTTCACTGGCGAAGACGGTGCGCAGCGGCTCATGCCGTTCAATGATGCGCCGGAACGCCTGCTCGGCGACGGCGACGTCAAAGCGGCCCGTCACGCGCAGGGCGGACGGCATGTTGTAGTGCGAGCTGCCGCCGTCAAGCCGGTCCAGGAACCACAGGCGCTGCTGCGCGAACGACAGGGGAATAGATTCGCTGCCGCGCGCCTGCGCCGTCACCTGCGGGCGCGTGAACGCGCCTGTGCCGCAGTCAATGGCTGCCGCCAGCGCCGCCAACGAACCGTTGGCGAACAAGTCCTTGATTCCCAGCTCGACACCGAGCACGTGGCGCACTTCCGCCAACAGACGTACCGCCAGCAGCGAATGACCGCCCAGCGCGAAGAAGTTCGCTGTCGCGCCAATCTTGCCGACTTCCTGGTTCAGCAGGCCCGCCCAGATCGCGGAGAGCTCTATTTCGGTCTCGGTCTGTGGCGCCACATACCCGGCCTGCGACAGGCTCGCGTCCGGCGCAGGCAGCGCCTTGCGGTCGACCTTGCCGTTCGGGTTCAGCGGCAGCGCATCGAGCGTCACCCACACGGATGGCACCATGTAAGCCGGCAGACTAGCCTGCAGGGCAAGCTGGAGCGCTGCGCGGTCAATGTCGATGTCGTTCCTGACCACATAGCCCACCAGGCGCTGGTCGCCCGGCTGGTCTTCGCGCGCCAGCACCACCGCGTCGCGCACCTGCGGCAGCGCGCG
>NZ_JAPWHZ010000024.1:0-1522 GCF_030587265.1 Janthinobacterium sp. SUN137 | reverse complement strand
TGACCGCGCAGCTCAGTGTGCAGGCCGAGCCGGGCCGCATTTGCGCCTATATGCAAACGGCGCTGGAAAATCTGGTGCAGGCGCTGGAGCAGGCGCCGCACACGCCGGTAGCGGCCGTCGAGGTGTTGCCGCCGCAGGAGCGCGAGCAGCTGCTGGTGGAATGGAACGACACTGCGCAAGCCTATGCGCAGGACCAGACCCTGCACGGCCTGTTTCGGCAGCAGGCCGCGCGCACGCCGGAGCGGGTGGCCGTGCTGTGCGAGGACCGGCAATTGAGCTACCGCGAACTGGACGAGCGTTCGGAGCGCCTGGCGCACTACCTGCGCGGCCAGGGGGTGGGCAGGGAAAGCCTGGTGGCGATTTGCGTCGAGCGCGACCTGGACATGCTGGTCGGCCTGCTCGGCATCCTGAAGGCTGGCGGCGCCTACGTGCCGCTCGATCCCGGCTATCCGAAGGAGCGGCTGGCCTACATGCTGGAGGACGCCAGGCCCGCGCTGCTGCTGACCCAGCAGTCGCTGCTGGGGCTGCTTTCGGCCGACGTAGTGACCGTTTGCCTGGACGGCGGCTGGGAGGCCGCAGTCGGCTCCGGCCTGGCGCCCGATGGCGGCGCCACGGCGGACCAACTGGCGTATGTGATCTACACCTCGGGTTCGACCGGTCAGCCGAAAGGCGTCGGAGTCACCCATGGCAACGTGAACAGCTTCCTGCACGCGATGCGCGGGCAGCCGGGGATAGTGGCTGACGATGTGCTGCTGGCGGTGACGCCGCTGTCCTTCGATATTGCCGGCCTTGAGCTGTTCCTGCCGCTGAGCGTGGGCGCGGCGACGGTGATTGCGCCGCGCCAGGTGGCAGCCGATCCGGCCCAACTGGCCCGGCATATCGCCCGGCATGGCGTGACGATGATGCAGGCCACGCCGTCGACCTGGCGCATGCTGGTCGAACAGGGCTGGCAGTACGAGGGCCAGCCGCTCAAGCCGTTCAAGTTGCTGTGCGGCGGCGAGGCGCTGTCGGCGGCGCTGGCGGAAGAACTGCTGCGGCGCGTGCCGGTGGTGTGGAATATGTACGGCCCGACGGAGACGACGATCTGGTCGGCGCTGTGCGCGATTACGGACCTGGAGCACGGCATCCCGATCGGGCGGCCGATCGCCAACACGCAGATCTACCTGCTCGACGAGCAATCGCGCCCGGTGCCCGTCGGGGTTGCCGGTGAGGTGCATATCGCCGGCGCCGGCGTGGCGCGCGGCTACGTAAACCGGGACGAGCTGACGGCCGAGCGCTTCGTGCCCAATCCCTTCGGTGCGCCCGATGCGCACATGTCGCGCATGTACAAGACCGGCGACCTGGCGTGCTATCTGCCGGACGGCAGGATCGAATACCTGGGCCGCATCGACCAGCAGGTGAAGCTGCGCGGCTTCCGCATCGAGCTGGGGGAAATCGAAACCTGGCTGGCGCGGCACGCGGCGGTGCGCGAGGCAGTGGTGGTGGCGCGCGAGGACAGTCCGGGCGACCAGCGCCTGGTCGC
>NZ_JAPWHZ010000023.1:0-2046 GCF_030587265.1 Janthinobacterium sp. SUN137 | reverse complement strand
CTGTCGGCGCCCACACCCTGCCCGCGCAGGTAGTGCGCCAGGCGGTTGGCGCGCGCATTGAGCTCGCCGTAAGTCAGCGACTGGCCCTCGAACTTGACGGCCTCCGCTGCGGGGCTGCGCAGCGCCCGTTGCTCGAACAGGCCATGCAAGGTCTGCGCGTGCTCATGCTCCTGCGCGTGCGCGGTACTGTTCCATTCCAACAGCAACTGTTCGCGTTCCTGCGGCGGCAGCACCGAAATGCTGGCTACAACCTGGTCCGGCTGCGACTGCAGCGCCCGCACGATACCGGTCAGCGCCTGCTCCAGATAGGCGATGACCCGTGCCGGCACCACGCTGCAATGGACGTGCGCATCGATCAGGAACTCGTCGCCGAGGTCATCGACCGAGATCGTCATGGGATAGTTGGTGCGCTCCTTGAAGGCGATCAGTGCAATATCGCGCTCGTCGGCATCGGCTTCGGCCGCTTCCTCGGACGGCGCGGTGTGCCGGTAGTTCAGGATCGCGCTAAATAGCGGAACGCTGTTTTCCAGCCCGCTGCAGCGCTGTGCCAGCGTCAGCGGCGCCTGCTCGTATGGCAGCAGTTCATGCAACGCGGTTTCCGTCCGGGCCAGCATATCTGCCACCCCAAGACCTTCGAGCTTCATCCGCATTGGCAGCGTGTTGATGAACATGCCCAGCATGCTGCGCGCTCCGGCGGTGCCTTGCAGGCGGCCAGAGAACACCGTGCCGAAGACAACATCATCGCGACCGCTGCATGCTGCAACCACCAGCGCCCAGGCCGCGTGGAACAGCGTCGCGGGACTGGTCTTGCGCTGGCGGGAGATTCGTCGGATGCTGCCAGCCAGAGTAGCATCCACGGCCTTGCGGCATTCGGCGATCTCGGTGCCGTCGCCATGCACGTCGAGCAGCTTGAAGGGTGCAGTCGCTTCGGTCACATCGCCCAGCATCTCGCCAAAGAAGCGCTCGGCATCGTTATGCCTGGCCTGGTGCAGCGAATGGGCGACAAATTCGCGGTAAGGCACCGTTTCCGGCAGGTGTGCCGTCTTGCCGCGAAGATGGGCCTGGATCTCCGTACCCAGGATGATCGACGAGGTGACGTCATCAATCAGGTGGTGAATCCTGAACAGCACATGCACCTTCCAGGAATGCGGATCCCGCACCGCGCTCACCTGCAGCAGCGGCGCCCGGGAAAGATCCATCGGCTTGTCGAAGCCTGCCTTGAGCTGGTTTTCTGGGGTCGTCTCCGGATCTGCTTCTATCATCTCGACCTGCAGGTCCACATGCTTGTGGACGACCTGCACCGGCAATGGCAGGTTCTCCGACAAGATGGCGGTGCGCAGCACGTCATGCCGCGCAAGCACTTGGCGCAAGGCGTCCACCAGAGCATCGAACTGCGCCGGCGAATCGACGGAGAACAGCGATGGCAGGATATACGGGTCCTTCTGGCGGTGCATCTGGTGGTAGAAGTACATCCCCTCCTGCAAGGGCGCCAGCGGATAGATGTCCTGCACGTTGGCCGCGCCACCGGGCACGGTGGCCACGATCCGGTCGATCTCGTCCTGGCTCAAGTCGATCAACGGCAGCATGTCCGGCGTGATGTGCGCGCACGCAGCAGGAATGCGGTTCGGCGGGGCGACGAAAGGCCCCTCCCCGGCGTCCGCCGCCATGTCAACTTTGGCCGCCAGGTCCTCCAGCGTGGTGGCGGCGTACACCGTCTTCACATCGGTCCGCAAGCCGGCCTGCTGCATCGCCGACAGCAGTTGCACGGCCAGCAGAGAGTGGCCGCCCAACTCGAAGAAGTTGTCGTGGATGCCGACACGTTCGACCTTGAGCACCTCCGCCCAGATCGCCGCCAACTTCTGCTCCGTTTCGCTGCGCGGCGCCACATACCCGGCCTGCGACAGGCTCGCGTCCGGCGCAGGTAGCGCCTTGCGGTCGACCTTGCCGTTCGGGTTCAGCGGCAGCGCATCGAGCGTCACCCACACGGATGGCACCATGTAAGCCGGCAGACTGGCCTGCAGGGTAAGCTGGAGCGCTGCGCGGTCA
>NZ_JAPWHZ010000022.1:0-2083 GCF_030587265.1 Janthinobacterium sp. SUN137 | reverse complement strand
CGCCAGCAACTGCTCGCGCTCCTGCGGCGGCAGCACCGAAATATCGCCGGCGTTCATGTCCGGCTGCGACCGCAGCGCCTGCACCAGACCGGCCAGCGCCTGCTCCAGATAGGCGATCACGCGCAACGGAACAATGCTGTGATGGACATGCGCATCGATCAGGAAGTCATCGCCCCGATCATCGATAGAAATCGTCATCGGATAATTGGTGCGCAGTCTGTAGGCAAGCAGCGCGATGTCGTCCGCCGAGGTATCCGTGCCCTGCCCGTCTGCCGATCGAGCGGCATTGCGATAATTCAGAATCGCACTAAACAGCGGCACGTGGCTTGCCAAGCCACTGCAGCGCTGCGCCAGCGATAGCGGTGCCTGTTCGTAGGACAGCAGCTCACGCAGCGCCAACTCCGTCTGCGTCACAAGACTATCCACGCTGATGCCTTCAAGCTTCAGGCGCAGCGGCAGCGTGTTGATGAACATGCCCAGCATGTTGCTTGCGCCGGCCGTGCCTTGCAGGCGCCCGGACAGCACGGTGCCGAACACCACGTCGTCGCGCGCGCTGCAGGCGCCGATGACCAGCGCACAGGCCGCGTGGAACAGAGTTGCGGGGCTAATCCTGCGCCGCCTTGCCACTTGGCGAATATCGCGCGCCAGCGCCGCGTCCAGCGCTTTGCTGTCCTCAACGGTCGCGCTACCATCGCCATGCACGTTGAGCAACCTGAAAGGCGCGGTCGGCTCTGTCACATCACCCAAGGTCTTGCGGAAAAAGTCCTCGATATCGCTGCGGCCGGCCTGGTCAAGCGCATGCGCGAGGAATTCTCGATAGGGAACCGGCTCCGCCAGAGCTGCCGCCTGGCCACCCAAATGCGCCTGGATTTCCCGATGCAGCAGCATCGACGAGGTAGCGTCGTCGATCAGATGGTGACTTCGGAACAGCACATACACCTTGCCCGTGTGCGGCTCGCGCGCGACGCAAACTTCCAGCATCGGCGCTCTGGAAAGATCCATCGGCCTGTTGAAGCGAGCTTCTAATTGGCTTTGCGGATCGCTTGCCGTGCCCAGTTCGATCATCTCGACATTGAGCTCAAGCTGGCGATACACGACCTGCGCCGGAACCCGCAGCTGGTCGGACAGAATGGCGGTGCGCAGTACGTCATGCCGCGCAATCACACTGCGCAAAGCGTCCAGCAGCGCCTCGAACTGCGCCGGCGTGTCGACTGCGAACAGCGACGGAATGACATACGGATCGCTCTCGCGGTGCATCAGGTGATAGAAGTACATCCCCTCCTGCAGCGGTGCCAGCGGATAAATATCCTGCACGTTGGCCGCGCCACCGGGCACGGTGGCCACGATTCGGTCGATCTCGTCCTGGGTCAGATCGATCAGCGGCAGCATGTCCGGCGTGATGCGCTGGCACGCGGCGGGAATGCGGTTCGGCGGTGCGGCGAAAGCCGCTGCGCCGGCCGGTGAGACGTCAATTGCCGCCGCCAGCTCTGCCAGGGTGGCAGCCGCATACATACCGCGTACGTCGGCCTTGACCCCGGCCTGCTCCATCGCCGACAGCAAGCGCACGGCCAGCAGCGAATGGCCGCCCAACTCGAAGAAGTTGTCGTGAATGCCGACACGTTCGACCTTGAGCACCTCCGCCCAGATCGCCGCCAACTTCTGCTCCGTTTCGCTGCGCGGCGCCACATACCCGGCCTGCGACAGGCTTGCATCCGGTACAGGCAGCGCCTTGCGGTCGACCTTGCCGTTCGGGTTCAGCGGCAGCGCATCGAGCGTCACCCACACGGATGGCACCATGTAAGCCGGCAGACTGGCCTGCAGGGTAAGCTGGAGCGCTGCGCGGTCAATGTCGATGTCGTTCCTGACCACATAGCCCACCAGGCGCTGGTCGCCCGGCTGGTCTTCGCGCGCCAGCACCACCGCGTCGCGCACCTGCGGCAGCGCGCGCAGCGCCGCCTCGATCTCGCCCAGTTCGATCCTCAGCCCGCGCAGCTTGACCTGATGGTCCAGCCGGCCCAGGTAGTCGATGTTGCCGTCGGCCAGGAAGCGCGCCAGGTCGCCCGTCTTGTACAGGCGCGAACCG
>NZ_JAPWHZ010000021.1:0-2311 GCF_030587265.1 Janthinobacterium sp. SUN137 | reverse complement strand
CCAAGCATGCTGCCTGCTGTTTGAACTCAGGGGAAAACGTACGTCTTTGCTTGCTCATCAAACACCTCTCCATGGCGAGCATTCTCGCCTAAATCAGTGTCCGGGTACATTAAACCACTACAACCTTAAAGACGCAGCTTGGCCGAGATCGCCTCGCCGAGTGCCTTGATATTCGGCTCATCCATGATTGTATAGTGTCCACCGCCTATCGAAGTTATGCTAACCCTGCCACCCATCACCTGCTTCCAGCCCAAATCGGGTTCGGACCGCATCTCATCCACCGCGCAAAACAAGGAGATGTTAATTGGTATCGGAACCAGTTTGTATGCATACAAAGCACGGGCAATCGATGCTCTGACAGCGAGATGACGCCGGAATGCCGCAAAATCAAGCTGTGGAGGGATGAGGTCTTCACGTCGGCACACGTCGAACATGAGTGCTAAGTCCCCGCATGACGCCAGTGCCTGCAATTGGGTAGCAACCCCTTTAGGAAGCTCGCCAAGGTTGGCTAGCCAAAAAGCAGCATCATCCACGTCCACATATCCTGTAGATAAAGATCCACCACCGTAATTGCTCGTCGTGTCGATCAAGCCAAGAAAATCGACTTCCTCCCCGTCATCCAGTAATTGTCGAGCAATTTCATAGGCAATTGTCCCGCCGGCCGACCAGCCGGCAAGGCGGTATGGTCCCTCGGGTTGGATGTGCCGGATTGCCTTCATTTGCATCGATGCCATCGTGGACACGCTGGACATAACCTCCTCGCCATCGAGGAACCCAATCGCGGCCAACCCATACACGGGCAGGTCGCCATGCAACGATTGAGCCAGTTTGATTGCATACGCGATTTCACCCTCGCCAGAATGCAGCAGAAAGAGGGGAGGAGTATTTGCTGTGCTCCCCGAACGAATGCTGACCAAATTTTGGAAAGGTATAACCGTTGCCTGATTGGCTATAGCGCGAGCAAAAGACTCCGGATCGGGCGCAATAAAGAGAGACCTTAACGGCATCTCTACGTCCAGACGCCGCCGGACGGTAGACATCAGCTGGATCGCCAGCAGGGAGTGCCCACCCAACTGGAAAAAATTGTCAGTGATGCCGACACGTGGTATGCGCAACACCTCCTGCCAGCTTTCGCACAGCGCACGCTCAACTGCCGTCCGTGCTTCAACATATTCCCGTTCCAGCGCTGCCTGATCATATTCCGGCAACGCCTTTTGGTCGATCTTTCCATTGAGAGTGAGTGGAAACTGGTCGAGAACCATGACAGCTTGCGGCACCATGTAATCTGGTAAATTGCACATTAGGTGCTGGCGCAGTTGCGCAGTTAATTGGTTGCGAACGTCCAAGGTTTGCTCCAATGCTGCTCCATTGCTCACCACGTAGGCTAGGAGGCGCTTTCCGCCCTCGGGCGCTTCACGCGCAATGACAACGGCATCCTTCACATCTTCATGCGTCCGCAATGCATTCTCGACCTCGCCCAATTCAATTCGGAAGCCACGAATCTTCACCTGATGATCGTTGCGCCCAAGGAACTCCACGTTGCCGCACACCAGCCAGCGTCCCAAGTCGCCAGTCTTGTACAAGCGGCTACCCTGTTTCGATCGAAACGGATCTTGTAAAAACCGCTCAGCTGTCAAAGCCGGTAGGTTTAGATAACCGCGCGCCACACTGGCACCACCGATATAAATCTCTCCGATGACACCCGGTGGCACAGGCTGCAATCGCGTGTCGAGTACGTAAATTTGCGTGTCGCCGGTTGATCGTCCAATCGGAATATAGCGCAAGGAGCCCGACCCGTTTGAAGGCAGGTCGTGCAGGCGGAACGTTGTCGCAGTCACCGTTGCCTCGGTTGGCCCATAGGCGTTCATGAGCACGCAATCCGAATCCCATCGACCGGCAAGTTCCATCGACATTGCTTCGCCGCCTGCAATCAATAATCTCAGGTGGGGCAAGCTGTGTCGCTTTCCTAACGCTAATACGTTCAAGTAGCTCGGCGTGATATTGGCAACCGTTACCGCATGCTGCGATAACGCCTCGACCATTTCGTCCGCCGACCAGATCTTCGATGGCCGCATCACCAAGGTGGCGCCGGTCACAAATGCGCAACACATCTGTTCGATCGATGGGTCGAAGCTAATCGATGAAAACTGAAGTACCTTGTCTTGTGGCCCTATCTCGTAGCGGTCCACAGAGGCGAGGATATGCTCCACGAGGCTACCACCCTCGATCATTACACCTTTTGGCGCGCCCGTTGAACCAGATGTGTAAATGACGTAAGCCAGGTGTTTGGCATTCAATCCAAGTGTCTCAA
>NZ_JAPWHZ010000020.1:0-2377 GCF_030587265.1 Janthinobacterium sp. SUN137 | reverse complement strand
TGCCCAGCAAGCCCACCACCATCTCGACGCTGCGCTCGACGCAGATACCCACCAGGCTGTCGGCGCCCACACCCTGCCCGCGCAGGTAGTGCGCCAGGCGGTTGGCGCGCGCATTGAGCTCGCGGTAAGTCAGCGACTGGCCTGCAAACTTGATAGCTTCCGTTTCAGGACAGTGCAGTGCCTGTTGCTCGAACAGGCCATGCAAGGTCTGCGCGTGCGCGTGCTCATGCTCCTGCGCGTGCGCGGTACTGTTCCATTCCACCAACAACTGCTGCCGCTCGCCTCCTGCCAGCATGTCCAGCTCACGCAGCGGCGCCCGCGGATTGGCCACCAGCGCCGCCAGCAAGCGGCCGAAATGCGCGGCCATCCGTTCCGCCGTGGCGCGGTCGAACAGGTCGGTGTTGTATTCGACGTGCCCCCTCAATCCATCCTCCGCCTCGACCAGCGTCAGCGTCAGATCGAGCGGCGACACATTGTGCTCGATGTCCATCGGCCTGAGCGCCAGCCCGGGCAGCTCAAGCTTGCCCATCGGCGCGTTCTGAAGCACGAACATCACCTGTACCAGCGGGCTGTGGCTGGTATTGCGTTCCGGCGCCAGATGCTCCACTACCTGCTCGAACGGCAGGTCCTGGTGCGTATAGGCGCCCAGCGTGGCCGCCTTGACCTGCGCGAGCAATTCATCAAAACACTGCGCGGCATCCACCCGCGTGCGCAGCGCCAGCGTGTTGGCAAAGAAGCCGACCAGCGGTTCCAGCTCCGCCCTTTGGCGATTCGCGATCGGCGTGCCGATGCAGATGTCATCCTGGCCGGCATAACGGCTGAGCAGCACATTGAACGCAGCCGCCAGCGCCATGAACAAAGTGGCTTGCGCCTGCTGGCTAATACGGTGCAAGCCTTTGGCGACGTGCGCCGGGATCACCACGGGCACCATGCCGCCTTCGTGGGTCTGCACCGCCGGACGCGGACGATCCGTCGGCAGTGACAGCAAGGCCGGTGCACCCTGCAACTGGGTTTTCCAGTAGTCGAGCTGCTGTTGCAACACCTCGCCAGCCAGCCGCTGGCGCTGCCAATGCGCAAAATCGGCATACTGCAGCGCCAGTTCGGGCAGCAACGGTACGGTCCCCTCAACGAACGCGCTGTATAAAGCCGCCACCTCTCCCACCAGCACCCCCATCGACCAGGCATCGAAGACGATATGATGAAACGTCAGCAGGAAAACGTAGGCGTCTTCGCCCAGTACAATCAGCCGGGCACGCAGCAAGGGGCCGGTTTGCAGGTCGAACGGTGCCTGCGCCTCCTCCTGCGCCAGCCATTTCGCCCTAGCCTGACGTTCGTCCGGCGGCAGCCCACTAATATCGGTGACCGGCATCGCCAGCCGCAGCTCAGGCGCGATCACCTGCACCGGCGCGCCATCGGCCATATCGAAAATCGTGCGCAGCACCTCGTGGCGGCGCACGATCTCGTTCAGCGTGCGTTCGAGCGCGGCGCGGTCCAGCCGCCCCTGGACTTCGAATGCCCGCGGAATATTGTAGGCCGCCCCGCCGCCCGTAAAACGGTCGATAAACCAGACCCGCTGCTGTGAATACGACAGCGACAGCAATCCCCTGCGATCGGCCAGCGCAATCGATTCCGGCGGAGGTGCATCGTCTTCCTCCTGCAGCAGCAAGGCAAGGAGTTCTTCTTTCATCGATTCAAGCGAGCGAGTTGAAGTCATAGGTTTCTCAAGAATCATTGTTATTTGGAGCGGGCGGCAGAGCGCCTCTGCATGGCCTGGCGGCGATGCTGGCCCCGCTCCAGACTTTCCGCATCGGCCGCCGCTGCCGAGGGCGAACTATCCAAGGCCCCTGCCAATTTTTCGATGGTAGGATATCTGAACAAATCGACCACAGAAAGGCTTTTCTGAAAATATTGCATGATTAGCACGTGCAGTCTGATGATGAGCAGCGAGTGCCCGCCCAGGTCGAAGAAATTGTCATGGATGCCGACCCGCTCGACATTCAACAATTCACGCCAGAGCGCCACCAGCCGCTCTTCAGTATCGGTCTGCGCCGCGACATATTCGGCGCGCAGCAGGCCCCCGTCCGGCGCCGGCAAGGCCTTCCGGTTAATCTTGCCGTTGGCCGTCAGTGGCAGCTGATCGAGCACCACCCAGGCCGACGGCACCATGTGCTCGGGCAGAGCGCCGGCAAGGTAATCCTTCAAATGCGGTAGCAGTTGTCCGGCGTCCGCGCTGCCCTCGTGCGTGGTCAGGTAAGCGACCAGGCGCTGGTCGCCCGGACTGTCCTCGCGCGCCACCACCACTGCCTCGCGCACCGCCGCGTGCCGCGCCAGCCAGGTTTCGATTTCCCCCAGCTCGATGCGGAAGCCGCGCAGCTTC
>NZ_JAPWHZ010000002.1:1527733-1542045 GCF_030587265.1 Janthinobacterium sp. SUN137 | reverse complement strand
ATCAGCCACTACCTGATGCACCGGTATAACTGGATACGACCACATCAGTTCAACCAGGGACTGGCACCGGCCGTCGCCGAAGAAAAACTTAACGTAGTGTCCGGGATGGGTTGACCACTACAATAATCCCGATTTCCAACCATGAACTTTCATCCTCTATCGTGAATGTGAAAATGTACGTAGTCACTTGGTAAAGATCAGGACAGATGACGAGAAATGACTCTAGACGGTTCAACTATGAGAGCTGCGGCACTTTCAGTGTCGTGCTTGTCACGCGGTAGCAGCGGCGCAAAATCTACAGTCATTTATCGCTCAAAAATAGTCGTAAGTGAAGGTCCGGTTATAGCCGCTAGCTGAAGTCCAGAGGATGGAAATCCGACATTGCTTTACGCAGCAAGGCGTTCTGCGCCGAATACGTTCAGTCTTCGGTAGAATTCCAGTCTAAAATTTCTACGAAATCTTCATCACCGGAATTTCGTTCGAATGCCGAGCCGATCGGAGCGTCTAGCAAAGGAATAATGGAACGATCATAATTGACGATCGTATTCATATTGTAATACGCGAGATTTTCGATGTCGTTTGCGTACTCATCAGTTTCTTGCCCTGACATGAAGCACCATCCACTATCGTGGTCGTGTCTAGGACTTTCTCGATACATGAAACATACCGGAAGACCATCGACAGTGATCATGTCGCTTGCTAGGCCTGCACCATAGCCAGAGACGAGCGGTTGAATCTGATCTTTCGGCAAGAAGTAAATTTTCGTCATACCCAACGTCTAACATCCAAGTTCAACTACGGCTAAACGGCCGTCGGCGGTAACATTCTGATTCGCAATGATCGCTAGTGGCTGCGGACTCAATCTATCAACGCAACACTTTAACTTAAATGCATCGTTGAAGAGTGGAAATGATGCGAAAGACGAACCGATTTAATGGCGCTGTGCCCCGCGAAATCCGAGATTGCCGTCGCAAGGCGTTTTGCCACGGGAACGTTAATGCACGAACCTGCCGAAGCTCAAGCAGACTTTGTTTGAGCCCGGCAGGAGTCTCTGCAGGGCAGGGGGGGCAGACAGGCCAGACCCGATCTCGTCGTTGGACCAGGCAGCTACGAAATCGTACACATGGTGCTATGCAGGACGGCCAGGCTCCTAACACGTTCCATCGACTTTGCATCTTTCAAGAACTATGGATCAGGAGTAGCCTAGCCACCTTCGGTGATTCAAGCCACCAACCGGCACCGTCCGCTTCCGCCCCATAGCGGACGGCTACGTCTGTGCCAAGGTCATCTGCGGAGCCGCGCCTCGAACTCATCGACCAAACGATACAATTTTCCTAATTGTGTTTCAGAATCGCCAGAACCTTCAAGTTCGTCGATCCGATGCCGCACAAGATAGAATTGGTTCTCCCCCCGGATCTTGCCGGTTGTCAGAATCTCTTCAAGGCGTTTAGCTTCCTTGGCAGCGAAATCTGGATAAAACGTACGCACGGCGCTGCTTAGCGCAGCTACAACTTGGGAACGGTTCTTTAGTTCAACATCCGCAAGGAGCAAGGGCAATTCACGTAGGCCTTGCTCAAGGCCGGCAGCAATTCTCGACTTCGATTCGCCTGCAGAGAGAAACTTCTCATACTGTGCCTTTGCCAAATTCCATGAGTCTCGCAGATCGGAAATTCGTCGGTCTGACAGTTCAGGTAATGATGCATAGAACTGCTCGAAGACATTGAACAGTTTGTCGTATTTCGTTCGGGGCTGGTTCGACGCTTCGTTCATCAAGTTCCCTAGGTTAAATCGATTGACCGCTTCTGGCCGGCTACGGCCAGTTCAATCACACGGAACTTCATAAATCGCAGACTCTTCCTCAGGCCCCCTGATGCGGATAACCTTGAACTGAGACACGGAAAATTTGAAAGCAACCAACAACTCTTCTACTGACTCCGTTAGAGACTTCGCCCACTCAACCACAGTTGCCTCAGTTTCTTCACCAGGTTCAATATCGGCGAGGGCTCGAAGTTCTCGACGCTCAGGAAGACATGCGATGGGAATAAAATCATCGAAACCTTGTTCACTGATTATTTTTTGTGTAATACCAGCAAATTCGTCTAATTTCATATCTTTGTTTCCATTGTTTGCACTTCGCTTGGAAGGTCTGCTCTTGGCCGATTGCCGTCGTTGGCAGGCTCCGCCCCTAAGCAGTCGTACCCGAGCGAACCATGGCGTTAATCAAAGACCGTCCAGGGATTCATTACTGCGGGAGAGAACCAGGTTATTCCCTGTGCAGTCAATATACGTGCTTGCTCAACCCATATTTGGTGACATTGACCACGATTGGCTACCGCTCCAGCAACGATCTTCGCTTCCTCCTTCGCAGCGCGAATTTGTTCCCACAGCGTTGGTTCATCTTCGATTGGGTCGTACAACTGGCTCTTTCCAGATTGGTTTAGTGCAGCCTTGAGTACTCTCGACCGCAACAAGGGTTCCATTGACAACAATGCTGTCTTTGCCGTCATCACGGGGCAGCCGGTTGCCTTGTGATACGCAATGAGATCCGAATTGCTGAGCGGTTCGTCGTTTGTCATAGGGTCATAGATACTGGTCGTGCAATGTCCGCTTCAGGCTGTGGACTTAATCGTTCAACGCAACACTTTAACTTAAATGCATCGTTGCAGAACAGAAATGATGCGAAAGATAACTCGAATCGATTGCTCCGCGTCCCGTGGAACCCGAGATAAAGGTCGCAAGGCATTTTGCCGCGTGAACGTTAATGCATGAGCCTCCCGAAGCTCAAGTAGCTTTTGCTAGCGCGTGGCAGGAGTCTCTGCGGGGCAGGGGAGATAGACAGGCCAGACCCGATCTCGTCGTTGGAGCAGGCAGCTACGAGATCTCACGTCAGGCGTCTTCCAAGACACCCGGGGCCCTAACATGATCCATCGGTTTTTCATCTTTCAAGAACCATGGATCAGGAAAGCCTAAGCGACTGGCGGCGATTCAGTGGCACCGTCCGCTTCCGCCCCGAAGCAGACATAGATCTGACGCATTCGACATATGCCACCGCAGCCGATTAAGCGTCGTGATAAACAACGCCGTATGTGTCGAACATAGCTCCAGCTAGCTCGACCATGCTTAAGCCGCTGCGCTCCCAAAAAAACAGAAAGTATTCCAACTTGTCGTAAGGTGCTTCAGCGTCCATGCCGTGCAGCGCACAAATCGTGGTTCTGATACGCAACACCTCAGGGTCATCCGACATATCGCGTCCTCGGATGGTCTCCCAAAGCCTCACCCGGACAGCTAAGGCCTCGCTATCCGTTGCCGCGCCCTCAAGATATCGTTTAGCAGCCAAAACAGAAGACTGCGCGGTAACGGGTAGACATTCGATCACCCGAGCCAGGGCGTTAAGCATAAAGCGTTGAGCATCACCGTGCTCTACCGGATCATCCAGATCAACGGTGGATGAAATAACATCAAAAGGATCACGGTGAGACATGCTGACTTTCTGAGTAAAGCTTAGTTGGTCAATTGCCGACTGTCCGCTTCTGGCCGGTTGCCGTCGTTGGCAGGTTCCGCCTCCAACCGGACATAATCCTCTGTGGGCCTAAGTAACGGCTATGAGTCTCTACAGGGCAGGGGAGATAGACAGGTCAGACCCGATCTCGTTGGTGGAGCAGGCAGCTACGAGATCGCATACCGGCACCTGGCAAGACCCGAGACCCTAACACGATCATCGGCTCTTTTTCTTTCAACAACCAAGGATCAGGAAAATCTGAGCTACTGGCGGCGATTCAATGGCACCGTCCGCTACCGCCCCCCGGCGGACACTCGAGACCGCTACCAAGAAAAAGCTGATCCGAGCCATTGCCTACTGCCTTATCTCCTGAGGACCGACGGCTTGATAAAGTAGGTAGGGACAAAGCCGATGCTGCAATGGTTGCAGTAACAGCCTTTAATAAATTGGCGCAATGGATCGTCCGACTGATACTGGACCTGCAGTTCGTCTACCGCCAATTGGTCGAGCCGCTGGTATCCTACAAGCTCCACGTTTGGGCTTTTTTCTCCGATGAGAAGCAACTTCTCTACGACACAGCTTGCCGATTTGCATTTTGGACACTTCTCACTATGCATAAGACGCCTTGTTGAAACCATTGTGTCGCCAGTAGCTTCTGTCCGGTAGCGGCACCAGAGCATAGCGGATTGCCAAGCGGAAAAACTCAAACATTATCACGCTGGTTCGAATGGCCACTTCTGGTCGAAGTCCGCCGTGATCCCCCACTGCAATTATTTGCATCGTAGCCATTCGTCCCAAATTTGAGAAGCGAGGCCACGATAATCGGTTATCGGCCCGGCAGTCTCGCTGTCGAACCATCTACAAAATTCCTCGTGAACTATAAGTTGCACATCGGCTTCAGATTTGGCATGCCTCAGTCGGGGAATAATTGTCCCGACCTCTGGTTCGTATTCGTCAGTGTTCGTTTCAAAATTAATACCAATTGGGTCAGCCCTGAACAGTAGCGTTGAGAGCGCATCGAAGAGCTCACGATACTGTAGTCGAACAGCTTTCCTCTTTTCTATCTCGGTGCTAACCATCAATACAATCCTGTTTTCCGGCTACAAAAATGACCGTCTGCTCTTGGCCGAAAGGCGCTTCTTGGATACGACATCAAATCGAGTCAAGTTTCTGCAAATATGTTTCTGCTATCGATGCAGAAATTTGCCCATGAATTGCTGGCATCTCCAATCGTTGTAGTATGTCCCACATTGGCTGGTAGCGATCAGCTAGTTCATAATTTTCCCAATTTGGACAAATGTAGCTCTCAACGGAAAGAATTAGTGAAGCCCATTCCTTCAAATCCGAAGCCGAAATTTTCTGCTGCAAGTACATCTTAATGACGGCTGCAACATCATTCGGGAATACAAATATATCCGAATCGCTTTTCTTTTGATTAGATTTTAATATTCGGACAGCGTTGATACTTCCTTTCAGTGCCTCTTCGAAAAGGTTCATCTACTTTCCTTCGCCTGGGTATAGGTCTGCTATTGGCCGGTTGCCGCTGTTGGCGGGGTCCGCCCCGAAGCAGATGCTCGCCGTTTTCACGAAAGAGCGAAGATGCTCAGTCGCTAAACGGAAGAGAGATATTGTTGCTCATTAACGTGACTTTGTAGTGAGACACCAGGTCAGATAGCTGCTCAACAGTGTCCGCGAGTTCTCCTGCGGCCTCTTCACTTAGGCACGCCGCTTCAGACTGCACTACTTTAAGAGACCGAAGCAAGACACTCAGTGTATCGCCTTGAATCAGGCACCCGGGGAAATTACGCTGTGGATGGCGCATTACAACGGCGTTCGATGCATCAGAAAAAATTTCGACTTCTTGAATATACATTGTGTCTCCAATTTATCATGGGTAGACTCACCGACCGCTTCTGGCGGGCTGCTGTCGTTGGTAGGTTGCGCCCCGAAGCTGACGGTGCCAGCCATGAGATCACGCTCGCTTTAATTGGAAAGCAGAACCTTGATTGCCGCCTTAGATTGACCAGCGAGCAAAGCTATCTCAGCGGGAATGACAACCTCGCTCCAAGATAATTTCGCTTCGACGGACACTATCAAATATAGCTCACGGTAGCATCCGTCCAACTTGGTCTTGACCCAAGTAAGGGTTCTCCCTATGGTGTCAAGCGTTACTGGGATAGAGATATACCTGCTTTCGTCCAGCGCTCGCATGCCCCCACGACGACATGCGAAGTGAATAGCCATTTGTTCGAAGGTTTGAACATCCATTCCATGCACGACGACAAAATAGGCTAATCGATCATCTTGGTTCATTATATTAATCACAGGTTTGCAGTCCAGCCCACAGGCCAATCCGTCCTCGATGTTAGAGCAGATGAGGTCCGCTTTTGGCCGTTAGCTGAAGTCCAGAGGATGGAAATCCGACATTGCTTTACGCAGCAAGGCGTTCTGCGCCGAATACGCTCAGTCTCCGGTAGAATTCCAGTCTAAGATTTCCACGAAATCCTCATCACTGGAATTTCGTTCGAATGCCGAGCCGATCGGAGCGTCTAGCAAAGGAATAATGGAACGATCATAATTGACGATCGTATTTATATTGTAATACGCGAGATTTTCGATGTCGTTTGCGTACTCATCAGTTTCTTGTCCTGACATGAAGCACCATCCGCTATCGTGGTCGTGTCTAGGACTTTCTCGATACATGAAACATACCGGAAGACCATCGACAGTGATCATGTCGCTTGCTAGGCCTGCACCATAGCCAGAGACGAGCGGTTGAATCTGATCTTTCGGCAGAAAGTAAATTTTCGTCATACCTAACGTCTAACATCCAAGTTCAACTGGGGCCAAACGGCCGTCGGCGGTAATATTCTGATTCGCAATGATCGCTAGTGGCCGCGGACTCAATCGATCAACGCAACACTTTAACTTAAATGTATCGTTGCAGAGTGGAAATGATGCGAAAGAAGAACCGAATCAATGGCGCCGTGCCCCGCGGAACCTGAGATTACCGTCGCAACGCGTTTTTCCGCGGGAACGGTAATGCAGGAACCCACCGAAGCTCAACCAGCTCTTGCTGGTGCGCGGAAGGAGTCTATGCAGGGCAGGGGGGATAGACAGGCCAGACCCGATCTCGTCGTTGGATCAGTCAAGCTACGAGATCGCACATCAGGTGCCTGGCAGGACGCTCATGCCCAACACGATCCATCGGGTTCTCATCTTCCAAGAACTATGGATCAGGAGAGTCTAAGCCACGGGGGGTGATTCATTAAACGTCCCAGGCAAGCCTCTATTTTGACTTGGCGCACTTGAGCATCATGCTGCGCCGGGCATGATGGCAAGTCCACCGCCAGCGAGAAAAATCATCGACGTCATCAAGCGCTTTATGCAGGCGATGGACCAGGCTGTTACATCCAACGGTGCCGTCGTAATGCTCCGAAGCAGGCACACTGCTGCTATATCGCGCTGTCGACAAACCGGGAAAGACTGTCGACGCTCTGCTGACGATAAAACGCGATTTGGCTGCTGCAAAGCGCTTTCTTACCAAGGCCCTAGGTATGAATGACTGTCCCGAAAAGGTCGCAATGGACAAGAGCTGAGCCAACATGGCTGCCGCTGACGCGGTCAATGCCGGCCGGAGCGTGCCAATTCTCGTGCGCCAAGTCAAATACCCTAACAACATCATGGAACTGGAGCATTGTTCCATCAAGCGAATGATCAGGCCAATGCTCAACTTTAAGTCGTTCCGATGCGTTGGTAATCTGCTCGCGGGCATCGAACTCATGTTTATGATCCGCACGGGCGCAGTTCGCACTTGACGGCGCGATTGCAATAAAACTCTATGCACTGGCAGCGTAGGTCCGTCCACTTTAAAACGCCGCAATTCTCCGCTTGGGAAATTACTTTCTCGGATGAATAAAGCAACAGCACTCTTCTGATTTGCTTCGTGCAAACCGCCGTTTTATTCTGCCTTGCTTCTTGCTACAAAATACTTTCGTCACAATTGGTCACTTCTGGTGGGTATTGGTGGTTTGTCATTTCAGTAACTCACTCACTATACTTACAAAATCCCATCGTCAGCAAGGCAATGGTTGAGTCCAACACAAGAGGGAATGTTATTCAATGAGAATCCTCATCTGTAGATTCCGCTTCTTTCTTACTTGTCACCAAATAAAACCACAATGCAATATCCGCGCGGGAACGCCTTTGTAGGAGTCCTAGCGATATAGGTGGATCAAAATAATAACGCGAACACAAGGTCTAAAAATACCTATAAAACAATAGTTTTTTACCTGCTGGTACGTAGTCTTCTTCCTGTAAAAATTTGACCAAGAAAGAAATTATGCCACCAAATTTCGATGTTTTTCAGAAAACGTTTGCCCTGTCTTTATTATCCAATCTAGCTTCCAACTATATAGCAAAAGATCGCTATGTTCCGGGCACGCATGGCGACCCGCTTGAAGCCCAGCTTGCGGAAAATATACAGGTGGCATTGTCGACGCCAGTGGTGGTGGCAGGCCTGGGGGACGACTGGAAAATCGCATGGGGGCCAGCTGTCTGGCGCGGAGCAGATTCCAGAGTCATGGAAAATGCCGCGGCTGTTTTCTACAATCCCGAAGTCACGTTTGAAGATGGGACCACGGCGGCAAGCTATGTGGTTGCTATTGCCGCAACCAATTTGATATCCGGCTATGATTGGATCGTGGAAGATTTTACGGTGTCTTCTACCGTTAGCTGGACGCACTATAACCCGGCACGACAGCCTGCCACTGTCGTTTCGCACAATTCTCTCATGCCGGTCATTTCCAAGGGGACCGCGACGGGCGTCAGGCACATTGCCGCATTGACGCCGACGGATCCGGCCCACGGACAGACCAGTCTTTCCGATTTTATCGCGCAGCTCAACGGCACGGCAGGCGCCGGCGCGCGCATTATCTTCACCGGGCATAGCCTTGCCGGTGCGCTGGCTCCAACTTTTGCCTTGTACCTGAAGGAACATGGCGCATTGTCGGCATTTGAGCGGATACAGGTTTACCCGACCGCAGGAGCATCTCCCGGAAATAAAACCTTTTCCAATCGGTTTGGCCAAGCCTTTCCGCGGAAATCTGCCGGAGAGCAGCCTTGGCAGAGTTGGAATGTCCTGATCCACAATCAGTACGATATCGTGCCACATGCATGGAGCCTGAGCACGCTTCTTCAATTATTGACTGTTTACGGCAATTCCGATGCCGAGGGCGGGGTAAAACTGCCTGAGCAGATTTATGGCGTGGTGCTTGCCGCATTGGCCGATTCCGCCGCCTCGAAAACACTCTACGCCGCTTTGCCAAACGCGGCATTTTCGTGCGGGTCTCCAGGGCCTGCCCCTGCAACTGCCGTCGAGTATCTGAGCATGGCAGGGATCCAGCATGTCAAGACGTATATCTCCGCAATTCTCGGCTCGGATTTTCTTGCTATTGAACATGCGCCAACTGTTCCTGGCGTCATCGAATTCGTAGATGCACAGCGCCGTATCGCGGAGCTTGTCAGGTTCCTGGAAAAAATTCTTCATCCTGGCGCCGGCGGCTAGCGGCTAGCGGCAAGTGAAGGGACGGTGCATCGATGACGTCAAAGCGCACTGGCAATGCAGAAAGTTTACGCATCACATAAAACGTTGGCTTTACATTAAGGGAAATAAGAAATGAAATCTGTAGTCAAAAAGCACTTTTCTCGCGCCGCGTTGATTGCCGGCATCGTATCGGCCGCCTGGACGCCGAACAGCTTTGCCTGTACCGACAGCCCGGTCCTGGCGAGCATCTGCATCATGGCCGTGCCGTTCAATTTTGGCAGTTTCAATCGGCAGTACGTGGTGGCCGCCGGCCAGGACGTATTTATGAGTACCAATGCGGCGTTGTATTCTTTGATCGGCAATACTTATGGCGCTACTACCAATACGACCTTCAAGCTGCCAGACCTTCGCGGCAAGTTCGTGGTTGGCGCCAACGGCACGACCTACCTGACCGGCAATACGGGGGGGAACGATGCCATTAAACTGTCGGTCACACAGTTGCCACCGCATTCGTTTACGGTGAGCGCCATTCCCGTCCAGCTGAGCAATATGGTGGTCAGCGTGGACTTGCCTGCACTGAACATCACGACAGCCATTGCCGCTGCCACGGCCACCGGCACGGTAACGGACTTGAAAATGAATGTGGCTAATACGACCAACGGCGTCGCTTCGCCGTCGGGTGCCTACCTGGGCAAGGCACCTGCTGCTTCCTCCAGCATCTATGCCTCGTCGGCACCGGATGCGACGCTGAATGCCGGCGCCATCAGCGGCGGCAACGTTTCGGTCTCGGTTCCTGCCTCCACGGCCAGTATGTCGCTACCCGCCAAGCAGCTGACAGGCACCATTAGCGGCACCGCAGCGGCCACTGGCCAAACGAGCACCGTCGGCAGTGGTGAAGCATTTGATAACAGACCGTCCTACATTGCATTGACGTACTACATCGCGGCCACCAATGGCCTGTATCCAAGCCGGGACTAGGCTTGCCCTTGACGATCTCATCGTCGTTGAACAGGTGGCATGTGGAGGTGCATGCCACCGCTGATGACTTTATCTGGAGTATTTATTTTGCGTATCCTGGGTGTTGCAGCGCTGATTGCAGCGCTGCTTGTCGCGTTACAGGCCGGCGCTGCGCCGCGCGAGCTGAGCACTGAATTGAAGCAGGCCGATAAGGCACTGGCTGCCCACGAATATGCGCTCGCCTACAAAGCATACACGCGCGTCGCCGCCCGCAACCCCCTGGCGCAATTCAGCTTGGGATTGATCGAGCGCGAAGGGTGGGGGCGTGCGCGCAATCCGGCCGCCGCCTGCGCCTGGTTTGGCAAGGCGGCACAGGGCAACATTCCTGCTGCGCAACAGTTTTTTGGCGATTGCCTGGCTGACGGGATCGGCCAGGCGGCCGACGGCAAGGCGGCCGAAGCTTGGTACCGCAAGGCGGCGCAGGCGGGCATCGTCTATGCGCTGTGTTCTGCCGGTCAACTGTACATCCGCGGGCAGGTCGTCGGCAAGGATGTCGAGCACGGCCTGGGACTGTGCGCGCAAGCGGCGCAGGCAGGGTCGGCACCGGCCATGCTGCGCATCGCCGATTATTACAAGGAGGGCACGGAAGTGCCGCAAAATCTGGCGGCCGCGCGTTCCTGGTATCAACAGGCCGCGGAAAACCGCGACCATCTGGCGCAATACCGCCTGGGCGTGATGCTGGGGCAGGGCGAAGGTGGCGACGCCAATCCGGCGCTGGCCTTGTCATGGCTGGAACATGCCGCTTCCGAAGGGTATGCACCGGCCTATTTGCCAGTGGCCATTCTGTACGCCAACAGCACGCCGGACCCGGCTACTGGCGCGCTGACGCCTGTCAGCCTGGCGAAGATATATATGTGGAACAGCGCTGCCAGAGCCACCATAAAAAATGCGGCGGAACTTGCCGAAATCGAACGTATTGCCCGGCTGGTCAATCAAGTGATGCCGGCAGAGTGGAAGCCCGCGCTTGACCGCCGGGTTGCCGAGCATCTGGGCAGATTTTCTGCTAACTAACGTCTATACAACAAGCGGCATGCCATCTGAGCATCGAACCGACAACCCGAGAAAACCACCATGCGCCATGCTTCCATGAACAGAATTTATCGACTCATCTGGAGCCATGTGCACCACGCCTGGGTGATCGTCCCGGAACGCACCAGGGGCCGGGGCAAGGCAGCCAATCGCAGTATTCTCTTCAGCGCCTTGCTGGCGGTCGCCCCTGTCGCCGTGGCGGGGCCGACAGGCGGACAGGTGACCGCCGGCAACGGCTCCATCAGCCAGAACGGTGCCACCACCACGGTGACGCAAGGTAGCCAGAACCTGTCTTTGCACTGGCAGTCGTTCAATACTACGAGCCAGGAGACGGTTAATTTCGTCCAGCCATCGGCCAGTGCCATTGCCGTCAACCGTATCAGTGACACAAACGCCACGCAGTTCTTCGGCCGGCTCAATGCCAATGGGCAGGTCTACCTGATCAATCCGAATGGCGTGCTGTTTGGCGCCGGATCGCAAGTTAATGTCGGTGGCCTGGTTGCCTCCACGCTCGACATCAGCGATGCGGGCCTGAATGGCGCGGCGCGCCGTTTCAGCGGCACCGGCACGGGCAGCATCATCAACCAGGGCACCATCAATGCGGCCCAGGGCGGCTATGTCGCCTTCGTCGGCAATACGGTCAGCAATCCGGGTAGCATCAACGTGGAGGCTGGCACGGTGGCGCTGGGCGCGGGCAGCGACGTCACGCTGTCGTTTTCCGGTGATAGCCTGGTCAATCTGCAGGTCAACCAGAGCACGTTGAACAACCTGGCCGAAAATGGCGGCCTCATCAAGGCCGACGGCGGCGCGGTCTGGCTGTCGGCCGGCGCCAGGAACGCCGTGCTGGCCAGCGTGATCAATAACACGGGCATCGTGCAGGCGCGCAGCGTCAGGAATGTCAACGGTTCCATTGTGCTGGAGGCTGGCGGTGCCGGCACCGCAGCCAATGGCGGAACGCTCGATGCGTCGGGCAGCGGCGAAGGCGTAAGCGGCGGCACCGTGAAGGTGCTGGGCGGCACGGTGAGGCTGGCGGCAGGCAGCGCGATTGATGTGTCGGGCGAAGGCGGCGGCACGGCATTGGTCGGCGGTAACTTCCTCGGCAGCGGCAGCGAGCAACGTGCGCATACGACCACGGTCGACGCTGGCGCCTCGATCAAGGCCGATGCGATCACCCGCGGCAATGGCGGCAACGTCGCGGTCTGGTCCGATAACAGCACGCTGTTCAACGGCATTATCACGGCGCGTGGCGGCATGGTGTCGGGCAACGGCGGCAAGGTGGAGACCTCCGGCAAGGCCTTGAAGATCAACGCCAGCGCCTCCGTCACTACCGCAGCGCCCCGTGGCACGGTGGGAGAATGGCTGCTCGATCCGGACGATATCCTGATTGGCAATGCAAGTATCTGGGGCAATTCATACGGCATCAATGTCGACACGCGCGTCCTGTCGACGGCGCTCAATAACGGCAATGTGACCATCAAGACAACAGGCTCATCGGCCAGTTGTACGGGCACGACGTGTACTCCTTGGGGGGGCGGCAATGGCGATATCATCATCCTGGATGGTATCGGTTTCGGCAATGACTACTCCGTTGTCGGCTATCCCAGCATACCTAACTGGACCAGCAATACAACGCTGACGCTGAGCGCCTATCGCAATGTTCAGTTCAAATTGACAAATGGCGTCACTTTCGGCGGATCGGTCAACGATATTGGCGGTGGCATCGAGGCGCAAGGGGGCGGCAACATCGTGCTGCGGGCCGACAATGGCGCTAGGGGCATGGGCACCGTCATATTTGACGACCCCAGCGCCATTCAAAGCAATATTTTTCTCGTAGGTGGCGCAAGCGCCGTCAGCATCTATTACAACCCGAGCAGTTATGACACCCCGACGGACTATACTGCGTACATCAACAATCCCGGTCAGCTGACCGCCTATATGGCAGTCAATTTGAGCGGTACGATAGCACCCAAGGTCTATGACGGTACGACGAACGCCGGATTGGCCGGGCTCAGCAGCCTGCTGACCATGCCGGGCGGGCTGACGCTCGATACTGCCAGCCAGGCGGCTACTTTTGCCGACAAGAATGCTGGCATCGATAAGACTGTGACGATCACTGGTGTCAAGTTCAGTGGTGGCGGCACCACGATTGCCCACAATGGCCAGAACTATTTTCTGAATGGCCTCGACAGCAAGACGGGGACGATCACAGCTAAAAGCATCAACGTCGGCGGCTTGTCTGCCAGTGACAAGACCTATGATGGCACCACCAGCGCCACGCTCACGGGGGCGGGCATTTCGTCGTCAGATCTGGTGGGCGGCGATATCGTGTCCCTGGCGGGGGGCGCCGCCACTGGTACGTTCGCCGACGCCAATGCCGGAACCGGGAAAACTGTCACCGTCAGCGGCTACGCTCTGACGGGGGCCGATGCGGGCAATTACAACCTGGTGCAGCCGGCCGGCGTGATGGCCACCATCCACAAGGCCGACCTGATCCTGTCCGGCGGCAAGACCTACGATGGCGGGACGTCCGTGGCGGGTGGCACGCTGACGGCCACCGGCGTGGCGGGACAGACCTTCAGCGTCACCGGTGCCGGCGATGTATCCAACCTGGCCAGCAAGAATGTGCAAGCCGGCGCGGCGCTGGGCAGCACCGCCGGCCTGGTCTTGGGCAGCAGCAGCAATGGCGGCCTGGCGGGCAACTACAATGTGCTGGGCACCGCAGGCAGCAGCTATACGGTGACCGCCAAGGGCATCACCCTGACGGGCATCAATGCCCTGGATAAAACCTACGATGCGACGACGACGGCGACCTTGAATACCAACAACGTGGCGTATTCCGGCATGGTCGCGGGGGACAACGTCACCCTGGGCGGCCAGGGTATCGGCCACTTTGCAACCAAGGATGCGGGCGCCAACAAGACAGTGAACGTGTCCGGCTTCAGCCTGGGCGGCGCCGACGCGGGCAACTATGTCGTCACGCAACCGACGGGCCTGACGGCGACGATCGGCAAGGCCGACCTGGCGGTGTCGGGCATCGGCGCCGCGGATAAAACCTATGATGCGAGCGCTAGCGCAACCTTGCATGGTACGGCCGGAGTTAACGCCTTGCTCAGCGACGTCGTCTCTGTCGTCGGCACGGGCAGCGGCAGCTTTGCCGACGCCAACGCCGGTACCGGCAAGGCCGTCACCGTCAGCGGCTACGCGCTGACGGGCATGGATGCG
>NZ_JAPWHZ010000002.1:1459910-1527633 GCF_030587265.1 Janthinobacterium sp. SUN137 | reverse complement strand
GTGTCCGGCTTCAGCCTGGGCGGCGCCGACGCGGGCAACTATGTCGTCACGCAACCGACGGGCCTGACGGCGACGATCGGCAAGGCCGACCTGGCGGTGTCGGGCATCGGCGCCGCGGATAAAGCCTATGATGCGAGCGCTAGCGCAACCTTGCATGGTACGGCCGGAGTTAACGCCTTGCTCAGCGACAGCGTTTCGCTCGTCGGCACCGGCAGCGGCAGCTTTGCCGACGCCAACGCCGGCACCGGCAAGGCCGTCACCGTCAGCGGCTACGCGCTGACGGGCATGGATGCGGGCAACTACAACCTGGTGCAGCCGGCTAGCGTGACGGCCACCATTCACAAGGCCGACCTGATCTTGTCGGGCGGCAAGACCTACGATGGCGGGACGTCCGTGGCGGGTGGCACGCTGACGGCCACCGGCGTGGCCGGACAGACCTTCAGCGTCACCGGTGCCGGCGATGTATCCAACCTGGGCAGCAAGAATGTGCAAGCCGGCGCGGCGCTGGCCAGCACCACCGGTCTGGTTGTTGGCAGTAGTAGCAATGGCGGCCTGGCGGGCAACTACAATGTGCTGGGCACCGCGGGCAGCAGCTATACGGTGACCGCCAAGGGCATCACCCTGACGGGCATCAATGCCCTGGATAAAACCTACGATGCGACGACGACGGCGACCTTGAATACCAACAACGTGGCGTATTCCGGCATGGTCGCGGGGGACAACGTTACTCTGGGCGGCCAGGGTGTCGGCCACTTTGCAACCAAGGATGCGGGCGCCAACAAGACAGTGAACGTGTCCGGCTTCAGCCTGGGCGGCGCCGACGCGGGCAACTATGTCGTCACGCAACCGACGGGCCTGACGGCGACGATCGGCAAGGCTGAACTGCTGCTGTCGGGTATCAGCGCCATGGATAAAACTTATGATGCGACGACGACGGCCAGCCTGAATGCCACAAACGTGGCGTACTCCGGCATGATCATGGGCGACCGTGTCACGTTGGGAGGGCAGGGGGTCGGCAGCTTTGCCAGCAAGGATGCCGGCATCAATAAGGCAGTTTCCGTGTCTGGTTACATCCTGACGGGAGCCGATGCCGGCAATTACGCCGTCAAGCAGCCGACAGGCGTCACCGCGACCATACTCAAGGCCGATTTGTCACTGACGGGTGTATCTGTCGCCGACAAGGTCTACGATGCCACAACCTCGGCGGCACTGAACGGCACTGCCAGTCTGGCTGGCGTCATGGGGAACGACCTCGTCTCCCTGGGTGGTGTGCAAACTGCCAACTTCGCGGACAAAAATGTCGGTGCCAACAAATCGGTGACTATCCGCGGTTACGGGCTGAGCGGCGTTGATGCCGGCAACTACACTATCGTCGAGCGAACTGTGCTCACCGGTAACATTACGCCAGCATCGATTACGGTCAGCGGCATCACCGCGGCCGATAAAGTGTATGACGCCACCACGGGAGCCACGGTCAACACCAGCAATGCCACGCTGGCGGGCAAGTTCGGTTCGGATGTGATTACGATTGCCTCGACCGGCCAGTTCTCCGACACGGCCGTTGGCGACGGCAAGGCAGTGAATCTGAGCAGTGTTTATGGCGGGGCCGATATCGGCAACTACCGCATTACCGGACAAGAGCGCGCATTCGCCAACATCAAGGCCGCGCCTGTTGTTGTGCCAGACACGCCGGTCGTGAATGTCAGCGCCACGCAGATGCAGCAGATTCAGAGCGTGGTAACGCAAGTGCAGTCGTCCGTATTGGCGCCGCAAGCCTCGGCGCAGCCGCAAGCATTGAACTTATCGTCGACACTGGTGGTGCAGCGGACTGGCGCCGGCAGTGGCGATGCCGCGCGTGCGCAGGAAGGCACCAGCGCGCCTCCGCTCATTACCGCGACAGGATTCGGCACGCCTGCGCCGACGCTGCAAATTCAAAATGGCGGCATACAGTTGCCGCTCGTCGCCACCAGCATCACGGAATAAGAAATTACATGACCACCCTATTCAAGCAGCCCTTGTTGATGAAGCCCCTGTATGCCGCATTGTTGCTAGTACCGCTCGACGCCTATGCCGCCGATCCTCAAACGACGCCGAATGCCGGTTCGATTCTGCAGCAATTGCAACCGGCAATTCCTGCTGTCGTGAAGCCGAATGCGCCGACGCTTGAAGTCAAGCCGAAAGGCGATGCCAGCTTGCCGCCCTCGCAACCGATTCCAGTGAAAGGGTTGCGTATCGACGGCAATACCGCGTTTTCGACACAGACGCTGCACGCGCTGGTTGCCGATCAGGAGGGTAAAAGCCTGACCTTGCCGCAACTCGACGAGGTGGCTGGGCGCATCACGGCGTACTACCAGGACCATGGCTTTCCCATGACGCGGGCCATCATTCCGGTCCAGTCGATCATCGACGGCGTTATCCTCATTCAAGTCGTCGAGGCACACTACGGCAAAGTCCGGCTCAGTAATCGTAGCGAAGTCAGCGACGCCTTGCTCCATGCCAGCCTGGCTCCGCTCAGCGGCGGGCAATTGATTGCCGATGCCGAACTCAATCGTGCCTTGCTGTTGCTGTCCGATGTGCCGGGCGTTGGCGTGAACGCGATTCTCAAGCCGGGCTCGGTAGTAGGCACGGCCGATATGGACGTCGAGGCGCGCTACAACCGGGTTCCGCTGGCAAATATTGCGGTGGACAATTACGGTAACCGCTATATCGGGCGCACTCGCCTGAGCGGCAACTTTAATATCGTCAATCCGTTTCATCATGGCGATATCCTGAGCGTCAACCTCATCAGCACGGGGGAGGGCATGAATTATGGCCGGGTGGGATACGATACCTTACTCAACGGCCAGGGGACCCGGATCGGAGGAGCTTATTCTGCATTGCACTACAAGCTAGGCGGCACCGCCCGTGCGCTTGATGCCAATGGTACCGCCAAGCTTGCCAGCTTGTGGGTGAAACAGCCATTGCTTCGCACCAAGCAATACAACCTCTATGCGCAATTGCAATACGACGCTAAAAATCTGCGCGATCATGTCGATGTCAGCAGCCTGCATACCGACCGGCAATTGCATAACTGGATAGCGAGCGTGAGCGGAGACCTGCGCGATGGCCTGCTGGGTGGCGGCATGAGCATTGCAAGTCTGGGCTGGACAAGTGGGCGTGGTGGTTTTGATAATCCGTCAGCTGCAGCGGCGGATGCCGCTACCGCACGCACTGGTGGCGGATACTCGAAGTGGAATGCCAATATCGCCCGCTTGCAGGGGCTGACGCTCCGTGACTCGCTATATATCAACTTGAGTGGACAATGGGCCGACGGCAATCTTGACTCTGCTGAAAAAATGACAGCTGGTGGTCCCTATACTGTCCGCGCCTATGACAGCGGCGCGATTTCCGGCGACACCGGTTATGCTGGCACGGTGGAGCTGCGCCATGAACTGGAGCCGCTGCTGCTCGGAAAATGGCAAGTGCTGGCCTTCATCGATTGTGCTTATGTCAAAGTCAACCGCCATCCCTGGACCACGGCAGAGAACAACGCCACCCTGTCTGGCGCCGGCATCGGCCTGAACTGGGCTGGCCCCGACCAGTGGCGGGCGAGCGTTTCCGTGGCAACTCGTCTGGGTGCGGCACCGTCTATGTTGACCAAGCCGTCATCGGTGCGTGCCTGGCTGGTTGCGAGCAAGGGTTTCTGATTTTTTGACCTTTTTCGATCTGGTAAAATGTAATTAATATTTGGTTCCCTGGATATGTTGTTGCCAGTATGGAGTTGCCGCGCGAAATCATCGAAGAATGGCGACACGCGCTGCCTGTTGTATTCATTCAAAGAAAAGACGAGAGGCTGTTTCAAGCATCTGAAATGGCCTCCGCTTAAGCTGTCGAGTTTCCCATTCCTTACCCGAACAAACTGTCTCCATGGATCATCAAACAGCCAGCATCGCCTTGTCCATTACACAGTTATGTATTTCGGCAACGATGATTGGCGTCTATTTTGCCGCACCCACCGAACGTTATACGCGGCTATGGGCCATGTCTGGCCTATTGACCGCTGTCGGAATGACGGTCATTATATTTAACGCTTTCCGTCCGCCAGGCTTGATGTTAATGGTGGGGAATACTCTATTGTTTTCTGGCTGTATCGTCGTGTGGGTCGGGCTGAGAGCTTTTTTTGGGAAACAAAGAAGCCGCTGGGCGTATTTTCTCGTTGCCGTGTTTGCATGTTCGTATTTTCTATTAATAGAAAGCAAGGCGGAGTTTTCCTCCCGCGCCATTATCAGCAGTGCCAGCCTGATTCTGGTTTTTGTGCTGTGCCTGCAAACCTTACTGGCACGAAACCCGGAAGCGTCTTCCGGCAAGCTTGGTTATGCTCGAGAAATGGCGATGGTCGGTTTATTGATGCTGATTACCGCACATATTTTGCGCATCGTCATATTACTGTACAAACCTGCCGACCTCAGCGCTGCATTGATGTCCCAGATCAATATAGTCGCCGTCTATCTGGTGCCTCTCGCCGGAACCTTGTTATTTTTCCCGGCTTTGCTGCTGCTGTATTTTGAGCGCATCAAACATCAACTGTTGCTGTCATTGGAATCCAAGCAGGAAGCGCTGGAAAATCAGACACGCTTTGTGGAGATGTTTTCGCACGAATACCGTACACCACTGGCTGTCATCCGGACGAATCTGGACATTCTGCAAAATAAAGAGCGGTCCAGCGGCCGCCACTTCAGTTCCAATCTCGAAAAAATGCAGCGCGCAGTCTTGCGATTGGTTGAAGTGGCGGAAACCGCGCTGCGGAGGGATCAAAATAGCGACGGGAATACGGATATCCTCCACGAACCTATCCTCATGCCAGACTTTCTGCGCAGTGTCATCGAAGAAGCCTCCCATTTCTGGAGCGAGCGCGCGCCACGACTTGAGTTTACCTCGTCGCAACCCGTCGTCTTTCATGGGGATCGCAAGTTGCTGAAGACTGCATTCTTGAACGTGCTTGATAATTCGATCAAATATGGGCCCAAACATGGGCTTGTCAGTGTTCAGTTGAGAAAAAATAATGGTACATTGCTCCTCACCGTAGAGGATAATGGCTCCGGTATTCCGGAACATGAGCTGGATCTGGTATATGGCAAGTATTTCCGTGGCAGCCGTACCGGTTTCATCGCCGGCAGCGGCATCGGCCTGTATCTGGTACGGCGTATCATTGGGCTGCATGCAGGCAGCATACTTCTGGTGAATCGTCCTGAAGGAGGCACCTCGGCCACAATCACCTTACCTTTGCCTATAAAGGAGACGCAAAGCGGTGCCATCAAAAATTAGAGTGTTGTTGGTAGAAGATGATGAGGATTTACGCGATAGCGTGGTGGAATGGCTCGAACTGAATGGCATGCATATCGTTGCAGCCAGCAACGCGGCTGAGTTTTATCAGGTTTTGCCAAAATGCGATTGTCAGATAGCCGTGATCGATGTTGGCCTGCCAGATCAGGAAGGTTACGTACTGGCCGAATATGTACGAGCCAATACCAATATGGGTGTCATCATCCTGACCGCGCGTAGTGCGATAGAGGACAAGCTCAAAGGTTATCACTGTGGCGCAGACCAATATCTGGTCAAGCCCGTGGATTGCCGTGAGTTGTCAGCGGTGATAGTCAGTATCGCGCAGCGCGTACAGAAAACGGCCGTGGAAGTGCAGGAAACCCCGGACCGGTGGACCATTTTCTCTACACAATGGGAACTCCATCTTGCCCAGGATGCCCAGGTAGCACTCAGCCTGAAGGAATTGATGTTTCTTGAATTACTGGCAAGCAAGCCTGGTTTGCCGGTACAAAAAAAGACTATTTTAACCAAGCTGTATCAGCGCGACGACTACCATAGCGGCCGCTCGCTCGATTCACTGGTGCGTCGCCTGCGTGCAAAAATCGTCAGCCAGGCCGGCATTGATATCCCGATCCGTACCGTGCATTCAGTCGGATACTGTTTCGCTGGTGAGATTGCTATTGTGGATGGCGAGTCCAGCTGATAATTTCCCCATTTCATAGCCAAATGGAGCTTGTCAGCTGTGTCGTTCAGCGGCAGCATGTGTCAGCGATTTAGAGGGTGTAGACAAAATCAACAACGGAGTTGTGGCATGCTATCCCGATGTAGAGGGGGCATGCCATGGCAACCAAGCATTCACTTGGCAGCACTGCGTCGTCAAGCAGCGCTGACGGCAGACCAGCAACGTTAAAGCCTGAGCATATCGCAGTTTTGCACGAAATCGTGCTGGGGCGCGCCCAGGCCAGCTTGCAGGAAGTTGCCGACGAGCTGCATCACCGCTGCGGTCTGCGCGTGTGCGCAGCAACGATTCGTCGTGGCCTACGCGCGTTAGGCGTCGTACGACTTAAGCCACTGCGCCGTATGCTCACGGTGCGAGCCGAGGGTGCCAAGCGCCTAGCAGAATACCCAGGTCCCAACACGATCCATCGGGTTTTCATCTTTCAACAACTATGGGGCGGGAGAGGCAAAGCAACTGGCGGCGATTCAGACTGTAGATTATTTGTTGAATGAATCGCCACGGGTCTGCTAGACACTCGCTAGCCTTTCAAAATGCCTTCGCTCGCCCTCGGAATGCAGCTCATTTCTTGTCGCTTTTGGTGCTTGCCGTTTCACATCACGGACATGCGGCATTCGCTGCGCCCCCGGTGTTGCAAGCCTTGAGGTAGGTTTGCTCCATTGCGGGCGTCAATTTACCGCCCGCCTTTGCGTTCATGAATGCTGTGCGACAAGCGCTTTGACCGTTGGCCCCCGGAACAATCGCTTGAGCGTTCATGCGTTGAACATAGCTGACCGGGTTGACGCCACAGAGCAGGGCGTTGTTTTGCGCGACAAACGCTCCGGCAGCGTTCCGGACGATATTGGTCGCCTGTTCGCAGTTGTTGGCCTGAGTACGCACTGTCAGGTGGAGAGGGGTGGGCGGGTTCACGCCATTTGGCTGGAGGCCGAAGGTCAAGTGAACGTCGGGTTGTGCGGCCGTCAATTCGCACACTTGCAGGTTTTGCGTAGCAGGGCTTAGGCTTTTGCAGAGGCCGCTGGCGGCGGCATTGCCATAAAACGCCAGCGATGGGCATCGATTTGGAGTCTGCGCCAAAGCACAGGTGGAGGCAGACAGTAGCAAAACGATCATTGTGGCAAGACGCATCTGGGATTTCATCTTGTTCCTTTCGACTTGGTTGAATGGTTGAGTCTGGTATCTCAAATTGAGGTCTGGTTGGTAGCTCCAAGATATAAGAAGTACAAATCCAACATGTTTCTACTAAAGACAAACTATTCAAATGTAATAATATTTATTTTTTGAAAATATCGTTGATGTACATAGGTGGTGTCCCATTCGAACTGAGGACATGTACATTCTCCAGCTATCGGTGATGTTATCTGCTGATGGGATAGCCCTCTTGATCCTTTCTTTGAGCGGAAAAATCATCAATCCGGCTGCCTTGCGATCGTCCCGATTCTGGCTCAGTAAGTACGGATCGTCTTCGGTCAAGTGTGGCAGGGTGTCAAACAGCGCTGTGATTTTCGCCTCAGTGAAATTCTCCGTTTCTCCATGCCTCAGTACTCCAAATGGATCTGCTCCATTGACCATCGTTCACTAAGTGGCCTACACGTTTGCTCAGTATGAATCGGCTAGCCCGGATGCGTTCCAGCACCTGCGCCACCATTCGGATTACGAGTCATTGAAAGCGTTTAGTTAACCTCCACAGGATCCAGGCGAACCGCCCAAACGCTCAGTTGGAGGCAGCTCTTCCGGGAAAACTACAGCTCCCTCAACATTGAGAATGATCCTCAGTTGACGACCAACTTCGCTCCAGTCGAACCTAAGTTCTCTTGCGCGTTCGTATGCCGCTCGCGACATACGGCTCAACAAATCTGGCGTACTATAGAGCCGTTCTAATTCGCAAGCGACGTCATGTGCACGTACCTCCACCATGTTGCTATACTCATAAAAGACAGGCACTCTATCCGCGGGCGGCAGCAACGCAGCGGCACCGCGCCAATTTTCACGAAAAGAGGTATGGTCTGGGACGATTTGCGCAGCACCAGTAGCAGCGTGCTCAAACGTCCCTAGTCCCCAGCCTTCGCCCATAGAGGTGGTCACGCCCACCTCGCACGAGTTGTAGAGAAGATTCATCGTCTTCTCCGGCAGCGGAGTACCGTTGCTGTTTAGTTGATTGATAAGGACTTTCCCAGCTGCCCCCACTTTGCTGACTATTTTCTCGATTTGGCCACGCCCTTGCGGGCTGAGTCCGCACACATTCAAATACAAGTATGTGTCAGGTCGGTTTCGGCTAAACTCAGCAAAGCCCTCAATCGTCAGGTCGAGCCGTTTGCGATGGTAATCACGGTTTGAGTTGAGTACGATGAATGCGTCGTGCAGGTGTGGACTGTCTGGGAATAGCTTCTGTCTAACCACCGCTCGACTCTGGCTCAACTGTGAGAAGACCACGGTATCAACCCCATGGCCAAGCACGGCAATTGCCGCTGTGGATCGATGGCCAGTCTGTTCTGCAATTTCCGCCATGCGGGCTCGGGTATCCTCGGTGTAGAGGATGCAAATGTCCACCAGTTTCAGCAGGTTTAGTGGAATCGGGCTCGCGAGTTCCCCTTCCACCGGCAGGTAGAGGACAACGTTAGCCGATGCGCGATAGGGTTGAAGGGCATCCAGCAGGAATGCGACGAGAAAAGCAGGCCCCATCACGACGATGGTTCCTGGGCTAAACTCTGTGATATGACGTCTCAGCAACGTGGGGTCGATTGCGAACCGGTTCCCACGTTGCGGCACCTCGCAAACGGTGATGCCAGTGGGTGCCGGTGCACCGTAGCCGCCTGCGGGGACCAAACCGAGGATGCGAACGTCGGCCTCACGCGCACATTCGAGTGCGAGCCGTTCAAGTACGCGAGTAAGGCCGGCGCCAGCCGACCAGTGCCCTACAAACAGCAATTTAGCTCCCTCACTGGCGACCATCGGTGGCTTCAGACCTGGCTGACCATGTAAGCACCAAAGTTCATAAAGTCAAACTTGCTGGTCGAACTTACATTCAGGAGATAGCTAAGGATTTTTGTCTCCTGAAAGCTGACGGCAGGTGCAGGTGGCATTTCGTTACCAGCGGCGTAAGTCTGCATTGCAGGAAGCTTGCCATTCAGGTTAGTCAGTTGATACGACCCGTCTTGCAATGTGGTAGGGTTGTTCTTGTCTTGCGCATACACATGCCGATACAGGTGCATGTATTGTCCGTTATAAAAATTCCGATCTGGGGTGCCAGTTTGAAGTAAGACCGGAAACCCAGTGTAGCCGAACTTACTTACAAGCGTAGGCGTGACGGTGGAGGATCCGCTGAAGGTGAGCGTGATTGGGTTCGCGTCGATAGGGGTCTTAAACGTGCCATATTGGTCGTCAGAGAACACCATGTGGACGACGAGCCGTCGGTCATGAGGATCAGTGACCGATAGAGTTGCCAGCATTGCTTCCGCGTTTTCAAAAATCGATGTCGGAGCATAGTAACCTTCTCCACCAGCGTCGCCCGGCATTGCTTGGAGACCAGGGTGCAATTGCATCGCTGCCTCATAATAGGTGTACCCAGGGCCGCTGATATAAGGTGGGATAACCGCAGCGTAAGCCATTACGCCGGAATAAACGAGTGGGACAAGCCAATGGATAAACTCGGCCTCTTGAGATAGCACACATGTCTTGTAGCCACTCCATGCACTCATTGCTGCCGTATGATTATCATTAATGGCGAAGTAATTGCTGACCTCCACCAAGAGGTTCGCCGCGAGCAATTGTGCACTAACGAGCTTCATGTAATAAGCGGTGTACTGATCCACAGCTTCCCGATAATCCATTAGGCCGTTCTGGACGAGCGGAGCCACCATTGCCGACCAGAGCTGAAGCACGCCCTGACTTTGACCTCCGCCATTGAGAATAAATGCATTGATCAAGTTCATCGCATCGAGCGGCCCATTCACTTGCAGCTCCTCCATGACCGATTTCACCTGACTCCCTGAAGTATTCGCGTAATTCGCGGTAAAACCCGAGAGTATGCTGTAGTCGGAATGAATTTTATTGATTGCTGTGGTCATTTCAATATCCACTGCCTGCCACGCCTGGAAGAGCTGAGCCTGGGCAATCTTGCCAAGAACCATTTTCATCGCTTGTACTTGGCTCTGGATGAGAGCCACAGCGCTGGATAGTGCAGTCAACTGAGTTCCGATGTTTTGGATTTCTGTCGTTTGCGCCGCCAACTGACCGTTTAGCAGTGCTATGTCTGATGCCTTAAGGTTGGCGCTCTGGACGTCGGTCTGCAGCTGAACAAGATTAGCCCCGCCTGTCGACTGCTCCCCCCCGAAGAGCGTACTGAGCATGTTGCCAACGACCGGCCCAGTAACTCCCTGCACATATCCCGAAGCAGACTGCGCCAAGCTTTGGCCCATAGTACTGAGCGCATCATCAAAAAATCCCATTCTGACTTCTCCTGATAAAGACAACTTGTTTTTTAACTGAGGGGAACCATCGTCAATGCGAGCATTGCATACAATGCAAGTAGCATGCGGTCGCGATACTGGTCCAACCGTTGAACTCGCTGGCATGACTAAGGGCCACCCATAGTGAGGTATAAATATTGCCAAAAACTCTTGAATTGTCACTGGCCAAAAATGACCGGCGTCCGTTTGGTTCTGAAGCATTAGTGCTCGTCGGCAGGCCGATCAAGTGAAACAAGGTATTTGAACGCTGGAGGAATCGACATGCCTAACGTCCAGGGGATGCGTTTTGTGATCGGCTTGATCTTGGTATGCATTCGTTGGTATGTGGCTTACCTGCGGAGCTACCGGCACATCGAAGGAATCATGGCGGAACGGGGCGTATCGGTCGCCCACTCATCGATCAAACTATGTTGCAAGGCCTGGCATATAACCCGATCTATATCGGCCCGTGCCAATCAGCAGAGGAGGGCAATGTGATCGCACGCCCCAATGCAACGCGACCAGAACGATGCGTTGGAGTACCGATCGACCTTCAAACGCCTTGACCGGCCGTGGGGGTGAAACCCAAACCGCTGGCACCGCCAACGTATCAAGTCAAAGCCGGCGCCCCTCAAGACCTCAGCTACAACGCCGCAAAGTGTTTAGTGCAACCCGCCGAAGCTCAAGCAGTTTGTGTTTGAACGCGGTAGGAGTGTCTGCCGGGCAGGGGAGATAGACAGGCCTGCCCCGATCTCGTCGGTGGATCAGGCAGCTACGAGAATGCGCACCAGGTGCCTAACAGGACACGCAGGCCATAACACGATCCATCGGGTTTTCATCTTTCAAGAAGTATGGATCAGGAGAGCCTAAGCTACTGATGGCGATTCAGTCCGAAAATGCCCGGTTCGCTCAGTAGTGAGGCGTCTCGCGGCCTGAGACGCCATGCGGTGTCTACATTGGCACAGTCTTTCAGAGGCGGTACAGACTGCCGGAGCCAACGCTGTCCACCGGCGTGCCGTCCGTGCAGCCGGCCATCGGCAAACCCTGCGCCCATCCGGCTGCCAAGGCATGCACGTCACGCAAGGGATCGGACGCCTTGGCGCGCTCATTGCGAATGCGGCAGGTTTCAGGATCAGTGGCAAACAGACCGCGCGCGAAAACGCGACCCTGCTCGGCCAGCTTCGCTGTCTTCGGCCCGCGGATCTCCGCGAAGCGCAGCAGGGCTGCGTCGAGGCAGCCGTCCGTCCCAGCCAGACACCGCGCCAGATGCCAGGCGTCTTCCAGCGCCTGACAGGCGCCCTGGCCAGATGTCGGCAACGGCGCGTGCGCCGCATCCCCCACGAGCAGTACATTGGCCCGGCTCCACACGTGCAGCGGCTCCAAGTCGTGCACGGCAATCAGTCGGATGGCATGCGCCGGTGTCGCCTGGATGATGCGTATGACAGGCTCCGGCCATCGCGCGAACAGATCCCCAATCTCCTTACGCATATCCGCTGCGGACGCCGCCCCCGGCAGTGGCCGTGCCTGCGCCGCCGCCCAGTAGACCAAATCCGGCCGGATCGCCACGCAACCGAAGCGATCACCCGAACCCCAATAATCCTGAATCGCGATATCGTCCACCAGTGCACTCTCCGCCTGCGCCACACCCACCCAGTTCACAAAGCCCTGATAAACTGGCGTGTTGTCCCCCGCGACGAACGCGCGTGCCACCGAGTCCATGCGGCCATCGGCGCCGATCAGCAGATCCGGACGAATGCTTACCCCGTTTTCGAACCGCGCCACGGCTTTGCCGCCAGCATCGAGGTCGATCGCCACTGCCCGATGTCCGAATTCTACCGGGATCCCGGCCTGTGCCGCATGATCCAGCAGTACCGCCTGCAAGTCCCGGCGCAAAATCGTATGGGTCGGATGTCCCATAATCCGGTCTAGCAGCGCAATATCGATGCCCCCCAAAGAATTGCCCGCGGCATCCTGGCGTTGCATGGCCACTGGCCGGCCTCCCACTGCAGCGATGTCTTGCAGCAGCCCGAGTTCCTCTAGCACAAAGCCGGCGTTGGGCCAGAGCGTAACGCCAGCCCCCATCGTCGCAGGTCCCGACCGGCGTTCATATACGCGGGGACTGTACCCCTGCTTGCTCAAGGCAAGCGCCACGCTCAACCCTGCAATGCCGCCGCCAAGTATTCCGATTTCCATGCTGAAGCTCTCCTATTCAATCCGTCCCGACGCGCCGCCGACGGCGATTCATCGGACGAGACGGCATCTTAAATTCCGCCACTGTGGAGTACTAGTATGTGAAAATGGGCAGATTTCATACCTTAATCGGGATAATCATGCGCAATGCCCTCGACCTGAATACCGTCCGTGTCTACGTGGCGGTCGTCGATGAACAAAGCTTTGCCGGCGCGGCACGCCTGCTGACCCTGCCATCCTCTAACGTCAGTCGCCACGTCGCCTCGCTGGAACGCATGCTGGGCGTCCGCCTGCTGGAACGCAGCACCCGCCATCTGCGCATGACGGAAGCTGGCAGGCTACTCTACGAACGCGCAAAACCCTTGCTCGACGCCTTACTATCCACCGAGGAAGAGCTTGGCGCAGTGCAGCGTGAACTGCGTGGCACCCTAAGGATGTGCATGCCAGGCGAAGCGCCAAGGCTGCTAGCTCCTATCCTGGCCGAATTCTGTAGCCTCCATCCCGGCATCGAACTGGAATGCGACACGCGCCTGACTGGTCTGGAAGCTCTCCGAGAAGACATGGATCTGTCCATCGTCTTCCATCGTGGGCGCCAAGATGACAGTACCTTCATCACCCGCGAACTCGCTACGCTGCCCAGCATCGTGGTCGCGGCGCCCGCCCTGCTAGCCAAAACTGGAATACCGCGCCAAGTGCGCGAACTTAGGTCATTGCCTTGCATTACGACCTTGAGTGCGTTAAAGGGCCAGCCCTGGCAGTTTCTCGACGCCACTGGCGAAATCGTGAAGGTATCCGTGCGTAGCCGCTATCGCGTTAACAGCGGAGAACTGGCATTGGCGGGCGCGCGGCAAGGCATCGGCTTTGCGATAGTGGCGGCCTATCCATGCCAGGAAGATATTGCCGCAGGCCGATTGCAGGAAGTGCCGCTGGACCTGTGCCCTGCGCCGCTGCAATTGCTTGGCGTGTACAGCCATCGTCATTCCGTGACTGCGCGGGTTCGGGCTTTGCTGGAATTGATACAGGTGCGGTTGGAAGGAGTCGGGAGCGGCTCAAGATGAAAATCGAATCGAGGAAGGCGCCCGAATAGCGGAATGCCTGCTCCGGCGCTGTGAATTCAATCGAATAATGCAACACTTGAACTTAAAAGCATCGTTGCAGAGCGGAAATGATGCGAAAGAGAACTCGAATCGATTGCGCCGCGCACCGCGAACTCCGGGATTAACGTTGCAAGAGGTTTAGCCACGGAAGAGTTCATGGTGGAATCCACCGAAGCTCAAGCAGCTTTTACTTGAGCGCGGTCGAAGTCGCTGCAGGGCAGGGGAGATAGACAGGCCAGACCCGATCTCGTCGGTGGATCAAGCAGCCGCGAGATCGCATACGAGGAGCGTTGCAGGACACGCAGGCCCAACACGAACCACCGGTTTTTCATCGTCCGAGAACCATGGATCAGGACAGCCAAAGCTACTGGTGGCGATTCAGTGGCACCGTCCGCTTCCGCCCCGAAGCGGTCCTTCAACAGCTGAGTAAAGACGTGATTTCTCGCCACCTGATACTGTGCGGGAGCTCGTTACCGTGCAAGAACGCGGTGAAATATTGAGTAACCAACGGAGCTGATAGCCATTCGTCGGCTCGAAGCCTTACTTGGCCACCGCTGAAGGCGAGGATAGTACCATCTGGATGTATGCCGCTCGGCGTCTTAAGATACGCGCGGAAGTGCTTTCCATCAACTACAGTACGTTTTTCAAGTAGGCAGGTAAGGCCACCTCCTGCCACTTGAAGATAATTCCCAAGCTCATCTGTCAACGACGCAAAAGATGATGGGCCATATGAGCGCAACTTCGCAATCTGTGAACTCACTTGAGCAGCTGTTGGGTCTTGTTTCGGCTGCTTTTTCTCGACTTCGAATAACACATCATGTCCTTGGAAAACTAGTTGATGAAAATGACTGCTTCTGGCCGGTTGCCGTCGTTGGCAGGTTTGGCCTGCGGATTCAATCGGTCAACGCAACACACTGTTCAAATCGTTGAGCCGGTGTTTGGTAGTGTAGCGTCTTCCTGGGGCGCTCGTTGAGTCGTCTGGCTACCGCGTCGAGTTGCTCTTGCGAATACGTGGAAATATCCAACCCCTTGGGGAAATACTGGCGCAACAGGCCGTTGGTATTTTCATTTGAACCGCGCTGCCATGGATTCTGTGGATCGCAGAAGTAGACCTGGATGTCGGTGGCCAATGTAAAGCGTTTATGCCCGGCGAGCTCACTGCCACGATCCCAGGTCAGTGACTTATATAGTTCCTGGGGCAGCCTGCGGGCATTGTCGATCAATGCGTTGACCACCGTGTCGGTATTCTTGGCGGCGACCTTTATCAGCATGGCATAGCGCGTCTGGCGCTCAACCAACGTCACGATCTGGCTGTTGTGGCTGCCACATAGCAGGTCGCCCTCCCAATGCCCGGGCACCGCTCGATCCGCTGCCGTCGCTGGACGCTCGCTGATCGACACCGCGTCGACAATTCTGCCGTGGTTGTCCGTCTTTTGGGTGTGATGACGTGAGCGGCGCATGGCGCGCGTACGGCGCAAGTGCTCCAGTCACTCCTTCTTTAGGGCGCCTCGGGCCTGGATATAGAGGCTGCGGTAAATGGTTTCGTGCGACACGTGATACTCCTCGTGGCTCGTGAACAGCTGCTTGAGCCAGCCAGCAATCTGCTCTGGTGACCACTGCAATTGGAGCTTGCTGGCAACCATGTTGGCCAGCATGCGGCTCTCCGTCAGCTTACAAGGTTTGGGGCGGCGCGCCTGATCCCAAGCATGCTGATCCGCTTGAGCGGCACGATATGCTGCGCGACCACCATTGCGTCTGAGTTCCCTGCTGATGGTTGATGCTGCGCGTCCAAGGCGCCTGGCAAGTGCGCGGATGGATACGCCGGTAACGATGGCGCGCGAGACCTCCTCGCGCTCGGCCAGTGTCAGCGCCAGTCTGGAACGGCATCGCGGCGCTGGCCGTATGCCACCAGATTCAGCCAGAATCCGCTGTATCGATGAGTGATTCCGATCAAATAGCTGGGCTATCATCTGCAGAGAATCGCCTTGCTTCCACCGTTCCCACATCAAGGCCTTCTGCGTCTCGGTGTAATAAATACGTGGTTTCTGTTTCATCTTCAACACTCCTGTAACCTAGGCATTTAGGTTAGAGTGTTGCGACCACCGATTGAATCCGCACCCCATTGCAGACATTCGACCGCCCAGGAAGCGGAGGCGGACACCACGTCATTACTGCGTTGGTCACCGATTTCGGCAAAACCGCCGACTCAATCGAGCTATTCCAATTCTTCGCCGTACATCGCCAGCGAGCGCTGGCTAAGTTGTAGCGACTCGAGCTCGATTTCCAGCGCTTCCTTCTCGACCCCAGCTACCGGCCCGCGCAGCGCGCGCTCCGTTGCCTCCACCTGGCCATTGACCAGACGGTTGGTTGTCGCATGCCACTTGCGGGCTTCACCCGTCCGCTGCATGCGAATGAGCACGTAGATCTTTTCGACGTGGCATGAGGCGTTCGCATAGGAAACATCGATGCAGCGGTCCAGGTATTTCAGAGCACTCGCCGGTCGGCCGAGCTTCATTGCGGCCATGGCCGCTTCCCAGTGGGCGGTAGAAAAGTCTCGTGGTCGGTCGATGCCGACGCAGCGCTTGATATAGGCGTTCGCGAACCTTTCCATCGCTTCCCAGTCCCGTGCCTGCATGGCGGCGCTGCGTTCCTGCTTCTGATGCAAGCATGTCTGGAGTCGGTCGCCGGACTGCCCGGCTGCCGCCGCTGTGTGCACCACTGCGCTGAAAGACAGACCCACGAGTAGAGCGGTAAACCGGTTCATGAGCGATACTTTCTAAACGAGGTGTTAGTGGGCAATCTTGATCGAACCAATTCGTATGGTCGTTTTGCACTATAGCAATTTGTTTTAGCACTGGCAATCCTGTAGGGTTGCCGGATGGGCAGCGGTATCTCGGCACCTAACGGCAGCGCTCGTTAACGCTTGACTCGGCGCGACAGCCCAGGGCGCAGGATGATCGAGGCGAAATATTTCTCTTGACTGTTCTATACCTGTTTGCCTCATACTCGTTTGCTCCCGACAACGTTGCTTCTGGGAGCTGCTACATGCATGATCCTCTTCCGCCCAACCAACACAACACGATGACATTTCGCCGCTCCATCTGGGAAGTCACTGACGACTACCGCTTCCATGGGATCACCAACGAAAAACTCGACCATATCGCACGGGTTTACAACCTCATGGCGGCAAAGCTCAACATTGCTTTCCCGGTACCAGTGGTCTGTACGATCCTGATCGAAGCGATTGCGGCCTTACCGGACGACCCGGCCAGGCTACCCGCCGGGACGCTGAGGCCTGCCTTGGAAGCTTACCTTCGGTTGGCCAAACGCCAGCCAGGATTCGATATCAAGACGGCGATGTGTCTGCTGGCTGTAGAAAAGGGTGGGAACTACGCGCCTGCCGACCGCAAGGTCACGAAGGGGCTGCTCCTGCGCCAAGTGGTGACCGAGGACGAGGCGGGTACGCTCGGGCGTAAGGATGTCGAAAAGTTCGTAAGCGTCTACCTCGACAAGGTGCTGCCGGCCTGGTGGCGGGAGCGTCAGACCAGAACGGCAAGGGACGTAGATGACGACTGGGGAAAGTCCAGTTGAGGATTTCGAAAGCCGCGGCGCTAACAACCGGCACGCGCTTCCGCTATGGAGGCCCTGCCGAGCGAGACCTGCTATTGATTTATTAGGCGGGAGATCTTTAATATTCCAGTCCACCTAGCAGTTGCCGCACGACGACCACATTAAGGCACGCAACAAAACCCTTCTTCTTGTCAGAGCAGCTAGACCACACATTCCGAATGTCTGGAATTGGCCGGCTGCCGTCGTCGGCGGTTTCAGCCCCATTGGGGACATTGGTAAAGACTCAGAGCAGCGTTTAGACGTTCTGGATACTAGTGCACCCTAGCTTATTTTGTCCGGCGGACTATGGGGCAGTGCTGCGATTCGCTCCAATTCCGATCTAAGTCCAAATGCATTGATTGCATGTTGGAGTCCGTACGTTGCAAATGAAACGGCATCAGAGATTCTCCCTTCCACTTCGCGCAGACGCGCGAGTACAAGAGCTAAGCGAACGTTCGTTATCCCAAATCCACAGAACTCCATCGGACCTTCCACCAAGTGTTCCACATTCATTGTGTCGAGTGGAGAGGGCGGCATCGACATCGTATCAAACACCGGGCGACCGTATGCCACGTAGACCTTGGCTGCATCGTTCATTGCCCTTTCAAGTGATGCCTGATCATCATAGCGCCACCACTGATCTGCCCCAGATTCCGACAATCGCCTCCTGAACTCACACGCGGACTCAGCGATCTTCTTTGGGGCGGGCGCGTTACCTAGTACATCAGGAACTGCAACTGGTTGAATAGCAAGATTGATCGCGAACTGTCCTCCATAGCTCGACCCCTGTATATTGACCACATGGATTTGACCATCCCGAGTGCGGCGGAACGTCCTTCCAGATCCCGTAAAGCCTTCTGCACGAAGTTCTGGAGCCAAGTGAACCTTGATAATGGTTTCGATACGCGTAGTTTCAATGGACATTGTGTTTCCCAAAACTCAAAGTAACAGGCTACTGGTAGACATAGCGCAGAGCCAAACCGTAATGCTGCGCGAAATGAAGAGCGACACCGCCATTCAACTAGCGACTTTGTCGTCCCATGAGATGAACGGCCGCTTCTGGCCGGTTGCAGTCATCTGCAGGTTCCGCCCGGAAGCGGCCATTCGGAGAATCGAGGATTATGGCGAGGGCCTGTCATTAGATAACTCATTCGACGCGTCTCGAACCGCATGTAATAGTTCGGTCGGAGTCGGCCACTCCGTAGGCGCCATCGTTTCAGCATCGACAAAATTTTGTGCTCGGCTCAGGAGGAAGGCTGTGGTTGAGGTGACCTCTGGTGTGTGCCATGCCGCAATATCTAAAGAAGCCTTTGCCAACGCCAGTTCGTCCAGCACAGCGCGTGTGTCTTCGAAAAACACAGTCGTACCAACGCTTGACTCAGCTGCCGCTAACATCCCCAGTATGGCCGCTTCAATGCGAGCTGAGGACTGGTGGTTAGTTTTTATGGCTTTTATTGCGAACTGTAGATTCATCGATGTCTTTCGCCACGAGAGGGCAATCAAATAACACTTTCTCACGTTTGCAGCAACGTATTCCCATTTGGGTCTGCACAGCAGGAGGTTAGACGGAAGGACCGCTACTGGCCGCATGCCGTCAAGTTAACGTAACTCCGAAACTACCTGCTTTAACCAAATCCGCATTTCAGAAAACGAACCTGGCCAATAGTCGCATCCCAGTTTTTGCACCACACAGCAAAGCGTTTCATCGGGCGAAGAGTCCGATATCAGACGTTCTATTCCCGCTGCAACCAGCGCCGAATCGGTCGGGGTCGATTCCCTTAAAAATCGGCTAATCACAACTTGCCACGTCGGGTCGTCTAACTGCCAGTCTTGGTGGAAATATCCGCCAAAGAACTGATGGAGCGCTTCATCTGAACTATTCATATCCCTATCTTCTGCGGTCGGCTTCGATGCTGCTGAGTGGCGGCTTTTGGCCGATTGCGGACAATTGTACGTTATCCAAGACTGACATGCTCAGTCCTCGCCGGCAGGAAAAGTGGGCACGCAAGTCTAAACGACAGCCACCACGTCGGCCAGAATGCCAGATAAAATCACCAATCTGCATTCAACTCGGAGAACCCCATGTGCGTCAACTACGTAACTGTCTCACGGCAACTGGCCTTCGACTTCTTCCGCACTTCCATGGAGGAGAGCGACGATTGGCGTGATGAACTCTACCAGGACTACGTTGGCCCAATCATCGTTCATGATGCAGCCGGCAATCGCAAAGGTCTGACTGGCACATACGGGTTCATCCCCAAGCGGCACATGCCACCTGGCCAGCGCCTCACGACGATGAACGCCCGCGCCGAGACCGTTGGCCAATTGAGGACGTACAAGTCCGCTTGGGCAAAATCTCAACTTTGCCTCGTCCCAATGGTCCGCTTCTTCGAACCAAATTGGGAACAACCAACGCATGTGCGATGGTCTATTGGAATGGCCACCGGCGAACCATTTGCCGTCGCCGGCCTCTACCGGGAGTGGGTCGAGGTGGATGGGAGGAGCGCATTTTCGTTCACCCAATTGACCATTAACGCCGACAACCATCCCTTTATGAGTCGTTTCCATCGCCCTGGAGAGGAGAAGCGTTCGTTAGTCATTGTCCCTACCGGCGAATACGACGAGTGGCTTGGTTGCAACGACCCAGAATTCGCAAGGACATATCTTCAGCCGTATCCGGCCGACCTGATGTGCGGAGAGCCGGCGCCGAAGACACCTGTTTTAAAGCAGCGCGAACTTTTTTGAGCCGAACTTTGTCGCTAAAGTGGAGAAACGAGCAGGTTCAAGTGCTATATCACGGTGCAGCAATCATTGGAGGCGTGGCCGGCGCGCACACCGCCAGACTTCCCCGACACGGGCTAACCGCCGTGGAGGTTTTTCATGTCGGCCGGGGAGAATTCCCGCTGTTTTTAGCAATCAGAGGCGAGTTGGTACGTCGGGTATCTCGGCAAATTTCGGCTCGTCAAGCAGCTTAGCCTTGTACGCCATTAGCTCATTGTCCGCCACATCGAAACGGTTCAGCCATTCTTCCGCAGCGTGGCCAATCAACCGCGGCTCGCTCCCCGCGGATGCGTAATGTATCCGGATTTTCGGTGTCCTGCTGGGCTTGAGGAGCATATTGGGAAGCACCAGCCGCGCGGGCATCGGCGAGTCAGCAGGTGCGGCTTCGGATTGGGCGCCGCCCTGGATTACAAGCCCAGTTCCATAATCGAATAGGCCAAACCAGTCCATCGGTAATGCCGAACGAATGGCCGATATACCTCCGACTTTATCCACATAATCATTGTCTATCGCTGTGAGCCAGCCAACTGTTTTAATGCCCAGGTGAGCATTGACTGCGCCGCTGACAAGGTTGCCGGCATCAAACCCGCGGAGCTTGGACGTCAGGAATGCTTCGAATGCCTGGTTTTCGTCGTACCGAGCGGCCGACAGTATTAGACTGTGGCCGCCGTACCCGTGGACGGCACATAGGCGTCGGGCGAAGCTCACGAAGAGCGCCTGGAAAAGTCCGGGATTTTCTTCGACGAACAAAATGGGCACGCTAAACCGCAGCCCGCATAAGCCCCTGCCTCCCATTTCCGCCCGCCAAGCGGGTAGGCCGACGACCTGAAACTCCCATGGACCCGCGTCCTGCGCTAGCACGCCACTGGTGTAATGAAAACTCACCGCATCGTCTGGGTCCATACGTACTAGCATTTTGTTCAGCGGTTTTGCCTCCGCGTAGGCCGTCTTATCCGGCCCTTCTGGCGGGTCTTCCCGGTAGAGCCAGGTGAATTTAGGCTCAGCCTTGACCTGGAACTCTTCGAAACAAGCGCTGATGGCATCGCGAACTGCCGGGAGATGTGCATCCTTGAAGAAGAGCGTGCCGGCGATTGCGGGCACGCTGCCGACATAGTCCTGTGGCCCCTGATTAGTGAGCATGCCCCCAGGTACATTCATTGCATCAGGGTTCTCGCGCAGAAGTTCCAGCAAGTCCATTGGTAATTCAGTCATGTTCATTCCTTAATACGCTGGCAGGCCACCAAGCGGTGGCCGTTTTGTAACAACAACCATATAGATTAACCTAAGAAGAGCGGCTGCCTTCCCGAGCTGCTCGACCGGGATTTTTGAGGGCTCGAGCTCGGCCCGGTCGCAGTCGCACTCATCAGATGCCAACGGCACCATTTTCATTTCGTCTCCGGCGATGACGATATAGTCCTCTCGCTGGCGGGGGCGGAACGGGTCTCCAGGGAATTTTATTTCCACGACTTGTTTGATATTGTCCTGCGTTGGAGGCTTCGTCGGGTCCTTGACGATATTGACGTCAGGCCTCCGTGTGTAGCCCCGGCCGGGCTTATAAGGCACAGGGTGGCTTGAGTCTTTCGGCCAAAGTGTCTTCGTCCAGCCGGGCCATAGGGTTCTGCTCTTCGTATCCACGACCTTATCCAGAAAAGGCTCTGGCGGCCGTTTTGTCATATCGTATGTGAACTCTGCCTTGTATAGACTTCGGTGGTCAAGAGCCACATCGAGAGCTTTCAATCGAGCCGAGACGCATTCTTGTTTAAGCGACCGGCCGTCTGCACCGATTGCCGGCATGCTTTTGCATTTGCACACGGCCGAGCACAAGACCTTCTTGTCGGAGAAATCGAGCTTCGGCTTGTGAATCGGCACGACGGTCGTGGCGCCTTCTCGTCTCGTCTGAGAAGAGTGCTCTTTCAATCGAATCTTTGAGCTGGCTCGCTGCTTGCACTATCGGAAGCCGTTTGGGTTTGAGAAGGGTTATGCACCTAGAGGAAAGGCCAACGGATATAACTGTGAATCGCATACGAGTTTGTTGGAGGAGAGGGCTCAGCACCCCGCGGCTGACAGAAGTAAGAGCGCCAAGCGGGATACCAAAGGCGCACACTGGGCAGAAGCTAGGTTTAATGTCAGGAAGCCGCACAGTGCGAAACTGAAGAACCACGGCTTTTACTATTTCGCCGACAACAAAAAGTGGAAAATTCCGCCCTCCTTCTGGGCGGAATCGCGAGTCACTTGCCTGCCCCCGTCACGGGACACAAGAATATTCAATAGTTCCCTTCATTGCGACGGCGGTGGTCATCGCGGTCGTTGTAATAACGTTCCTCATCAGGAGCCTCGCGAAGGACGCGCCCCTGTTCGATTACCACAGGAATTTGTTTCCGGTCAATTACCGTGCGGCACCGCTGAACCGTCCTGTAGCCGGCCGAATCCGAAGATATGCGGTCACCGGCCATTGCGCCGGCGATAGCACCTACCGCGGTGGCGGCTGTCCTGCCATTACCGCGGCCAATCTGATTTCCCAGAATTCCCCCGGCGATACCGCCGAGAATGGCACCGCCGTAGCCCGAGTCTGCCGATTGGACCGGAACTTGTTCGTTCCAGCAATCCTGCCGAGGAGACTCGACGGTCCGATATTCGGTTCGTGGTTGTTCGAAGGTCCGGTATTCCGGCTGTCCAACGGTACCATATCGGGGCCAGGGCTGTTCCGCGCTCCGATATTGGGTGGCACAGCCCGTCAAGGACAGGCCGAGGACAGCTATCCAGCTGAGTTTAGTTTTTAGCATGGGGGTAATCATATGAATTTGAAACGGTTCGGCAACCTCATCACCATCGCATCGATATCCCAAAAATCGTTGGTTTGGGGCGCGCAGCATTGGTTTAGATTAAATTTAGGGATTCCATTTGGCGACACTGCCAACATATCCATCTACCGATGGCCGCAACAATTTGATTCATTTCTCGCCGGGGCACCAGTAAATGTACATGTGATGTAGTGTACGGACAGAGTAATACGCGCCACGTCAACTCGGTAGCTGTAGAGCTGTATCACTGGTAAGCAGTTGTAACCACTGAAGACGCCCGGAATGTAAGGACCGCTAGGTCGTCGCAGCGAAGCTACCACGCCCAAAATGTGCAATGGCGCAGCAACCGCAGTCGAACGCCTTACGCAGAGGGCAACGCCCGGTATTTTTAGCAATCAGAGGCGAGTATGACGGGCTGGTACGAGCCGACCTTCGCGCTGTGACGGCTTGAGTCATGGGAACCGGATTGTGCTTATCACGACGGGCGGATAACGCCCCAAAGCGGAAGTTACTGAGTAAGTAAAACTGCCAAAACTTCTTTTTGCCCACGTTCGATTGCAAACGCTCTCGCATCCATGTTTGTCATTGATTGACCTGTATAGGCCACGCTGTAGTCAATTCCATATTCAATAAATAATTCAGCCAACTCGGTACTACCAACATAGATTGCGCTGAATAACGCGTTTCTCTCCGGCTCACTTACATCAAACTTGGCTCCTTGACTTAGGAGAAATTTGCAGACTTCCACATGGGCCTTTGAGGCAGCATAATTTAGGGCATCACCACCAAAGGTACCGCCCTTTGCATCAATGTCAGCACCACAGGATAGGAGGAGTTTGAGAGCTTCTAAATTTCCAGCACCTGCTGCAACATGCAAAAGAGGACCGAACGGCGTCTGACTGTTTAGTAGAGCCAAATCTTCGCGTAATAGCTGCTCTAAGCTTTCAATTCGCCGCTCCTGAATGGCGTCGTAGGCTGCCTTTATTTTACTCATGATGATATCGCTATTCGGTACATGGTTAGCAAAATAGACAATTGGAAATGGCTGCTCTTGGCCGGTTGCCGTCGTTGGCAGGTTCCGCCCCGAAGCCGACGTTCACATTTGGTGTATCCATTCCACTTGACCGTCAAGAAGTGTGACCCAAACTCGTACATCTGGAGGATCGACAACTGCCACCGTGGGGTCCGTTACTGCTGGAACGACGTAAATCGCCTCCCACCTGCTCGACTCTTTGCTGCCAATCCGGCCAGGAAGGATGTACTCAATGGCATTTGACGACAAATATTTCTCAGCAATCCTGAGACACAGGTCTTCGGTCATCGCGTTCCTTGGAAATTATCGAATGGCCGCTCCTGGCCGAGTGCTATCGTTGACAGGCTCCGCCCCAAAGCGACCCTTCGTAAACTAGAACTCTACTGACGTTTTTATGGCACCGTTACCCATCAGGCGTGCATTGTGATAGCTATCAGAGGCGCTCGCCCTGCTTCTTCGCATCGTTCATTTACAAAAGCAGCGCACTCAATCAGCTCATCATACAATGCAGGACATCTAGTCTTGAAGGATGATGCGCCGTCAATGACCAAAGCCAAACTCTCACCTGCGGCGACATGCACAGATGACATCTGTGCCGACGGCTCGTCGAGGTATCCCATGCAGTCAATCCATGCGTTCATATTTCGCCCATAGAAATCTGGGAACCCACAAGCATCAGAGAAAACCGAGTGAAAGGTCTCGTCGTCGACTATGAGGTTTGAATTAATTCGAATTGAGTTCATAAAAAATTTCTGCCGTGCTCATGGGGACTCGAACGGCCGCTTCTGGCTGCAGATTCAATTGTTCAACGCAACACTTTAACTTAAATGCATCGTTGCGGAGTGGAAATGATGCTAAGGTAAACTCGAATCGATTGCGCCGCGACCCGCGGAATCCGAGATTGCCGTCGCAAGGCGTTTTGCTGCGGGAACGTTAATGCATGAACCTCCCGAAGCTCAAGTAGCTTATGCTAGCGCGCGCCATGAGTCTCAGCAGGGCAGGGGAGTTAGACAGGGCAGCCCCGATCTTGTCGTTGGATCAGGCGGCTACGAGATCGCGTACTAGGAGCGTGGCAGCACATACAGGCCCTAACACGATCCATCGGGTTCTCATCTTCCAAGAACTCTGGATCAGGAGAGTCTTAGCTACTGAGAGCGATTCATTAAGCGGCCGGGGCAGCCACTATTTTGGCGTGATGTAGCCAAGTGTCAGACCGCGCCAGCCGCAGAGGCAACTCCACCAGCGGCGCGCAAAATCTTCGATCTCATCAAGTGCTTTATGCAGATGATGGACCAGGCTGTTATATCCAACGGTGCCGTCGTAGTGCTCTGAAGCAGGCACATTGCTGCTGCCGGTCGGATATGACATCAGTCACCGTCGGTTATAGTTTGGGAAGTCCAAACACATGGATTAGACTTCGCGATTTTGCAAATTATTAATGAGCAAAAATGCCCAGTAGGATCCATACTCTTGGGAGTCTAACGGTGGACGAGTCCCACGTTCCAAATGTGCTTCAATCGAAGGACGAAACTCGCAGTCCGCTGCCCATGAGCGAAGCATTGACGTTAATTCGATATCTCTAGGACTTCCCTTAGTCACGACTGACGCTGGCTCACAAGAGTTCTGAATTTCTGCACCGGCATGTAGGTGTCGATACTTCGGCTGCCCAAGTGCCACCTCCAGTAGAAACGATAGTATCGAACCATCCTCGCAATAGAAGTCAGCCACCAAAGAGCCTCCATCCCTACAAATTCCCCCCTCAGCAATTCTTAGTTTCGAAGCAGTCACTATTATTAGTCCATGGATTAATGATTGAAATACTTGACTCGGTGTCACATTGCCAGACGTGAGTCGGCCGACCAGCGACCTTTGAGTCGCTCACTTTAGCAGACAAGCAGAACGGTCGTAAGCCTATCGGCACAGCGTTCGTAGCGGATGCGTAATCGGCGGAAGAAGTGCAACCAGCCCAGCGTGCGTTCGACCACCCAGCGCCATTTACCCAGGCGTTCGCGCGACTCGATGCCATAGCGGGCCATGCGTAGAGCGATGCCACGGCTGCGCGCCTGCTACTGAAGGGGCGGCTTCAAGCAGCGGGACCAGCATCCGTGAATCATGTACCTGAGCCCCCTATATGCTCGCCACTAGAGGCAGACCGCGTTGATCGACGAGCAGCCGGTGCGTTCATCCGAGCTTGCCGCAGTCGATGGGATTGGGGCGAGTATGCTGTCCGCCGAGGGGGGATGGCGCGCTGGCCGAGTCGACACTGGCGCGTTCCCTTTGAATCTAGTCATATTCACGCAAGTGCAGCAGTATGGCGTCATCGACGCGTTGCCAGACACCGGTCTGTTGCCAGGCATGTAGACGCTGACTGACGTTTTGTTAGGCGTTCTAAGTCGGATTTTATGATGCTATGAAATTGATAGTGTGGTACAGGTGCCACTCGCGCACTAATATTCTCTGAAATTTGAAAATATTGTTATTAAAAGAGTATATTTTTATATGCGTGGCGTTGCACAAGTAATTTTGTGATTATATTTTTATGTTTAATGTCCTTGTAATGATGTTTAATTTATAATTATTGGGGGCGAAATTGAATATTATTTTTATTTTTGCGTCAGGTATTCTTTTGTCCGGGTGCGCTGGTACAGCTGAATATCTAAGAAGTCAGCCGGTCACTCACTTTCCATCGGCTGCCAGTATTGCAGTTCCAGAAAATCTGGATAGATTAATTAAGCTTCACTGCATGAGAGATCAAACAGCAGATTATGTGGATAGCGGTGGTGGGCCAACTAAAGAGTGTCTCTATGTTTCAGCTGATGCAAGTCAACTGACAAAGACCTTACTGCCTGATGCTGCTACCAGTACAAGAAATTCGGCCATCTCATTTTTAATTAGTTTGTCTGATTTAAATTGCTCCAATTATTTGCAACGTGCTTTTGCAAATAAGGCTGGACTTGATTTTACAAAAAATCTTATTGGTGATGTGACTACAGCTGTGAGCGCGGGAACCGTCTTTGTAAGTCCGCAACTTTCTTCAGCTTTGAGTGTAACTAACTTGGTGGTTGGAAAAGGTGTGGAAACTTTTAATAGTTCATATTATTTTGATAAAACTTTCCAGGCTCTTGAAAGTGCAATAATGGCGCAGCGAATTCGAGTGAAAACCTATATAATGGCAAAGCAATTGAGAGTCAACTCGCCTGGCTCTGTCGATAATTATGATATGTCTCAGGCGTTATCAGATATAAGACTTTATGATGATTCGTGCTCAATTAAGGCAGGTTTAAGTCAGCTTGTACAACTGGCAGATTCTCAAAAACAATCAGATCAAAAAAATGGAATTAAAGTTGAACTATCAGGGAATCCTTTTGAGACAGCTAAAAAACTGCTTCTGGATTCGCGATCCCCTGCTTTGAAGTGACGTCCCTGAATACGACACCGGTAAGCCCGTGCGCTGGCGCATCGAGCGGGCGCGCGGTGCCCGTGTAGCCATTGCTTGAATGTGGGAATACCGGCCGGCGGACCAACGGCTGTCGTTCTCGATGCTGACGATCAACGCCGTCGGACTGAATCGCCACGATTGCTGTAGGCACTTTGTTGCCATCATTAATTGCGAAAGGACGCGCGTTAGTGAAAATTCCGGCTCTTCGTATCCAGCTGTCCAAGCAGATGTGAGCAATCGACCAGCCGCTTGGCAATCAGGTTGTGCACGCCGCTCTTCGATTGCCAGATGCCGTACACCCCCAATAGCGAGGCATTCATCAGTTCGGCGCGCTGCTTTTCCACCAGCGTGGGCCAGACGATGATGTTGATGGTGCCAAATTCATCTTCCAGGGTGAGGAAGATCACCCTCTTGGCCGTTTCCGGCCGCTGTCTTACCGTGACGATGCCGCAGCCCCTGGCCAGCTGGCCATCGCTGAAGGTGTTCAGGATATCCGACGCTACAAAGCGCATTTTGTTGAGGCGCTCGCGCAAGAGAGCGAGTGGATGTCGGCCCAGTGTCAGGCCGACATGCCGGTAGTCCGCCACGATGTCATCGGCTTCCGTGGGCGGCGCCAGCTCCAGCACGGGTTCGGCAATGGTCGTCCCTCGCATCAAATCCCGCTCCGGCACGCTCGCCGCGGCATCCCACATGGCCATGCGCCGGTTACCTGTCAGCGTTACCAGGGCATTGGCCGACGCCAGCGCCTTCATATCCCCCGCATCGAGTTGCGCGCGCATGGCAACATCGCGCGTATTCTTGAATGGCGCGGCAGCGCGGGCTTCTTCAATGCGCCAGGCCGCCTCTTTCACCATCCCGTTGATATTATTGAGACCAAGGCGTACCGCCAGTCTGCCGTCCGCCATCGGCTCCAGGGATGCTTCCCATCCGCTCGTACAGACATCGACGGGTCTTACCTCGACGTCATGCCGGCGCGCGTCCTGCACCAGGGACGAGCGGCTATAAAAACCCATGGGCTGGCTATTGAGCAGGGCGGCCAGGAACTCGGCGGGATGATGGCATTTCAGCCAGCTGCTGGCGTAGGCCAGCAGGGCAAAGCTGTGCGCGTGGGATTCTGGAAAACCATATTCGGCAAAACCGCGTATCTGCCCAACAATGGAGGTGGCAAACTCGATGCTGTAGCCACGCTCGGCCATGCCGCTCATGAGCTGGTCTTCGAACTGCTCCAGGCCACCTTTTCTTTTCCAGGCGGCCATGGCGCGGCGCAGGCGGTCTGCTTCACCGGCCGTAAAACCCGCTGCCGTCATGGCGATCGACATGACTTGCTCCTGGAAGATCGGCACCCCCAGCGTGCGCCGCAGCACCGCCTCGATCTCGGGGCTGGGATACGTCACTGCCTCCAGGCCCTGGCGCCGGCGCAAATACGGATTGATCATGCCGCCCTGGATGGGGCCTGGCCGGATGATGGCCACCTCAATGACCAGGTCATAGAACTCGCGCGGCTGCATGCGCGGCAGCATGGACATCTGCGCTCGCGATTCGATCTGAAACACGCCGACGGTGTCCGCTTGAGAGATCATCTGGTAAGTGGCGGCATCCTCGTGGGGGATATCGCCCAATTCAAAACGTTCGCCACGCTGCTCCGAGATCAAAGCCAATGCGCGGGCGATACACGACAGCATGCCCAGCGCCAGGATGTCGATTTTTAAAAGGCCCAGTTCATCGATGTCATCCTTATCCCATTGAATCACGGTGCGCTCGGGCATGGCGGCGTTTTCAATGGGCACCAGGCGGGAGAGGGGGCCGCGCGAAATGACGAAGCCGCCCGGGTGCTGGGAAAGATGACGTGGAAAACGCATCAGGCGCTCGGCAATTGCCGCCCACTTCTCGGCGATGGGGGAGTGCGGATCGAGTCCGCAGGTAATAAGGCGCTGCTGCAGATCGGCCCGCCCACCCCAGCTATGCGAAGCTTTGGCCACCTTGTCGACCACCGATAAATCCACGCCCAGCGCGCGCCCCACATCGCGCAAGACACTGCGCGGGCGGTAGGAAATGACGACGGCCGTTAAAGCGGCCCGCATGCGGCCATACTTGCGATAAATGTATTGAATCACCTCCTCGCGGCGCTGGTGCTCGAAGTCGACATCGATGTCGGGCGGCTCATCGCGCTCGCGCGAGATAAAGCGCTCGAAGAGGAGGGTGCCGCGCGAGGGATCGACTTCGGTGATGCCGAGGCAGTAGCACACCGCCGAATTGGCCGCTGATCCGCGCCCTTGGCAGAGGATTTTTTGCGAGCGGGCGAAGCGCACGATGTCGAATACCGTCAAAAAATAGGGTTCATATTGCATGTCGCCGATCAGTTCCAGCTCATATTCCAGCTGTGCCTGCACGTTGTCCGGAATGGCGTGCGGGTAGCGCCAGTGTGCCCCGATATACGCCTGCTCGCGCAGATAGCTGGCCGGGCTCTGTCCCTCGGGCACAATCTCGCCTGGATATTCATAGCGCAGCTCATCGAGCGAAAAAGTGCAGCGCTGGGCCACGCGCAGGGTTTCATCCAGGGCGTCGCGCGGATACAGGTTGCCCAGCCGTAGGCGCGAGCGCAGATGCGCTTCGGCATTCGAGGCCAGTTGATAGCCGCACTGCGCCACTGGCGTATTCAGACGAATCGCGGTCATGGTGTCCTGGATGATTTTCATCGAGCGCAGGTGCATGACGACGTCGCTCGTGGCCACCACCGGCAGGCTGAATTCGGCGCCGATGGCTTCGACCATGGCGCGGTGCCGGTCATCCTGGGCACGGTGGTGCAACGTCAAAGCGACGCGTGCGCGGCCCGGAGCGCTGCGCACCAGCCACTCGGCTTGCCGCTCGATCTCTTCATAGGGGGCGTTATATTTGGGGCACAGGATGAGCTGGCAGCCCGGCAGCCCTTTTAAGTGGGCGAGAGGGGCGGTGGGGTTGGCAATGTCGCGTGGCCACACCAGGTAACTTCCTTTGTCGGCGCGCGTGCGCGCGGCGGTAATGAGTTCGCTCAGGTTGCCGTAGCCGTCGCGGTCCATGGCCAGGATCAGCACAGTGAAGGGCGGGGTGCCGTCCTCCGGTGTCACTCTCATCTGGCTACCAATGATGAGGTGAATGTTCCACTCTCTCGCCGCCACATGTGCCTTGACCACGCCGGCCAGTGAACACTCGTCGGCCATGGCGATGGCCTGGTATCCCAGCTGAGCCGCGCGTGCCACCAGTTGTTCGGGCGGCGAAGCGCCGTGCAGAAAGGAGTAATGGCTCATGCACTGCAGCTCGGCATAGTCGGGCAGCGTGGAAATTGGCGGCTGGTCCATGATCAGCCGAACATCCCGTGCAGGTACCAGCGGCCGTCAACGACACGCTCCAGGTAGATCCAATAGCAGGTCGCATCGCTTCCTTGCGCGATGTAATAGTCGCGGGCCGCGATTTGATCGTTCCACCAGCCGGCCTCAATGCGTTCCGGCCCCTTGAGCATTTTTAGGGGGGAACCATAGAACGGACGCTCGCCGCGCAGCAGCAGCGGGATAGGTTTTGGTAGTAACCAGAACGGGCGCTCAAAAGCCTCATCCTCGGTGTTGGCCGCCTTGTGTTTTCCGGTGGCGGCAGCCCAGGCATTGCTTTCCTCCGGCCGATGGTCGTGATGCTCGACAGGGCAGAGGACGTTGTCGCTGCCAAGACGGGCACTGAGTAATTCCAGTAGGCGCTTGTAGTCGGCGGGACTGCCGCCCGGCTCGGGAAACAGATCTTGCGTCGGTGGTGCCATCGCGGTGAGCAAGCGCGCTTTCAGGCGCAGGGCGATGACCGGGGCAACCAGTTCCGTGCGCGCCAGGCGCTCCTTCAGTAGCCGAAGCAGATGTTCATCGCGCCAGGTCGGCTCTGCCAATCCGATCTCGATCGGCGTGGGCGGGATCGCGGTCTTGCCGCGCTCGTGCTCCAGCAGCAGAACAAAAACACTCACAGCCTGCTGGCGCGCGACCAGCCAGCCAACGAATTGCTGCAGCAGGCCAGTGGCGCCGTCCAGCAGGGCGTCGGCGTGTTCGATCCGGTCAAAGGTTTCGATGCGCGCTGAAAAAGTTTCGGGAATGGCGATCCATTCAAACAGTTCAGGAGCGAGCCCATAGGCGCGGTCGAGCTCATCGAGCACGTGCTTGTTCATTCTGCGCTGGATGCCGGGGCGGGGCAGGCGCCGTAGTGCCGCCAGATGATCCGCGCCAATATCCGTTAGCCATTCGAGGTGAGTCGCCGTGCTGGGCAAGTAGGAGCAGGGCATGCGGTCGAGCTGGCGTTCTAGCGAGCGCATGTGTACGGTACGCCGCAGAATGATCTGGCGTTTGGCCGGTTGCCAGCGCGACAGCAGCCAGGCCCCCATGGCCGTCGGTGCCGTGCCGAGTTGCGCCGTCACCCCAAGCGCTTGTAGGGCAGCACGAATGCGTCGGCTGATGGCTGCGCGCCCGCTAAACAAGCGCAAGCTGGCGGTCACGTCCAATAACAGGCTGAAGTCGCCGGCATGCGCCACTTCCGGGGTGAACTGGAGGAGGGCGAGTGCAACGGCATTGCTCATGATCTGTTCGCGCTCAAGGCTGCGCTCCAGGATCACGGTATCTGGCGAGACGGCCGCCACGCCGCCAGGGCGCATGCCGATACGTACCCCTTCGGCATAGGCATGCTGCGAGACCGCAATGATGCGGCCCTTCTCGACCACCGCATACGGCCCCGGTTCACACCAGCGCGGCCTGAGGCATTCGAGAGGCAACAGTGGGAGGTGTACGCTGAACCAAAACCGCATTTTGATCGTCCAAAAATCGTTGACGTGCCGGCATGTCAGCCAGCGGGATAAAGAGTGGCGCCTCATGATGTGGGCCACGTCGTTTGATGATGTGAGTGGAAATGCCACCGGCGGCGGGGCGCAATGCCAGGCGCAATGGCGCTGGCGAGGCATCGGCCGCTGCGCTCATCGGCCGGACCAGCCAGAAGAACGTTTCGGTTGTCTGCGCCGCCAGATTGAGGCGCCGCAGTGCTTCGTCGCGGATATTCGTCTGCCACAGCAATACCGCACCGCAACTGCCATTGCGCAGGATCTGCTCGGTGGACCAGAGAGCATCGGCGGTGCTGGGCGCACGTATCCAGAGCAGGTTCGGGCAGCTCAGGTCCATGAATTTGCAGGCGGCGGAGTTCGGCAAGTACGGCGGCTGCACCAGGGCGATCCGACGACGTTGCGATAGTTGTGCCAGCACTGGCCGCAACAAGTGCATTTCCCCGATACCCGCTTGCTGCACTAGCAATTCCGTGAAGGTCGATTGCGGCCAACCGTTGCCCGGAAGCTCACGATCCAAGATGTTGTGACCGGTAGTGACGGTGCTGGTTGTTCCTCGGCTCAGTTCACTTGCCCGCCAGACGTCACGCAACAGAGCGCTACTGGCCAGTGTGGTAGAGCTGGTGCGTTGAAGGGTAGCTGAAAGCATGGCGACTGGCTTGCGAGGTTATTGACGATTCTCAAAACTACTGTATATAAACACAGTATATGCTGAGGACGTCAAAAACTGCAAGGTCCATGAATTTCTTGAGTTGTCAAAAATAACAGTTGTAATGTCGCGAAAAGGTTAAGGAGACGCCTCGTTGAGGGCACATATTGGTGTGTCAGCGTTATTGGATGCGCGCGCCATTCACTTTTCAGTCCTCGGTATTCCATTGCGGCCATGCAACGGAAGTCAACCGGAACAGTGCATGTGTAGCAATACTTCAAGCTTGTACGCCTGGAACCGGCTTGGCCGCGGGTTTAGTTCAATCGAAACAGGTTTTTCTTTGGCATCAAAAAAACTGACTGTCGCTGCGCTAACAGCGGCAATTTGCCTGCGACTTGGCCAAGCCATCAAACCAGTTAGGTTCGTGATTCCTCGCGGAGGTAATTCGACTCTAACAAGGTTCACATTTTGGCTTTACCCATCATCCCCTGGATTGGCGGCGAACGAGGCCTAGCTGACCGTATCATCCCCCAGTTTCGTCCTCACACCCGCTACGTCGAGGTATTTTGCCAGCGGTGCCGCGCTGTACTTCATGCCGGCCGCTGGCCGAGGTCAAGGTTTTCAATGACGTTAACGGAGAGCTGATCAACCTATATCGCGTGGTCAAAAAGCACCTAGAGGAGTTCGTGCGCCAGTTCAAATCTCGTGAAAGAAGGATCATGGGATGCTGGTTTTGCCAGACAGTTCCGCACACCTTGCACCAGTGCTGGCCCAGCCCACAACCCGCTGCGCCTGGTCCACCAACATTATGACCCTGCAGCCGACAGCCTCGCTCCCATAGTTGAGCTGCAGAAGGTCATCCTCATGTCGATAGCTGGCGGGCGTGCCGTACTGGGCGGCGACGGCGAAGCAGTTCTGACCAATCAAATTATCCGGCGCGCGATCCCCGCTGGCCGCGCATCCCGATGTCAGGATGATAAACATCAGCGAGCACAGCCATCTCATTTTTCACTTCCAGGACATGATTGACCTCATCCTAACTCCCGACAGGACGAGTAACTTTGCGTGAGAACATGAAGCTTGACTGTATAAGGGGGCTGACTATGCAAGGATATTGCTTCTGTCTATTTCTGGCCGCCAATAAGACCCACATGATGTATGAAGAGATGCTGCCGGGTCACGAGATACTATTGACGCTACCGGGCGGCAAGGGCCTGTTGCTACCGTATAAATATTCCCGCACTGAAAATCGCGGTCTTACAGTCCGTTTATAATGTAGCGGAAATGTAGGCGATGCAGTAGCAGCGAACCCGTTGCCAAGTAAACCATGTTTTCTGATATGTCAACGCGCTGCTCGTCATCAAGCACCAATCGTCGGTCACTTATAGCACGCAGAAGCAGGCGCTTCACTGAGGACTCGATGGGATATAACATTCTTCGCCGTCCGTTATTGCGAGGGAAGACCATCTAGTGGTTGCATGTCCATGGAATTTACCTCAGCGGCCATACTTGGCGCGTCTGTCCGCAAGGCCCTGTAGCTTCTCAAAGATTAGCGGAAGATCAATAACCGAGTATCTACGCTCACGCTTTGTCCAAATCGTGCCAGCTGGCCCTACTACCTCAACTTCGACATAGTCTAAACCAAGCACCTTTGCAGCGTTGCCAGCATTAGTAGCGTGTAGCGCTAAGCCACGCTCATTTTTAAAGCGTGCAACTATTTCTGTGGCACTTAAGCATTCTTCCCCCTGAGCTATATTTCGCATCATTTATCCTGCCAGCGCTTTCGCGCGTAAAAGTACATTTCGACTTCCGGCACCGGCCGGATCGGGTGCCCTAATTAGGGCAAATAAGGTTGGCCGGGCACGAGTAAAGTTGATCGGAACCTCACGCCAGATTGGACTATTTCCTGACTGGCCGCACAGACCAGCTCATATCCAGTGTGCTTCCATCAACTTCCGCTTCTTTATATTGAAGCTTTAGCTAAACACTGACTATGAGTGTCATGTTTCTCTACCTTGCTCGCGACAAAGTAGATGAAAACGTCCAACTCACCTATACGATCAGACGGAGATATCGGTCTAGAAGTTCGCGCCAGTGCTTACCCTTGCGCTCAGCGGTTACCCTCCGCGAGTAGCCGAAGGATCGCTCACAGACGGAAGCCGCCCATCAAGCGAGCTTTGCCGGTAGCCATTTCTTGCCGGCCATTGTCGTTGGCAGGCCACGCCAGCGTATCCATCCTCCGGATGCATCACCCTGCCCGAAACGGGTAAACGTTGAGCTACTAGCATATCGAGGAATGCACGAGGAGGGCGACGTATCGGTCGACCATTCAACGATTCACCGGTTGATAATTAGGTTTCCGCCGCTCCTCGAGGATGGCTCGCTAGTACAAACCGCCTGTCAGTGGCAGCTAGCGGATGGACGAGACGTATATCAAGGTAGAGACCCAAGCTCCGCCCTCATTTTTATCTCCCTTCCGCTGCGGTTTCACGTCCTTAGATTTCTTACACGAAAGTGAGCTTTGATCCATCGCAAAGAGCATGGTTTTTACACAGGATTGACGATTGACTTTGCAGGTAGTGGGATGCACGATGGATTCGCTATGGATGCACATTGGATGCAACTATAGCTAAGTACAGATGCTAGTTATTAGGAGGGAATCGACATGTTTGGACTGCTGAAAAACATCTGGGTACAACTGACCGGCGCTCTGCATGATGCCGTCGATAACAACAGTGACGTCGGACGCACGGCTCGTCAGGGTGTGCGCGAACTGCAGCAACAAATTGGCAAGGCGGAGGACAGCATAGCTGCCGTTGACGCCGAGTTGCGTCTGATGAGAAAGGACCATCAAACCGCCTTGAAGGACGCAACCAAGTGGGACCAAGTCGCCCGGACAGCGGCCAACGAAGGCCACCGCGAGGAGGCTCTGGGCGCAATCAATAACCAGGTGCTGGCGGAGGAGCGCGCGCAGGCGTATGAGAAGAATGCCAACGACCTGGCACCATCGCTCACCGTGCTGAACCAGCAACTTGCCGAGCTGCGCATGCAGAAGCAGCAGCGCGATACGGCTGCCACCCTGCTTGAAGCGCGTAGCAAGGTTGCCAAGGCTAAAACCAAGGCGGCGCGCACCATCGGCAACGTTGGCCAGAACCCCGGCGTAGATTTCGAGGCACTCGATCGCAAGGTCGATCGTCAGGAGGCGACTGCTGCTGCCTTGAGCGACATGGCGAGTGCGCGCGCGGCCCTCAATCCTGAACTGCGTCTTGCAGATATTCGCCGCCGCGACTCCGTCGCCGCCAAGGCCGCCGAGTTGGGGCTGTTGACGGTGGAGCCGACTTCCTCAGGGCAGATTGCCGGAGACAAACATGAGTAGGCGAGCAAACCTGTCGCTGCTCCTGCTGGTGACTGATCCCGTGATCGCCCAGCCGCTAGCTGCATCCGCTCGGGGTGGGGTTAGTTCGGAGATGTGGCAGATATTGGACATTCTCAGTATTGTCATATGCTTGGCCGGCCTGGGATACACGGTTGTGATGGTTTTTCGCGTTACGACCGGCCGTTCGACAGCGGAAAAATTATTTGCTGCGGTACCGATAATGTTGTCAACAGTATTCGGGTGGCGGTTTATCGATACGATGTTTGATCGTCCAGCTCAACAAGAGGAGAATAGCTCCAGCTTGTTTTCACGGCTGGTAGAGTGGGCGGGCAACCACCGGAGCGGCCTGGCCCTTGGGGCCTGTGGTATCGCAGCGGCTGCCGGTGTTGCGTACATGGCTTACCGTGCGCACGACCGACGCACATTGTCGCGTAAGGCTCGTCGCCAGGTGCGTGAAGTGCTCAACGCCCTCGACATCGTCGAGCACTACCGCATGTACTGGGCCGGCCGGTGTCCAGTGGATGAAGTCGCGAAGCTTCTCCGCCTATCCCGCATCGAGACCCTCAATGCAACAGGGGACCAACTGTTGGAACTGCTCGAGCATACCCATAATGGTGCGCCGCTGGATGATGAGATGCTGAAAAAATTCAAGCGCCTCAAAAACGACGTGGAGAAGACGGCCACCGATGGCACCGGCACTCGCGTTGTATGGCTTCCTGGCACCGAGGGAGTTAACAGTAACGATGAGCGGTGTGATGGCGCTAAGTCGGGAGCCATTCTCAGGCGGGAGCGGCCGGACCGGACTGGGTGGCATGGTATCGGCTGGGTATCACGACCATACCCCCAGTCGGACGAGAATGTTGCCGGCGGACTTACTCTCGCCCTGGTCGCTCCTGGCATCGCCGCAGCGACTGTGCGACAGGCCGATTTGGCCCACGGCGACGCTGGATGCCGCGCGAGCGATGACCGCGGCGCGGCATCCCGAAGAGACCGCTTAGGTTTCGGCGGCAACGAATCAAATAGCTACGATCAGTAGGAGAAATTGGATGGGCCATACACCACCGAAAAACATCGTGGATGCATTAACCGATTTGAGCAGAACGAATGAAGGCAAGTCGAATACTGCGCGCCTGCGTGAAATCTTCCCTGTGGTTGAGGCCACGCTGAAATCAGGCGTCACTCTGGAAAAAGTGTTGCTGACCCTGAATGACCAGGGTTTCGACTTGTCAATTTCGGGCTTCAAATCGGCGTTGCATCGTCTCCGCAAAGAGGAACGGTCCAAAGCATGAGAAGGGGACCGTGTTCGTAACTGCCTTTGGCGATTGGACACAATACCTAATCAATTTACCATGCCATTTCTATTCGCCATGACGTTACTTGGATGGGCCCACATGATCGCGGTGTACCGATCGCTCATGAGCGGCCGCCAGCCGATCCTCCACGTGCTCGCGCTCTTTAGCTTGATGCTGCTCTTCCTGGACGCAGCCTACCTTTCTCCGCTTAACAGCCGAGGCGTGCCTGGGGACGTGCGTAACTGGGTGCCGATGGCCGTGCTGGTATCCGGCCTTCTCAGCATGGCCACCTTCGGATGGAAGTTTTACTCGATTTACCGCAGTGGTGGCGATAAAACAGAATCAGGATGGAGCTCCGGTTTGAGCCTGGTGTTCGTGGTCTTGGGGGGATACATGACCGGCACAGCCGTCGACCACATGACATTTTTCAGCGATCCGAACAACTCCGGAAAGGCTGCCGCTGACGCGCTCGGTGTGAAAGACATCCGATGCGAGCAGATGGTTCTGGTGCGCCTAACCAGCACTGGAGCGGATTACCGCTGCCCCGTTTCGATTTCGCTAGGCATCATGTCCTCGACACCTTTCGTGCCCTGGCCATCGTATGTGCCCGGCCATAGCCATGAACTGAAAGCCGCGATCGACATGGCTTTCCGCGAGACGCACCGCCTCGACGGCAAGTAACAGCTAGTCATGGTGGTCCTTGTCAAGTTAGTGGCGCCGGGTGGGCGACGTCCATGCCTTGATGAGAGTGTTGAGACGAAGGACTTGCATTCGGGTCAACCAGTATGGCACTTGGCAACGCTCTTGCGTAACAATGCCTCGCCAATACGGTTGACGAGCCACAGCAGGCGCGCCGGATCCATTTCATTCTCAACCACAACATGGAATTGATCTGGCGAAAGTTCGTCAATCATGGCTACATCCCACATCGTGCCGATTTACTATTTTAAAAACTTTTCGTTGAACGCCTTTTGCCTTTGTTTTTCCACATGCTTGTCGTATCTGTCCATCGCCAACAATCCCGCGATACTCGCGAGTAGGATGACGACGACGATCATGAGAATTTTACGCATTTAGCACCTCGACACAATCCACCATGTTTGCTAACTGGTTAGCCCGGCATCCCGAAGTATCTGCAAAAAGATGTGCCCATCTTCTTCTTCAGTAAAGATTTCCTCACCGTCGAGCATGTACGCCTTGAGCAACTCTGCAATGCCTGCCTCTTCGTTTTTCAAGGCCACTTCCGTCTGTCCAAGGCGATAATGCACAAACGGGTTCTCTTGGCCGTCAGGACCATTCAGCGCATCGAACAATGCCTCGCGCGCCGCAGAAAAATCAGCAAGATGGTAGAGCGCATCGCCAATCGAGGCTTTCAGCCAGGTATACGCTTCCCAATCAGCCTGTGGTGAAGGGAGCAGGTCAAGGGCCTGCGTCCATCTTTCTGCGGCTTGGGTGAATTCGCCTTGATCTGCCAGGTCATTCCCCATTTCTGATAGCAAATCGATCTGCTTGCTTACATTGGAAGGTAAGTCCATTCAGTTTCCCATTCGCTGGTGTTCAAACGCCCGGTTCAGGTCATCGATTTCATAATACGGGACCTCTTGGAGAAAGTCAGGCCGCGGCATCTTCTTTATGCGCCATATCAGTAAATCGCAGTTCATACCATTTATTATCGCTTGCAAGAAACTCTGACTGTCCAGTAAAAGCATCATGACGTGGGGTATTCACAGAGGGTATTCTTTGAGAACCCTATGGCCTTACACCGTATTTTCAGGATACTTTTTGCATTCCTTCAAGAATTCACATCGGCGACACTGCGATATTGATTCCGCGTGGTCGGCTGAAATCGTTTGATTCAATAAAGCTATTCTGCGGTGATAAAGCGCGGTGCTTTCTTTGTGGTTAAGCAAGAAAACCTTCATGGCTTTACGTCCAGGTATGTCGGGGTGCTCAACAACGACAAACCCATACTCGTTTACCTTGGCTCCGCTTGCTAATTCCAGAATCATCTTTTGGACAGAGAGTTCGATCACGTCCGACATGAACACACGCTCCACACGTCGGATTTTGTACTCCATCAACGTGAGTTTTCCTTTGTAGCGATAGGCTCGATCAACTCGCGCGATGAGTTTGATGGGGTGATCGAGTGAGAAAGTTTGCTCTGCGTAAGCCAGGCTGGCGTATCGCAGTTCCTCCGGGAACCAGCACGGTCGCGTTCGAGACATCGCATGTCTTCTTACTCCCCGTAACAGACAGAGCAGCAGAAGTACCCCACCTATATGCAAAAGCGCCGATAGAAAAGTCGACATGCTCATCTTTTTTCGGTGGTACGAGATACAAGGTGAAGACGCCGACGACGCCTCGTCTCCACTTTTTTCCGTCGCGACCGGTACAGTCGATCGCATAATTTTACAAACCTTGCTCGGACAGATTGCGCTACCTGGCAGTTTGTCTTATGCATCGCCGATAGCCATCGTGGTAGCATCTTGTACAACCATTTTGGGCGCTTGGTCGTTCGTTGCGATGATGCGTTGGCTTGGATGGACGACTGTTCTCGCAAACTTGTGGCCCCTAACGGCACGGCGTTCACCTCCAACGTTTCGATGAAGAATTTCACGTGCTGCAGCTCGCCATTTTCTCGGGCCTGTTCGCGCTTGGGCGAACAGCGTGGGCCAAACCTGTCGGCCAGAACGATCTTGCGCTCGCAGTACCCCATTTCGGCCAGTTGGCTAGCACTGATACGAGGTAGCTCTTCGTTTTCCATGTTCGACTCCTATTCGTTTCTTGACGGGCCAAAAAGCTCCATCGAGGCCAAGGCGACGATGGCATCCTGTCCCGGCGTGTTTGGTCCAGTACTTGGCTTGGTAATCCACTGCGCCTCCATGACTGATGTGGTTTGTCCGCATTGCTGTACTACCAGTCCGGCATAGGCCAATGTGCGCAGGCGATTCACGCGGCGTGGCCCCTTTGGGAACTTGACGAGATCGTCATACAGGGGAGGGTTGTCCGCGCGTTCCAGTTCGACACTTAAGCGGATGGTAAGAGGTGTGCCCATGGTTTAAGTCGCCATGTTTAGCCGATCGGTCCCATCTGTCCGAGCTGATGAAGCGTCGGCCTGCTTGGCTAGCTCCGTGCCGGCATACTGAAAACCTTTAACGTTGGCAAAGATCGGATCCTTCAGTTCCTGCAGCTCGTGATGCGGGAATGCGGTTTTCAATGCTTTGCGATAGAAGAAGGCGCCACCGCCGACCAGAATAATATTTTTGATGTCGGCAGCGTCGCCCACGTAGTGCAGCATTTCGGCGACAGCCTGCTCCGGGATCTTCTGCGCGAGTGGCAGGTGTTGAGCAATGTCGTATTCTTTTTGAAAGATGACCGGCTTTTTTCCCGTTCGCAGCGCCAAATCGATAGCGTCATATTCGCGGTAGTGAGAGCCGGTGGCTCGGCTGATGCCTTCGATGATCGTGTGGAGCACATCAAACATGCCACGCGGTACCGAATGGCTGCGCTTGTCAATTTGCTGCATGCCTTGCGTCACAAGCCAGTCAAACGTCCGCCGACCTGGATCGATGATCAGATTGCGTTCCTTGCGCATCTGAGCAAGGCGCCCATGAGTCAGCCCGCAGTACATCAGGGCCCCGGATGGCTGCGCAATTGCTTTGACGCGCGCGATCGTGATTTTTCTGCCTTCCGCCAGGATGTGTTCACCGGTCACGCGGCGCTCCAACGCCGCCACCTGCTTCTTGAGCTTATACGTGGCCACCGGGAGACCAAGTACCAGTAGATCGATCCGGTCGAGACGCATGTAATGCAGGGCACCCAGTAACAAAGCCAGATATTCAGGCGTTGCACTGTAGCTGTCATGCTGCAGTACATTGGCATTGAAGATGTCGGAGGCCAGGTGAGCGTCCGGCCCGACCTCATAGTTCAGATCGTCGACTGGAACGCAGACGGTCCGACGTTTCATTCCCCAGGCCTCCTGCTCATAGACCGTTTCACATGGGTGGGCCTGCGACGGGAACATCGCGCAGCGCACATCACCATCGCTGACCCCTGCAATGAATTTGGTATTTCCCCGGCCAATGTCCACGGCTCGCACGATGGGTTCCACTTCGTCCTCCTGATTGCTGCAAGTGATCAACAGTAATAGTGGGGTGGTACATATTCCATGGGAAAAGCCCTGCTTTTTTAGCAGAATTTGTAGCAAGTACGATTCCAGACGTGCTGGGGGCCGACTGGAGTCGCGCTGTGGCGCGGCTATAGTGGTACATGCTGGCGGGAGATCACATCGCATCTGCGCTGGAATTGCGCCGCACCGCGGACGTATTTTGATTGCTCATCTGTGTACCTGGCTCAGTCCGTTCCCATGTTCAAAACCATTTACAATCAGAGGAATGGCCACGCGGCGTTCTTCATAGGGCGAAATCCTCGCCAGATGCGATTACCAAATAAATTCGACCTCAATCACAAATTTTCAGTGCCGAAAATCGGCTTGACATTCGAAAAAACTGATCATATTCTGTGACGACTGTCTGGACCCACTTCCAGGAACATCGCGTTCCGAATGTGGCGCTGGCAAGCGTGGTATGCCGTTGCAGTCGTAACCTGTCTATCGAAGCGAAGTTAATCGGCCGCGCCCTGCGGTCGAATTGAGTGGTATGTCAGTGAAGAAGTATGTCGGGCTGCCCCTGCGGGGGGAATTGCTCGCGCGTGATTTCTCGTCAAGAGACGCTTGTCAAATCGGAGAGGGCCTTGCGGCGCTCCGTCGCTAATTTACGATCCTGGTAGTGTCGATGTATCGCCTGCGGCCGCGAACCGCAGGAGAGTGATTTATCACCTATTCAATCTTCCTGCTGTACGAAGAGCCTATCGCGGTGCCTTGTTGTGACGTTGCCGAAGAAGCTTCGATCAACCTGGTTAGTGCGCAATCACGAAGCGGCCTGGTGGTAGGGCTGATGGGATGAACGTGAGGGAAGAGGGGCAAGGTCCTGGTTCAATTGAGAGTGGCCGGGGCACCTAAATGTCTTTGTGGCGCAAGCGCCGCACTGCTCGCGCAAGACGCGGGGACTAACACAGAAGGAGAAATTCGCTGGTTATTCGCATGAGCATTTTTAAGACACCGCGCCTTCGGGCAAATAGAGAATCCGCCATCGACGCTGAGATAGGGGCAGCGCGTTGGAATAGATAGAACATATCTCCCTCGTCGGCGCAGCAGGCCAGGCGCCGATGCCAGTTGAAGGCCACACCGGGGGCATGCGCGCCAGACAGTGCAGCATGCCAAATCGACAATCCTGAGAATCGGGAGGGAGAAGTCATGCCTCATAACACGCAATGGAGGGAGCAGCTTGATACGTTGCTGGACGCGTTCAATGAACGGCATGCCAGCGTAGGAAAAGGGGTTTCGCATAGCACCAGAGAGGCGCGCAGCCAGGGCTTGTACCGGATCTTCGCATTACTGCGCAAATTGGGATTCAAGCCAGTACCTGAAAACCTGGCGGAACGGCACGTGCGCGCGTTGATGGCGTATTGGACGGCGCAGCCGTTACCGGCAGATGTGTTGCTTGATATGCCGATGACGATACCGCGCCGTGCATATCCCTGCAGCGCGGCCTACATTCAGCAGCAAATGAGTTTTATCCGGGTTTTTGCCAGCTGGATTGGTAAGCCGGGCCTGGTGCGCAGTGCCGTGAGCTATGTGAGCGACCCGTCGATGGTGCGCCGCTCATACGGGGCGCTCATCGACAAGGGGTGGGAAAGCCACGGTCTTGCTGTCGATGAGGTGATTGCGGCCGTTGATGCGGTTGACAGCCACGTGGGAGGGCAGCTGGCGATGATGATCGCCTTTGGCCTGCGCCGTAAGGAAGCCGTGATGTTCTGCCCGCGCGCCGCCGAGATACCGGCGTATGCCTTGCCAGTGCAGCATCCTCGATCCGATCATTACATCAGTTTTTTGCGCATCAAGCGAGGGACGAAGGGTGGTCGGCTGCGTTATGCGGCAGTGCGCACGCCTCAGCAGCGGCAAGCACTGGCGCGGGCGCGTTGTCTCGCCCGGCAGGACTGGGGGCATATCGGGCATCCTGGACTGTCCTTGAAACAGTCGCTGGACCTGTTTTCGAATGTGGTGCGTTCAGTAGGGCTGACCAAGAATGACCTGGGTGTCACGCCACACGGCTTGCGGCACCAGTTCGCCGGCGATTTGTACTTTGATATCACGCAGGTGCAGCCGCCGGTACGTGGTGGCGAGCTGTTAAACGATCGTGAGGTGATGGCGGACGCTTATCGGCAGGTGGCCGAACAGCTGGGCCATCATCGACGGCAGATCAGCAATGCATATCTGGGTTCGCCGGTGGGCCGACCCAGTGACGAAGTGGAATTAATAGGAGCAGCATCATGAAACGGGGACATTGGCAGCGTTGGTCATCGGGAGAGTTGCATGCGCGCCTGGTCAAGCGCTCTGTAGCCGGTGATGATGGTGGTGAGAGCGTCGAGTATAGAAAACCTGGCGCCGTCCGCGCTCCGCGTCCGCCGCGCGAGCGCTACGAAGCTGTGTTGACCCGTACGCGCGGCGTGAGCAGCATGCTGGTTCGATGTGCGTCGCAGTTGTTCAATGCAATGCGCATGCGCCGGCTGGCTGAGCATCGCAGGCGTATTGGTCAATCGCGCGCGGTGTTGCGGGCTGTGAGGCAGTTCACAGGGGAGGGATACGCTGCGCGGTGCCTGGCCTATCTGCGCAATGTGGATCCGCTGGTGTTCGAAGAGGTGGTGCTCTCTGCCCTGGAAGACGCCGGCCTATTTGTATTGCGCAACCCGAGGTACTCTGGAGATGGCGGGATTGACGGCAAGGTGTGGCTGCCAGGGCATGGCTGGTATGCGGTGCAGTCGAAGCGTTACGGTGGCCATGTGAATCATCACCACGTGGCAGCCTTCGGTGAGGCCCTTTGTCGTCATGGTTTTGGGGCAGGACTATTTTTGCATACGGGGCGCAGCGGCGCGGCCGTGTATCCCCACTTGACCAAAAGCAAAGTGGTGCTGGTCAGTGGCGCTAGTCTGGTACAACTGGTGCTCGGGAGGCGCGCGGGGGAGGTCGTATGGAACTGAATGCGAAGAGCCAGCAGTTGCTGCGAGCATGCCGGACGGCGGGATCAACTTATACGGTGATCGAGAAAAGCGGGTGCAAGGGTATTGAGGTGGCCGATGCCCGTCTTGCGGCGCAAGCTTATTATGATGCACCAGTGGAGGGGCGGCCGTTTGTCTTATGCAATTTTAGTCACTCATCATGTGTGATTGCTGACACGCGGCGCGTTTCACGATGTGGGCGCTTGGTAAAGCATGTGATCGTGACATGTGACGATGGGGGAGCATTCATGCGCTGTTTTGATCAATTGGTGCATGAGCGCTTTAGGTTACTTGCAAGATTATCTGACGAAACACATGGTATTCGCTAAGTCAGTGAAACCGATACATCTCTTGAGAGAGCAACGGCTATGTACATATGGATGATGGCCCGTAGGCTGCTTAGTCGTCAACGCCCGTGTTGAGTAGTTGGTCGAAAAATTCCTGAAGGGGGTGTAGTTGCGGGTGGGGCTCGGTACGATAGAACCGGAGCAAGCCTAGACTCTCGAGGCGAATGCTTGCAGCCGCGCGTGAGACGCCGTAGTGGCCCATTAATTCGTGAGTCACCTTCAGGTAGTGTTGTTGATTGCAGTGCTGATCATCTACGTAAAGAGCCCCGAATCCTCTATTTGCGATACCCAACCATTGCGTGATTCTTGCAAAATTTTGTACGAAGCCGTCCTTGGGCATTAACAGGCAGGAGGCAAAAATATTTGCCTGGTACTCTAGTCTTGCAATATCGGGTTCTAAGGTACTTCCGGTGCGCGGGAGCGCGAAATCATCCTCGTCACACACTTCCCTAGACATATATTTGGAATGTCCCAGAAAGTGGTGCGCAAGTTCATGTGCGAGCGTAAATCGCTCTCGTCCTGAGTTCAATATCGGTTGGTCGTACAGACGGATTTCGAGTGGTGCGAAGCAGATCTGTCCCAATATCGTATTTTTCGAGTGCGGATGTTCTAAGCGAGCAGTTCTCTTAACCACCAGGCCGCACTGTGTAGCTTCGCGGGCGCAGATCGCATGCAGTGATACCTCGCCATCCTGGTAGCCAATATCGCGTAGGATCGAGAGACTTCGCTTTTCCAGGATTGCTTGTTCGAGAAATGGCACCAATGGACTAGGTCTGCCTTTTTGGTTGCGTATGCTGTTTAGTTTTTCAGACGGAATATTTGTATCGTTTAGCAGTTTTTCGAAGAAATCCCAGGCGGAATTTGTCAGACCTGTGGGTGACTGCATGTAGAGATCGAAAACGTTACTGACGAAGTCTGGAACCGAAAGTCCGTCGAGTATCATGTCGTATGAAGTGTTCACATCTGAGTAGGCACTGGTGGAAGGCGAACGGTTTAGCTCCCATTTGAAGTTTAAGCGGTCAAAATAACGGAGCAGTCCAATTCCTTTAGATCGCGCAAACGTCATTGCTCCTGACTGAAATGACGCGGTACTAGCTATAATGGCTTTGGAGTTTGAAGCAGCTACTTGCTGAGTTTTCGTGAAAAATTCCTCTACATCATCGACCGACACGGAGTGTGAATAATTTTTACATTCAATAAAAGTTACGAGCGAATATTGCGAGGCGCCAGGCAAGTAGAACTCGATCGATACATCGAATATGATATTTTTTTCGCGATCCTTTGAGTAATAGCCTTTTTTTTGAAATATTTTGCAGTTTTTTGCATTGCCCCAAAAATCGCCGGCAGCGATCTGTTGCGAAAAAAGGTCGAAGATGTATCCTTCGAGTAGGTCACCCTTCAATGTGGTATTCATTCGAGCAATCGGTTGCGTTTTGGACAGATTTTTTAGTATCGTATCTGTTTTTAAGGAAAACTAGGAAAAGTGTATGGGGCAGGGCGCTGATGGTTGATTTTCAAATCGCTAATCCTACATTCTTCAGCGTGAAATTTCCTTAAAGTAGTACATTGGTGTCGCAATTATTCCACAGAATTTCATTTATACGTCAGTGCTGACCAGCAAGTGACAGGATTTTTTCGCAGCGTTAGGCATATGTTGTTTCACAAACCCTCATTTCAGGATAGGCATGAAAAGTAACAACTTCGATCTGGTCTCAGACGCTGCATTGAAAGAAACAGTTGATGCCGTGTTAGCTGAAGCAAAGAGTGAAGCGAGACCTTGGTATCGGAGATTGCGGCTGCAACTGGCGCGCGCGAAAGATAGCACGCAAGAAGAGCTAATGAATCGCGAATTTTTGGAGAAGCTGTGGGAGGATGATTCTGTCGCGTCGACTGGAATGGGAAGCGTGAAGCTAGGCCCTGCACTCGATGATCCTTCCTTCCGTGAATGGTTTAGCCAGGCGTTTAGCACTACCCTGCCAGCTGACGAAGCTGAGGTCGAGGGATTTCTAATTAGGCTATACAAGGAGATCGAGAGAAATCTGCGCCAAAAATGTGACCGGGTGGCACGTTTGAAGCTGAATCGAGTCATGTGCGCGCGCTTTCCGCAACAGTTCACAACGATCGCAGATGTGGGTAGTTTACAATTCTTGCATCGTGCACTGGGCGGCAAATCCAATGCACATCCAGTTCATGCACATCTTGCGATTAAACGTCGGCTCGACAATTTACTCGGCCCTGTCGATCCAAACCTACCAGATGCAGACCTCGACCGCCTTTGTCTTCCTTGGTCTCTGTATGAGTACATCACCAAGGAGACACTTGCGGCGCCGGCTAGCGAAATCGATGTCACGGGAGTCGATTCTCTGTCAGAAATGCGACCGCTTCCTGCAGCCATTCGTCGGAAAGGTCTGACATCTATAAAAGGCTATTTCAGTACACTTCTTGAACTCGTGCCACTCCTGCAAGATGGTTTGTCGCGTGAAGAGTTTGCAGACGAAGTACGACGCAGCAACCCTAGTCTAGCACCGTCCAGCGTTGGCATCGTTATTAACACGGTTGCAAGAGAGTTCGATCTGTGTGTCTATGATGGAGCAATTTACACCCTTAATGCGCGGGGTTTAAATCTGCTCGAGACGCGTGATCCTGATGAGTTAGCCGATCATTTACTCACCCGGATTCTTGGTGTCGACTATGCGATCAAGCTTCTCGAAAGTGGGCCGCTAGCGCTCGTCGACTTCATTGCAAAGATCAAAAGTATCAATCCGGGCTGGACGTCAGATTTCATGCCTCGCTCCATGATTACGTGGTTGACGAGTCTTGATCTTCTTGAGCAAGACTCGGTAGGACGATACCAGTTAAGCGTGCGTGGTGAGGCGTGGGCGAGCAGAGTCACTTGGGCACCTGAATCGATCTCAATCGATCATCCTGAAGTGCAATTATCTGGTACTTCGAACAATATTTCAGTTCAGATTCCAAGTTTTTCTATGGTGCAACAGCGAATCCAACATATTGTCGAGGCAAAGCTCGTTTTTCCTGATGACCTGGTGCGTCAACTACATAGTGGTTTGTGGAGTCAGCCGCTACGCCATTTTGCCGTACTGACAGGGATTTCGGGATCCGGTAAAACTCAGCTTGCGCTTAACTATGGACTTGCTGTCACGGGCAGCAGCCGTGACGAACTAGATCGAACTCGTGTGATTCCTGTTCAGCCTGCCTGGTACGACTCTTCGCCACTTCTTGGCTACGTGAGCCCGTTGACCCAGCGTTATAGTACAGCGCCATTTCTTGATATGTTGATAAGTGCAGCCGATGACCCGATGCACCCCTACGTAGTCATCCTTGATGAGATGAACTTATCGCATCCAGAACAGTATCTTGCTCCGATGCTTTCGGCGATGGAAACAGGGGGATGGATTGATTTACACGATCTACCGGAAGATGTCACCAATGTGCCACAACGAATCCGCTACCCGGCGAACTTGGCGATCATCGGCACATTAAATATGGATGAGACGACACACGGCTTGTCTGACAAAATACTCGATCGTGCTTTCACTCTGGAGTTTTGGAATATTAATGTCGAAGACTTTCCCGGATGGGATCGATTTTCATTGTCCACAAGGCTGCATAGTTCCACAAAAAAACTTCTCATTGATTTGGGTTGTGCTCTCGCGCCAGTTCGCTTGCATTTTGGATGGAGAACTGTCGAGGACGTTTTGCGTTACTTGAGCTTCGCCGTTGAGGCAGGGTCTACTGAGCAAGATGCGTTGGATGCGGTGATTTATGCGAAGGTGCTACCAAAGCTTCGAGGGGAGAATACGGTGAAGTTTCATCGTGCGCTTTCGTCTGCGTGCGCAATATTATCGGAGCATGGCCTGGCAAGATGCACAGCAAAATTGTCCGTCCTGATCGACGATCTGAAGGAAACTGGAACGGCGAGATTCTGGCGATGACCGGCTGGAATAGCGAAGTGACTGTTCCTCAACTATCAGTCTCACTTGATGGCGCATCAGCGCCACCGGAGATCTATTTACCGGGTAGTATCATTTACGGATTGAGGGAGCGCGAGTGCTGCATTTTTACGGTACTGGATGCTGTACCCTCGCAGGTTTTTGTGGATGACGTCGAAGTTTATGCGAACAAGGATGGCCTATATCAATGGATACCTAGCTTTTTGTCGGGAACAGTTCAGTTAGCGGTAGTAGTAAGTGAGGCAGCCGAGTTTGTTTTTCATGTACACATTGGTTCATCGGAGAAAAAGCTGTCTGATGCGCAATATGAGGCGATGGTGAGCGAGATTCGATGCTTTCGTGCCTCCTTATTGCTCGACAACTCAGGCGCGACCTTGGGTTTTGACGAGGAGACGAGCGCGAGCAAGCTTGATGCGCTTGTAAGACTTGCGAGAATTAACGCATATGCCCCTCTTTTTTTGCGCCAACTTCAACCGATCACCGACGCGCCGCATAGAACGCTTCAGCAGAGCACCCGCCCCATTTTGCTATCCCAAGCAAAGCGTCTGCATTCCTCTGCCTTGCGTGAACCACGTATTGCTGCCATTGCTATGGATGCCACAAAACATTCCGAGTTCATCGATACAATGTATGTGACGAGTCCGGTGGTAAGTCCTACCTTTGATACACCATCCAACCGCGCCCTCAAATCTCTCATCAAAAGGATGTTGGCGCAGACCACCTCGCTACTGGCCGCCGTCCAGGAACACAAGCTGGGAGGAGATAAACAGGAACAGGAGCAGCGCCGGCCGCGTAGGGAGCGCGCATTGCAAATGATTCTGGAAAAGCTCAAAGTTTTCCTTCTGCTTGAGCCCTTTGCCAGTGCAGCATGCACCAACGCGTCTGCCGGTGGACTAACACAAATAGCCACCCAGCCAGCATACAGTGGCGCTTATCGGAGTGGAACAAAAGCACTTTGGCTTGGCACTGCTGGTGATAATGAACAGGACCAGTTACCGGTCAGGCCAACGTGGGGGGTGTATGAGGCCTGGTGTATGGTCCATCTTCTAGCAAGAATTTCTCAAGTGTTTAGCGGTAGGCTAAGCCGAACGACGAAACGGGGGATAGTCACTGCTGACGAATCCTATGTGATGCAACTGGATCAACACGTTCGCATGGAGGTACATTTTCAGGCACGTTTTCCTGCTGGTGATGGGAACACAGCCGAGAATAGGGGATGGTGTCTATCTGGTCTGCGAATTCCCGATGTTGTGATTGGAATTGTCTCCGGTGAAAAATGCGAATTCATTGTTATGGACGCAAAGTATCGTCGCCACCGGGATAATGTGCTCGAAGCAATGGAGTCTGCCCATATTTATCATGATGCTCTACGAGTGAATCGCATGCGTGCCGCTTTCTGCCTTCTTTTGCTGCCGGCAATTGCCGATGTCCCGCACCTCGATAATTCTGCGTTTCTGTTTGAGCATGGTGTGGGTACCGTTAGTGAGTTCTCTCCTGGCGGCGCTGGCGTCGCGCGCTGTACGAACCTCATTCACGGCTGGGCCACCACCGTAATGCATTCGCTCGCCAAACAGGTGCACGTTTCGTAATGTATCGGCAAGACCAATCTTCTATGAACGATTGATTTTCGGTGAACTTTCGTCTTGATGCGGCTTGAATTCGTCAAGAACTACTGCAAAAATGAGAGTGCTTTCTGTGAGAATCGCTCTCACATTGCTCCTGCCGCCTCCATCGCGGATGTTTGGCAGGATCTTGCCACTCACGTGGTGAGCGTTGCGGTCGTCACCCGTCATTCACCTGTCGAGTAAGACTTCGACACGTTGCTTCGGCAACCGATCTTTGCCTGGCCACTTGTCAGGCTGATTGCGCAAGCAGAGGATCGTTTGCGTCACGGAAGTACAGTTCAATCGCTACTTCTCAGATTAGGCCCCTGTTCTCAGGAATGGCGGGCCTTCTTTCGCTTGCCTATCGGATGTTGACGATAGCCAGGCATATCTTCTCGTGTGCGGGGCATCGCGGTCCCCGTGAGGAGCCATGGTGCCTTCTTTTTTGGAGAGCTATCATGTCTCAACGACAATATCTACAAAATCAGGAAAACCCGCTGTGTGTTTTGCTTGGCGGTACGGGACTACGTGAGGTGTGTGGGCAGGTGCATGTCGAGTGTGCACTACTGTGCTCGCGCTCAGGTAACCCTTTGGTGCCGCAGACTTCTGCGGACGAGTTGCAGTTATATCGGTCTCATCCTGGCAGTGGATTTCAGTACCGGAGGTCAAGCATTGGTGCGTTGTTTGCCTGTGTTGTCCATCTCACGACTGAATTCTGGTTGCTGCGACCCTGGCTAAAGCGGCTGATTGCCCGGAGTCATTCACCGTCTGGACATAGGGCTTGCTAAGGAGACCAGCATGGTAACCAGGGTATTTGGAAAGGGTGTCGAACCTGATGGGATGGGTCTCGAGGATGAGCGTTTTGAGGCGGAGTGCCCGGCATGTTCACATGAACGGGCCAGGTACCACAGCTGGGAAAGCGCCGAGTCTGGCACGATCAATCAACACTGGAGCGTTTATTGCCCCGGATGTGGTTACTCGTTACCAGATGAGGGAGAGTGCTAAATAGATTGTCTCGTTTGCTTGTTAAAGGAGCGAGGCGTGTGTAGATGAGGGGGCACCAGCATCCGATGGGATGCCGGCGTTCCCTTTATTTTTTGTGGAGGACATCATGCAAAACGATGGAGAGATGAGGGCCGGAAAGCGGCGGCGCTCCTTGGTCGAAGTTGAAGAAGAACGGGTTTGGGCGAGTCTTTATCGGCGCACGGCAGATCCGATGATTGCCGCGGAGTTGGTGGCACATCTGGAGAAGAGCGGTGAATTGCGATTTCAGCATAGTGGCCTGTATCTGCGCTGCAAACAAGTACTGCGAAGGGAAAAGGCGCGTCAGGTACGCCTGCGCAAGATTGGTGCTGGTATCCGTTGGGCATTCCATATGGTGATCGGTGCCCCCCTTGGCTTTACTGGAAGGCTGATCAGGAATATGGGAGCGGTCATCCTGGCCAGTTTGCCGGAACGCGAGGACAGGGCTGCCGCTCAGCTACACAGGTTGAAATCTGGGAGCGCTAGTCAGGTTGACGCCGGCGAGGATGTATCGCCGTCAGAAATTGTTCATCCACTACGTGAACAGGCTGCAACTGAATCTAGGCAACAGGCGAGTATCGGTGCATCTCAGCGGTCGACAAGGCGCGCTGGCGGCAGGGCGCGTTGAATTGTGATCGAGTGTGGCGGGGTGGCGTCGACATCATGCTTCAAGGACAGGTGCTATTGCTGATGAACTCGGGATTCTTGCCCAGGGAACCGTTTGATGTCTGGACGGGACATCAGTAAGCTGGCTATCGGTGAAGTACGACGCCGGCCGATGTGCGGCACGATGCCACCGTCTCGTCGATGAGCTTATGCAGTAACCGAGTCTCGTCGGCACGACCCCGTAAATGCTGTTTGCATTGTTCGATGTAGGCGTCGAGATCGGCGAGCCTTTTGATACCCACTGGCTCGAAGCCTGTGACGTAGCGCAAGCGCTCGACGTCTCTCGACGTCAGTCGGATATGTACGCCAAGTTGCAGCATGTTGTTGCCAATCGCGGCCCTCATCAGATCCGTCATCCAGCACAGATCGTTTTCCATAGATGCATCCGTTGCTCAGGATAGGCACCCATCGAGCAGATTTCAAGTTGCCAGCATGTGCAGGGCTGGCCTCGTCCAGGGTCGTGCCAGGTGCCAGCATCGATTGTCCAGGACGTTTCAATTCCCTTAAGCAAGGAGGACATCATGAAACATCAATATTTACCTTGGAAGAGGAGTGGGATACCACAAGCCAGCGCAGCTGGAGAAGTCGATCCGCTCATTGAGCAGTTGGAGGCACTGCCTCCAGGTACGCGCGTTGTGACCCGGGACGGCGCGCAGTTTATTCGAACAAACAGGACGTGCATTTGTTTTTGCGACCTGGCGACCGGACACCTGTGCTCAGCAAAGGATCTTTGCTATGTACATGGAGGTTCCACGGGCGGCGGGGTAGGGCATTTGCACTAAGGAGCATTGTCATGAACGAAGTGATCAATATAACGATTGGTTTGATATATTACGAGTATTGCCGCGCGCTGGACATCCGTGACGACGAACGGCGGCGGCATGAGCTGATGAGCGTGATGTTATATCGCGCTGAGGAGATGGGGTATGACGACTACAAGCGCGGCATTGAGCAAGTACCGCGCTTGTTTAATAGGGAGGTCGGCTTGCGGGATGCCTGGCTGATGGGTTTTGCGCACGCAGCGATACGCGACAGTGTTGAACAGTTGATGGAATTGCGCAGGAAGCGTCAGCAGGACCCTGCCGAAGCGGTAGAGCGCCATGGAGGCGACGATGGACGGTGCTGATGAGGTGCACGGCCTGGCCGTAGTTCAGCAATATATCGAAGCAACTGAAAAGTGGCGACCCGGTAGCGGTGAGCTTGTGCACCTGGAAGCATTTCGGGCAGCTCTGCACTTAGGCTACGAAGACTACTTCGACGGAAGGGAGGAAATGCCGCTGGTGTTTCTATTCAATGAGTCGCTGCAGGAACTGTGGCTGGAAGGTATTCGTCTCGCCAAGACGGCAGCCGAAATGCGCTTATGTCGTGCTCACGGTGGCTGGAGATGTTCATGTGCTCAAAGGGTTGACGGGGTTTGTTGGAGAAATGGGCGACGTCAATGCATCGTGAGCGAAAGGCAAAGCAGGGTGGCCAGCCTTGTTGCGCTTGGTGAAGGCAGTGCTTAATGCCTGTCTGGAAACAGTTAGCGCCTCTACTAGAGGCGCTTTTTTTTTGCGAGTGGGGTGATCGCGTCGCAATTGAGCATTTCAGTCACTGAGCGCTGGCCCAGCGCAGGTGAACCTGGCACAGGGACTGACTCCCACCCTGTGGTTCACTTCACATGAGGTTGAGCGTTGCGTCAGCCAAATCACATAATTCCGGCGTATGGGAAATAAAAAACTCTTGTTGATAGCCACCGAGTTGCATGACCTGACGCTTCATCGCCAGGAACATACGTTTGTGCTCGGCATCAAAGGCCCCGTCGGCCTCGTCCGAGAAAAGCGTCTCGCTGCGTCGGTTACTTGACTGGGTCAGATACAAGGCCATGGCTCGCGTGAGGCATTCATTGATCCAGACGCGTTCACCCCCGCTCATTTTGGATACGCTCTTGGCGAAGCCGGTATGGGCGTCGTGGACGATGATGTCAAACCCTTCCTTGGATTGCCCTTTATTCGAGTCGAGCAGCGTGCGAATGGATACCGTAAAGCGTGGCCCATAGCACGCCATCAATAAATCGTTGGTGAGCATCGACAGGGCGGGGCCCGCGTCGTCAATGGCCAATGCGATCACGCCGTCATTGCCCAGGCATGTGGCGAACAAAGACCAGGTCGCAGTTTGTTCTTCAATGTGAGCGATGCGGGCATCCAGGGCGGTTAGCGTTTGACGTTGACCCAGTAGCTGGCGTTGAAGCTCAGTCAGGCGGTGCTGGCGTCCGATCGCTTCGTGCAGTTGTGCTTCACACGCCGCGAGCTTGTCCGTGAAGTGAGCGATTTCCTGATCAGCATGCGCGAGACGAGTCGGATCGAACGGCACAGGAAGAGCGGAGAGTTGCTGTTCAATACGCTCCCGTTCCACGCGCGCATCCTGTGTGGCCCGGGCGCGCTCATCTGCAATGGCTGCCAGTTCCTTGTCGATGCGTACTTTTTCCTGCTTTTCGGTATCCGTTTCATGCTCGACGGCTGGCGCGAACAGGGGAATGCGGCGGGCGATATCGTCGATGCTGGTGCATGCTTGCTCGATCTCGCCGGTGCGTGCGGCAAGCTGCTGATTGACTGAGCATCTTGCCCGAGTTCTATCCAGGCGGTGTAGCGCGCACGCCAAGTGCTCTGCCGAGTTCGGCATGGTTGCGATTTGCTTGTCCAGTTGCGACAGCACCTCGGTTTGCTGGTGCCGGGCGTGTTCCAGTCGGCGCAGGGACTGTTCGTACTGTGGAATGATGGGGCGGGCTGAGCGGGCGTGTGCAAGAAGCTGGCATTGTCCTTGTAGCGCGGTTCCCGCGCAGGGAACGAGGGCGGTGAGCGAGAGGCGCTGGTGCAATGCTCTGGTTTGACATACCGTTTCACCGATTTCCCTGTTGATCGCATCGATCTTTTGCATGGCGAGCGCACGCTGGGAGGCTGCTTCGGTATGCCGGTCATGCAACTGACGGCAGGTTGCGGCATGATTGCTGCGGCATTCCAGGAGGCGGGTCAGGATCGACAGTCGCCGATTGGCCTGGGCCACGCGCCAGTGATCGGCGGTTAGCAACAGCAGCCTCGCGTGCCTGCTGGTTAGCGCCTGATATTCCTGTGCATGCGCCTGCCGCCGTTGCAGGATCTGGTGTGCCAATGCCTGGCCTACCTCGATGAGGTCGTGTTCGCGCTCGTCCATCCGCTGATTGACCGTCCGCACGCTATCGCGTAGCTGCTGGAGCGTTTGTTGGAGCTGCTGGCGCTGGTTTAGGTAGGTTGCGTCAACGGCTTGTTCGGCTTTGATTTTCGCCAGGGTATTTTTTTGGGCATCCAGCGCTTCCAGGGCTGTCTGCCTGCAGCGCTGTACGGCCTCCAGCGCGTCGTCCGGCGTGGTGAATTGCCGTGAAAGCTCGTGATTGTCATCGATCTGTCGCTGTAGCAGCCGCCGTTCCTGCTGCAAGCCCGAAAGCCCGTAGCGCAGCAGCTTGGCCGTCTCCGCAGCCTGTAGACCCTTGGTACGCACGCGCTCCAGTCCGAGCAGGTCACTCAATAGTATTTTGATTTCGGCATTGCGGTAGTGAGCCAATTGGCGCCTGTTCTGCGCCGAAAAAGCCGTGGTAAAGAATGTGGCGGCCGGACCGACGATGTCCTCGACGCAGCGTTGATACGACTCCATCCGACCATCGGACACGGTACCGTCTGGCAGTTGCACGGGCTGCCATGTACCAGCGCAGAGCTGATGAAGGTAGGCCTCGCTCCTGCGCTTGCCGTTGAGGCGAATGATGATCTGGGTACGGTATCTTTGTTTCCCCATTTCCCACACGAGTTCCTTGCGGTTGAGCGGCAAATACACCTCGTCATAGTAGGAAAAGCTGCCAAGGCCGTCAGCCCCTGCCTTGGACGGCATGGTTGCATAGGGAGTCATATTGTCTAAAACGGTCGTTTTGCCTCGTCCATTAGGGCCGACGATGGCCACCAGTTGGGCACCGGCTGTCATACGCTCGAAGTCGAGCGTCAATGATTCTTTGTTCATCCCATCGCGAATGCCGATGAAGCCCGTTAAGGTGAGGGAAAGAGGGCGCATGGTGATCTCTCCTGTTCAAAGTGTTTTCTGATTTTTAGTATGAAGCGGGGCATGCGCCCCTCAAGGCTGCACAGGCCCATTTCTCGAAGCATTGCATCCGCCTGTCTAAGCTTCGCCAGCGACCGATTCTCCTGACAGGGCGGCCATGGCAATGTCGGCGGGTGAGCGGGTGGCTAACTGGGCCAGACACGTCAATAGGGGCGCTGCTGGCGTGTCAACCTGGCGTGCCCAGGTATCGATTTGCTCTTCGAGTTGAAGGCAGCGTGCCATTCCCTCCGCTCTTGCACGGACAATGGGAATCACGCGACCTTCGAGCTTGATGCCTGCCGCGCCACAAAACAATGCCGTGATCGCTTCGCGGTCGATGGTGGCGCGTTCCTCTTCAAGGCACTGCCAGCGGATACGCACCCAGGCACCTTCGATGGAGTAGCTAGCGACGTATTGGTGCAGTGCATGTATATCCGGCGGTCCAGCAAACGCCAGCTCCAGTGTGCGGCGCGCCGGCGTCGCGACGAGTTCACAGAGAGCGCCGTCTGCCGTGATCTTCCACATCAAAAAACCCTTACTACCTTGTTCACCGTAATGCAACCGTCCAATGGAACCAGGGTAGGCGATCATCTGCCCACGCTGCTCCCACGCCTGATGCAGGTGAATATGCCCCAACATGACGGCATTGGCTTGTGCCTGAAACAGCGCGCCTGCGGTAAATTCATGGTCCATTCCCGCCATCGGCACCCCATGTTCTGTCATGCAGCCGATCACGGTACCGTGGGAGAGCGCGATGGTGGGAATGCCCCGCTGGCGCGCCAGCAGATTGCCCTGCGCGTAACCAGCCAGTAGGTCCGCAAGATAGTGGCCCATCGCCTGTCCCGCTTGTTCCGCGCCGGCACTGGCGGCCAAATTCGCCTTGTTCATGGTCGGAACACATGAGCAGAGCAGGGTGCAATCTTCGTCGTGCCATTCGTTGGCATCGAAACGGGCGTGTGTCGAAGCCGTCCATTCACGCCGGCTATTGAGGATGACCTGCTGTAGACGGTTGGCCACATGAATGGGATACCGTCCCCCGAGCAGTGAAAACAGATCCAGCGTACCGGGTGGCTCGTGTGAGAACGTCCCTTGTAACATCAGCACTGGGCAATGGTCGGCCAGGCGCCGAATCTGGCGCGCAAGCGCCATCAATGCCGGCGAATGGGCATCCAGGGCATGATCGGTGGTATCGCCAGTAATGACGGTGACCTCGGCCTGTCTTGCGATCGCCTGGTCCACGGCATAGGTGAAGCAGGTGTCGACCTCGGGCAAGGTCGATACAGCATAGTGCAGATCGGAAAAATGAGCGATGCGCATGATTATTTGTCCTTGGCTGGCGCTGTTGGAGTGCGTGGCCTGGATAAAGGCGTGTCGGACGCGCGCAGGCGGGCGTTGACCTTGTCACAAAAGCCTTCCGGATCATTTTGATAGCGTTCCAGTTCCGCCAGCACGCGTTGGCGGCCATTTACATTGCGCCGCCAGCCGGCGCCCCACTGGCGATCAGCAAAGAGGCCAAAGCGCTCCCGATCTACGCCATAGGCTGCGGCGAGGTCGAACAGGGTGTTGATCGCTTCATCTTCGGTAGATGGGGCTTCCTGCGCAGGTAACTCAGACTGCATGGATTCGGGGGCCGGCTTATGCTGTACAGATGCTCCGGTCTCCGCAGGCTGTTCCAGCGTTAGATCATCTCCATCATCGGGACGGTTGGACGTTGAGGCTGCGTCTCGTTGTTCATGGTGACCCTGCAAGATATTTGCGGCCTGATCCGCCAGGTGTAAAGCGCTTTCATCGTCGTGCTGGATCAAGAGCGAGGAGACATCGATCGGTGCTTCCAGTTCGATGATCCAGTGTGCGCTGCGCACGGATTGCCCGGTTTTGGGATCGATATGCGAGACGTCGCGCAGCTTTTTACTGAAATAAAAGGGTGTGCGGTGCTGATCCAGGAATCCGGCCAGCCGGCCACCGCGCATGAACGAGATGGTTTCAAAGCGTTCGATGGCGCGGCTCATGGCATAAAAACTGTTCGTGTGCAGGACGAAAGCATCGATCGAGGGAATGCCGGGAATATAAAAAATGAATTTTCCGGTCAGGTTGCATTGCCGGTTCTGAAATTCCGGGCAGTTTTCAGGATCGCAGACGCCATTGTTTTCTGGCCGCAGTTGGAGTGGCCGCCCACCGAAGGTACGTACAACGCGCTGGCTGCGCTCATCAAAGCGGACCGGGGCGTACATTTTGCAGTAGCGGGTATGGCCATCCGACGCATATTCGCTCCAATAGCGCTTGTCATTGCGTGCCCAGGCGGCCAGTTCGTGTGGCATGACCAGTTGCCAGGTATCGGCAGGAAAGATGACTGGAAAACGATACAGCCGGATGACGCCGTCACCCCGATCCTCGCCAAAGGCCGCCAAAATCTGCGCTGCCAGGGCCGGATTGGGGAAGTCATTCGGACGTACGGTGAACCAGGTCACATTTTTGGGAACAAGCGGTGCCTTGATGTCTGGAAAAGCTTCGGCAATTTTTTGTCCGATCTCTTCAAATGAACAGTTTGAGGCGAGCCCCTGATCGTAGATTGCCTTGGCTTGCGGATTGCTCGCGGCCGCCTTGCTCAGCACTTTGATGCCCGCCCGAATCGTGCCGCCGGTGGGAATGCGGGCTGGCCGTTCGCCAAGGACCGTTGGCGGAGCGCCTTGCGCAAGCGTGCGATTGACGATTTCCTTGTCCATGATGGTCTCCTTTACGTGAAAATGAGCGATGAACCATCCTCTCATTGGTCTGTAGTGAGTCAACCCGGCTATCGTGTCCAGACTTTTTCCCATGGCGCGAGCGCACGTGGGAGGTCCGAGCAACGGCAAGACTGAATGCGTTCAGGGACGGGAAGGTAGGGACTACATACGCGGATGTGGTGGTTTCTGGGTACTCTTCGACAACAGGCGGCGCACCGTACCGGCTCGCGTCCCAAGATAAAACGCGATCTCCTCGGTTGTGCAGCCGTCGGCGTGCAGGCGATGCGCGACGGAGCGCCGCGCGCCCAGCACACCAAGACCAGGCAGATTGGCGTAGCGGAAGATACGTTGCAGGACGTCGTGTAAACCCTTTTCGGAGGTGCCTTTCGCGCATGGCGAGGTGAACGACTCACCGCTCCGACTGAGAAATAGGCTACTGTCGCCCTGCAGTCCTCGATATGCGCTTCGATCGCTGACACCGTATCCAGCGGCCACGCGCCACGCCAAATACGCGTCAAGCCAGTACAACGCTGTTGTGTCGCAAAGCAGAAGCGGGCGTGCTATGCCATTCGAAGCGGCATGTGCTGGCAGCCATGGTGGCGAGTGGCGCCGGCCCGACGCATCGATGTAGTCGGCGATGGTTATCCTGGCGATCTCATTTGGACGTGCGCCAGTATGGATAAGCATGAGGAGAAGGGCGATATCGCGCTGTTTGCAGCGACTATGCCGTGCCGTGTGCAGCACCAGCTGCTCAATGTGCGTATGGGCAATGATCGGAGGTGCGGTTGTGGCCGCAGGTTTCGCCAGCGGCACGAAATGTTCCAATGCCTCCAGATAATCTTTCCCATGCGCGCGGATGACCTGGGCAGTGGGAGCACTGTCTTCGTCAATGCCGATCACACCTACGACGGATTGTAGATCTCGTGCTAAATCGGCAACCGATTTGGACACCGTCGATTTCGTGACACGAAACTGCTCTGCGATCTGGTCATAGGTTTGTCCTTGAAGCATGGCCAGAAGCCAGGTCGATGCGAAAGAAGGGGATCGTGGCTCCATATTTCGGCTTTCGTGGCAACGGTGATTTCCACTATTGTTGTCGGGCCACTTGCATGGCTCCAGCCGAAATTGCCCCCTATAGCTAGGTATTTCGATGGCACAATGAGAAATAAAGGGGCTAAAGCACGCGCGAATTGTTTTAGAATGGTTTTCACTTGGCATGCGTGCTCAAGTCATATATAGGTGTCACCCCAAATTTGTCCTACTTTCAAGGAATTCGTATGGATATCTCATCATTATCACTGGCCGAGTTAAAAAAGCTCGAAGCGCAAGCAATTCAAGAAATCAAGGCCCGACAAAAAGACGAGCTGGAAAGAGCCCGTGCGGAAATGCAGGCGATTGCACAGCGGGTCGGCGTGCCGCTGACCCAGTTGATCGCAGGCGTACCAAAAAATGCAGCGAAGGGAGAGAAAAAAGTTGTGGCTGCTTTGTATCGCAACCCTGACAACCAAGAACAGCAGTGGAGCGGTCGCGGCCGTCAACCTTTGTGGGTCAAGTCGTGGATGGATAAGCACCAGTCGCTCGACGGAATCCGTATCTAATTCAGAAATTTTCAGAGTAAAACCACGCAATTGTTGTGGTAATGACCTCGTCTTGACTATTTCATAGTTATGGGACCGTTGACGCGTTAGATGGGGGCGAAAATATTCCCCCTATTCTCTTGATGTGATTCTTTGGTAAGTATTCATATATCGACATATACTACCTTGTCTCGAGGGCATCAGCTGTTCATTGATCCGAAGAGCATAAAGAAATCAAATGCTTAGCCGGCTCATTGACCATCGAGTGGAATAAGTTTCGATTATAAAATGTCATGTTCTTACTGATTAGGTAAGCCAAAGCCCTGTTTTTACAGGGCTTTTTTTATGCTATCGATATCGGCTGCCATTGCCTGTGCTGCCGCCACAAGGCCGCGCATCTATTTACTAGTGGTAATTGGATAGTTGAAAGACAGTTACCAAGGAGGTAAAGTTCTCAATAAATAAATTAAGTTGCCCGATAGAAATAATTAATTTATAATTTCCTTACGTAAATAATTACTTAAGGCAACATATGCACCTGCGCTTGACGCCATGGTGCGGTGTATTTTTGTTCAGCGGCACCCTGTGTGCCGCCGTGTCCGCGCAGACCCGTCCTGAAATCGCGCCGCCCCTTCCCACCCCGCCTGGCGCCAGCCAGCGCGACGATGCCAGCCAAGAATTGATACGCCAGCAAGAGCGCGAGCGCCTCCTGCGCCAGCAGCAGGAACGCACGCCCGACGTGCGCCTGCTCGAGGCGCCCGTCGCCGCCTCCGCCAATCGCCTGCCCGCGGGCGAATCACCGTGTTTTACGATCGATCATCTGGAACTGCAGGGCGAGGGCGCTGCGCAGTTCCAATGGGCGCTGGATGCCGCCGGGCGCGACGACCTGGGCGCGCCGGACTCTGCGCTGGGGCGCTGCCTGGGCACGCAGGCCATCAATGTGGTGATGGGCCGCATGCAGAACGCCATCATCGCGCGCGGCTACGTCACCACCCGCGTGCTGGCCGAGCCGCAGGACTTGAGCAAGGGGACGCTGGCCTTGACGCTGATACCGGGACGCATCCGCCAGATCGGCTTTGCGCCCGGCACGAATCCCCGCGCCACGTGGTGGAATGCCGTGCCAGCGCGCCCGGGCGACCTGCTCAGCGTGCGCGACACGGAACAGGCGCTGGAAAACTTCAAGCGCGTGCCGACGGCCGAAGCCGATATCCAGATCATGCCGGCCGAGGGCGGCAACGCGAAGCCGGGCGAGAGCGATCTGCAGATTCAATGGAAGCAGGGCTTGCCGTTTCGCCTGGCGCTGGGCTTCGACGATGGCGGTTCGCGCTCGACGGGCAAGCTGCAGGGCAGCGTGACCCTGTCGTATGACCACTGGCTGACCCTGAACGACCTGTTTTACCTGAGCCTGAACCAGAACGTCGACGGCGACCGTGACGGCCCGCGCGGCACGGCCGGCATGGTGGCGCATTATTCGATTCCCTACGCCTACTGGCTGCTGGCCTTCACCGCCAGCGACAGCCATTACCACCAGTCCGTGGCCGGCATCAGCCAGGACTACAACTACAGCGGCGCCAGCCAGAATCGCGAAGTTAAGTTGTCGCGCCTGGTGTACCGCGACGCCTCGCGCAAGACGACGGTGTCGCTACGGGGCTGGCAGCGTTCCGCGCAAAACTTCATCGACGACACGGAAGTGGAAGTGCAGCGCCGCCGCATGGCCGGCTGGGAACTGGGCATCGGCCACCGCGAATTCCTGGGGCAGGCCACGTTTGACGTCAACCTGCAATACCGGCGCGGTACGGGCGCGATGGATGCGCTGGCCGCGCCCGAGGAAGCGTTCGGCGAGGGCACGTCGCGTTTCAAGCTGCTGCTGGCCGACGCGGCCCTGTCCGCGCCGTTCAAGGTGGCTGGCCAGCCGCTGCGCTACACGGGCAGCTGGCGCATGCAGCACAACCGCACGCCGCTGGTGCCGCAAGACCGTTTTGCGATTGGCGGGCGGTATACCGTGCGCGGCTACGACGGCGAAAGCAGCCTGTCGGCCGAACGGGGCTGGTTGCTGCGCAACGAGCTCGGTATGCCGCTGGGCAGCAGCGGCCAGGAAGCGTATGCGGGCCTCGACCATGGCGAAGTGGCGGGGCCGTCCGCTGCCTGGCTGATAGCCAGCAACTTGACGGGCGCCTTCGTCGGCTTGCGCGGCCAGTGGCTGGGCGTGCAGTACGACGCCTTTGTCGGCTGGCCTGTGCGCAAGCCTGAACTGTTCCGCACGGCCAGCCATACGGCCGGTTTCAGCCTGAACGCCAGCTATTAAAAAATTCCGATGTGAAACGCTGCCATCCGCCAGCTGTTCTCTTCTCCCCTTATCGCATCATTTAATTGTCATTAGGACATTTCATGAATAAGAACCTGTACCGCATTATCTTCAATAAACGCCGTGGCCAATTGATGGTCGTCGCCGAAAATGCTTCTTCGCAAGGCAAGGCGGCCAAGGGCGAGGGCAGCTTGACGAATGGCGTGTTTGAAGGCGATGGCGGTGGCGGGCTAAGTTTAAGTGTGAATGGCAAGTTACGGCCGCTGGCGCTGGCCGTGTTTGGCGCGCTGGGCATGGTGAGTTTTGTCGCCGGGCCAGCCATGGGGCAGATCGTGGCCGACCCGAACGCGCCGGGCCGCCAGCGTCCGACCGTGGTGCAAAGCGCGAACGGCGTGACGCAGGTCAACATCCAGACACCGAGCGCGGCGGGCGTGTCGCGCAATACCTACAGCCAGTTCGACGTGACGGCGAATGGCGCCATCCTGAACAATAGCCGCGGCAACGTGCAGACGCAGACGGGCGGCTGGGTGCAAGGCAACCCATGGCTGGCAGGCGGCAGCGCGCGCGTGATCCTCAATGAAGTCAATTCGGCCAACCCGAGCCAGCTGCGCGGTTATGTCGAGGTGGCCGGGCAGCGCGCCGAGGTTGTCATCGCCAACCCGGCCGGCGTGGCCATCGACGGCGGCGGTTTCATCAATGCGAGTCGGGTCACGCTGACGACGGGCACGCCGATCCTCAACGGCGGCAGCCTGGACGGCTACATGGTACAGCGCGGTGTGGTCAGCATCAACGGGCGTGGACTGGACACGTCGCTGAGCGACTACACGGCCATCCTGGCGCGCGCCGCACAGATCAATGGCGGCATCTGGGCGCAGGAATTGAAAGTGGTGACGGGGGCGAATCAGATCGATGCGGCGCATGGCGTGGCGGGCGGTATTGCTGGCGTGGGGCCGGCTCCGGCGTATGCGTTGGACGTGGCGCAGCTGGGCGGCATGTACGCGGGCAAGATCACCCTGATCGGCACGGAAGCGGGCCTGGGTGTGCGCAATGCAGGCGTCTTGGCGGCCACGGCGGGTAATCTGGTGCTGCAATCGAATGGCTGGCTGAGCAACAGCGGCAATATCCAGTCCGCAGGCAGCGGCAGCCAGACGAGCATTGCGGTGACGGGCGACGTGGCCAACAGCGGCACCGTGTATGCGGGCGGCGACAGCCTGGTGCAGGCGCAGGGCAACATTGCCAACAGCGGCGTGATCGCGGCCCAGGGCAATGCCAAGGTGCATGCCACGGGGGCGGCGGCGCGCATTGATGCCACCGCCGGCTCGGTGCTGGCGGCTGGCTTGAATCTGGACAATACCTTGGCCGCCAGCGGCAAGCTGAGCGTTTCTGCTGGGGACATCATTGCCGTGCACGGCACGGCCGTGGCTGGCGGCGACAGCAGCCTGGCGGCGCGCCAGCTGGACCTTGCTGGCGCGCAAGTTTCGGGTGGGAACATCAGCCTGGGTGCCAGCGCGGGCGACCTCGATGCCAGCCGCGCGAGTATTGCAACGCTGGGCGGGTTGTCGCTCAACGCCACAGATGCAGTGCGCACGGACGCGGCCGTCGTGAGCGCAAATCAGATCGATCTGCGCGCGCATGATTTGTCCAATATCGGTGGACAGATATCTCAATTTGGTACCAACGATCTGCTGCTTCAATTGCCAGGTACATTGAACAATAGTTCCGGACGTATTGCGAGCAATAGCCAAAATCTGGCTCTACGCACGCAGATGCTCTATAACGTGGATGGCAAGATAGAGCACGCCGGTACGGGAGCGTTCACCATGGTCGTGGCAGATACACTCCTGGGGCAGCGTGGCCGCATTGTCACGAACGGCGGCATGTCGCTCGATGTCGGCAAGCTGGACCATCGCGATGCTGTCATGTCGGCGCAGCAGATAGGCATCAAAAGTGTCGTAATCGACAATCGTGGCGGCAGCATTAGCCAGACCGGTTCCGGTCAGGCGTCGCTGCTGGCGACGCAAAATCTGGATAATCGTGCCGGCAATATTGAACTTGGTGGCGACGCGGCAATAGCGACTTCGCTGCTGTCGAATACCCAGGGACGCATTACCTCGACGCAAAGCATCGGTATCCAGGCCGGCGCGGAACTGGATAACCGCGCGGGCATAGTCGCGTCTGGACAGAACCTGACGCTTGAAGGCGCCAATATCGACAATGCAGGGGGCACATTGCAAGCGTTTGCCGGTCAGGCGAATTTGCAGTTTGCGGATTTGAGTAACACCGCAGGCAGCATTTTCGCTGGAAGCAATGCGCATCTCCAGGGTAGTAATGCCTATAGCAGCGGCAGCGTGTATGCGGTCGGCAATCTGGCCTTGAATCTCGGTGGCAAACTCACAAATACTGGCGTCATCGCCGCGCATGGCAACAACAGCATTCGGGCCGACAGTGTAAGCAGTGGAACGGGCAGCCTGATTGGCGCCGGTGTCAAATTCGATGGCGGTTTGGCCGCTGCCGGCGATTTGACCGTCAATGTGAGCAATGACCTGGCCGCGCATGGCCAAAATCTGGCCGCTGGAACGGCCAGTCTGAATGCGGCTTCGATCAATCTGGATGCCAGTCAAACCAGCGCCTCGCAGATCGTCCTGACGGCAAGCGCCGGTAATGTCAGTAGCGTGGGCGCGATCATCAGCACTCCTGGCACGCTATCCATTACGGCAAATGCCAATACGCGCCAGATACTGGACAACAGCAAGGGAACCTTAAGTGCCGGCCAGCTTGATGTCGCGCTCTCGGGTTTGAGTAACCGGGATGGCGTCATGATACAGACCGGAGCGGGCGACACGAATATTGCCCTGAAGTCGCCGAGCGCATTGCTGGACAATACGCGCGGCCGCATTGCCGTCAATAGCCATAGCCTGAATATCGCAGCATCCTCGGTGACCAATACGCAAGGACGTATTGAGCATGCGGGCAGCGGGGACCTGTCCCTTCAAGCAAGCGTTCTGCATGACGAACAAGGTACATTGATCAGCAATGGTGCCGTGCATATCGTTGCGGATACCATGCAACACGATGGAGCAGTGACATCGGCGAATCGTTTGAATGTGGCTGTCAATTTTCTCAGCAATCATGCGGGCCAGTTGGTGCAAACCGGTACCGGCGACGCGATGTTTACCGTCCAGCAACGATTGGATAACGCTGCTGGCGAGATTAGCAGTAACGGCACGCTGTCTCTGCAAGCCGGAAGCATTGACAATACCAAGGGACGGATCACGTCGGCAGCAGCGGCCTCCATCGCCAGCAAGGGGCAACTGGAGAATCGTGATGGCGTGATCAGTACGGGTAGCGACCTGGCATTCAAGACCGCTGGGGACTTTAGCAACACAGGCCTGATGTATGCAGGCCGCGACCAGCAGTGGACGGTGGGCGGTGCGTTGATCAATAGCGGTTCCATCGCCGCGCTGGGCAATACGACCCTGCAGGCGAACAGCATCAGCAGCAGCGGCTTGCTGGGTGCGGGCGTCAAGGCCGATGGCAGTCTGGGCACCAGCGGCGACCTGACCCTGGCGGCTACACAAGGAATCACCGCCAGCGGGCAGAACCTGGCGGCGGGCCAGGCCAGCTTGACGGGCACGTCGCTGGACTTGAGCGGCAGTCAGACCGGCGCCGCCAATATCGCCCTGACGGCGACACAGGGCAATGTGCTGACCCATGGCGCGGTGGTGAGTACGCCGGGCCTGCTGTCGATCACGGCCAATGCGGGCAACGCGCAGGCGCTGGTAAACACGGGCAAGGGGCAATTGAGCGGCGGCCAGCTGGCCCTGCAGGTGGCAAACCTGGACAACAGCGGTGGCGACATCGTGCAGACGGGACAGGGCAAGACCGTCATCGCCACGGGTGTGCTGGACAACACGGGCGGGCGTATCGCCGTCAACAGCAGCGACCTGGGCCTGAGTGCCGCGACCCTGACGAACATCAACGGCCGCATCGAGCATGCGGGCACTGGCGTGCTGGCCATCACGGCCAGCACCCTGAACGGCCAGGGCGGCAAACTCATCGGCAACGGTGCGTTGCGTATCGACGCCGCGAGCATCGACCACCGCGACGCCACTCTGGTGGCGCAGCAGGTGACGCTGCAGGCGGGCAGCCTGGACAACCGGGGCGGCGGCATCGGCCAGACGGGTAGCGGCGGCATGACGCTGGGCGTGGCGCAAACGCTGGACAATACGGGCGGGCGTATCGAAAGCAATGGCGACCTGGCCGTGACGGTCGGCACGCTCTCGAATCAGCAGGGTTTGCTGAGCGCCGTGCAGCAGGCGACGATAGGCGCGCTGGGCACGATCGACAACACGGCCGGCACGCTGGCGGCCGGGCAGAACCTGGCCGTGACCGCGCAACAGCTGGATAACCTGGGCGGCAAGGTGCAGGCGCAACACGGCAATGCCAGCTTGCAATTGCAGGCATTGCACAACACGGGCAGCGTGTTTGCCGGCGGCAATCTCGACACGCAGGCGGGCGTGGTGCGTAACAGCGGCAGCCTGTATGCGGCGGGCAATCAACGCCTGCAGGTAACGGGCACATTGGCCAACACGGGCGTGATCGCGGCGCAGGGCGACAACCGCATCACGGCCGAGCGCATCGACAGCGGCGCGCAAAGCCTGCTGGGCGCGGGTGTCAAGGCCGACGGCAGCCTGGGCGCCAGCGGCG